>NZ_CAUPZM010000007.1:0-97484 GCF_963515975.1 Campylobacter showae
GATCAAGCCCTCGCTCCACGCACTCGACCGAGGCGTAGAAGGATTTTAGATCGATGACGGCGTAGGTGCTTGGGGGTAAATTCTCGCTTCGGTTTAAGGTTGAAATTCCGTTTTCGGTAAAATCGGTTTTTGAATCATTATCTCTAGATACCGTTAAGGTTTTATCAAATACGCTTTTGTTTTTCATGACGAGATTATAGAAAAAATTCGGTAAAATTTACGACAAACGATCTAAGCCGTATCGCCCTCAAATTTAAACCCTCCACCTAGCCAGCAGCCTTCTTTTATCTTCGACGTTTAAGCTTATAAAATCAATCCCAAAAAGCTTCGTCAAATTTTCGCCTATAAACTCTATAGTAAAAGTTAAAAGAAAAAATACTTTATGAATGTTTGTGGCTATTGCATAAAATATTTTTGTTTACTATTGTAGTTACGCAAGAACTAAATTTAAAGCATCATTTTAGTTTGATGAAGGCAAAATAAGTTTTTACTTCCATAGCATAATTCAATGCTACGCCTAGCATAAAGCAATCTACTAAAAAATAAGTTTTAGCTCCTATGGTGCTAAAACTTACTTAGCACCATCGTTTCACGATAGTGCTGTAAGGTCTTAGCCAGACAAGCAAATAGCCTAGCGGCTATTATAAAAATCAGCATAATTTTTATAAAATTAAACGGCTGATTTTTATACCAATCGGAGCATCCATATCTCAAATCAAAAGTCGCTCATTAGCTTTTTGCTTAAGATACAGGACTAATCCGCAAAATCTATTTTTGGTGAACTGTTTATGTTTTTATGCTGCAAGATTATTTGACTATTTTGCAAAGAAATTGTTATGTAGGAAAAATAGACGTTACATTCTCGGCCGAATAAATAGATGAAGCTACTTGCCATAAGGCCACAAGTTTGTAAGCATAGGATCAAAGATATAAAATTCCCGATTAAATTATTTTAGATTAATAGAATAAGCCCCGCAAGATGATACAATACCGTCTCAATAGAATTTGAAACGGTATTTTTTACTGGAGAAAGATATGAAATTTAAAGATTTTAAAGCTACAAACTGTGCTAACTACGACTTTTTCACCGCCGAAGAGCTAAGCTATAAAGAATTTATCAGTCTTAGTTTCGGCGAGTTCGCCCGCAAAAATCCAAACTCGAGCTGGATGCTTAGCATCGACGACAGGAGCCTCGATTCATTTCCAAATTTTACTCAAAAGCATCCAATTTGCTTATCCGATCTAAATTTTAAAGATAGCATCTTTCAGTTTAGGATATGCTCCGAAAACAGTGTCCAAAGTCTAGGGCACCGCATTTTCACTTGCCTAGACGGCATCCACAAGGACTTCGTCGCAAGCGAGATCAAGCAAACCGACGAAGTGATGATGAAGCTAAAGATTGGCGTTTTGAAGGACTTTGCCTGCGTCTCGAAGTGCGGCTGGTGGATAACCGACATCTGGCGCGATATGTATCCGGTGACGGATGAGAGCGAGAGTGAAAATTTCGTCGCGGATATGCTTGGTAGCGAATTTTCGGCTCAAATGCGGCTCATAAACGAGCGGCTTTTGAGCGCGCAAAATAGCGGAGAGCTTGACGAGCTCATTGCTGAGCTAAGGACGCAGAAGTAATTTTTAAAATTTGCCCATATTTTGTCCCTGCTATGGCGGGCGTACTCCCATATTTTATGGATAGATTTTGAAATTTACCGACTTAAATTTACCCCAGCCTGCCGTTTGTCGCACAGCTATTTACGGGGTACGGCGTGAGTCCGTAGTCTGCGGATTCGACATTCCAAAAGTCCAAATTCGCGCTGCGCGAGACGATATACTCAAAGCCCTTTTGATTTAGCTCGATCAAAATTTCAAATTCCTCGCCGTTTTTGCAAACGATACTTTCGAAAAAGTGCGAAAAGCAGGCGATTTTCGCGTTTTCTTTCTGCATCGATTGATTTAGCATGAGCTCCATATTGCTTAGAATTTTAAATACCGTCTGGCTCGTCTCAAACCTGCCGAAGCGCGCGTAATACTTCTCTAAATTTTGCTCATTTAGCGTAACGGCTTTGGTGCAGTTTTGCGTTATTTGCTCGTATATCACGCCAAAAAGCTCAATTGACGCGTTTTGATTATCTACTGCCTTGTTTTCGTGGTTTTCGATGACGACGAAGCCGTCTTTTATGCAAAATTTCTCGTTTTTATAGTAAAAGCTCACTCTCGCGATCTCTTGTTCGAAGCGCTTTTTATAAGTGAAGGGTAGATAGGTCGTAACGCCCATTTTATCGACGATCGCAGAGCTTTTTACGCCGCCGTCCAGCTCGTGCTGCATAAAGTAGCGGATGAAGCTACCCTGCTCGATATCGAAGCTATTTAAATACTCGATCTTATCCAGATACGCACAGCGGTAGAGCCGCACGAACTCTGAATTTAGCGAGATATTGATCTCGTCGGGGATGTCGCCGTATTTCTCGCTTTGCGGCGCGTTGATATGCTCTATGATATTCATCTGTTTTTCGACTTTGTCTTTTACGAAAATAGTTATTTTTACTTGCTGCATCTCATAAAAGCGTTTTATTGTCTCGGTTGCGCTCTTAGTGATGTCGGTTTTAAATTTTTTCGCGAGCTCTGATTTTTTGAGCGTCAGCGAAAAATCGCCGTTTTTTAGCTTATTCTGCGAATACAGAAGATAAAGCAACTCCTCATAAATCATCAAATGCGAATAGGTCAAAAAGGTATTATCTACAACTATGACATAGTAACAGCGCGTTATGGAGTATCTTCTATTGTTTTCTAAAAATTCTTCATAAATTTTTTGTTTGACAGAGTTTTTGCATACTTTAAAGACGTCATAAGATTCTAGAAATATATTTTCCATCTTTACCCCTTTATTTTTTGCTTGTTTAAATTTTACCCTAACTTTGTTTAAGCTAGTTTAAAATTTATATTTAAGAATTTAGAAGTATTAGGAATAAATCAAATATGATAAATAATATCCAATTTCTTATAAATAACTTATAAAAACTAAAAAAGTATTCAAATATATGTTTCTATATGGATAATATAGAAAAAAAATAAAAAAATGAGCAAAAAAATATATATTTTAATTTTAATTTAATAAATAAAATTATAGAATTTATTTCAGATATAGCATGCTTAATATATCAAATTTATTAAGAAAGGACGGTTTGAAATGGAATTTCTTATTTTGACGCTATTTTTGATCAGCGGGCTTATATTATATTTTAAGCCGCAGAGGAAAAATTTAGCTACGGGCTGCGCGGCGGTAGGCTGCGTGATACTGATCGCGCTCGAGTTTTACGTAAATTTATGGGTCGTCGTGCCGGTAGGCAACTTTTAGGAGGGCGATATGCAAAATTTAGAACAAAATCAAATTCCCGCCGCTGAGCGAGGATTTTTTAACCTAATGTCGCTAGCCATCATCGCCCTCGTGGCGCTCCCGGTCGGTATAGCCTGTTTGATACTGGGTTTTGGCATGGGAGATAGCCCGTGCGTGATGTGTTGGTCGGAGAGGATCACGATGATAGCCATTAGCCTCATTGCGCTTTTTATCCTTAGATACGGCCTAAGACCCGGTTACGTCGCGGCGCTTTTACTAATGGCTTGCTGGGGGATGTTCAATGGCTTTATCCATTATAGCCTTGACGGGACATTCGGCGGCTACCTCGACATAAAGCAGGGCTTCGGACTTGAAATTTTGGGTGCACACACGCAGCTTTGGGTCATCGTCGTAGATTTTTGCGTGATCGCATTTTTGGCGGTCATATTTTTATGTAGCAAAAATTTAGGCGAGATAATGAAAAAGAGCGCGAGCGGCGAATACGGCGAGTTTTTGCGCTATCTGCCTCTGGGCAAGATTGCAAATTTAATCTTCATCGTCATCATCGCCGCAAACTGCGCGCAGGCTTTCATCGTCTCAGGCCCGCCGCCGTATCTGGGCTCTAGTACGCCGGCTAGACTAAGTCTTGATCCTGCAAAATGGTTTTGGGAGAAAGATCACTGGCAAAGCGCACTTGATTTTAGATTTGATTGGAATCCGGAGCTTCCGGATCTGCCAAACTAAGGAGTAAAAAGATGAAAAAGCTGATGATTTTTACTGCGCTAGCGGCTCTGGCGTTTGGGTTTGAGTTTAATCTCGATGGCAAAGCGGGCGCGCTCGAGGGCGTGAAGGAGCTCGGCGCACCGAGTGCTGAAGTGAGTTTAAGCTTACAAAACGACGCGCCGATTACGGGAGCGGACTACGACGCAGATAAAAAGCAGTTCGCGCTGGTTTCTAAAAATAACGAATTTTACGTTGCGAACGAAAATTTAAAGCCGCTTAGATACGGCAAGCACGATCGCCATTTTATAATGGAGATGGAGGCGACCGTGGGTGCTGCGTGGTATAAAAATGAGCTCGGCATGATAAGCTTTAATAAAACCTTCGTATTTTATGAGCCTACGGACGGGCTTAGTGCAGAGGAACAAAATAGCCAGTGGAGGCATTTGACAGAGGGCTGGGATAAATGGAAGCTAAACGATCTCGGTAACAAAGGGCGCTTCTCCACGCTTCGAGCGAAGCAGCAATATATCCTCGGCTGGGATTACGACGCGGCTGCGAATAAATTTATCGTTGCGTCCGTGCCTAACGACGTGAGGGATTATTGGAGCGTGGCGGTGTTTGACGGCGACGATAAGATGATTTTGGAGGAATTTATTCCGCAAATCGGCTCAAATTTAAAGCTAGAAGAGGGCAGGAGCCTTGGCGAATACTACGTCACGGGCATCGACGCTCAGCCTGACGCAGTTTATCTTTTGAGTAAAAATTTCTCGACCATTTTAAAGTTAAATTTACAAACGCATGCAATTGAGGATGCGTATAGTTTTAGCGGAGCAGCAAATGCGAGAGCGCTTGCGGTGAAGGACGGCAAATTTTATGTTTTTTCGCGCGAAGGCAAAGAAAATAAAGTTTTCATATACGATATGAAATAAAGCCCACATTTAAGGAGAAGAGATGCAAAGACGTTCTTTCTTAAAAGGCGCGGGAGCGACTCTGGCTACGGCGGGAGCCTCTCCAAGCCTATTTGGTATGGAGCAGTTTGAGGTGGATTTTAAACCGAAATCCTATAAAAACGAACAGGGCGTAGAGTATCACTACCTCACCTGTCCTAGAAATTGCCGCGACGCCTGTTCGATGATCGCAGAGATCAAAGACGGTAAGATGGTTAGCATCAAAGGCGATCCGAAGCACCCTCTAACGCAAGGCACGGTCTGCGTCAAAGGACATACCTACGCGATGCACCTATACAACGCCGATCGTATAATGTATCCGATGAAGCGCGTCGGTAAAAAGTGCGAGGGTAAATGGGAGCGCATCAGCTGGGATCAAGCGCTAAAAGAGATAGCCGCCAAGCTTACCGAGATCAAGGCAAAATACGGCGGCGAGGCACTGACGGAATTTGTCTATTCGGGCAACGAAGGGCATATCTCAAAGACTATTTCGTCTGGAAATTTCTTTGAAAAATACGGCGCTACGAGGCTTGTGCGCAATCCATGCGACTGGCCGCGCTATGCGGGCACGCCGAGCGTCATCGGCACGGACTTTTCAAAAGACGCGCTGGAAGTCGATGAGAGCGATATGTATATCAGCTGGGGCTCAAACGAAGCCTATACGGCGGTGCACTGGATCAGATTTGCCCACCGCGTCAAAAAACGAGGCGGCAAGATCATCGTCATAAATACGATCAGAATTCCGCTCGCAAACCAAGCCGATATGTTTATCCAACTAAAGCCTTCAAGCGATCCTGCGTTTTGTCTAGCGGTGTGTAAGGTGCTGATAGAGGAGGATCTCTACGATCACGAATTTGTAGAAAAATATACGATGGGCTTTGACGAGCTGGTTAAAGAGTGTAGCCTCTACACCTATGGCGAGCTAAGCGATATGTGCGGCGCAAGCGTCGATCAGATCAAGGTTTTTGCGCGAGAATACGCTCATGCTAAAGCGCCCGCCATTATGCACGGCGACGGCGGGCAAAGGCACTTTAACGGCGCAAGGCTCGTGCGAGCGGTTACTTTCTTGCCGGTACTTACGGGTTGCCTTACAAAACTTGGCGGCGGATTATTCTGGGCTTACGTGCACGTAAAGGGCTGCTTTAACTTCGATAACTGCATGCCAGATCTTTCGCCGAAAGACGCGGAAGGCAAAAAGATAGAGCGCCAGCAAATAAGCTATATAGAATTTGGCAAAGGCATTCAAAAGGAAAATCCGACCTATCTAGGTAAGCCGATAAATACGGTAATTCGAGCCTGTATCAACTATAACTCAAATTTGATGGTAACGGCGCCCAATACGAATTTAATCAAAAAACGCGTGATGGACGACGATTTTTTCTTGGTAGTCATCGATCCTTACGATACCGACACCTGCGATTACGCTGACTACGTATTGCCGGGCGTTACCTTTATGGAGAGCGAAGATATTCAAAACGATCAAATTTCGGGCTACGTCTGTTACAACGCCCAAAGCGTCAAGCCGCTGGGCGAAGCCAAGACGAATTTGGAATTTTTTAACGCTCTAGCCAAGGCGATGGGATATAAAGAGGAGTGCTTTGATTGGGATAGCGAGACGGTTTGCAGGAGGTTTTTGGATACGGAATTTGCCAAAAAGCAAAATATCACCTACGAAAAGCTAAAGAGCGTAGGCTGGATTAAGCCGTTTAGGACTCCTGAGACGATGAAAGATCAGTTTCCTTACTACCCTTATGCGCCGAAGGACAAGCTTGTATTCGGTACTAAAAGCGGCAAGTGCGAGCTCTACTCTGAGACATTCAAAGAGGCAGGTTATCATCCAGTGATCGATCTTGATGACGATTGGGATTATTACCGAGCACATAAGAGTTTCGGCGACGGTTATCTCAAAAAATATCCGCTTTATTTTATGACGCCTGGCACGCAGCTTCAGGATAACTCAAACTGGGGCAATATGCCTTACATCCTAAAACGCGTCATAGTAAAGGGCAACGCTGAGCTATTTATGACGCGCGAGGATATGCTGGCGCGCGGCATCAAAGAGGGCGATACGGTTGAAGCCACGAACGAAAAGGGCACGGCGATATTTACGGCGGTTGAAACCAATCAGATGCAGCCGGGCATCGTCTATGCATGGAACAATATCTGGGTTAAGGTTACCAAGTCTCGCACGGGAGCAAATATCCTTTGCTCGGACGGAGTGAGTGATTTAGGCAACGGATCGACCTATACTGCAAGCTTTTGTGAAGTAAAAAAAGCTGCAAAACAGGAGGCATAAAATGAAACGAAAACAAGGATTTTTATTTGATTATAACTTTTGTATAGGTTGTAAGGCGTGCGAAATTTCATGTCAGGTCTATCATAACCAAGACCCTGACATCAACTGGCGCCATGTTGATATGATGCTTATTCATGAAGACGAGATTGAAAAGGAAATTTTCATATCGCACTCATGCCATCACTGCGATGAGCCTGCATGTATGGACGTTTGCCCCGTAGGAGCTTATATTAAACTTGAAAACGGCATAGTTCAGCCGTTGCACGATAAATGCATAGGCTGCGGATATTGCTTAGTCGCCTGTCCTTACGGCTCGATAACCAAGGGTAAAGACGGCAAAGCGCAAAAATGCAACCTCTGCGCCGAGAAGCTCGAGCGCGGCGAGGAGCCTGCGTGCGTAGCGGGCTGTCCTTGCGACGTGCTAAAGCTAGTTGATAGCGATGTGAGCGATAGTGCGGGAATGGAGAAAGAGATGCCTGGCTTTAAGCACTTTTTTACAAAACCAAACATCCGCTTCTATCCTAGGATGAAGCGCAATGAGTTTATCCACTAAGGATCAAAAGATGCGTAATTTAAAGCAGAGCCTTTGCGTCGAGGACTTTTTAAGGCAAGTATTTTTGGTGCCTCTTACAGATGAAAATTTGAACGAGCTTTTAAATTTGACACAGGATTTTGCGCCTAAGTTTAAAGAGCATAAATTTATCCTCGAATTCACTAAATGCAAAAACGAGTCAAATTTAATCGATGAAATTCGCTACGAATTCAATAGGCTCTTCGTAGGCCCTAAGCGCCCCAAAGCCGAGCCTTACGAGTCGGTGTATTTCGACTATCAAACGATGTTTGGGGCAAAGACGATGCAGGTGCGAAGCTTTTACGAGAGCTCTGGGCTAAAACTCGAGGATGCGCAGCTTGATAAATTTCCCGACGATTTCATCGGGTACGAGCTGCAATATCTTTACTTTTTAAGTTTTAGCGCGCTAAAGGCGGAGGACGAGGCTAAATTTAACGAAATTCTACGTAAAAAGGCGGAATTTATCGCCACTCATCCGTCGCAGTGGTTTTCTAAATTTGCCGCTCGCTGCGATGAGCATGCAAATTTAGACGTTTGGAAAAGTTTTGGGGGCTTTTTAAATCTCTACCTAAATAGTGAGATTGATGCGCTGAAAAGGGCACTAAAAGATCCTGAAATTTTTAAAAATTTAAAGGAATGACAATGGTACAGACGACTTGGGGATGGCTCATAGTCATCTATTTGTTTTTAGGCGGTTTAGGCGCCGGGGCGTTTTTGTGCTCGGCTTTGGCTTACAAAGGCTTTTTGGGCTCATTAAACGAGAGGTTTTATAAGTTCGGCTTTCTGCTAGCACCCGTTGCGGTAATAATAGGAACCGCGCTTTTGCTATTTGACCTGGCGCCGAGCGCTGCGATAAATCCTCTTAAAATTTTGCAGCTCTATACGCGTCCGGTATCGATGATGAGCATAGGTACGTATCTACTTACGTTTTTTATCGTAGTCAGCGTTTTGGTGCTTTTGCAGATTAAAAAGAGCGGTAAAATTTGCGATATGATGCTCACGCTCGGAGCTATTTTGGCTCTTGGCGTGATGGGATATACGGGGCTACTGCTTTACGTCGTAAAGGCGATCCCGCTTTGGGCTAGCGTGTGGCTGCCGATTTTATTTACGATCTCGGCGATCTCTACTGGGCTTAGCGCAAATGCCGCCGCTACGCTAAATGCAGGACACGGACTAAGCCACTGCGCGCATAAATTTCACGTTGTGTTAGTTGCGCTTGAGATCGTTGCGGTGTTAGCGCTGTTTGCAAGCGTGCGAAGTGAGGCTGCGGGCATGGCTAGCATAACTAAGATAGTCGGCGGCTCGCTTGCGCCGATGTTTTGGATAGGCTTTGTCGTGTTTGGGCTTACTTTGCCGCTGCTCGGCGGAAGCAAATTTATGCTTCGCAGCTGCAGCGTGAATGCGGACGGCAGCGTCTGTGCGCACGCCGGCGAGGAGATAAAAAGCTGTGTTTATAATGAATACGGCGTGCTTGTGGGCGGCTTTTGCCTAAGAGCGTTTATCGTACTCGGCGCGGTCTATATATTTTAGTTTCTCCCTTTTCCTAATACTTGGGTCGGATGAAAGTCCGACCTTTAAAATTTTAACTTTAAATTTTGATTTTTTGATAGATCTCCAAAGACGACACGGTGTTACAAAGCTCTTAATTTCAAAGTTTTGGCGCAAATTTTGACCACATAAACATAATAATCGTACAAACATGAAACCCACATAGACTCTTGCTTATTATCAAATTTGTGTTTCCTTACAGGTCTCCCAAGTGGCTAAAAGATAACTAGCCAATGATCCAGATAAATTAACAGCCAGCTCGGCATGACGCGATGCAGGTTTCGCACCGACTTTTCCTTTGCCGTGAGCATCGCTTAGACGGTTACGAAGTGTTCCTAATCCCTCAATAACGGCCGTGCAACCACCAAGAATTTGTTTGAATACTTCTTCCGTGTGCTGAGATGGAGCAAGATTTAAAACTTTTGCGGTTTCTTTATAAAGTTTGGGTAAATCCACCGTGTCATCATATTGTACATTCATATCATCAAGGATGTGCTTACAGACGGTTTCTATTAGCGTTCGAGCTGATGTAATTGCGCCTTCTGGATCGTTTGCTCTTCTGTCCAATGCTTTTGACCATGCTGTTTGCACGTGAGCAGAATCAATTTTCTTTATACCATTGGTCACAAATTCATCAGACGGAGCCAAGCCGCCTCGTTCTAGGACTTCTAATAATGAAAAAAACTCAGACCATATATAATCCCGACGTTCAGCATAACTGCCGAACTTATATTTTATAAACTGCCAAAATTGATCAAGATTTCTACAAGTTTTTATAAATTGAGGAACATATGCGTCAAGTGCTGTATTTGCAAGGACTGTCTGTCTTAGACGCGTGTATTCAACATTATTTTCTCGCCCTCCAGTGGCATGAGAAATCAAAAGGTTTTGTAGCGTTTCAGTTTGAGTAAATAATTCATTCATTCATTTATCCATAAAATTAAAAAATTATGCGGGTAGCTCACTAAGATAATCCAACTAGTTTTATGGCTACTAGCAGTTTTGGGATTCGTTCTTGTCTACTTTGGGTTAAATTCACGACGATATTATAGCAAACGGAGACTTTAAGCGACATAGTAAATCTATTTGATGGGATGTAAATTTGATAGAGAGTAAAGGGCTAAGCACCTTGTTTTGGATTATTTATAATTTTAAGCCGCCAAAGACGGCTTAAAATTTATCTCTCAAAAACGAAAATTTTATTGGCTCCGTTTTCTCTCGTCGCAACGTAAAATTTGTCGTCCTTGATAGCTAGCGCATGCGCGTCGTTTGTGCCTTTAAAGCCATAAACTTCCACGATCTTTCTGCTGCGCGGATCGAGCTTTAGGATGCTTGAGTATTGCTTCGAGAGCAGATAAACAAACTCGCCTTGCGCATCCATGCCCGTGACGTAGTAGTCGTTTATATCCCTGCCGTCCTTTATGCCGAGGGCTTCATCGAAGCTCGGCACGAACTCGGTCGAGAGCATGTTGTCGGCATCGCTAAAGCTCGCTATACTCCAGCTTTGCTTTATATTATCTGGCACGCTAGTGACGAAAAACTTGCCTTAGAAATCCGAGTGATCCCACGAGAGGATGAACTGCTGCTTGGTGCGCACGGTGGAGTAGCGGTCCTTGAAATCGAGCGTGAAATTTTCATATCCGTCGTGCAGATAGCGCCACGCCTTGTTTGCTTCCTCCTTGCTTTGATTCGGTGCGGGTTTGAAAAACTCATAGGTTTTATTATAACTCATGAGTCCTACCGAGTCTTTAAAAAAGCTCGCTGCAACGGTCTCTTCTATCTGTATTATCCAATCGGGCGTGCTTCGTAGATAGCTTTTTACGGTTTTTAGCTCGCCGTCCATTTCGTAGAGCTCGAATTTTAGCGTACCGACCAAAAAGCTTCCACTTGCCGCGTCGTAGTCAAGCCCCGTGACGGGATTATTGTTGTTTAAATTTAACGTTATCTCGCCGCTTTTGCGTAGCGGAGTCAAATTTGCCACGGCGCCGTCCGCATGATTTAGGTTAAATTCACCACCGAATGCTAGCGTGGCACACAATAAACCATACAGCAAGAATTCTATGCAGTCGCTTTTAGAACCAAGATATATAATACCCTAGAGGAGCTATAAGATTATTTAGATAAATGGCTAGAACATTACAACATGGAAAGAACTCATCAAGGAAAGAATTGCCAAGGCATGACTCCCATGGAATGCTTTGAAAAAACAAAACATCTTGCTAAGGTCAAGATGATAGGTTACAATCCATCGGGGTCGCAATATAGAGTGCCATAATATATGACAAATTTTATAAGAGCAATTGTCTTGTGTCAGATGAAGTTTAGATTTGTACAAACTATATACAGATATTGGCTATAGCATAGCTTTAATCTATCTCAATCCCCATATCCCTTCTTTCAAAAACCTCTCCTTTTATCTCTGGGGCATTGTCGTAGATAAACTCCTTTATGGCGGGAATTTTATTCGCTACGCTCTTAAAGAAATTTACAACTTTATCTTTAAAGGCTTTAAGCAGAGCATTCTCCTCTTTTAATCTTTTGTTTTCTTCTTCTAGCTTCTGTTTTTCTTTTTGTATCGTTCTATTGATTTTTGTGGCATTCTTTAGTTTATAAAGCGTTTTTTCTCGTTTTTTATTTAGGATTTTTGCTTTATCGGCTTGCTTTTTATATATGTTTATTTGCGTTTCTAATTTGGCTTTTTCTTCTTCTATATACTTGTTTTGTATTTCGATATTAATCTTTTGACCTTCGATATATCTTAACCTTTTCATTTCTGTCTCATTAGTCTGAGCTTGTTCTAGGATTTTTTCGTCGCTTGATATCTTATTTTCGAACTCTTTTACGACGATATCCTTTTGTTTTATAGCCTCTTTTAATTCCTTAATTTCGTTTTGTTGCGAGATGATTATCTCTTTATCGCTAAATTTCGCGTTTAATTCTTTTAGTTCTGAATTTTCTTTAAGCAAGAGTTCATTATTTGCCTCTAGCTCTTTGTTTTGTGCAAAAACTTCACTCTTGCTAGCTAATTGTTTTTCTAGCTCGTCTATCTGCTCTTTTAATTCAGGGGCTTGAAGTATCGTAATATTTTCTTCGGCAGCATCATAGATCACTTCGCTAATGGTTTTTGTGAACTCGCTCATGCCGTCCTTGGATATTTTATAGTACGACTCGCCTATTAGTGGGTTTACCTTCTCAAAATTTTCATTGACGTACTCTTGAACACTGGAATCTATTTCATTTTTTAACGCTTTTTCGTTTTCATAAGAGATCTCGGTTTTATGCATTTGTTTTAAATTTTGGTGGATCGCTTTGCTACCTCTTATTCCTCTGACGGCAATATTCTTAAAAGCATCTGCGCCCATATCTTGCAGTTCCTTGCCGTATTTGGACATCTGCGTTTTATTTCTCCTAATGCAAGTGTGATTGACATAATCGTAGTTTTCAAAAATTATCTGCCAATGTTTGGTCTTTTCGTCGTTGTGCTCGCATGCAGCAATACACTCTACGCCGTATTTGTTGCAATATTCATTTATAAATTTGTTTGCGTGAGAAAAAATATCTAAAGCATTGACAAAATCGGACTCCTCCTTGTTTAACCCTTCGTTTCCCCCCTTTTTTCTTTGAGTCCCGAAAGAGAGAATAATTTCGGTAAAAGGTGTCATCTTCTTTTGCCAAGCTCTCTTTTTTGCTTTTCCATTTTTATCGGTTATCTTTTGCTTTTCATAATCGGCCTTAAATTTAGACAGTTTTTCTTTTATAAGTTTTTCGATGTTATCGTGCGTCGTTTGGGTTTGAGACATATCCACTAGAGCACCAAAAGGGCTTTGAACATAATACTTATTGCTTTTAGAATCTCTTCTTAAATACCGAATTTTCTTGGCTTGTTTGGGCTCTCTTAAGTTGTGAGCCATCCTGCCGATGGCTTCTTGCGGAGTTAAATTATCGGATAAAACGTTAATTACGATCTCGTAGCCGTTTATTTTCATGAGTTTCCTTTATATTTTTGAATCTAAATTAACTTAATTATAAAAACTCAGGTTGGTTAAATAAAAATACTTAAAAATAATTCAGTTATTTAAAAAAAATGCTCCCCATTGCCATATAATAATAAACCACGAACCAAAGATCGTGCCGCAAACAAATGCTTTAACTCGTATCCATCTTGCTCTATGCTTAACCATCGAAGATAAGCAGGAGACGAAATCCATATAATATCTCATATCGTGAATTCTAGGATAAAAGTTCTTTTCATAAAATTTCATGCATTCGCCAATCTTTCCTGCGGCTTCTTCAGCGGAATCTTTACCTATACCGTCTTTTAAGCTTGCTATTTTACCGTCCATCTCTTCAAATAAAATCGCAAATTCCTTTATATCTTTTTCTAATTTTAACTCTGAAATACGCAATGCTCTGGTGCCCATATTAAATCCTTTTTATATAAAAATATTGGGCCCCTTTGGACCCATCAAGTCTCTAAGCTATATATAGATACTCATCTGATTCAAAAAGCTCGTCTAGTTCATTTTTCGTACGCTCATCAAGATAAATTACTTGCCTGATCGATCCATCGCTAATCCTTTTACATATAAAAGAGTTATTGGCCCTATAAAGCTCTTCATTGTAAATTAGCACTTCGTCTTCGGCGATATTTTCAGTAGCGTAGGCACTAGCTATGTTGTGCAATTTTTGAAACGCGAGTTCGGCTTTTAAAAGATCATTTTCTTTGATAAACATGGGTTTAGCTTTATAAATTTGACCCTCGTGATAATATTCAAAGGAACTAAGTTTGCTAAAATCTCTATTGGTTCCATCCGCATACTGTTTTTGTGAGTTTTTAAAGAAGTACTGGCGGCTCAAATTTCCGACTAACTCTTTATATCTAGCTTCGCCCCCTATACTTTGCTTCAAGATGTCTTCGTTTTGAAAAGCGAGTATAAGCTCTACTTTGGCTTCTCTTAATACGTCTGCGTAAAGATCGGTTGAGCCATTAAGAACCCTTTGGGCTTCGTCTATAAATACGCTTACCGGATTTTTATCACTTTTGGCTATTCTTTTAACTAAATTTGAAAGGGTCGAGTTTATCATTAGCTCGGTTGCGTTATCTTTTAGGCCGGCACAGTTAATTATAACGATTTTTCCATCATTTAAAAGCGAGCTTATGCTAGCGCCGTCATGATTTAAAAATTTAGAATCCGCCAAATCTTGTAGAGCCAGAAGCATAAAGCTATAGTTGCCGTAAAATTTCTCCTTTTGCTCCCTTGTGTCATGGTTGGCGCAATAAGCGTATTCACTAAAAGTTTCTAAGAAGCTGCCAACTTTATCTTTTACGGCAATTAACTTATGTATGTTTTTGGCTACTTCGGCTCTTAAGTCAGCTGGATCGTCTTTAAAATTTTGAAAACTTTTAAGAACATCGCTACCATTACGAATATAATTTTTGTATTCTTTTACCGTGTCGTAAAAAACTCTAAAATTAGATATTGCCTGAGTATGTTTAAATAGGTTTTTTATATTAGGCGTAGCATCTTCTAGACGTCCTCTCATAAGCTCGCAAAAACCGCTTTTGTTAAATTTATCGATACTGGCCAATAAAGAAATGCTTTTTAAAGCTATGCCTGTAGCCATATTGGCCCAAAAAGGATCGTTTTTGCCTCCGAAGCTTAACTTGAAAAAATTCTGTAATAGTTTTTCGCTAGCTTCTGCGGTTATGTTAATGCGTTCTCCCCAAGGAACATTAATCATAACTACGTCTTTTAGTCTTTTGTGTTTTTTGGCTAAGTACTTTATCTTAAAGTGTTCGCCGCCTTTATAATCAAATGT
This sequence comes from Campylobacter showae, assembly GCF_963515975.1. Classification (GTDB taxonomy): domain Bacteria; phylum Campylobacterota; class Campylobacteria; order Campylobacterales; family Campylobacteraceae; genus Campylobacter_A; species Campylobacter_A showae_F. Next base: position 15,237 of record NZ_CAUPZM010000007.1, read on the forward strand.
CAGCAATCCGTAGCCGGATTTTATGCGATCATCCATAATAGGCAATATAGCCGAAGTCGTTTTGCCACATCCGGTTTGACCGGTAATCATGGCATGGGTGAAGTCTTTATCTATATGAATAGCACCCTCTTTTTCTGCTTGACTACAAGACTTTGCGTCCACTTTTTTGTTTGACTTGTTTAAGATTGAAAATTTAGACATTAGTTATCCTTTTTATTTGATTTTTTGTTTTTCTATTTTTTGTAGGTTTTATGATGTCGTCAGCCAAGCCGTACTCCAATGCTGTTTGAGCATCTATATAGCAATCCCTATCGGTTATGCTCTCAACCCTTTTAAGATCTAAGGCGCTGTTTTGCGAGATCATATTGTTAATCCATGCTTTCAGCTTTAAAATTTGCTTTGAGATAAGCTCTATATCGCTAGCTTGCCCAGAAGCTCCACCTAAAGGCTGATGAAGCATGAGCTGTGAGTTTGGCATCATGTATCTGCGGTCACCGTTTAAAAATATTAGAGCCGACATCGATGCGGCTTGCCCTACGCATATGACGTTTATACGAGATTTTATCGTTCTCATGATATCTATTAAGCCCAGACCGTCGTTTATTGAGCCTCCTGGTCCCGATATATAGATATTTATATCGCTTTTGTCGTCTATGCCGTCAAAGTATAAAAGGGTTTTTTGGATACCAAGACAGATATCTTGATTTATTTCGCCGTAAAGAAATATATTTCTATCGGCCAGCAGAGAAGTCTGTATGTCGTTTGGATGAAACGAAATTTCGTTTGCCATTTTTTCTCCTTGTTTTTTGTTTTACGAGGAGAATTGTAGACTAAAAGGCGCTTGATTTCATTCCACCTATACTAGCTAGATCTGCAGTTGTGGGGGTTTTATAGAATTCTTATTTTAACGAACTTCTTATAAAAGTATATTTGAAAGTATCGGAGTTTTTGTATTTTTTGACAAATTCCGATAAAGATATGCCTATTTCTTCCCTCAAAAGGAGTAGCGCAACATCTTCTCTTGAAAGCGTTTTATTGCACCAGGGATTGCTGGCTTGATAAAGAAATTTTAGATCGCTTTTTAACCAAGCTTCGTTTAAATCGTTTTGTTCTTGTTTTGCGTATTTATATGATAGCGATTTTTTAAATTCCCCACCTAAAGCATCTTTAAAATCGTTCGATAGTAATAAACTACTTCGTTCGATGAGTCTCAAAGACTTATCAATATCCAAAGAGCCAGAGAGACAAGTATTTACTATGCGAGCAAAGGTTTCTTTTCCGTATATCTTTCGTCCTGCCCTAACGGCATCAATATTGTCCGTCGTCTCATCGAATTTGCCAAATCTAGGATATTTTCTTGAAAATATTACTAGACTATCCTCATATCTAAAGCTTATCCATCTATCTTTAAATATATCAAGTTCAAAAATTTCCATTCCTATATCTTTTAAATCTACGGTTCTATAATCATTATCTACGAGGGTTACTCCGCCTTTATAAGCTATTATTGCGGCTACGTTTTTTATGAAGTAATCAAATTTTATATTGCCGACTTCATTAGGGGTATAAAGATACAATACCATAGGGGAACTTGTGGCAGGTTCTTTTTGCATTTGTTCTTGCTTGAGTGCGGCTTCTTTTTTTAGAAGGTCTTTTATTGTTATAATTTCCCAAGTGTAACTAGCCTTAAGGCTGGTTAGGACTATAAAAGCACTATCTTGAAAAAGCCTATACTCTTCGTATTCGTCGATTTTAAAGCTTTTTATATTTCTAACGTGATTTTCCAAAACTTTGCATGGAGATATTATGTAACAGTTTTTATCGTTTATAGCCTGGGGTTGAGAAGATTTATTTTCAATACTAAGCAACGTAAGCCTTTCAAATAAGTCGTTAAATAAATTTTTAAGATGCCTATCCTCACTCCTGGTGTTCGACCGATTATTACTTATGTACTTTTTTATATAAAAAGTATTGATTAGGTATTTGTGCGGATCTTGCGCGCACTCTAAGCCCAACGTATTTTTTACTTGATCTGCGATCTTCTTTTCTCTGCCATAACCTTTCTTTTTGGTATCCAATAACGGATTGTAAGCTATACTTTTTAATTTTTCGTAATCGTTAGTCTCGTAATCTTTAAAATCGTAAAACTCTTTTTGTTTTAAGGCTAAGGCATATAGATTAATAATTGAATCTTTGATAAGTTTTTCTTTATGCTCATCATTATTTAATCTATAGACTGTTTTATTCGTCTCTTTTAGTTTTTTAGAATGAATGTTTGCGGTTGAGATAGAGATACACTCTTTGTAACTTATTTTAAAACTACTACCCATGATGTTTTCCTTTGAATTCTATTATACGATAAATAGATGCTAGAAGCAACATTTACGTCGCTTCTAGCGTAATAATTTTACTTATTAAACCCTAGTTCGCCTAAATAGCCATGCCACCACTCAAATACTCTTCTTTTTTCCGATTCGAATTTGGCTCTATTGTATGCTTTGTCCGACGCTACCGCGTGTCTTAGCCTATGGTCTATACAAAGCGAAAGGATTTTATCGCTAAATCCTTGAGCTATGGAGTTTTCATCGGCTATAGTTAAAAACGTGGTTCTAAATCCGTGAGATACGGTATGGTCACCAAACCCTATACGCTTTATGGCTTGATTTAGGGTGTTTTCGCTAAGCATTCTGGTTTTTGAGATTCCGGATTCAAATACATATCCGCTCTTTTTGACACCCTGTTCTTTTAAAATTTTTATAGCTGTATCGGTTAATGGAATAATAAAGTCCTGAGTCATCTTTATCTTTTCACCGGGTATAGTCCATATCTTTTTATTAAAATCTATCTCGTCCCAGCTTATGTTTCTAGCGTTTTGAGAGCGTAGGGCGTATAGCATCTGCCATTTAAGGCAGTTTAGTATACTAGCGTCTCCGCAGTAAGAGTTAACGCAGGCTATAAATTCTTTTAAAACCTCTGGATCGGTTATGGCTCTAAAATGTTTAGTAGGTTTTTGAACCATAAGGGATTTAAAGTTCTTGCCTATGATATCTGCAGGATTCGTTTTTAGATATCCTTTCATGATTGCAAAATCTAAAGACATTCTTACGTATCTTACGCATTTTCTTAGGGTTTCGGTTCTAGGGTTATCAGGAGTTTGAAGCTTTTTAAACTGAGTAAGAAGCATATCGGTAGTTTTTGTGTCGTTAAAGTTTTTAAGCATTATATTTCCTATTAAAGGAAGTATGCAGCGCTCTACTAAATTTAAAGTGCTCTCGTCGCTGCTATGCTTTATATCCGTTCTTGAGGCTCTTTGTTTTCTCCACTGAGTCCAAAGATCGCTATAGCTAAGCTCTATCTCTTTACTAATGCTTCCAGTTTCCTGATAATACATAAGTAGCTTTATGGCATCGTTTCTAGCTTCTTTTATAGAATATACCCCTTGCCTATACTCTCCTAGAGTCTTAGTAGTTCTATCGCCCGTTAGTTTATTTTCGTAGCGAAATTTAAATATCTTAGCTCCGCTTGCAGTAAGTATGAGTTTTAATTCTCTTAAGCAAGCTAGACTATGCATCTCTTTTTTTCCGCTTACGGGAAGTTTTTGTATCTGTTCTTCCTTGGTAATTATCATCTATGTTTTCCTTATTATCTTTTTATCTTATGCGTTCATTATAATGTTTTTTAAGATTTTTAAAAAGCAAAAAGGGGATCTAGAATGCCTTTTTGTGATCTTTTTTCTAAAAACCATATAGGAACGCCTAAAATTGGGTCTTTGAAAAACATTGCGGTATCTCTTAGGGTATCTCCTTTTCAAAAAGTAGCGAAAAGTTTCGTTTTTATCTAAAAAATTGCTATTTTTTACTTTCCAAAAAGTTGCGAAAAGTTCCGAAAAAAGGCACTTAACTCAAATTTATGGTATCTCCTAAAACCATATTTTTAAAGGAGATACCCTAAGAGATACCATGTTTTTCGGAACCATGATACAAAAAAACGAAAAGAAATAGAATAAAATGGAAATATAAGTAAAAGCAAATCTCGTATTTTAGGGCTTTTTTGATAAAAATCAGAATTAATCGGAAGCTTAAGGAAATATTAAGTGGCTCCGGATGCTGGATTCGAACCAGCGACCAATCGGTTAACAGCCGACTACTCTACCGCTGAGCTAATCCGGAACGTTTTAAAAGAAGTCGTATTATAGGCAAAAACGTATCGTTTGTCAATTAAATTTAGCTTAAATTTACTGATGGCAAAAATTTAGCCGTCAAAAAGGTAAATTTCCTTCGTAAAAATCACGCAAGTCGGTAAAATTTAGTCCCCGCCGCATCTACTATTTTTATCATTCCGTCCGATAAAAGCTCCTGCAAATTTAGCTTCGAGCCCTCAGAAAAGCTATTTGTTACGTCGTTTTCGCTTTGCGGGCGGCGTTTTACGAGCTCTAGTAGTTCCTCTTTGCTAAGTTCGATTTTTTTATCGCCGTATTTTGCCGACGCTATCACGCACGGTACGCCGGAAATTTGCTGTGCAAGCTCGTATAGGAGCTCTCGGCTCACGCCTTTGACCGGGTATGCGGGCGGGCGGTCAATGGTGCTTATGTCCGCGCGGGCTGGCAAAATTTGATTTAGCGCCGCATTTAGCGCTTCAAATTCGGCCTTTGTGTCGTTTAGCCCTTTTACGACCAGGATTTCAAGCACTAGCTCGCCTTTAAATTCTCGCCTAAATTTAGCCATCGCAGCCACTAGCTCGCCGACGCCAATTTTTTCGCCCAAGCGATCTATCCTAGTAAAGGTCTTTTGCACCACGCTATCAAGGCTAAATTTGACAATATCAAGCCCCTTTAACGCCTCGCAAATTTTAGGATCAAGCACGCCTGAGCCGTTTGAGAGGATGAGCGTTTTGGCGCGACCTTTTATCAAATTTAGCTCGCTTACGAGCCCTGCCAGATCCGGATAAAGCGTCGGTTCACCGTTTGCCGTGAGCGTGATGACATCAATGTGCGGATGCGCGGCGAGCGCAGCCTTCACCTCGGCGACCACTTGCTCTACGCTAGGCGGATTTTCTATCGCCGCGACGGGTTTTGCCGCCGTGAGCTCGCAGTAAACGCAGTCAAAGTTACAGCACTTTTGCGCAGGCGATAGATCGACGCCCAGCGAAACGCCAAACCTGCGCGAACTAACGGGACCAAAGACGATGTGCATTGATTTTCCTAAATTTAAGATGTGCGATTATACTAAAAGCCGGGGTAAAATTTATTAAAGCGGATAAATTTGAGGTAAATTTGACGGCCCTGCAAAAAAACAGAGCCGTCACGAGAGTTAAAATTTCTTCTTCCTCACGTCTTCGACGATAGCTTTAGCCATGTTGTCGACCTGAGCGGTTACTTCGTTAGTTCTACTTACGACGCCTACGTTGTTGTGAGTGAGCTCGTCTATCTGAGCCACAGAGCGATTGATCATATTTATGCCTTCGCTTTGCTCCTTGATGCTCTCGCTCATCTCGTTGATACTTTGAGCCAGTACGTTTGCGTTGGCTTCGATTTCACCGAGCGATTTTTGGGTGCGTTCGGCTAGCTTTCTAACCTCATCGGCTACAACGGCAAAGCCGCGTCCGTGCTCGCCTGCACGAGCAGCCTCGATAGCTGCGTTAAGCGCTAGTAAGTTTGTCTGATCGGCGATATCTCGGATGATCACGATGATGTTTTTGATCTCTTCACTTTGTCTCATGACGTCACCAGTCTTTTGACTGATGGCGTTCATAGAGCTACTCATCTGCTCTACCGCAGCGGCGCTTTCTTGTAACGAGCTTGCTTGTACGTTAGCGCCGTTTGTGAGCTCTTTCATCGACTCGGCCAAAATGCCTGCTTTTTCTTCCAGCAACTTAGCTTGCTCTAAATTTATATTGAGCATATTTGTGATCTCTTCGCCTAGCGAGTTGATGCCCGTAGCCATCTTGCCGCTATCGTCAAGCCTTTTTGTGAAGTCTTGCGCTTTAAAGCTCTCTAGCAATCTTATAACCTCATTGCTATTTTCAGCGATCGCGTCTTTTAGGGCCGCTTGAAGCTGAGCAAAAGTAGATTTTAGCTGATTTAGCGCAGGGTTAGAGGTATGCGCATCAAGAGTCGCCGTAAAGTCGCCCGCTTTTATCTTATCCACAAAAGCGTTTGCTTCTTTGATAAAGTTATTTTCAGCAGTATTTGACGCCTCTACTTTGCTTATATTTTCGTTTATAAGCGCCGCCATAACCCCAAATTCATCCTTCGTGGCCACATTTGCTTTAAGCGGCTCTTTGGTTTCGTAGTTGAGATATTTGAAAAACGCATCTAGCGCGCTTGATATGATACCAAGAGGCTTCAAGAAATATCCGACCATAAACACCAAGATAACGACGATAATTGTGATAAATACGAGCGAAGATACGGACTGATTTAATAAAACGCTATCTAGTATAGGATCGTAATCTTCTACAGAGTTATTAGAGCACACGAGCCAATTTGCTTTATCGTATTTTTGGCATGCAAAAATTCTTTCATCGTCGCCAATCTTATTAAAAAACGCTTTACCGCCGTCTTTATTGTAGCTATTTATGACAAAGTCGACAGATTTTTTGATCTCCGGATCGGAAGATAAAATATATTTGCTATCCGGATGATAGACAATGAGTTGAGTATCTAGATCTATGATCAATGGAACGCTAGTTTTAGACTCTTTTGATTTTGCCAAGCTACTTGCAACGCCGTCTAGATACAAATCCGCAGCCACTACGCCTGCAGCTTTACCGTCTATCGTGAACGATTTAGCTATTGTCATAGTGGTTTTTCCACTAGATTGTGCTATATACGGAGGCGTAAAGTAGAGCTTACCGCTAGAAACGCTTTGTTTAAACCAACCCTTTTCTCTAGAGTCGAATTTATCCTTTTCAGGCGTCAATTTTAAAAATTTAGGCCCTCTTCCAGCTTGCGCGACCGCATCATAAAGCTCTCCGTTATCTGCAAAGCCTATGTAAAACTCAGGTATATCTAGAGTAGTAGCCATAGTCATCAATCGATCTTTGAGCTGCTCTCTATCTGCCATGAGATGAGGATTTTCCTCTATATATCGCATTAGCCCCTCTACTGCATAAACCTTACTGCTAAGATACTCGTCGACGTAAACCTCCAAAGAACGCGCGATGGCCTCCTTTGAATTTTTCGAAACGTCCAAAATAGTATTTTTAGTACTATTGTAGTTCATGGCCGCAAATATAGTAAATAGTACGGCCAGCAATGCAAAAATGATAAAAGCTATCTTATTTGCAACCTTTTTCATCTAACCCTCCTTTGGTAATTTTTATTTTTGTTTTAAAATTTCTTTTTTCTCACGTCTTGCGCGATAGCTTTAGCCATCTGATCCACTTCGGCGGTAACTACGTTGGTTTCGTTTGCCACCCTGACGTTTTGCTTGGTTAGCTCATCGACATGAGATACGCCTTGATTGATCAAATTTATAGCCTCGCTTTGCTCCCTGATACTTTCGCTCATTTCATTTATGCTTTGAGCTAATACATTTGTGTTGGCTTCGATTTCGCCGAGCGATTTTTGGGTGCGTTCGGCTAGCTTGCGAACCTCATCGGCTACGACGGCAAAGCCACGTCCATGCTCGCCTGCGCGTGCCGCCTCGATAGCTGCGTTTAGAGCTAGCAAATTCGTCTGATCTGCGATATCGCGGATGATCACGATGATGTTTTTGATCTCTTCAGACTGGCGTATTACGTCTTGCGTCTTTTGGTTGATAGCGCTCATCGAGCTACTCATTTGCTCGACCGCGGCAGCGCTTTCTTGTAGCGAGCTTGCTTGAGAGCTCGCGCCGTCGGTTACTTGTTTCATAGACTGAGCTAAAAACTCCGCCTTTTCCTCTAGAATGCGAGCTTGCTCCAAATTTGTCCTTAACATGCCGGCTATCTCTTCGCCTAAAGCATTGATGCCCACGGCCATCTTGCCGTCATCTTCGAGTCTTTTTGTAAAGTCTTGCTTTTTAAAGCTTTCGAGCAAATTTAAAACCTCGTCGCCGTTTGCGGCTATGGCTTGTTTTAGGGCGATTTGTAGGTCTTTAAAAGTTTGCTTTAGCTGGCTAAGAGCCGGATTTGAAGTGTCGGCGTTTAGTTGAGCTACATAGTTGCCCTTGCCTATCTGTCCTACAAACGCGTTGGCTTCCTTGATAAAGCTATTTTGCTCGGCAAAATTTACCTCGATTTGCTTGATGTTTTCGTTTATTAGCGCGCTCATCTGGCCTATCTCGTCGCTACCGCCGCGATTTAGCAGCTTGGCTTTGTCTGTTTTATTGTTTAAAAAGTCGAAAAATTGCACGAGTCCGTTTTTGGTCTGGTCGATACCCGAGATCAAATTTCTACCTATAAATGCGGATACCAACAGTACAAGTATAATACAAATTGCGATAACTACGAGGCTAACGACCATCTGAGTATTCGCGTCATCTTTAACGATCGCGGCATCCTCTTTCATGTTGTCTAGTAGTTTAAGCTCAAGTTCTCTCATGGCATCTATAGAGATACTTATTTTTGAAAACCATTTTGGCGCTTCGTAAGATACGTTTTCGGTCGCTACTACGTCTTTAATGATATTTATCGCGTCGTTAAAGTCCGTTTTTTTTCTCGCGATATAATCAAATTCCTCGCTATATTCTTTCGGGTTATAGTCGTCAAAATCCTGCATAAATTTATTGATTACGCTATTTAAGGCAACTACTTTGTTGTACTCCTCTTTACTTATGCTTTTTTTTGTAAAAACGCCGTTTAAAGCAGCTCGTAAGATACCGAAAGACTCTTTTATCTCGCCCACGATGATGATACGGTTTAGATCATCTACTATGCTAGGCTCGAGTTTGTCGCTATAACCATTGATAGTTATAACTTCTTTTCTTAGGATATTCGTTATACGTCCGATGAGATTATCCCCGCTTCTTTGATCGACTCCTGCGCGGATCTTAGATAGCTCGGATGCTATCTCGCTTTTTTCGGCTAGCTTTTCAAGCGTCTCGTCTACGTTTTTTCTCTGAGCTAGTAGTTTAGCGTTATCCCCGCCCGAAAGTACTCCCGAGCTAAACCCTCGCTCTTTTTGCATCTCGTGGATAAAACTAGTTTGATTTATGATGGTATCTACGATATTCTCGCTATATTCAGCCTTTGCCCTAGTTTTTGCGATACCGTTTAGTAAGTATGCACTCATTACGCCAAGCCCGATGAGGCCGACGATAGCTATCGTCATGATCTTAAATTTGATACCGACGTTGTTCACTTCCTCTCTCCTTTTGTGCTATCTTGCGCTTTTTTCTTGCACTCGTTTTATAAAATATTTCGCGTTTTCTACGGGAACGTCCGGCAAAATACCGTGCCCGAGATTAAAGATATGCGGCACGTTTTTCATCGTCTGCAAAATTCGTTCCACACCGGCGTCGATCGCCTCCTTGCTGCAAAGGCGCGTAGGCTCCATGTTTCCTTGAAGGACGTATTTTGGGCTTAGTTTTGCTTTAGCAAGCTCGATCGGCGTACTCCAATCCACGCCGAAAACCTCGAAATTTCCCGAAATTTTATCCAGATATCCGCTTATACCTTTTGGAAAAACTATAACCGGAATTTGCGGGAATTCAGCCTTAAGCGCATCCACTATATCCATGATATACTTCCAACCGAACTCAAAATACGCCTCATCCTCCAGCGCAGCCGCCCAGCTATCAAAAATTTGCACCGCATTTACGCCGGCTTTTATCTGCTCTTTCATATATCCTATGAGCGCGGCCGTAACCTTGGCTAAAATTTGATGCATAAACTCGGGATCTGAATACAAAAGCTTCTTGCTAACCGCGTAGGTTTTCGTCCCGCCGCCCTCGATCATATACGTAGCTATCGTCCACGGCGCCCCGCAAAAGCCGATTAGTGCTTTATCCTGCGCCAAATTTTCGCGCGTTAGCTTGATCGTATCGTATACGTAGTCTAAATTTTTGACTGATTTTTGGACGTCTAGCTTATCTAGATCCTCTCTCGTCTTTATCGGATCGCTAAATACGGGCCCCTCGCCTTGGACGAATTTAAGATCCATGCCCATCTCAAGCGGCACGACGAGGATATCGCTAAAAAGTATCGCCGCATCGACGCCTAAAATTTCAACCGGCTGTATAGTGACCTCGCTGGCTTTTTTATAATCCTTGCAAAGTGATAAAAAATCTCCCGCCGCAGAGCGAACTCGCATATACTCAGGTAGATACCGACCTGCCTGCCGCATCATCCAAACGGGCGTATAGGGCGTGGGTTTTTTAAAACAAGCGTCGATGAAAATCATATATTTCCTTTAAATTTTTAGCGATTTTATCTAAATATTTATTAAATTCTAATCCACCCACTTACTTTCGTCTAATTTTTTTTCATTTTTGGCCACAACTAGCGCGCCCAACATATCTCCCGTGACGTTCATCGACGTGCGCCCCATGTCAAGGATCGCATCTATGCCCAAAATCAGCGCATACGCAGCGGCTACCGCGCTTCCGCCCTCGACTTTTAGACCGACTGATTCAAGCACCATCAAAAGCATTATCGCGCCCGCTCCAGGCACTCCGGCAGTCCCGACGGCGGCAAGGACGGCCGTTAGTATTATAGTCATTTTAGCCCCCGAGTCAAGCTCCACGCCTACGGCGTTAGCGATAAACATCGCGCAGATACCAAGATATATGATAGTGCCGTTCATATTTACGGTGGCGCCCACGGGAAGCGCAAAGCCGTAAATTTGCTTTGGGATACCCATGTCTTCTTCGGCCGTTTTCATCGAGATAGGCAGCGTTCCGCCCGAGCTTCTGGTTACAAAAGCCGTCAGCATAGGCGGACGAACTTTTTTTATAAATTTAAACGGATTAATTTTAACGATCAAGCAAATCAAGAAATAAACGACGAAAATTTGAGCCGCAAAGCCGATATACGCGCTAACCGTGACGCCCAAAAGCGGCCCGAAAGCCTTTACGCCTTGCTGAGAAAATACGATAAATATAAGCGCAAAAACGCCAAACGGCGCGTACTCCATGATCCATCTTATGACGTAAAACATGATGTGGTTGATCCCGTCAAATACGTCGTAGATCAAATTTCCCAGCCTACTAAGCCTCTCGTCCTTGCTATCCTTTAAAAACGAAAGCGCAACGCCGAAAAATAGGCTAAAAGTTATGATTTGTAAAATTTCGCCCTTTGCAATAGCTTCAAAAGGGTTGGTTGGAAATAAATTTACGAGTATCGACGACATACTAGGCGCATTTGCGGCTTTGCCGCCTATGTCGCCGCTGCCGGTTATGTGCAGTCCGGCTCCCGGCTCCAAGACAAGCCCGACCGCAAGTCCGACTATGATGGCTAAAAACGACGTCAATATGTAAAAAATCAGCACCTTTGCCCCTACTCTGCCAAGATCGGAAGGCGAGATGGAGCTACAGCCCACGATGAGCGAGGCCATAACGATGGGCACGATGATCATTTTAAGAAGCCTTATGAACACGTCGCCAAAAGGCTTTAGGATAACTATCGCGTCCTTTGCGTCTTGAAAAATGATGCCGCAAACGGCGCCCAAAATAAGTCCGGCTAAAATTTTTAGAAGCAAATTCGCCTCGAAATATTTCTGAACTATTCCGCGTTTAGCGTTTGGTTGCACGAAATCTCCTTTAAATTTAATCCGCGAATTATAAGTAAATTTTTCTTAAACTACAAACACTTCTGTTTTTTAAATTACGGATTAAATTTAAAGCGAGAAAAAATTAAAAGGTGCAAATTTTAGTTTTTAGCCGCCAGTTCGTCTAGCAAATTTTGCAAATTTACGCCCGCTAAACTATCAAACATCGCTTGCTGCGCGGAGCCAAATTTAGGCGTCAAAAGCGCCTCGATCCTACCTCCTAGCGGACAAGGCGGCGGCGAGTTTTTGTGGATTTTAAAGATATCGTTTTCGCCCTCGTTTACCGCCGAAAATATATCAAACAGCGTGATCTGCTCAGGCGTTTTAGCCAGACTCGCCCCACCCGTACCTGCGCTTACGTCTATCAAATTTGCAGATTTTAAAAGCCTAATGATATTTCGTACGATGACGGGGTTCGTGCCGATCGTACCGGCCAAAAATTCGCTCGTGTTTTTCTCGTCCTTAAAAAACTCGCAGCTAAGCAGGATGTGGATAGCGATGGAAAATTTTTGTCCTATTTGCATAATCAGCCTTGGTTTAAATTTAAAAGCCGCGCGTCCCTTTTGCGCGGCCTTATTTTAGCTAAATTACGCAAAATTTTAAACTCACGCCCTCTCGCCGACTGCGGTAAAGCGCTTTTGCACGAAATTTCTATTTTTTAGCTCGTCAATGATCGCGATCGCAAGATCGGCGTAGCTGATGTAGCTCTCGTTTTGCGAGTTTAGTATGACGTGATCGTTACCGAGCACGTATTTGCCCGTGCGAGCTCCCTGATCGTCGTATTCGCCGGCCGGACTTACGTAAGTCCAAAGCACATCGGTTCTACCTTTTAGCTCGAAAAACGACTCCGCAGTCGCCCTTGCCACGCCCATATACTCAGGCGGGAAGTCAGGCGTATCCATAGCCATAGTGCCTTTATCGTCCACGTATAGCGTACCCGCGCCGCCGATCACTAGTAGCCTTGTTTTCGTACCGCTAAGCGCGTCTGCAAGGTGTTTTGCTACCTTTTTATGAAGCCCAAACGTCTCCGGCGTCCATGCCGCAAACGCACTGATAACGGCGTCAAAGCCGGCTAGGTCGGCCTTTGTTAGCTCAAAAACGTCTTTATAAACGACTTTTACGTCGCCGTTTTTATACTCTTTGTTTCGCACAAAGCATGTTACGTCATGCCCTTGTTTTAAGGCCTCTTGCACCAAATTTGAACCTGATTTTCCGTTTGCTCCGATGATTGCTACTTTCATTGTATCTCCTTTAAATTTGATTTGCTTGACTGCCACGTAAATTTACAGCCAGCTTGGCTTTACGTCCTCGTTTATCACGCCGTCATTCATCGTATACTGCTCTAGGCTACCGCGTTTAGTTTGGATACAGATAAATTTCATTCCTTGTGCGCCCGCCTTAAAGCAACGTTTGCCAGCCGGATCGATGCGGATTGCGTCGCCCTCTTTAACCTCCTTTTCCTCGCCGTCGATGAAAAGCGCGCCGCCGCCTTTTAGCACCAAGTAAAGCTCCTCGTTTTGCTTGTGCGAATGCACGAATGGCACGCTCGCGTTTGCGGGAAGCTCATTGACAGAAAGCTCGCAGCCGCTTAAATTTAAAGCATCTTTCAGCTCGACTCTCGACTCATTTTTCGTTGAAACGATCTTGCAGTTTGACATTTTTTCTCCTTAGATTTTTGTTGTAACTTTATAGCTTACAACCGATGAGCGAAGTATAATAAAATTTTGTTGTAATGTCAAGAGTTACAGCAAAAATTCCAAAATTTGACGCAAAATTTAAAATCAGCTAAAATCCGCGCGATTTTATCTGGAGGATTTTTATGCAAAATAGCGCATTTAAGACGCTAACGCTCATCGCAAAGAAAAATTTTAAAAAACTGTTTTTAACGTTTAGTCTAGTTTTGGCGGAAAACGGGCTATTTCTCGTCTATCCCGTACTAGCCGGCATCGCCATAAACGCCATCGTAGCGGGCGATACACTTTTGGCACTTAGCTACTCGTGCATGGTATTCGTGGGCTGGGGGCTTGGCTCGATTAGACGGCGCGTGGATACGCAGGTGTTTACTAGGATATATGCAGGACTTGCCGTAAGCGTGATAATGAATGAAAAAAGAGCCGCAAAAGACGAAAGCGCCGTAATCGCAAGGGCAAATTTATCTCGCGAATTCGTGGATTTTTTCGAGCAGCACTTTCCCGTGTTTTTCACCTCAGTCGTCTCGATTTTCGGCTCGGCGATCATGCTTTTGTTTATCGAGTTCTACGTAGGTTTGGCCGTTTTTGCTCTGCTCGCGATTTTTGGCATTTTGCTGCCAAAATACATCACTAAAAACGACCGCTTGTATCTAAAGCTAAACAACCAGCTGGAGCGCGAAGCAGGACGCATAAGCGTAGGCGACGAATACACGCTAAATCGCTACTACGACGTACTTTCAAAGCTTCGTATCCGCATTTCAAACAGAGAGGCAATGAGTTTTTTTATCATCGGCGCGAGTGCGGCGGCGATTTTTAGCTTGGCAATATTTTTACTCTCGAGCAATCATGCAAATGCGGGTCACATCTACTCGGTGCTTACCTATCTCTGGACGTTTGCGATCAGTCTTGACGACGCGCCGAGGCTAGTGGAAGATTTTAGCAAGTTAAAAGACATAGGCAAGCGCGTAAACGTCGAGCTAGAGGGAGATTTGGCTAAAATTTAAGCGCTTTTTGGGGTATAATGTATCTAAAATTTGCCGAAAAACGAGGTCAAAATGCACGAAAATCACGCCCATTGCGCGCATTCGCACACGTCAAATAAAACCGTTTTGAGAAATTCCTTCCTTATGATATCCGCTTTTATGCTGATCGAGGTCGCGGGCGGCCTCGCGACGAACTCGCTCGCCCTGCTCTCGGACGCCGGGCATATGCTATCAGATGCAGCGGCGCTCGGGCTTTCGCTGTTTGCGTTTAAATTCGGCGAACGCAAAGGCAATCTGCAAAAGACTTTCGGCTACAGGCGGATTGAAATTTTAGCCGCGACGATAAACGCCCTCGCCCTCGTCGCGATCGCCGTTTTGATCGTCATCGAGGCGGCCAGGCGCTTCCAAAACCCGCCCGAAGTAGCCACCGCGGGCATGCTTGCTATCAGCACGCTGGGACTTGCCATAAACATCGTCGTGGCGCTTTACATGCTGCGCGGCGGCGACGTGAGAGAAAACGTCAATATGCGCGGAGCCTATGCGCACGTGCTGGGCGACGCCCTGGGCTCGGTAGGCGCGATCGCGGCGGCACTGCTGATGATGTGTTTTGGCTGGGGCTGGGCGGACGCGGCGGCCAGCGTGCTCGTGGCTGCGCTCATCGTAAAAAGCGGCTGGGGCGTGCTAAAAGACAGCCTAAACATCCTGATGGAAGGCTCGCCAAAGGGCGTGTGCCTGGACGGGCTCGTCGCGCAGATCAGGGGCATAGACGGCGTGCTTTCGGTGCACGACCTGCACGTCTGGAGTATCACGAGCGGCGCAAACGCGCTAACGGCTCACATCGTGGTCAGCGGCGAGCTGAGCGTGCGCGAGGCGGAGCGAATCTTGCGCGAAATATCGCACGAAATGGAGCATCTGGGCATCACGCACACGACCTTGCAGCTTGAGAGCAGCGATAACGAATGCGGCGGCGAACTCATCTGTGAAGTAAGGTCAAATGGCGCAGGCGGGCATTTGGGGCATCATCACTAAATTTAACTAATGCGACTAAATTTTAGAAACAACCTCTTTGGTCGCTTCTATCTTTTTATCAGCCCACAGCACGACGTCTTTTATGACTAGCTTTTCGATAGCTTTTATGAAATTTCCCATAAATTCGTAGTCGATTTCACCATCAGAAATAGGCAATAAAATACTTAATTCATCAGCATCTTTTGCATAAAAATTACGTGCGTAGCTAAACCGCCCGGCATTTGCTACTTTATGGATAGCCGTTGTAACGTAAATAGCGGCATGTTTAGATAAATTTTCAGTATGCACGATCGCCACATGATCATCGGCTCCATATTTATAGTTTCGATATTTCGCGGAACCAAACATATCTATCGTTACAGTATTTTTATCAAAAATTTTGACGTCATTACTTATAAAAGCAGATATTCCCATATCGGCTTCGCCGGCAGTTACGAAAGGCAAATTTCCATCAAATCTATCCGCACCTTTTAAACGTTTTCCGCGAGTAGCATTTCCAAAAAGTTTTTTTAGATTAAACTCCTTCGCCACCCCCTCCCATTTGCCAAATTTGTCAAATTTAGCCAAAGCGTCTTTTTCTTTCTTGCTTAATTTATAATCTTTAAATCCCGTTACCGCAAGATACGCGTCGAGCTCTTCGACGCGTTCGCGCTCGAGCTCTTCGATAAATTTTTCCATAAAGGAAAAATTTATCTCGCCGCCTAGCGTCGGCAAGAGAATTTTTTCGTTTTTTAATGCTTTTTGTGAGCGCTTTTTCCCATAAGAATAATCTAAAACACGCGCCATTCTATTTAACAAAGTCGCAAGATAAAGTGCTATTTTTTCATTTATTTTAAATTTTGGTCTTAAAATTTCAACGTGGTCGCTAGCGCTAAAATTCTCTTTTTGATAAAAAGCCGTTCCTAAAACAGCACTATCTATCGTTATACAATTACCTTTTTCCGTCCAAAAGTTATAAAACCCAGCAATTCCATTTGATGTAGCTTGTGTTGTAACATAAGGAAATTTTCCTAGTCCTATTTCCTCTAACTTTAATTTCGGTGTTGTTTTACTTCCACTAATCTCAAAAATTTCATCAAGCCTAAATTCCTTAATTTTTCCGCCACTCGCCTTAAATTCTTGCTTTAAAATTGCAATTCGTTGACTTACAAGACTGCTTTTACTGGGACTATCCTTTTTTAAAATTTGCGACACTTCCCAGCTTAGATAGTCGCTTACGGTCTTTTTAAAATCCGCTAGCGTCGGCATAGTATCAACTGGGCGAGATTTATTCCAGTCGGCGCCATTGCTCGGATCAATCGTCGCTTCGTAGTATTCGTTTTCGCTAAAAATTTCAAGTTTGCCCTTGCCGAAACGCACTAAATTTACAAGCTCGTCATAACGCTCCTTAGCCCTATCTGTATCTCTTAGATTATTACTCGCTTTTTTGCGGTTTGAGCGCGTATAGCCGTCTTTTGAAAAGTCGATAAATTTTACGATTTCGTCTTTTTCGTGCTTTTCACCTATTTTAAAGACGTAGATATTCGTTTGCACGCTTGATTTACCGACAAAAAGATCTATTGGCATTTTTATACTCGCAATAAGAGTATTTCGCTCGAGAATTCTTTTATTTATCTCTTTTGCCTTGCCGCTACCTGCCGAATTTTGGATAATTATCGCCGCATATCCACCCTTCATCATATTTAGGGCTGTCTCGACGAATATCATCCCGTTGCCCTCAGCGGAATACGGAGGGTTTAGTACGAAAGCATTCGCAGGGAACGGCTCGTCGTCTTTGCCAAAGCCGTAAACGCCTTCAAAATCGGTCAAACTATCTTTATTTAAGATATTCGAGCTTCCGTCGCCCATCATTATCATATTTAAAACCGCAAGCATATAAACGCTAGAAAGTAACTCCAAGCCTAAAAGCTGATAGGCCTTTATATGCGCCTCTTTTTTAGCTAGCTCTTCGGGAGAGCTTATGCTATTTTTAGCATCCTTTAGCATTTCGTTCATTGCCGCGACCAAAAGCCCCGCCGAACCGGTAGCAAAATCCCAAACATAGCTATCTTTACTTACCCTTGCAAGCCTTACTAAAAGCGTAGCTACGTATGAGGGCGTAAGTACTACGTCGTTTAGCTTGTCCTGCGTAAAACCTAGCCACGAATACATCTCGTTAAAAAGCTTGCCCGTAAAATCCGTCGTCAGCCCAATTTTATAATAGATACCTAAGTCGTCTACGATTTTGCAAAATACACGTTTTAACTGCGTTTCGCCGTTTGATATTTTGTTGATATTTTCGGTTAAAATCGTGTTTGAAAGCGTGCGGATGATAAGCTCTTTCTTTTCGCTCGGCAAATTTTTCTCGTTTAAAAAAGCTCTTATCTTTCGCATTAAAATTTCGCCATCGGTATTGCCTCTTTCACTTGATGATTTTAGCTCTAATTTTTCGAGCGGAGCGACTTTGCCTGGAATACCAAGAGTGGCGATAATGGAGGCTGCGACCAGATAAACTCTATCGTTTTCGCCAAGTCCTTTTTCATTGCTATAAATGTCGTTATTTAACTTTACTAAACTCGCATCGATCTCTTTTTCGCGCTTTTGCTTGATTTTTTCTAGCTCGTCGGGAGTTAAATTTAGATTTTTAAGCTTATCCGTAAAATCGTTAAAATGCGTCTTTTTTAAAAACGATAAATCGGTAAAATCGCCTACTTTACGCCCTACTCCCAAATTTGATTTTGAAACATAATAAACACCGATTTTAGTTTGTAATTTATCCTTACTATCTTTATATCCAGTAACTCCTATAGCGATTATGTCGGTGTAACTAGTGTGGTGCAAAAGCGCATTTGCATAATGCACCGCGCCATTAACCGCGTAATCTTTAATGTTTTTAAAATTTGGCTCATTTTTGGCGGTGCGATTTTCTACATTGCCGTCGGCGTCTAGCTTTTCTAACTTATCTTCATAGCCTTTGTATTCAATCAATACGGGATAAAAATTTAAGCCGCCATCTTGCAAAAGCAGTTTAGCATCAGGACGATTGCCACCCTTACCGCCGCTTTTAGTGAAATACTCTTGTAGGGCGTTGTCTATCTCGCTATTTAACGACTCTTGTTCTAATTTATAATCAAGCCTATATGATTTTAGCTGTGAATTTATCGCATCTGCCACACTTGGTTCTACACTTCGAGTATTTGCCATCTTGCGCCTTTTTTGTTTGATTTTAAAATTTACGATTTTAGCGATTTTTTACTTAATATTTAAAATAAAAATTATGCAGACTTTAAATCAATTTTAGGCAAAATAAAAGCCAAAAATTTAATCAAAAAGTAAAATTTAAATGAAAAACATCAGAAATTTTAGCATCATCGCTCATATAGACCACGGCAAATCCACTCTCGCAGACCGCCTGATCCAAGAGTGCGGCGCCGTCAGCGACCGCGAGATGAGCAGCCAAATCATGGACACGATGGACATCGAAAAAGAGCGCGGCATCACGATCAAGGCTCAGTCCGTGCGCCTAAACTACGCGCTTGACGGGCAAAATTACGTCCTAAATTTGATCGATACTCCGGGCCACGTGGATTTTAGCTACGAGGTGAGCCGCTCCTTAGCTAGCTGCGAGGGCGCGCTACTTGTCGTGGACGCTTCTCAGGGCGTAGAGGCGCAAACCATCGCAAACGTCTATATCGCGCTAGAAAATAACCTTGAAATCATTCCCGTCATAAATAAAATCGACCTCCCCGCAGCAGATCCGGAGCGCGTAAAAAACGAGATCGAGCACGTTATAGGGCTTGATTGCAGCGGAGCGATCGAGGTTAGCGCAAAAACGGGCATCGGCATCAAAGAGCTGCTAGAAGCCATCATCACGCGCGTCCCCTCTCCCGGCGGCGAGGCGGAAAAACCGCTAAAAACGCTCATCTACGACAGCTGGTTTGACAACTATCTGGGCGCTTTGGCGCTCGTGCGCGTCTATGACGGCGAGCTAAAGAAAAACGACGAAATCCTAGTCATGGGCACGGGCAAAAAACACATCGTGCTAGATCTCATGTATCCAAACCCCATCGCGCCGATAAAAACGGCGAGACTGGGCGCGGGCGAGGTCGGCATCGTGGTGCTGGGACTAAAAAACGTCAGCGACGTGCAGGTGGGCGATACCATCACGCTAGCTCGCAACCCCGTAAAAGAGCCCGTCGGCGGCTTTGAGCGGGCTAAGCCGTTCGTATTTGCGGGACTTTACCCGATCGAAACGGATAAATTTGAGGATCTACGCGACGCTTTGGATAAACTCAAGCTAAACGACAGCTCTATCAGCTACGAGCCCGAAACCTCGGTCGCGCTTGGGTTTGGCTTTCGCGTCGGCTTTTTGGGGCTACTGCATATGGAGGTTATCAAGGAGCGTTTGGAGCGCGAATTTGACCTCGATCTCATCGCTACAGCTCCGACCGTCACCTACGAAGTCGTACAAACCGACGGTCAAATTTTACGTATCCAAAACCCTAGCCAACTCCCGCCGGTCAATAAAATCGAGCACGTCAAAGAGCCCTACGTCAAGTCCACGATCATCACTCCAAGCGAGTTTTTAGGCAACATCATCACGCTGCTAAACAACCGCCGCGCCGTGCAGACTAAGATGGACTACATCACGCCCGAGCGCGTGCTGCTCGAGTACGACATCCCGATGAACGAGATCGTGATGGACTTTTACGACAAGCTAAAATCGAGCACAAAAGGCTACGCGAGCTTTGACTACGAGCCTAGCGACTACCGCGTGGGCGATCTAGTCAAGCTTGATATCAAGGTCGCGGGCGAGACCGTGGACGCGCTCTCTATCATCGTGCCCGAAAGTAAAGCCCAGTCCAAAGGACGCGACTTTGTAAAAGCCATGAAAGAGATCGTGCCGCGCCAGCTCTTTGAGGTGGCTATTCAAGCCAGCATCGGCAACAAAGTCATCGCGCGAGAAACGGTAAAATCTATGGGCAAAAACGTAACCGCCAAGTGCTACGGCGGCGACATCACGCGTAAGCGCAAGCTACTCGAAAAGCAAAAAGAGGGCAAAAAGCGCATGAAAGCCATCGGCAAGGTAAATTTGCCGCAAGAGGCGTTTTTAAGCGTTTTAAAGATAGACTAGCGGCGTCTTGCGAGCGTTTTGCGGAGCTTTTCGCTACGCTCGCGGCCGCTTTTTATTTTCTCACGGTCAAATTTGACCCTCCCAGACCTGCACCGCGTAAATGCTAAATTTGACGCTATATCCGATTTTAAAATCTCAAAAATCAAACTTAATAAAATTTATACAAATTTCCAATTTCCTCCAAATTTTACGCAAATTTGGAAATTCATCTCAAATTTGGATAGAATTTTGCTTGCGTGATGTAAAATTTACGAAAGGATTTTTTATGAAAAATTTTATACTTTTATTTGCGGCGTTCCTTTTTACGGGATGTTTTGGACTGTTCGAGAGCTCGCCGGAGATCGCTCAAACCGAGGGTGGCAACGCCAAAGGCTACAAAGAAGTGATGCGCATCAAAGCAGACTGCTCCTCGTGCGCTAGCGGTGGTCAGGATATCAAGATAAACGGCACGGACTACACCAGCGACGTCGCGATAAAGTGCTGCATCGCTCAAAGCAGGATCGACACGGGCGCGGCTATCAAAAAAGTCTATATCCACAAAATAGCCGACGAAAGAGCAGCGGATAGCGGCATAAAATTTATATCCAAAAACGGAGCGAAAATGCTCTATCCAAAAGAGCGCCTTGAGAGGCTTTTTCATCTTTTCTTGCAAGACGAGCTGCTAAACCGCGGCATCATGGTCGTGGATAGCCAGACCTCGCCTTACACCTACCGCGTGGATTTTGCATTTACCGACTACGCGGCGTCGTATAGCGAGCCGTCGCAGTATCTAAGCGCGGCGATGAAAGGCAAACTAGGCGTCAAAAACATAAATAAAACCCGCGTGCTAAATATCTCCACTAGACAAGACGTGCGCAAGCTCGAGGCCGAGGATACGCAGGACTTTAACCTCTACGTCTACCTTTTGGTTAAACAGGCCGCCAACAAAGCCGCCGAAGAAATCTCGAAACTATAAAGGAAAAATATGAAAAATTTAGCTTTTTTCGCCCTTGCCGTCGCGCTTTTTGCCGCGGTCATGAGCGGATGCTCGCAGCGCAGCTCGGTGTTAAATTTAACCCCGTATCAATCAACCTCGAACCAGATGGGTTACCAAAAAAATATCCGTATAAATAGCATCGAGGACGCTCGCGCCAACAAAAGCATCGTCGCCACGATCACGGGCAGTAACGGCAACGTAAAAGAGTACGTCACGCTACAAAACAGCATCGAGAGCTGGCTACAAGACGGCCTTAGCACCGAGCTAAAGCGC
Source organism: Campylobacter showae (assembly GCF_963515975.1). Taxonomy (GTDB): domain Bacteria; phylum Campylobacterota; class Campylobacteria; order Campylobacterales; family Campylobacteraceae; genus Campylobacter_A; species Campylobacter_A showae_F. Next base: position 36,991 of record NZ_CAUPZM010000007.1, read on the forward strand.
CTGGGCGCAAATTTGAGCGACTTTGGCGATATCGTCGTGGACGTGAGGATCGTCGAGCTTAAAGCAAATCTAAGCGGCTACTCTACCGACAACCTAAAAGGCTCGGCAAAGCTCACGATAACGGTGCACAGAGGCGATCAGACAATCACCAAAAACGTCTCGCAAGAGCAGACCAAATTTGCCCCGATTCACACGAGCGGCGCGTTTAAGAGCTTTTTTGACGAGCTACTCCAAGATATCGTAAAACGCGCGGCGATCCAGATCCTAAAAAGCTGATGAGATGCGCTAACTGCGGGCATCTGAGTCTGGGCGTGATCTGTCAAATTTGCAAAGATCACCTGCTCGCCTCGCCCGCAAGGACGCGTGTTTTGGACGGCGATTTTAAAATTTACAGCTTTTTTGACTACTCCGAAATTAAAAATTTACTCCACTCAAAGCACCTATTTCACGGCTCTTTCGTTTACGGCGCGCTCGCAAATTTGAGTTTTAAAATTTTTGCTAGCAAATTTAGCTTCGGCTCGCCCGTAAACGCCGTGCCGATCGACGATAGAGCGGCTTGCAACTACTCGCATACGGCAATCTTGGCTCGCGCGTTAAAAAGTACCGAAATCCGTCCGCTTTACGCCTGCTTGCATGCGGGCTCAAACGTCAGCTATCACGGTAAAGACCTCGCCTTTCGCCTAAAAAATCCGAGAAATTTTAAGCTCTTAAAAACGCCTAAATTTCCCGTTATCTTGATAGATGATATCGTGACGACGGGAACGACGATAGACGAAGCCAGACGGACGCTGCAAAAAGCCGGCTGCGAGGTGCTTTTTGCGCTGACGCTTGCGGATGCGAGATACTAAAAGATAGCGGTAAATTTTGTAAAATTTAGTATTCTAAAAATAGCAAAATAAAACCCCAAATTTCGGCTAAATTTAACCCGATCAAGCCAAGAAAAAGCGTATCTATTTAGCAAGTTTTTATCAAATTTAAGCTAAAATCGGCAAGTAAATTTTAAGGAAAAATATGGAAAATATATTTGAAAACAATCAAGACATCCAAACCGTCGATATCGAAGAGTCGATAAAAACGAGCTACCTCGACTACTCGATGAGCGTCATCGTCGGTCGCGCCCTGCCTGACGCCAGAGACGGTCTAAAGCCCGTTCATAGACGCATCCTATACGCGATGAACAACCTCGGAGTCGGCAGCCGCAGCCCGTATATGAAGTCCGCGCGTATCGTGGGCGACGTTATCGGTAAGTACCACCCGCACGGCGATACGGCCGTTTACGACGCGCTCGTACGTATGGCTCAGAAATTTTCCATGCGCTATCCGGCGGTCGACGGCCAAGGCAACTTCGGCTCCATCGACGGCGACGGCGCGGCTGCGATGCGTTATACCGAAGCTAGGATGACTAATCTCACCGAAGAAATTTTACGCGATATCGAAAAAGACACGGTTGATTTTATCCCAAACTACGACGACAGAGAGACCGAGCCCGACGTCCTACCTAGCCGCGTGCCGAATTTGCTGCTAAACGGCTCTAGCGGTATAGCAGTCGGTATGGCGACTAATATCCCGCCGCACAGCCTTGATGAGCTAATCGACGGGCTTTTGCTCGTACTTGAAAATAAAAACGCGACGCTAGAAGAGGTGATGCAGTACATAAAAGGGCCGGATTTCCCGACGGGCGGGATAATATTTGGCAAAAAAGGCATCATCGAGGCCTACCGCACGGGACGCGGCCGCGTGAAACTACGCGCCAAAACCCACATCGAAAAAAAGCCGAACAAAGACGTTATCGTCGTAGACGAGCTGCCGTATCAGACGAACAAGGCTCGCCTCATCGAGCAGATAGCCGAGCTGGTCAAAGAAAAACAGATCGAAGGTATCAGCGAAGTGCGCGACGAGTCCGATAAGGACGGCATCCGCGTCGTCATCGAGCTAAAACGCGACGCAATGAGCGACATCGTGTTAAACAATCTCTTTAAATCCACGACGATGGAGAGCACGTTTGGCGTCATAATGCTTGCAATAAACAACAAAGAGCCGAAGGTATTTAACCTAATCGAACTTTTGAAGCTATTTTTAAATCACAGAAAAACCGTCATCATCCGCCGCACGATATTCGACCTAGAAAAAGCCCGCGCTAGAGCGCATATTTTAGAGGGCTTAAAGATCGCGCTAGATAATATCGACGAGGTGATCGAGCTCATCAAAAATAGCGCCGACACGCCTAGCGCTCGCGAGGGCTTGGTAGCGAAATTCGGCCTTAGCGAGCTGCAAGCAAACGCCATCCTGGATATGAGGCTAAGTAAGCTAACGGGTTTAGAGCGCGAAAAACTAGAGGCCGAACTAGCCGAGCTGATGGCAGAGATCGCGCGCCTTGATGAAATTTTAAAGAGCGAAACCTTGCTAGAAAAACTAATCAAAGACGAGCTGCTTGAAATAAAAAATAAATTTAAAGTGCCGCGCATCACCGAGATCGTGGATGATTACGACGACATCGACATCGAGGACCTCATCCCTAACGAAAACATGGTCGTAACCATCACGCACCGAGGCTACATCAAGCGCGTGCCGAGCAAGCAGTACGAGAAGCAAAAACGCGGCGGCAAGGGCAAGGTCGCGATAACTACGTACGACGACGACTTCATCGAGAGCTTCTTTACTAGCAACACCCACGATACGCTGATGTTCGTGACCGACCGTGGACAGCTTTATTGGCTCAAAGTCTATAAGATCCCTGAAGGAAGCCGCACTGCAAAAGGCAAAGCGGTAGTAAATCTCATCCAGCTACAGCCCGACGAAAAGATCAAGGCGATCATCCCGACGACTGATTTTGCGGAGAGTAAATCGCTCGCGTTTTTCACTAAAAACGGCATAGTAAAACGCACGAATTTGAGCGAATTTAAGAACATCCGCTCTATCGGCGTGCGCGCCATCAACCTAGACGAGAACGACGAGCTAGTAACCGCTCTAATCGTAGAAGGCGAGGAAGAGCCGATAAATCTAATCGACGAGCTTGGCGTAGAGACCGAGATAAACGAGATAGAGGCGATAGAAGCTCAGATCGATGAAGAAAATAGCGAAGAAAACGACGAGAACGCGGCCGAAGGAAGCGACGATAGCGAAAAGATGCTATTTATCGTAACCAAAAAGGGAATGTGCCTCAAATTTAAATTGAGTAAAGTCCGCCAGATGGGCAGAACGGCTCGCGGCGTGACGGGTATTAAATTTAAAGAAGCCGGCGACGAGGTCGTAGGCGCAGCCGTCATCGAAAGTAATGAACAAGAAGTGCTAAGCATATCTCAAAAAGGTATCGGTAAGCGCACTACTGCAGACGAATACCGCCTAACAAATCGCGGCGGCAAGGGCGTAATCTGCATGAAGCTAACTAACCGCACCGGCGATCTGATCGGCGTCGTGATGGTCGATGACGAACAGGATCTGATGGCCCTAACCTCAAGCGGCAAGATGATACGCGTCGATATGCAAAGCATCCGCAAAGCGGGCCGAAACACCAGCGGCGTCATCGTAGTAAACGTAGACGGCGACGACGTAGTAAGTATCGCAAAGTGCCCTAAAGCCGACGAAGGCGAGGATGAGGGCGGCGAAGAGACGCTAGAAAATTTAGAATGAATTTAGTGTTTTTGGAATACAATTTGCTAGTAAATTTGCAAACAAAAAAACAACTAAATTTAAAGGTTCAAGAATGAAAAAAATTACATTCGCGGTTTTGGGTGCGGTAGTCTTTTTGACGAGCGGTTGTTCCTTTAACAACCCTTTTTCCTCCGACGAGACCACGTCGGCAAAGCAAGACATCGTCATCCAAAAGGTCGATAAAGAAGACATCAGAAGCGTGATGAAGCAAGAAAAGATGATATACGACATCGAGCAAGTCGATGCAGTATTTGGTGCCGTGGGCGAGGGTATCGCTCCGACTAACACCGTCTCTCACGCGCAGTCGCTAGCCCTAGCTAAGCGCGCAGCCATCGCCGATGCGCACAGACAGCTAGCCGAGAAGCTCTACGGAGTCAAGATAAACTCTAAAGATACGGTTAGAGACGCGATGCTTAGAGACTCCACTATCACGGCTCAGGTCGCAGGCCTCATCAAAAACGCTTCCATCATCGAGCACGACTTTAAAGACGGGCTCTACCGCGTCAGAATGGAAATGAAAATAGACCAAAGCAAGTGGCAAGAAATTTTTGCTTACTGATTGCCGCTGCGGCGCTTCTCTACGGCTCGGAGGAGTTTATCCTCTGGGCCAAAATCTCCACTAAAAATCACACCGTAGTTTACGACGATATCGCGCTTTCAAAGGCTATGGTTCTAAGCGAGCTAGAGTACGAATACCTATGTGAAATAGACGCTTCCAAGCAGCCCGCACAAAGCTCGCTAGAGTTTTTAAATTTACATAAAAACGAGCTTTTCGAGTGCTTTTTGCCTTATAAATTTAAGGTCGAAGATCGCTTCGTCCAACACAACAAAAATATGAACTCCGCAACCGATCTTACGCTATTTCCCGTGCGATTTACGGTGAAATTTAAGCCCTCTTCGGCTATCATAAGCGTATTTAAAAACAAAGAGTAAAAGATGAACATCGTAATAGTAGAAGACGACATAAATATGCGCAAGTCCCTAGAGATCGCGCTGGGCGAATACGACGATCTAAAAATCAAAAGCTATAAAAGCGCGGTTGAGGCTCTTAAAAAAATGGGCGACGACGTCGATCTCATCATCACCGACATCAACATGCCCCAAATGGACGGGCTGGAGTTCATCAAGCGTCTGGAGGGCAAATTTGACGTCATCATAATGACGGGCAACGCGACGCTAAACAAAGCCATAGAGAGCGTGCGCCTGGGCGTCAAAGACTTCCTCACGAAACCTTTTGACGCGCAGACGCTGTACGAGGCGATAAAGAGAGTCGAAATTTTACGCCGAAAGTTACCTGCGACAAGCCTAAAAGCCGCACAAAACGGCTCAAATTCGCAGGCCGATTCTACTGATTTCGTAGCTAGCTCGCCCGCGCTTGCTAATGCGTTAAATTTAGCCTCGCGCGTCGCAAAAACGGACGCCTCGGCGATGTTAATGGGCGAGAGCGGCGTGGGCAAGGAGCTGTTTGCTAAATTTATCCACAAAAACTCGCCGCGCAAGGACGGTCCGTTTATCGCGATAAACATGGCTGCAATCCCCGAAAATTTGATAGAAAGCGAGCTTTTCGGCTTTGAAAAGGGCGCATTTACCGACGCCTCGGCGATGAAAAAGGGGCAGTTCGAGCTAGCAAGCGGCGGCACGCTGTTTTTAGACGAGATCGGCGAGATGCCGCTAAATTTGCAGCCAAAACTCCTGCGAGCGATCCAGGAGCGCGAGATTACGCGTCTTGGCGCCACAAAGAGCGTCAAAATCGACGTTCGCATCGTCTCCGCGACAAACGCGAATCTGCCCGCGATGATCAGCGAGGGTAAATTTAGAGAGGATCTGTTTTACCGTCTAAACACCGTTCCAGTCGCCATCCCGCCGCTAAGAGAGCGCAAAGATGAGATCTTGCCTATCGCCGAGCGCTTTTTAAAGCAAAGCTGCGAGGAGTTTAATCTCGGCGCAAAAAGCTTTTCCGAAGCGGCGGTAAAGGAGCTTGAAAACTACGATTTTCCCGGCAATATCCGCGAGCTAATATCCGTCGTGCAGCGAGCGGCGATACTGAGCGAAGGCGAGGAAATACAACCCGGCGATCTTTTTTTGCAGGCTCGCAGCAGAAAGTAGCTTAAATTTAAGCTTTACGCGAGTAAAATAAGCGAAATTTTAGCTTAAATTTTAAATTTAGCCGGCCGAGACGGCGACGCTAAAATGCGACGTGCGGTTTGGCAAATTTGAGCCGGCAAGAAGCAAAATGCAATCGCAAATTTGAGTTAAATTTAGCAAACAAGAGCGGTCGCGATTAGCTTTTTATGCCAAAACCCAAATTTAGCGAAACAAGTTTGGTCTTAAGCGCGCGATTCAGCTGACGAGACTAACCGCAAGACGGCAAGCCGTCTAAGAAACAAACAAAAATTTAGTCCGCAAAGCCTGACGAGTCTTTGGCACCGGGTTAAGCCAAAGAGGCTTGTCGCGAGAGCTTTGCCGACCGAGAAGTAAAACAAAGGAGTCTAAAATGAGAAAATTTAACGTTGCCGTCGTGGGCGCGACGGGCGCAGTCGGAGAGGAGCTTTTCCGCGTTATGGAGGAGGTTGATTTCCCGGTGGGCCAGCTACTACCGCTAGCAAGCGCGAAAAGCGCGGGCACCCAAATAGAGTTTAAAGGCAAAAACCACAAAGTCGTGGAGCTTACCGAGACCGTTTTTAACGAGCACGAGATCGACATAGCGTTTTTTAGCGCGGGCGGATCGGTATCTGAAAAATACGCCAAATTTGCGGCCGCCAGCGGCGCCGTCGTCATCGACAACACCAGCCACTTTAGGATGGACGCGGACGTGCCGCTAGTCGTGCCTGAGTGCAACCCGCAGGACATCGCGCAGTGGAAAACCCGCGGCATCATCGCCAACCCAAACTGCTCGACCATCCAAATGGTGCAAATTTTAAAACCGCTGGACGATGCGTACGGTATCAACCGCGTGGACGTCTCGACCTATCAGGCGGCTTCGGGAGCCGGTAAAGAGGGCATGGAGGAGCTAGTCGTACAGCTGCAAAAGTTTTTCGAGTTTAAACTCGACGAGTGCGAGCCGAAAGTCTTCGCGCACCAGCTAGCCTTTAACGTCATCCCGCACATCGACGTATTTTTGGACAACGACTACACGAAAGAAGAGATGAAAATGGTCAACGAGACCCAAAAAATCCTCCACAAAAATATGGAAGTGAGCGCGACCTGCGTGCGCGTGCCGGTGCTTCGCAGCCACTCAGAGGCTATCACGATTCATTTTGACAGAGACGTGGACGCCGCAGCCGCTCGCGAAATTTTGCGCAAAGCGCCTAGCATCGTAGTCGTGGATGAGCCAGCCGCGAAAAAATATCCGATGCCGAGCATCTCAAGCGACACCAACGAGACCTACGTCGGACGCATCCGCACGGATAACTACCGCAAAAACGTCCTTCATCTGTGGTGTAGCGCCGACCAGATCCGCGTGGGAGCGGCGACCAATGCCGTAAGAATCGCACAAAAATGGATAGAGATGCAGGAGTAGCCCGCCCGCATTTCGTTTTAAATTTACCGAATTTACGCTTTAGTTCTTGGCGTAAATTCGGCTAAAATTTTGATTATTTTAAAATATAAAATCGCTTTTTTCCGATACGAATTTTCTACCAGCTTTTTAAATCTGACTCGTAAATTTATCCGCACCTTTACGGCGCAAACCGCCGCAATCAAACCGCACCGTCAAATTTACGCAATCAAATTTAATAAACTCAAATTTGACTCGCCCATCAAGCCGTCGCGGCTCGCGCAAAAGAGCGTTATAAAACACGCGAAACTCAAATTTAACCCCGCCCGATAACAACCCAAACCGCACGCGCCGACTCTAATCCACGCCCTAGCTTTAAGGAAAATATTATAAAATACGCGTTTTATTTTTAAACAAAGGAAATTAATGCGTAAAGCTTTTGAAAAAATCCTACTCTTTAGCAACAACTTCACGCTCCTGCCCGTAGTCTTTGGCTTGCTTGGCGCGATCGTGCTTTTCGTCATCGCCAGCTACGACGTGGGCAAGGTTTTCGTCGCCGTTTATCACTACTTTTTCGGCGATTTTCACCCCGAGAACTTCCACTCCGACGTCGTCGGCGAGATCGTGGGCGCGATCGACCTCTACCTCATGGCGCTCGTGCTTTACATCTTTAGCTTCGGCATTTACGAGCTGTTTATCTCCGAGATCGAGGAGCTCAAGCAGTCCAAACAGAGCAAAGTCCTCGAAGTGCACTCACTCGACGAACTCAAGGATAAACTAGGCAAAGTCATCATCATGGTGCTTATCGTTAACTTTTTCCAGCGCGTTTTGCATGCAAATTTCACCACGCCGCTTGAGATGACTTATCTTGCCACCTCGATTTTGGCGCTTTGCTTGGGGCTTTATTTCCTACACAAAGGCGAGCACTGAGGCTTTTTGCGAGTCTGGTTTCGGGCTCGCTTTTAAATTTCGATTCAAATTTTCCGCCGTGCCGTATGTGAATAACTTTTAAATTTCGCCTTTATCATTAAGTTTTATTTCAAAATTTCCTCAAATTTAAAGCTATATGAATTTAAGTTCTACTTTAGCGATAAATGCCGATTTTAACGGCTTTAGGGATTAAATTTAAGATTACAAAATTAACTAAAATAATATAAATTATTTCACTTTTCACTCCGTGAAAAAAACGTGAAAAGTTACGTTTAATTTCGGTCTTTTTTGAGCAAATTTTACGCAGTTAAATTTGAGCGGCACGACCCGCATCTTTACGGCATAAACCAAAATTGATTTGAATTTTTCGGCTCGTAAATCGGGAGTTAAATTTGATGTTTCAAAAAATAGGTGCAAATTTAAAAACGGCGCAGACTCGTCGCATGCGCCGTCAAGGGGTAGATTTAATCAAAACCGGCAACCAAAACGTCGCCCAAAATCAGTCAAATAGCGAATTTACGCTTTCGTTGTGATACACGCGTCTGATCACTTCGCCAAAAATCGGAGCGACGCTGAGCACTTTTATCTTTTCGTTTTCCTCGCGTAACGGTATCGTGTCGGTCACAACTAGCTCGTCTAGCGCGCTATCTGCTAGGTTTTCGTAGGCTTTGCCCGAGAGCACCGCATGCGTGCAGCACGCTATTACCGAGGTTGCGCCGCGCTCTTTAAAGACCTTTGCCGCCTTTACTATCGTACCGCCCGTGTCGATCATATCATCGACTAGTATCACGTCCTTGCCCGCTACGTCGCCGATTACGTTCATTACTTCGCTTTCGTTAGCCTTTTCGCGGCGTTTATCGACGATAACGATGTCGAGATTTAGGGCTTTTGCGACGCTTCTAGCGCGCGCGACGCCGCCGATATCGGGGCTAGCGATGATAGGATTTTTGAGATTTTTATTTTTGATATGGTCGTTAAAGATGATCGAACCGTAGAGGTTGTCGACTGGGATATCAAAAAAACCCTGAATTTGGCCCGCGTGAAGGTCGATCGTGACGACGCGGTCAATGCCCGCCGTTTGCATCATATTTGCCACGAGCTTTGCCGTGATAGGCACGCGGGGAGCGGCTTTGCGGTCTTGGCGCGCGTAGCCGAAATACGGCACCACCGCCGTTATCGAGCTAGCCGAGCTGCGCTTAAGCGCGTCGGTTAGGATCAAAAGCTCCATCAAATTTACGTTTGCGGGCGCGCAGGTAGGCTGGATGATAAAAATATCCTTGCCGCGCACGCTCTCGCCGATCTGCACGCTGATCTCGCCGTCGCTAAAGCGTTTGATCGTAGCTTCGCTAAGCGGAAGCGATAAATAATGCGAAATTTTCTTTGAAAACTCTACGTTTGCGGTGCCCGAAAAGATTTTGTAACCTCTCATAACGATTTGCCTTTGTGAAATTTTTGCTCAATTTTACCGAACTAAAACTTAAATTCGTAGATTTTGCGGTTAAATTTGAGATTTTTACGTAGCCCTAAAGCTTAAAGCGCGAGATTTTGCACAGGAAGTAAGCAGCCTTCTTTAGCGCTTTTAGTAGGCTTGGATAAATTTAGTAAATTTAGGCGGCATCTCAGACTTGCGGGCGTAAATTTTAGATTTTAGGCTGCAGTTTTGCGTAGGCGGCTAAATTTAAAAACCGCACGTAAAAGCGCGTACGACAAACGCGTTTAGGCCGTAAAGCGGGCTACGTTTGGCGTTTTTTAGATACTAGCAGGGCAAGTAAATCTAAAATTTTAGTTTTAAATTCGAGCAAAAAGCGGCAACGAAGCATTTTTCGCCGCGTTCACGGCTTTTAAAAATATAAAATTAGGCGGTTTTACGGCTGCGTACGCCAAATTTCGCGCAAAGCTAGGTCTTGCCCGCAGCAAGCCAAGTCGGCAAAGCTAAAGCTCGCACAGCCAACAAACAAGGCGCAAATGAGCCGAGCAAAGCTGCGCGCGACAAAGCTTCGGCAAATTTCTCTCCTACGTCATGCCTTAGCCAGAAGTCCGGTAAAAACATCCGCAAGCGCGCTAAAGCAAAACTACGCAAAAGCTCTGCCGCAAGTCGCAAACTAGCGCGGTAATACAAAACCCGGGCGCAAACTTACTGCGTCGCTCCCATCATCACGCTTGCGTATTCCCCTTGCTTAGCGTCCGTTTTTTCCGGCTTTTTGATCTCGATCCTGTTTTGATCTAAGCCTGCTTTAACCAGCGCGTCTTTTACTACCTGCGCGCGCGAGTTAGCTAGCTTTATTAGCCTTTCTTTTTCTACTTCGATACCCTTTAGCGCCGCTTCTCGTTGCGCTTTTTCATCGCCGTCTTTGACGCCCGGAGCTAGGATGGCCAAGGCGCCCGCATAGTCTTTGCCTGTTTGTGCCATAGTTTGAGCGATCTTAGCGTTTAGTTTTTCGTTTTTAAACGCCTCTTCATCGACGTCCGCGTACACAGGCGTTATGCTTAGCTTCATCTTAGGCTTTGCGCTCGTTAGCTTGATAAAGTCGCCTATCTTAGCCTGCTCGGAGACTATGAGCTCGTTGCTAGCGGCCATAAAGTCGATCGTGCTTAGATCCTCGCTGCCTAGCCCTAACGCATTTCCTAAAAATCTAAACGGAGCTAGCGTAATATCGGCAAATAGTTTTTTTACCGCTGCCCAGACGATGCCGCCGTATTTAAAATCAGGGTCGTTTAGATCGCCCTCTACCGGCAGGTCGATATTTATCTGATTGTTTTGATCGCTTAGTATCGAAATAGCAAGCGATAAAGGCAGATCTACCGCGTCTTTAGACTCGACCTTTTCACCCAAAGTTAGCGTGTCTAGATTTACTATGTTGCTACCTTTTAACTTAGAGTCCGCAACCTCGTAGTTTAGGGTCAAATTTAGCTTGCCTTTTTCTATCTTATAGCCCAAAAACTGCCCGCTATACGGCGTCACGTCTTTTAGATCTATATCTTTAAAGCCTAGTTTTATCTCGGTGCTTTTTTTAAGATCAAACGGCAGTAGCTTTAGCCCGATCTTGCTAAAGCCACTCTTGCCGACCACGCCTTCAAAAGTACCCATCGTAGGGCGTTTTTGATCCACTTCAAATAGCACACCCTCAAGCTTAGCTATCCTCGTAGCAAAAGGCATAAATAGCGATGCATCCGAAAAATCTACCTCGCCGCCCTCTACTAAAATTTGCTTCACAGCAAATCCGAAATCGCCCTCTTTTTGGTCTTGCTTAGCGGCTTTAGCGTCGTTTGTTTTATGCTCGGTTTTTACCTCTTTTTTATCGATGGCGCTAGTTTTTTTAGGCTCGGCATTTGCGGTTTTTTCGGCCTTGGCGCCGTCTTTATTTTTTACAAGTCGGCTTAAATTTAACTCGCGCTCCTTGTTTAAATGCGCCTTTAAAAACGGCGCGCTAAGAGTCACGCGCTCTAAATTTAAGAAATTTTTCGCAAACGAAATTTTAGATAGTTTGAGGTTTTTAAAGGCAAAAACCTTATCGCCGGAGCTGTCTGTAAGCTCGATATTTGCGATATTTGCCTTACCGCTTACGGAGGCGTCTGCGGCGTATTTTACATTTAGCTCGGCGTTTAGCTCGCCGCTTTTTAGGCTCGCGTCCAGATAGTTTTTAGCGTAGGCGAAGTAGCGAGGTAGATTTGCGTCGTTTAGTTTTACGTCAGCCTCGATATTTAGGGGTTCGGGCGTGATTTTGCCGTTTAGCGCCAAATTTAGCTTTTGCGAGCTTTTCATGTCGATTTTGGCGCTTACGGGCGAGGCTAAATTTTCGCTGATATTTTGTAAATTTACGTTTAGCCCGTCAAATTTGTGCGCTATCTTTTGTCCCTCAAATATATGCGTCACGCCGATATCTGCGCCCGTAACGGCGACGTTTTTGACGCTAAATTTAAATCCGCTCTTTGTGTCTTGAGCGCTTTTTTGCTCGGTTTTTTGGCTCTTTTTCGCAGCGGTTTTTTCTGCCGTTTTTTGAGATTTGGCGAGTTTTTTCACGCTTTCGTTTTTGCTTTTGGCGCTTGATTTTTTAGCGGTGGCTTTTTCGCCGCTTAGTCCAAGCTCGCTAATAGCGCTAAGCTCGCCGTTTTCTTTTAGCTCGGTTGCAAATTTAGGCTTATTTATACTGACGCTTTCGATGCGTAGCGCCGTTTTAGCTATATCTAGATCCGTATCCTTTACGCCGATTTCAGCGATGGTAGCGAGCTCTTTATTTTTTGTTTTTAGCGCGATTTTTTGCGCTTTTACTTCGCCGATAGAAGCGGCGCTGGCGTTATTTTCCAGCGTAAATTTAGGCGCGTTTATGACGAGCTTTTCTAGGCTTGCCGCGCCGTTTTTACCGACCGGGGCGGAGGCTGCGTTAAGAGTTAAATTTTTTAGGCTAGCTACGATATTTTGCCCGTTTATTTTTGCGCCCAGCTCGCTTGCGTTTGCGTCTTTTAGCTTTATCTCGCCGACGCTTTTTTCGGTCAAATTTATACCGCTAACGCCCACGGTTTTTAGCGCTGCAGACGCGTTTATATCGCCTTTTTCATTCATATCCGCCTTGAGCGCGACGCCACTTAAATTTAGCATGTTTAAATTTGCCTGCGCCTCGCCTTTAAAGCTCGTGTTTTTAAATTTTATCTCGCCGATATCGGCCACGAAGCTTCTTTTTTCGCCGGCAAGGGCGCTTATCTCGATGCTCGGTAGATCAAGCTCTTCTAGGCTCAAATTTTGCCCCCCTAGCTGCGCCTCAAACGACTTTAAATTTAAAGCTGCATTTTTTAAAGCGGCTTTGATAACGCCGCCGTCCGCGCTTAGTTCATAGCCGGTTTTCGCATTTATAAGCGCGCTGTTTATGCGCAGATCTTGCGTGTCGATGAAACTAAGAGCGACGGGGCGGACGTTAAAGTCCTTTAGGCTAAGCTCGCCGTAAACGCGAAGCGGCGCGAGGTCGATCCCGCCCTGCCAGTCTAGCTTTTGCGCTAGCGTGGAGTTTGCGTCAAAAACGTGCTTGCCAGCGCTATTTTGCTCGGTATTTATACCCGAGATTTCGTAGTTTATGCCCTCAAATTTGGCGCTAAAAGGCTGTTTTAAACTCTCGTCCGAGTAGGCAAACGAGCCGCCGATTATCTTTGTGCTGTTTAGAGCGAAATTTATGCTGCTAGTTTCGTTATTCTCGGTGCTAGTAGCGTTTGATTCGCCCAAAAACGTAGCTAAATTTAGCGTGCCGTTTTTATCTCTAGCGATATTTACGCTTGGGCTTTCAAGGCGCAAGATATCGACCTCCGCGAGTTTTTTAAAGAGCGAAAAAGGCTTAAGCTTGACGTCGATTTGCTCCGCGCTAAAAAGCGGCGCGGTCGTATTTAGCTCGGGGCGCGTAACGTTTAGCTCGAAGGTAAATGGGTTAAATTTAGCCTCCGCCACGCTAAGGCTCGCGTTCATATCCTTTAGCTTTGTGGGCAGTGTATTTTTAAGCGCGTAAGGAACGCCTAAAAAGCCCGCAAGCGTGTAGATGAGCAGCAAGCCCGCGAGCGAGCCTAGGATAATAAGAGCGATTTTTTTACTTTTTTGCATAAATTTGCCTCGATTTTTTGGCGGATTTTACTAGGATTTTGATTAAAGGGCGGTTATTTTGGCGGATTTGCGAGTAAAATTTGAATGCAAAATTTGGAGATATTTTGAGATTTGAAGCGGGCGTCAAATTTAGCCCGCAAATTTGATAGCCTCCAGTAAATTTAGCTTTTAAGGCCAAATTTACGGGACTAAATTTATAGATCGCTCAAGCTCGGCAATTTTTAAATTACCGAGCTTAGCGGTCAAATTTACAGATCAGTAGCGACGTCGTTTTCTACCTTGATCGTCACGGTTTGAGGTGCGCCGTTATTGTCGTTTGCGCTACCTGTAAACGATTTATGCGTAGCGTCAGATCCGTCCGCACTCCATTGACCGCTCGATTTTGATTTTACGGTATCGTCGCTGCCGCCCTTGATCTCTAGTGTATTGCCTGATGCACCAAGGTCTAGCACGTCTTTTGGATCGACGTTTAGCACGGCGTTATTTACGGCGCTTACGTCGACCGAGTTTATATTTTCCGCTACTTTTGCGATCTTTGATAGATCGATATTGCCGTCTCCGTCTAGGCTGTTTACGACTATGTTGCCGCTGTTGTTGGTCGTGGTCATCTTAGTGTCGTTGCCGGTACCCAAACCGACGCTCCCTACGGTCGCGCCGTCTTGAACGATGAGCGTATCGTCGTGATTGCCCGTTCTTACGGCGTTTAATAAGGTGCCTGCGTCTTTTAAGATGAAGGTATACTCGGTATTTCCGCCGGGATTATTATCGTCTCTAAAGTCGACAGCCGTATTTATGACGTTTACCTTCGCTCCGCTTTGAACGACGATAGTCTGCTCGCCGCTGAGTCCATAGGCATATAGAGCACCCCTTACCTCGGCGCCGTCTTCGACGGTGATAGGCGCATTGCCGTTGCTTTGTATTCCGCCCACGCTAGTGCCCTCACCCGAGACCGTTACGGTGCCGTTTCCGGTGTTTGCGCTAACTGCGTGCTCGATATAGGCTTTGTTGTCTACGCGTATAGTATCATCGCCGGCGTGACCGCTGACGGAGTGCGCTCTCGTGCCGCTTCCAGTTACGGTTATCTTATCGTCGCCGCCCCAGCCGGCTATGCCTGCATTTACCGCATGCGCTCCGTCGCTTAACACTATCTTATCATTGCCTTCGCCGCCCGTGATGCTTCCGTTTACTCTAAGCTGCGGAGTGGTTAGCGCTTCGCCTACTACCGTTCCGGCGCCGGTTACGGTTATCTCGTCTTCACCTGCGCCGCCGTCTACGGTTTTTTTAACTTTTGATCCGCTTGTTACATCGATTTTGTCTGCACCGTCTCCGCCTCTTACGTACTCATTTACGACCGCACCGTCTGAAATCTTGATAGTATCATTGTCTTCATTGCCGTCTACGCTACCGGTTACGACCGTGCCGGCTCCGGTTACGGTTATATTATCTTTACCCCATCTTCCGACTATGCCGTCGACCTTAGCCTTGTCGCTAACTAAAATAGTATCATCGCCGCCTCTACCGTTTATCGAGCTAACGTAGGTTTGATCGCCGGTTACGGTTATTTTGTCGTCTCCCGAATCACCCCTCACCTCTCCTTCTACGTTTGCGCCATTTTTTACAGTGATGATATCAGCGCCGTCTCCGCCGAATATATGTTTTGCACTGGTTCCCGCACCGCTTAAAGTTATAGTATCGGCATCGGCGCCGCTGTCTACTATATCCAAAGCCGGATTTACCTGCTTTTCGTATATATCATTCATAGTTTTAGTGTCGCCTCTTATCTGTCCTACGACTTTGGCGCCGCTTTCTAGGGTTATGGTATCTTTTCCGGCTTCCCCTAATATATTGTTTATCGAAGAATTTCCTTTGGCAGTTATCACGTCGTCGCCTGCGCCGCCGCGGATGTTTCCTCTTACCGTAGCGTTTTCGACGTTTATGGTATCTATGCCGTCGTTGCCAAACACGTTACCTACGGTAGCGTTATTTTTAACGTTTATAATATCCGTGCCGTCGTTACCTTCTATAGTAGCGACCTTGGCTTTATTTTCGACGGTTATAGTATCGTTGCCTTTATCGCCTTTTACTTCTTTTACGTAAGTATTTTCTCCAGAAACCTCGATAGTATCATTATCCAGATCCCCAGTAACGTAGCCTTCTACTCTAGCGCCGTTTTTAACGTAAATTTTATCATCGCCGTGTCCGCCTTCGATTTTTTCTGCCACGGTGGCGTTATCTACGGTAATAGTATCTACGCCTTTATCGCCTTGTACGGATTTTACTTTGGCTTTATCGCTGATCGTTATCGTAGAGTCGCCCGAGCTTACGTCGCCGACGCGAGATACTTCGGTATTTTCTCCGGTAACGGTTATGGTGTTATTTCCGGTTTCGCTGTACATCCCCGCATTGGCTCCGTAAACCCAGCCGGCTACTTTAGAGCCGCTCTCTACGGTGATAGCATTGCCGCCTTGATCTCCGGAAATATTTCCTTTTACGTTAGATTCGTTTTGCACCAAGATCTTATCATCGCCCTCTGCGCCTACTATAGCTACTCTGAACAGGTTTCCTTGGCTATTTGTGGCGCTTTTGCCTTCTATGGTAGATTTATTTACGGTTATATCGTCTTTCCCGCCCTCGCCGTAAATAACTCCGCCGATAGTGCTATTTGTGATATTTATAGTATCCTTACCGTCCACGCTACCGTCAGTAACGTTTTGCCTATGATCTGCGTCGCCGAATACGTTTTTCTTTACTTCGCTGTTTATTATATTGATCTCGTCATCGCCTCTGCCGCCCCAAATTTGACCGTTTACGGTTGAATTTTTGATAGTGATCTTATCGTTGCCGTGCTTGTTGTAGTCGTTTTGAGCCCCGCCTAGATAGCTATCCGCGTGTACGCCTTGGTGATTATGCGAAAGATCAGACGATTGTCCGGTTACTCTATTGACGTATACGCCGTAAAAGCTATCCGCTCCGCCTATTTCGGAGTCGGTTATTTCTATCTCGTCGCCGCCGCCCTCGGTCAATATCCCGCCTACCTTAGAGCCGTTTTTGACAAATACCTTATCGTCGCCAGAATTTGTAAAGATAGTCCCTTTTACGGTAGCGTCGTCTACGGTGACTTTTTGATCATCCCTACTGTCTATATCTATATCAAAAGCAACGGTAGCTTTATTTTGAACGGTTACGTCGTTTTTAGTCTCAAGCGTTCCTCCGCCGTTAGCTTCTCCAAACTTATAGCCTGTTATTCTACTTACGCTAGTGTCTGTTCCATCGACTACTACCTTGTTATTTCCGGTGCCTAGTTGTACGCCGGCGTCATACTGATCCTTGGCTGTGCTAGAGTCCCTATCTCCTACGGTAGCGCCGCTTTTTACCTTGATTGTATCATCGCCGTCGCCGTCAAAGATAGCTTTTTTGATTACGGCTTTATCGCTAACGTTTATCGTATCGTCACCGCCGCCCGCAAAAACGCTGCCTTGTATCGTCGTATGCTCGCCTTCTATATTGATCTTATCATCGCCGCTGCCGCTGTTTACGTTATTTAAAATTTCGGCTCCGTTTTTAACGGTAATCGTATCGTCTCCGGTTCCGGTCGAAACCATATCGACTTTAGCGCCGTCTACGGTGATATCGTCGGCCTTATCGGAACCGAAAATTTTAGGTTTTACCGCGTTGTTAACTTTCACGATAGTAGTAGTTGCGGGATCGTACCCCGAAGTATCGGTCGTTTCGCTTGCTACCACTAACTTTTTAGCTTGATCAGAGCCTATGATTACGCTCTTATCCTTGCTTATATACCAACCGTCTTGAATGTCAAATTCCTCGGTGTTGTAGTTTAGATAAGCCTTTTCAAATGTCTGCGAATTTACGGTTTTGTTCTCTTTAGTCACGGTATATCCGCCCGGGATCGCCGAACTAAATAAAGAGCTCGTATTAGCCGTATTAAAATCTGCATACGGAGCCGCTACTTGACCGCTTACGGCACTGTCTAAGGCCTCGAAGTACTCATTTGATTTATCTAAATTTGTAGTTCTAACAGCTGCTTTAGCGCCTGTTTGGCTGATCTCCGCATCATACGCCGATGATGGGATTTCGATCTTTTTCGGATTTAGCTGAGGTTCCGGTTGCGACTGCTGAGAACTAGCGCTCTCGGAAGCGCCCCTTGCAGCTGAGCCCTGATAAGCGTTACTGCTTTGCGAGCTTTGGCTAGCTCCGCCTAAATCGCCGTAAGTAGCGCTCACGTTTGATATATGACCGCCCTGAGTAAAAGAGACTTGGCTTAGACTAACGCCGTCTCCGTCGGCAGCGCCAGCACCGCCGCCTGCTGCGGTCGCTTCTAGATCTTGCAGTTCGGTTCCGTTAAGCAATGCTTGTTGTAACGCCTCAACATTAGCCATCATCGCCTCGTTTCCAAAGCCCTCGTTTAGCGCTACACTTTGATCGAGCACCAGCGTATCTTTACCTAGCATTACGATATCTTTGCCGTTGTTTGCCGATATTACGATCTTAGACGCCGCGTCCTGCCCGACGACGCTCTCGCCGAGATAAACTAGATCTCCTACGTTTAGCTCTCTTTTTACGCCGTTGCTACCGATAGCTACGACTTTGCCCTCTATACTTTTTACTATTCCTGCTTGAGTTGGCATAAAAATTCCTTTTTGTGTTTTAAATTTGTGCGGATTATATAGTTATTTGGGATTTTTGTATATTGTACCAAAGTACAATGAGTTAAATTTTAGAGGCGTTGTAGCCAAATTTAGAGGCGCAAATTTAACTCTGCGCCCCTCAAATTTAGCCTAAATTTTAAAATTTCTTCTTTCTCACTTCCGCGACAATATTTTTAGCCATATCGTCGATCTGGCGCGTTATGTCATTTGTCGTATTTACGATAGAGATATTTTCGTGCGTGATGTTATCTATCGCGGATACCGACTCGTTTATCATATTTATCGCGCCGGTTTGCTCTTTTATATTTTCGCTCATATCGTTGATGCTTTGGGCTAGTACGTTTGCGTTGGCTTCGATTTCGCCGAGCGATTTTTGAGTGCGTTCAGCCAGCTTTCTAACCTCATCGGCCACGACGGCAAAGCCTCGTCCATGCTCGCCTGCGCGTGCCGCCTCGATAGCTGCGTTTAGAGCTAGCAAATTCGTCTGATCGGCGATGTCGCGGATGATTACGATGATGTTTTTGATCTCTTCGCTTTGGCGCGTCACGTCCTGTGCTTTTTGACTGATGGCGTTCATAGAACTACTCATCTGCTCGACCGCGGCGGCGCTTTCTTGGATAGAGTGGGCTTGTTTGCTTGCGCCCTCCGTCAAATTTCGCATAGAATCGGCCAAAATTTTAGCTCGCTCTTCTAGCATCTGCGCCTCTTTTAGATTTTCTTTTAACATATGACTCACGGCGGCGCCGGCACTCTCTATCCCTACGATCATATCTTTTAGGTCGCTTTCTAGCTCCTCCTGCACCTCGACTTTAGCTGTATAGTCGTTTTTATTGTAGGAACTTAGCACGCGCGCGATATCTTTTAAATTTGACGAGATAGAAGCAAAGAATCGGTTTAACAGCTCTTTTAGCTCGACTAGTGCAGGGTTGTTTGGATCTGCTTTGATAGTCGCGCCCATATGGCCCTTTATCATGAGGTTTGCGATGCCGTTCATCTCCTCGATTAGGGAGCTGTCTTTTTTGATGCCGCCTATGACCTTATCGATATTTTCATTAATAGCTCGGCTCATAACGCCAAATTCATCCTTCGTACTTACGACTAGCTTTTCAGGGGCTTTAGATGCTTCATAAGTAACAAATTTAAACGTATCGTCAAGCTTTTCTTGGATAGTTTTTATCGGGCTTAGCGATTTTTTAAGCAGTACGTAAACAAATAGCGAAAGCGCGCCGATAAATACCGCAGCTAGCATGAGCTGAGCTTTTAAAAGCGGCAAAGTGTTGCTAGAAAAAGTATCAGCGCCGATGGCTGCGACCGCTAGCCAGCCTTGTTCATTGATAGGTATGAGCTTTGCCGTTACGCTTTCGCCTTTGTAGTTGACGTATGGGATCAGGCCGTTTTCGTCAAACCTTTTTGCAGCGTATTCTTCCGCTAAATATTTACTCGCAGGGACGGTTTTTCCTACATTTGAGGGATCGCTATGCATTAGTATTAGACCGTCTTTATTCATCACGTAAACGTAACCGTATTCGGTCTTGCCCATATCGAGGATCTTTTTACTTAGAGCGTCGATTTTTAGATCTATCGCCGCTACGCCCGCAAATTTACCGCCCTCGTTTACCGGCACGGCAAAGGTCATAACTAAAATTTTATTTATCACATCTACGTAAGGCTCGGTATAGATAGTAGCATTTGCGGATTTTGCCTGCATATACCAGTCGCGACCGCGAGGATCGTATTTGTCGGCTTCGGGAGTAGATTTTGTATTATCTGACTGGAAGTAGTGACCGTCGCTCTCTCTGCCGTAGTAAATATAATCCACGATAGAATTTGACTGATCTTTTTCTAGAACTAGTGTTTTTAGTAGCTCCTCTTCGCTATATTGCGCTTTTTGGATTTTTACGCCTAGTTTTTTTACTGTGTCGATATAGTCTTTAAAAAACGATTCCGTAACAGCATCGACGTCTTGTAAAATTTGAGCCTGATTTTGGCTGACGAGCTGGACGACTTTGTTTTGCGCCGTATAGTAGCTAACGGCGGAAATAGCGGCAAATGAGACGATCAGCGAGACGATGAGCATCACGGCTATCTTGTTCGTAATTGACCTAAACATAAACGCTTCCTTTACAAATTTAAATTTAAAATAAACGCTAATTATAGGCTTACAATAGTAAAACGGTGCTTAATCTTTAAATTTTATCTCTTGCGCTACCGATAAATTTGTTTTTTGGAGTAAAATTTAGGTCAAATTTGCAAAAAGGTATTTTATGTTTAAGGCTTTTAGAATTTACGATTTTATCAAAGATAACGAAAGCAGCGATTTTTACGGCGTATTCGTCGATAGACTATATCCTCGCGGCATAAAAAGGGAGATATTTAGCTCGTTTTTGTGGTTAAAATCGGTCACGCCTTCAAACGAGCTTAGAGCGTGGTTTCACGAAGATAGAGATGGGAGATTTAGCGAATTTAGGCTCAAATTTAAAAGCGAACTTGCAAACGAGGAAGCGGCGACGGGACTAAAAAAGCTAAGATCGCTAGAGAAAACTCACGGCAAAATTGCGCTACTAACGGCGACGAAGGATATAAATTTAAGTCACGTTACGGTGATTTTGGAAGCTCTGGGGGCGAAGGATTAAGTTTTACTTTTTGCGGGATTTTAAATTTTACTTTGGCAACGCGACTTTCAAATTTAAGTCAAAATCGGCAATTTTACGGCGATAAATTTAAAAAAGATGGAGCGGCGTCTTGCAGATCAAAACGCCGCATTAATATAATTAGAAGCGTTGTCCGATAGTAAATTCAAACGTGCTAGTATCGTCGCTATCCTGCTTGTTAAGCGGTTTAGCAAAGATAAGCTGAAGCGGCCCCATCGGCGTCACCCACTCGATACCTACGCCGGCGCTATATCTGCTGATACGTCCGTCGATATACTCGTATCCGGCCCTTCTTTGTACGTGCTTGCCCTCTATGACGCCGTAGTCAACAAACATCACGCCGCGCATTTTTACGCGCTCTATGATCGGGAAGCTAAGCTCGGCCGAGCTGTTAAACGAGATAGTGCCGCCCGTCTCATACCACTGACCGTTTAGGGCTTTAACCTTTGGCGAAACCGTCCTGCTCTCAAATCCGCGTAAATTTCTGATGCCGCCCAGGTATAGCTTTTCGTTGATCGGTATGTATCCGCGATCCCAAATTTTACCGAAGCTTGATTTAAATCTGAAAATAAGGTCGTAGTCCACCCACTCTCTGATGCCTTGATACCAGTTGAAATTCGTTCTGCTCTTTAAAAATTTCTCGTCACCGCCCACGCCCGCAAACTCTAGGCTAGTGCTTGCGATGATACCGGTACGAGGTAGATAATAATCATCCGTGCTGTTATACGTGATAGACGGGATAAGCGAGCTTTTGATGCTTTTGCCGTCTTTATAGCCGACGCTTTTTAGCACGTCGCTAAGTCCGCTGATACGGCTTTGCTCGATAACATAGCCTAAAGACGCGCTTAAATTTCTAGTTAGCTTTCTACCTAGTACTAAATTTAGACCGTATGATTTCTCGTCGTAGTTGTTCCAGTCGTAGTCGTTAGCGTATAGCGTGCCGCCTAGGCTGTACTCGGAGTCGAAAAGGCGCGGGTTAGTTAGACCTATCTGACCGGAGAGCTCGTTGTCGCTTCTATCGACGCTTATGACGCCTTTCATGCCGCTACCGAACACGTTCGTATCCGATAAACTCGCATTAAGTAGTAAGCCGTCCGAGCTGCCGTAGCCGATACCGCCGCTGATCGAGCCGGTGGAGGCCTCTTTTACTTTTACGAGTAGATCGACTTGATTTTCTCCGACGCGCTGTTCTTCGATCTCGACCTCGTCAAAGTAGCTCGTTCGCTTTAGCGCGTCCTTGCTATCTTGCAAGTCGGTTCTACTGTATAAATTTCCCTCCGTGAGGTATAGCTCACGCCTGACGACTCTATCTACGGTTCTATCGTTACCTGAAATTTGCACGTTTCTTATATATACTTTTTCGTCCGGCACGACCTCGTAGACGATACTTACGGTTTTATCCTCGACGTTTTTCTCGGTTTTTGGGTTTATCCTTACAAATGCATATCCCTTATCCGCTACCATATCGTCGAGCTTTTTCATGTCTTGTCTTAGGCGAGCGGAATTCATCACGTCGCCAGCCTCTAGCCTAAAGTCTTTTAAAATTTTCTCTT
The DNA here is from genome assembly GCF_963515975.1 of Campylobacter showae. Lineage (GTDB taxonomy): Bacteria > Campylobacterota > Campylobacteria > Campylobacterales > Campylobacteraceae > Campylobacter_A > Campylobacter_A showae_F. The sequence goes on from NZ_CAUPZM010000007.1 coordinate 59,520, forward strand.
TGTCAAGCTCTAAAAACTCAGGCGCTTCGATATCTACGCTAGATACTCTATACTGCTCGCCCTCGGTCACATAGTAGGTGAGGTCTGCGGTATAGTTATCCATATAGGCGTTTAGATACGGGTTTGAAACCGTTGCGTCTAGGTAGCCTTTTTGGTAGTATTTGTCTTGGATTCTCGCAGGATCGTTTGGTAGCTCGAAAAGCTTAACCTTGCCGTCGTTTCTGCCCCACATCCAGCCCATAAATTCGCGCTCTTTGTTCGCTACCACAGGCTCGATATCACCGTAATCAAAAAGCTTTGCGCCGACTAAATTTACGTTTTCTATTATGATATTTTCGCCGCGGTTTATGTTCATCGTGACAAAAAGGCTACTTTCATTGCCGGCTACCGGCTCTTTTGTTACGTCTACGATCGTGTCAAAGTAGCCTTTTGACTCGTAATACTGCCTTATGCGCTCTTTTGCGCGCTCGATGGCTAGCTCGTCGTACATATTGCCTTGTTTGATGTTGATTAGCCCGTCGATAGCGGTTTTGTCGTTAGTTACTACGCCTTTGATATCGATACGAGCGATGCTAGGCTTTTCTTTTACCGTTACGGTCACGTCGCCGCCCTCGTTTTCGATATAGATATCGTCGAAGTAGCCCTGCCTAAACAGCTTTGCGATCGCCCTATCCGTACTATCGCCGCTTAGCTCGTCGCCGACTTTTAGCCCCATTATCTCCTTTGCGGTTTCGGGGGATAGATGGATGAGGCCTTTAAAATTTATGGAAGTTATCTGCTGGGCATTTGCCAAAACAGCGCCCAAAAGTAGTAGAAAAACGCTTTTTTTCATTGATTTAACCTAAAAGTGATGATAAGGCTGTATAATAGCACATTTTATTTTTAAACAATATAAATTTAAAAGGCGAATTTATGAAAATCGGTATCGTAGGCCTAGGACTCATCGGCGGCTCGCTAGGTCTTAGCCTAAAAAACGAAAAACTAATCAGCTGCGTTAGCGGCATGGATCTAAGTAAAGAGCACGAAAAACAGGCGATTGAGCTCGGTCTCGTACATGAAATTTTGACGCTTGAGCAGATGAAGCAAAAATGCGACATGATATTTCTAGCCATCCCAGTCGAAGGAATCATCAAAATCGTCAAAGAATTTGAAGGCATCGGCGAAAACACGACTATCGTAGATCTTGGAAGCACCAAGCAAAAAATCATCGAAGCCGTACCCGAGAGCATCAGACAAAATTTCATCCCAGCTCACCCGATGGCGGGCACCGAGTACTCCGGTCCGACCGCCGCGTTTTCTGGACTTTTTAAAGACGCGGTCGTAGCTATCTGCGACTTTAAAGAAAGCGGCGAGATGCACGTCAAGCGCTCGGTCGAGCTCTTTTCGCACCTAGGTATGAAGATTATCTTCATGAGCGCGGCGGAGCACGACCATCACGCCAGCGTCATCTCCCACCTGCCCCACGCCATCAGCTTTTCGCTAGCTAGCAGCGTGCTAAAAAAGGAAAACAAAAAAAATATCATCGCGCTAAGCGGAACGGGATTTAACGGCATGATCAGGATCGCCAAAAGCTCGCCAGTGATGTGGACGGATATATTTAAACAAAACAAGCAAAATTTGATAAATTCGATAGACCTTTTCAAAAAAGAACTTGACGAATGCGAAAATTTAATCAAAAACGAGAAGTGGGACGAGCTGCGAGAATGGATGAGCGAAGCTAGAAAAATACGCGAAATTTTATAAATTCGGGCGCAAATTTACCTTAAATTTATCGCTTTTTAGTACAATCGGCGTCTTTAAGATTTAGGAGATTTTATGAGAAGACGCGGCAATCCGAATTTGATATTTTTCGGCGTTATTATTTTGCTTTTAGTTGCGGCGATAGCTTTTTTATTTACTTCAAAAACATTTGAGCGCGAAGCGCCGAGCATAGCTATCTCAGATCAAATTTACTGGAACCTAACCTCGCCTCTGCCGATCAAAATAACCGACGAAAGCGGCGTAAAATCGGTTAAAATTTCGCTCGTAGACGAAAAAGGCAGCGTAAATTTGCTAACTCAAAAATTTGAAGCGCCGTCTGAGATCGTCGATTTAAATTTAACCTTTCCGAAAACTGGATTCGGCGCGCAAAAAGATATCTACAACATCGTGATCGAGGCCACGGATACTAGCAAATGGGGATTTTTCCTCGGCAATACGCAAAAAAAAGAGGTCAAAATCACCGTCGATAACAAAAAACCCGACGTAAACATCCTAAACCACTCATACGCCATAACAAAAGGCGGTAGCGCGACGATCGTGTTTAAGGCTACCGACGAGATGCTAAAAGAGGTCTATATCGAGACCAATTACGGTAAAAAATTTATCCCGAGCAAATTCGTAAAAGACGGCTACTACGCCTCGCTAGTAGCTTGGCCGGCGCAGCAAGGCTCCTTTAGCGCCGATGTCGTAGCGCTTGACGCGGCGGGAAATATAACCAAAAGCAAGATAAGATTTTTCTACCAAGATAAAAAGTACCGCATCTCAAAGATAAAATTGGATGGCCAAAGTAGATTTTTAAACGAAAAAATCCCCGAGCTGGCGCAGCAATACGCCAAAAATTACGACGCGATGAGCAATCTGGAAAAAATGAAATTCGTAAATGAAAATCTACGCGAGGCAAATGAGAAAATAATCTCGCAAATCGCCGCAAAAGTCGAGATAGACGCGGCGGAAAATTTTAGCGTAAATAAATTTTACCCGCTAAAAAACGGCAAAGCGGTGGCTAGCTTCGGCGACCACAGATACTATACCTTTGAAGATAAAGACGTGAGCGAAAGCTGGCACATGGGTATAGACCTAGCCTCGACGCAAAGAGCCGACATCGTCGCTAGCAACGACGGTAAGGTCGAATTTGCCGCAGAAAACGGCATCTACGGGCGCAACGTCCTGATAAATCACGGATTTGGCCTATTTTCGCTCTACGGGCACTGCAGCTCGCTAAACGTCAAGGCCGGCGACTCCGTTAAGGCCGGCGACGTCATCGCAAACACCGGTGTTACTGGCCTAGCGATGGGCGATCACTTGCACTTTGGCATGCTGGTGCAAGGCATAGAAGTGCGCCCCGAAGAGTGGATGGATAACGGCTGGATGAAGGATAACGTAACCGGCGTTTTGAACGCGGCCAAAAAAATGGTAGAATAAATTTACCGTTTTGTTGTAAATTTGTTGTATAATGGCAAGAATAAGAAAAATAAGGGCGAAAATTTGAAACAAACAACCATAAAATCAACCGTAGAGGGCGTAGGTATCGGGCTTCACAAAGGTGAGCCGATAAAAATCACGCTTGAACCGCTCGGGGCAAATTCGGGAATAATATTTTACAGAAAAGACCTCGGAGTGAGTTTTAAGGCAGAGCCGAAAAACGTGATAAACACCCAAATGGCTACCGTAATCGGCGGCAAAGAGGGCTACGTCTCGACGATCGAGCATCTGCTAAGCGCGATAAACGGCTACGGCATCGACAACGTTCGTATCGTCCTAGACGCCAACGAAGTTCCCGTTATGGACGGCTCGGCGATAAGCTACTGCATGATGCTCGATGAAGCCGGCACGGCGGAGCTTGACGCGGACAAAAAAGTAATCGTAATCAAACGCCCGGTAGAAGTAAACAAAAACGGGAAATTTGCTAGAGTAACGCCGTCGAATAACCCAAAATTCGACTTTACGATCAAATTTGCCCATCCGATAATCGGTGAGCAAAATTACGTGTTCGAGTTTAGCAAACAAGCCTACATAGAGGAGATTGCGCGAGCTAGGACGTTTGGATTTTTAAAAGACGTGCAGATGCTAAGAGCGCAAAATTTAGCCCTCGGCGGCAGCTTAGACAACGCCGTAGTTATCGACGACAATAAAATTTTAAATCCTGAAGGCCTGCGCTTTGAAAACGAATTTGTTCGTCATAAAATTTTAGACGCGATCGGCGACCTAAGCCTGATGGGCGCGCCTTTGATGGCTGACTATACAAGCTTTGCGGGCAGCCACGAGCTAAACCACGAGCTAACGCTGGCTATCCTAAGCGACGATAAAAACTACGAAATTGTCACGCTAAAAGGAGATTTCGCTCGCGAGTACCAAAAGGTATTTGCATAAAAAATATCCAGATTTTAGTTATCGCTCTTAGCTCGCCGCTAATCGTCGGCATTTATGACGAAAACGGCGAGCTTATAGAGCAAATTTCTAGCGAAGAAAAATCCGACGTCTCTCTCGTAAAAATAATGGACGATATTTTAAACGGCGGTAAATTTAATCTACGAAAAATCATCTACGCAAACGGCCCGGGAAGCTTTATGGGCGTGAAAGTCGCCTACGTCGTTCTAAAGACGATTAGCATCGTAAAAGAGTGCGAATTTTACGCGGTTAGCGGTTTTGAACTAAACGGCGGCGCACCGATACGGGCGAATAAAAATTTAAGTTTCGTGGATACGCCCGATGGCATCAAGCTACAAAAAGCGCAAGCGGGCGAGTTTGGCCTGCCGCAAAATTTAGCCGTTTTAAATCTAAATTTAGATACTCTACCAAATTACGTTATACAAGCCGTTTAGGAGATTTTTTGCAAATTTTAGTTCCCGCCACGAGCGCAAACATTGGCCCCGGTTTTGACGCCTTAGGACTTGCCCTAGAGCTACACAACACAGTCGAGATAACGAGGGCAAACTTCGCCTCCGTGAGCATTTTGGGCGAAGGCAAAGACAACGCGCTTCTTAAAAAAAACAACATTTTTTTATCTATTTTCAATGAAATTTACGTCAAACTAACGGGTAAAAAAGATACTTTTCGCATGATTTTTACCAATCAAATCCCGTTTTCGCGCGGACTTGGTAGCTCCTCTGCGGTCATCACTTCAGCCATCGCGGCAGCTTATGCGGCGGCTGGATTTAAGGCGGATAAAAGCGCGATTTTAAACCAGGCGCTAGTTTACGAAAACCACCCCGACAATATCGCTCCGGCGACGCTTGGCGGTTTTGTTAGCTCCGTCATCGAAAACGGCAAGGTAAAATCCCTAAAAAAACCTTTAAGCGCCGATATCAAAGCCGTCGTCGTGATCCCGGATAAGCCGATGAGCACGAACGAATCTCGCGCCAAACTACCCAAAAATTTTACGATGAGCGAGTGCGTTAGCAACCTCTCTCACGCCGCATTTCTCACGGCTTGCTTTTTTAGCGAAAATTACGAGCTTTTAAGGACGGCGGCAAAAGACGTCATGCACGAGCAAATCCGCATGCAAAGCCTACCCGAGCTCTTTGAAGTGCGCAAGATAGCCTACGAAAACGGCGCGCTTTTAAGCACGCTTTCAGGCAGCGGATCGAGCTTTTTAAATATCATTTATGCCGGCGATGCCGCAAATTTAAAACAAAAACTGCAAGATAAATTTAAGAGCTTTCGAGTTGAAATTTTTAATTTTGACAACGACGGGATAAAAATCCTACAAAGCTAAAAAAAAGCTAAAAGAAGTTATAATAATGGCTCAAAAATTTATCCCTATCAGGACGTGCGTGGTCTGCAAAAAGCGCTTTGAACAGCAAATTTTGCGTAGATACAGACTGATAAATTCTTCGCTATTTTTCGGAAACGGAAACGGACGCAGCTTTTATCTTTGCGAGGAATGTCTAAAAAAAGACGAGAAAATTTTAAGAAAATCGCTCGGAAGGGCCGCGGGTAGTTTTATCGCGACGCTACAAAACGGGCAAAATTTAAAGGAGATACTCTTAAATGGGGACTGTTCGAATTTCAGAGATAGCAAATGAGCTCGGCTACAATAGCAAAGAGGTTTTAGAAAAGGCTATTGAGCTTGGGCTAAAGGTAAAAACGCACTCAAGCGGCGTTAGTCCTGAAGAAGCGGCGGCGCTATACACCTACATCCAAACCGGCGAGATCCCCGAAGCTCTCAAGCAAAAACCCGAAAAGAAAAAACCGACCGTAAAAAAAGCGGAAGCCAAAGAGAGCAAAGAGAGAAAAGAAAGCAAGCCAAAAGAGGCTAAAAAACCAAGCTCCGCAAAAGAAGAAAAGCCTTTGCCAAAAGAAAAAGTAGAGACAAAAAACTACGAAAAATCTGAAAAAGAACAAAAAACAGTCACTCAAAAACCTGCAGAAAAAGCGCCTGAGCCAAAAGCCCCAGCAGCGCCTAAAGAGGAGCCAAAAGCCCAGCCTGTGACTACCGAGCCAGTTCAGCCAAAAGAAAGCCTAGCCGACGTTAGTCTACAAAAAAGACGAGGCCTAGTTATCGTAAAAAAGAAAAAAGACGAGCAGCCCGCACCTAGAGCAAGCGAGAGAAAAGAGTCTGCGCCGGCGCTAAATTTGGAAAGCATGTTTAAATTTAGCGACGAAAAGATCGAGCGCAAAAAGAAAAAAGAGAAAAAACCGGTCATCGCAACCAAAAAAGACGGCGCTACAAAGATGGATCTACTAGGCGACCGCGATATGGCCGACATCGTGATAGACGATGAAGACGTGGTTATATTGCCTGATTTTTCAGTACGAACGCAAACTCCGGAGCCTCAAAAAACAAGACAACCTGCAAATACCAACTACAAACCAGTACTAAATACATCGGTAAGTTCATTTCTAGAGCAAGGTACTGCGCGCAGGCCTCGCAAAAAACATAAAAAATCGCAACGAGCCGACCATAACGGAGAGGCGGTAACCTACGTCGAGATACCAAAAGAGATCCGTCTTTACGAATTTGCCGATAAAATCAATAAGCAACCGAGCGAAATCATCGGCAAGCTCTTTATGCTAGGTATGATGACGACCAAAAACGACTTCCTAGACGAGGATGCGATAGAGATTTTGGCAGATGAATTCGGCATAGAGGTAAATATCGTCGATACGCAAGAAGCGTTTGACTACGTTAAAGCCTACGACGAAGAAGAGGAGCAACTAGACGATGCAAATTTGACCGTCCGAGCTCCTGTTATAACCATCATGGGTCACGTCGATCACGGCAAAACATCGCTACTAGACTACATCAGAAGCTCGCGCGTAGCAGCGGGCGAGGCGGGCGGCATCACGCAGCACGTGGGCGCCTATATGGTAAACAAAAACGGTAAAAACATTACCTTTATCGACACTCCGGGCCACGAAGCTTTCACGGCTATGCGCGCTAGAGGAGCCAAGATCACCGATATCGTTATCATCGTAGTCGCAGCCGACGACGGCGTAAAACCGCAAACCAAAGAGGCCGTGAGCCATGCAAAAGCCGCGGGCGTGCCTATCATCATCGCGATAAACAAGATGGATAAAGAGGCTGCAAACCCAGACAAAGTAAAAAGCGAGCTAGCCGAGCTAGATATCCTATCCACCGACTGGGGCGGCACGTACGAGTTCGTTCCGATCTCAGCAAAGATGGGCACGGGCATAGACGATCTGCTTGAGATCGTACTCTTGCAGGCTGAAATTTTAGAGCTAAAAGCAAACGCAAAAGCAAACGCAAAAGCCGCTATAATAGAAAGCTCTCAGCAAAAAGGCCGCGGTCCGGTAGCTACGGTTATCGTAGAAAACGGTACTCTAAGAGTCGGCGATATCGTGGTCGCAGGCGTCGCATACGGCAAGATAAGAACGATAACCGATGACCAAGGTAAAATTTTAAAAGAGATAAAACCTGGCGAATGCGGCGTGATAATGGGACTTAGCGAAATTCCTGAAGCCGGCGAAACGCTAATAAGCGTTAAAACCGACAAAGAGGCTCGCGAGTACGCACAGAAAAAGGCTGAATACCTACGCCAAAAAGAGCTAAGTAAAACAACAAAAGTAAGCCTAGAAGAGCTTAGCGAGAAGATCGCCGAGGGCGAGCTAAAATCGCTCCCTGTTATCGTAAAAGCCGACGTGGGCGGCTCGCTAGAAGCCATCAAGGCAAGCCTAGAAAAACTTCGCAACGACGAGATAAAAGTAAATATCATCCACTCAGGCGTGGGCGGCATCACACAAAGCGACGTGGAGCTAGCCAGAGCGAGCGAAAACTCGGTGATTTTAGGCTTTAACATTAGGCCTACCGGCGAAGTGAAAGAAAAAGCCAAGGAAAGCGGCGTCGAGATCAAAACCTACAACGTCATCTATAACCTACTCGACGACGTAAAGGCGATCCTAAGCGGCCTAATGTCGCCTGTCATCCACGAGGAGCAGCTCGGACAAGCGCAAGTACGTCAGGTTATCAACGTCCCTAAAGTGGGCGCGATAGCAGGTTGCATGGTGACCGAGGGCACGATAAACCGCGGTGCGAAAATCCGCCTAATCAGAAACGGCGTGGTCGTACACGAGGGCACCGTAAGCTCGCTCAAACGCTTCAAAGACGACGTGAGAGAGGTAGCGCGCGGCTTTGAGTGCGGCGTAGGTATCGACGGCTATAACGATATCAGAGAAGGCGACTACATCGAGAGCTTTAAAGAAGTAGAGGAGCAAGCCAGCCTATGAACCCCTCGGAAATAAAGCGCCTGCGCACGCAAAGCGTACTAAAAGAGCTTCTACCCGAGGCTCTATCTACGCTTGAGGATGAGCTTTTACGCGGACTTTGCGTAACCGACGTCGAGTGCAAAAAGGGCAGATACGACGCGTTCGTATACCTCGATAAGATGATGTTTGACGAGCGCGAGCAGGCCTATATACTAGACCGCCTAAAACGCGTATCAAAGCATCTGCAAAATCACTGCATGGCTGCCGAGGGCTGGTATAGAGCGCCGAATTTTCACTTTAAATTTGACGACAGGCTCGAGTACCAAAACCATATGGACGATTTGTTTGAAAAAATCTCAGAGGATCTAAATAAAAATGCAAAATCTTGAAAATCTGATCTCACAGTGCGGCGTGCAGCTCTATGACGTCGAGGTTGCAAACGAAAACGGCAGAGCGATCTATAGGATCTATATCGCAAAGCCAGGCGGCGTAAATTTAGACGACTGCGAAAAAGTCTCGCGCCTACTCTCGCCGATATTTGACGTCGAGCCGCCGCTTAGCGGAGACTACGTGCTAGAGGTTAGCTCGCCCGGACTTGAGCGAAAGCTGGAAAAACCGAGTCATTTTATCTCAAGTATCGGCGAACTGGCTAAAATATCAGCCGAAGTAGACGGCGAAAATAAAAAGCTAAAAGGCAAAATCATATCCGCCGACGACGATGAGATATCGTTTGAGAGCGAAGGTCAAATTTTAAAGATAAAAATCTCGAATATAAAAAAGGCAAAAACCTATATCGAGTGGTAAGCCGCAAATTTAAAGGCTCAAATTTAAGCTAATACCTCGTCAAATTTGAGTTAAATTTTACAAATTTGAGCCTTTAAATTTAGATCGCAAAGCTTAAACGCGCCACAGTCAAATTTCTCAAATTTAACCTCAAATTTGCAAATCGCCTCCGTGTAAATTTAAATTTCCCCCCCCCCCCAAAAAAAAAGCACAAAAAAGGGCGGCGTAAATTTCGGCGATTCTACCCGCCTACTCCCCAAAGCGCGCGGCGTAAATTTAATACCCGACTAGCAAAACATAAGCTAACTTTGGCTATAATCCCTAAATTTTTTAAAAAGTAGGAATCATGAGCTTTTTAGATATTTTTTCCAAAACAAGAAAGCAACAATCCGCTCCTAGCGAGGCTCCGGCGCACTGGGTCAAATGCGACAGCTGTCACTCGCTGATGTATTACAAAGAGGTCGAGGCAAATTTCAACGTCTGTCCAAAGTGCGGTTTTCACATGAGATTATCCGCCGACAAGAGGATAGCGATGATCTGCGACGAAGGCAGTTTCGTCGAGCTTGACACCAAGCTAAAGCCCGTCGATCCAATCAAATTCGTCGATAAAAAATCCTATAAAAAACGTATAAGCGAAAACGAGGAAAAGACGGGCAGAAGCTCGGCCGTGATCTGCGGCGAGGCCAAGATCGACGGTATGAACGTACAGCTGGCGGTTTTTGATTTTGGCTTTATGGGCGGGTCTTTAGGCTCGGTCGAGGGCGAAAAGATCGTGCGCGCCGTAAAAAGATCGCTCGATAAAAAGCAGCCTCTAATCATCGTTTCGGCTTCTGGCGGAGCGAGGATGCAGGAGAGTACGTTTTCGCTAATGCAGATGTCAAAAACCTCCGCCGCTCTAAAGCTACTTGACGAGGCTAAGGTGCCCTATATATCAGTCTTAACCGATCCTACGATGGGCGGAGTGAGCGCGTCTTTTGCGTGGCTGGGCGATGTCATCATCGCAGAGCCGGGCGCTCTCATCGGCTTTGCCGGACAGCGCGTTATCAAACAAACAATCGGAGCCGATCTGCCTGAGGGCTTTCAAAGATCGGAGTTTTTGCTAGAGCACGGCCTAATAGACGCCATAGTCGAGCGCAAAGAGCATAAGCAGTTTTTAAGCGATATGATAAGGTTGCTCTCAAACAACCCGGCCTACGCCGCCAAGCAGCCGAGCGCTCAAAATTTGGACGACGAGGAATAAATTTGGAAATTTCCGTGTTTTGCATCCAAAAGTCAAAACGTGAAAATTTTGAAAACGAGATCAAAGAGTACGCGAAGATGTCGTCGAAATTCGCCAAAATTTCAGACGTCGTTATATTTAACGACAAAATCGCCAAAGCCCAAAGCAAGGGGCGAGACGAGGCGCTAAAAGCTTACGACGAGGTTTATGAGCCGAATTTAAACGGCTTTTGCGTGGCGCTTGACGAAGCGGGTCGCGAATTTAACAGCGAGGAGTTTGCTAAACTAATCTCGGACAAGGCTCAGATTTCGTTTTTTATCGGCGGAGCTTACGGGCTTAGTCAAAATTTTAAACAAAAAACGGACGCAGTCGTCAGCCTAAGCCGCATGACGATGGCGCACAAGATAGCAAAACTTATGCTTCACGAGCAGATTTTCAGAGCTCTTTGCATAAACGCTAACCACCCATATCACAAGTAAAGGAACAAAATGCGTAAAAGCGACTTGGAGCAGTTTAAGGCACTTTTACTGGAGCGAAAAGCACAGATAACTAAAAACATTTTAGACTCGTCAAACGAGATGGCAGGACTACGCCAAAGCGGCGTCAGCGACGAGTTTGATATCGCCTCCGTAAACGCCGATCAGCTCATAGAGCAATCAATCAGCGCTCAACAAAGACAAGAACTAGCCGAGATCGACGTCTCGCTGCGAAAGATCGCCGACAAAACCTACGGCATCTGCGAGATGTGCGAGGAGGAGATCGGGCTGGCGCGTCTGCGCGTCAAGCCGCACGCAAAATACTGCATCACCTGCCGCGAGATAGTGGAAAAAACCGCAAAATAGGGGTACGCCATGCAAATCAAACGTTTTATAGCTTGCGCCGTGCTTTACCTGGTCGTAGTCGGCGCGATCGTTTATCTTTTTGAGAGCGGCTCTTACGAGCTTCATCTTAAATTTGCCCTCTTTGGCAGCGACACCGAGTATACGTTAAATTTACCCGTCGCCGTTTGGATGATACTGCCGCCTGCGATTTTGACGATATTTTGCGTACTTCACATGGCCTATCACGGGTTTAAATTTTATGCCTTTAAACGCAAAATATCGCACGACGAGAAATTCTATAGAGACCTAAGTAAGGAAATTTTACTCGGCCTTGATACGAACAAAGACTTTAAAACGAACTTTTATAAAATCCCGTCCCAGATAGCTAGGATCCTCTCGCCGTGGGATAGATACAAAGACGCAAATATCGAGGGCGAGGAGCTACAAAACGTCCTAGACATAATGCGCGCGGTCAAAAACGGCGAAGTCGCCGACCTAAAGAAATTTAAGCTACCTAAGGACAATCCGCTCTTTATCAAAAACGAGCTAAACAAAATAGCAAATTTGGATGGATACTATCTAGAAACGCTTAAAAAACCTATGGGCGATCAGGGCGAAATAGTCCGCAAAGCAAGGCAAAAGCTAATAAATTTAGGCTCGCTCGCCGATATCAAAAAATTTGCTCCCGATCTGGACGAAAAAGAGATCATGACACTAATCGCCCGCTTTGCCAAAGACGAGATAAATTTGAGTAACGACGAGATTTTGGAGCTGTTAAATTCGGATAAAATTTCAAAAGACAGCTTTGGTATCAGCGCCGCGACGCTAAAAAGCAAAATCGCTCCGGACGCTATCATTGGCATCTTCGAGCGCCTTAAAAACGAACGCCAAGAGGCCCAGGAAGCATACGTCTATCTGCTGTTTGAGTTTGAGATGCTAGAGCGCGCGCAGGAGGTTTTAGCAGGCCTTGAAGCCGGCGAATATCAAAATTTCCGCACCTTGCTATACCTCAGACAAAACGGCAAAAACGTCCCGACAGATCTATTTTTCAAGTACGCGCATTGCTGATAGATTTTTCAAAAAAGCCGCTTTTTCTAGCTCCGCTCGCGGGCTTTTCGGATCTGCCGCTTAGAAGCGTGGTCAAGCAGTTTGGCTGCGACGTGACCGTAAGCGAGATGATAAGCGCAAACGCCCTAGTCTACGAGGGTAGCAAAACGCTTGAGATGCTCAAAAAATCGCCGCTTGAAACGCCCTATATCGTGCAGATAGCTGGCAGCGACGCAGACATCGTCAAAAAAGCGGTGGAAATTTTAAACGGTATCGAAGGCATCGACGGTATCGATCTAAACTGCGGCTGCCCAGTGCCAAAGGTCGTCAAACAGTCCGCAGGCTCTGCTCTGCTAAAAGATATCTCGAACCTAAAACGCATCGTAGAAACTATCAAGAAAACCTCAAACAAGCAAATGACTAGCGTCAAACTACGCCTAGGCTTTGACGAGAAAATACCCGAAATTTTAGCCATCGCCGCACAGGACGCCGGAGCTGACTACATCGCATTTCACGGACGCACGAGAGCGGGCGGCTACACGGCAGCGGTAGATTACGCCGCGATCGGCCGAGCCAAAGAGGCAGTAACCATCCCCGTCATCGCAAACGGCGACATCTCGCCCGAAAATGCGACCGACGCGTTAAATTTAACCAACGCCGACGCGCTAATGATAGGACGCGCCTGCATCGGCAAGCCGTGGGTTTTCCACGAGATAAAGACGGGCGGCAGCATCGACGCGGCGACGAAAAAGGCGATCATCTTGGCGCATTTTGACGCGATGATCGAGCACTACGGCGAGCACGGAGCGGCGATATTTCGCAAGCACCTACACCGCTACTCCAAAGGTATAGACGGCGCAAGCGCCTTTCGCGAAGAGATAAACCACATCGCCGAGCCGGAAACCCTGCGCCAAAAAATCCAAGCCTTTTTCTAACCATGCAAGGCTACATCCTGCACACGCAAAAAGTACGCGACGAGGACCTACTCGTCTACATCCTCACGCCCTCGCTGCTAGTCAAATCCTACCGCTTCTACGGCGCGCGCCACTCAAACGTCCTGCAAGGCTACAAGATCGACTTCGAGCTCGAAGGCGGCGAAAACTTCCTCCCGCACCTTCGCAGCGTCCTGCACCTAGGCTACCGCTGGCTACTCTCGCGCGAACGGCTACTCGCGTGGCAGCAGTTTATGCGCCTACTCTACGCACACCTGCGAGACGTCGAGCAGATAGACGAGGTGTATTTTCGCGAGCTTGAGCTTTGCGCCTCGCGCTTTGATAGAGGCGCCCCCAAACGCCTACTCATCGAGAGCTACGTGCGTATTTTAGAGGCCGAGGGTAGGCTACACGACGAGCTTTTTTGCTTTATCTGCGACGAGCCCGTGGAGGATAGAGTTGCGCTAGCCAGGAGCTTCCTGCCCGCCCACGAGCACTGCGCCGCGCAAAAGGGTTTTGCGATAGAAAAGATAAAAATGCTCTTTAGCGAGCGCTCTACGCTGCTGCTTGACGATGACGAGATAGACGCGCTCTACTCTATTTTGCTTCAGGGGCTTTGAGTAAATTTGGCGTTTCAAATTTGACTTGCCAGAGTTTGCTTTCAAATTTAACCCGCTCAAATTTGATGCGGACGGATCTTGTCGCGCCCTGCTACCGATATCCAAATTTATCGGCTCAAATTTCATCAAATTTACCACCTCTTTACCGGGTTTTGGCTAATATTTCGCAAATTTGATTTAAGGGATAAATTTGAAAAGATTCGCACTCGGCTTTGCCGCTCTTTTCCTCGTCGTTTTTATAAATTTCCTCTACGAAAAGCTATCTCGCCTTACTCATTTTACCGTCACTCCCGATACTAAGATAGATCCAAACTCCGAGCTAGCCAAATACGTAACGCAAGAGGAGATAGACGACTTTGCTTTTAGATACTGGGATATAGACGAATACGAGGAGAACAACGCCACCCTTAACGCTTTAAGAAATTTGCTGAGGCTAAAAGATACGGATAAGATTTTAAATTTTATGACAAGAAACGGGCTTGGCGCCGACGTAAAGATGAAGGCAAACACGACGCCGCTGATATACGCTAGCTTTTACGACGACGAAACCACGGCAAAAAGACTCATGGAGATGGGCGCAAACGCTCATGCGAAAGATAACTACAAACTCTCGCCCCTGGCCTACGCCATAGAAAACAACTCGACAAAGACCGTTAAGCTGCTGCTTGATAGCGGAGTAAGGCTTGAGGAAGTCAAGGCGGTGCAGTTTTATCTAACCCACGCAGTATATGCCTTGATAGATAGTATAGTGATAGATAAAGACGACGTACATATAAATTACGGTTTTATGGATATCGACTCAAAGGACGCAGTAGAACCATTTCACTACGTCATATCCAATAATCTACTGGAAATTTCAAAAATGTTTTTTGAGCTGGGATATAAGCCCGAATGTAAATTTAATGCCCAAAGATATGAAGAATTTGACTGCTTTGACAGACTGAGCATAATACCAAACTACGAACCTATGCTAAATTTACTACTAGACAACAACGTTTCGGGGCAACCTACTAGCGAGGAGCTGAAAGGGGCGTATAAAAAGTGTCACGATAAAGTTGGAGTTTTTACTGCGGCAAAGGAAGGCTATATCTATAAAATGAATCAAGGCAGAGACGAAGAGTCCGAAGAAAAGATAAAGAAAAAGTATGATAAATACAAATATGCTCCTTATTCGCTACTATATGAAGACGGTCTTTTGCAATACAAACCAAAGCCGCCAAATCTCGAACAAATAAAAAGATTTGACGATACGATAAATTTTTACTCTAAACACTGTTTGGACGAAAATGCTACATTTAAAGATACCGAATCTTTTGTAAAATGGACAAATGAAGAAGAAAGGCGAGAGAATGTACTGCGGTTTTTAGAAGCGCATAAAAATAACCCCGCTAAGGTGATCTATATCGACGCCAACATAAGTAGTCAAGACAAAGAAAAGCTAATATCCAATAAACTAATCCAAAAATTAAGGAGCAAAGATGCCGCAGAGCGATAACAATAGATCGCTTATGGCGCGGCGGGAGCAAGGGGAAACCAGACCGGCAAAAGTCAAATTTGACCGAAAGAGCGGTCAAATTTAAGCTAAATTTGACGAGTTCTCACTCCTCGTCGGTCAAATTTTGCGCCCCAGCGGCGAAAAACGTATCGCTGTGGATGTTTTCAAAAGCGGCCTTTAGCGAGACGAAAAACTTTGGATTTTGCTTTTCTAAATTTGCCAAAAGCTCCTTAGTTTCGGCTCTAGCGTGAGGCATCTTGATATCAAATCGCATCGCCGGACACGCCTCGTCGCCGATAACCGTAAGCCCGTTTCGCACGGCGTTTTCGCGTAGCTGCCTTTCGCGCACGAATATAAACGGCCTGATAACCTCGATACCGTTTGCCGCGACGTATTTGGGGGCAAGCGTTCGTAGCGCGCCGTTATAAGTAAAATTCATAAAAAAGCTCTCGACCGCGTCGTCGAGGTGGTGGGCGATGGCGAGCTTGTTAAAGCCGTGCTCGAGCGCGTAAGTGTAGAGATAGCCGCGCCTCATACGCGAGAAAAAGCTGCAAAAGCTGGAGTTTTTGCGGATCTTGTCCTTTGATATCTCAAAGATCGAGCTATCGATCACGTCGTGCTCGATGCCGTGCTCGGCGCAGTGGCGCGTGAGATAGGCGTAGTCCTCGCCCATGCCGTAGCTTAGCGTCACGGCCTTAAACTCAAATTTTTCGGGCGTGACGTTTTGCATATGTTTTAGCACGTGCGCGAGCGCGAGGCTGTCTTTGCCGCCGCTAAGACCGAGCAAAATTTTATCGCCGCCGCGCACCATGCGGTATCTGGCGTTAGTCTGCCCGACCTGGCGCAGCAGCCGCTTGCTAAGCTCTATCATAGCCGCTCGATCATCGCGAGCATGAACAGCGCGCTGACGTTTGCCGAGTCTTGTAAAAATTTATCGAAGTCAAACTCTGCGCTGCCGCCCGCCTCGTCGCTGATGGCGCGAAGCACGAAAAACGGTACGCCCAGACTCTCGCAAACTAGCGCCACGCTAGCGCCCTCCATCTCGGCCGCATCGGCTTTGAAGGTTGCTTTTAGCCACTCTTTTTTCGCATTATCGCAGATAAACTGATCGCCCGTGGCTATGATGCCGCCTTTTAGCTCGATGCCTTTTTCGGCCGCGACGCTAGAGGCTAACGCATTTAGTGCGTCGTCGCTTTTGATAAAGATACTGGTCTCGGGCACGTAGCCGTGCGGGTGTCCAAACGCCGTGATATCGACGTCATGCTGCACTAGACTAGTCGCGTAAAGCATATCGCCGATTTTCAAATTTGGATTTAGCGCGCCTGCGACGCCGGTAAAAAGTAGCTTGCCGGCGCCGAATTTTTCTATCATTGCGCTTGCGGTCAGAGCGGCGTTTACCTTGCCGATCTTAGAGTAGGCGATCACAAGCTCTTTGCCGCCGAAATTTGCGAGGTAAAATACGTTATTTGCGTGCTTAACCTCTTTATAGTCCTTGATACGCTCAAGCAGAGGAGCAACCTCCTCGCGCATCGCGCCTAAGATTGCTATCATTTAAGCTCCTTTAAAAGCTCTTCAAGGCTGCTAACATCAGTGACGCTAAAGGTCGGCTTTTCGGTGATTTTTTTGTTGATGCCTTTTAGCACGCTACCGCCGAACTCCACGAATATATCGACCCCGTCTTCGATGCTTTTGATGCTTTGTTTGTATAAAACGGGGCTAACTAGCTGGGCTTTTAGCAAATTTAGCGCTTCGTCTTTTGAGCCGTAAGGCTTCGCCGACGCGTTTGAAACGACTGGGTCAAATTTAGCGGCCAACGCTGGCTCTAGCTGCGCCGTTAGCTTCTCGCTAGCGCTCTTTAAAAGCGGGCAGTGGCTGATGACGGACATGTTTAGGGGTAGTACGCGCTTGGCGCCCGCTTCTTTAAACGCTGACTCAAATTTGGCGATATCCTCTTTTAGTCCCGCGATCACGATCTGACCGTCGCAGTTGTAGTTCGCGGCGTAAATTTGATGGCCGTCCGCCTGAGCGTTTTTGCAAATTTGCTCTACCGTCTCGTCGCTAAGGCCCAAAATAACGCTCATCGTCACGTCTTTGCCCACACAGTCCTCTTGCATAAATTTACCGCGCAAATTTACGATCCTAAGCGCATCAACAAAATCAAACGCGCCGCTAACCGCAAGTGCGCTAAACTCGCCCAAAGAGTGGCCGAGTGCAAATTTAGGCTTTAAATTTGCACTTTGCTTTAGCGCGAGATAGCACATAAGCGAGTTTAAAACGATGGCGGGCTGGGTAAATTCGCTCCTGTTTATGAGGTCGTTTTCGTTGAAAAGTAGATTTGAAAAGTCGATTTTTAGGCTATCGCTTGCATTTTGTAAAAGCTCAGCGGCCGGGCGGAAATTTTCGTAAATTTCCTTACCCATGCCGATGCTTTGCGAGCCTTGTCCCGGAAATATAAACGCCGCTCTCATCTAGGTCCTCTTAGTGGCAACCGCATCCGCCGTCATCGTGGTGATGACCGTGTCCGCCGCAGCAACCGCCTTCTTTGTGCTCATGATGGCCGTGGCCTCCGCAGCAACTGCCCTCGCCGTGATGATGGTCGTGATCATGCCCGCCGCATCCGCACGTGTGAGCGCCGGCTACCATGCCCGTGGCTATCTCATCCGGAGTGGCGTCGCGTTTATCGAAAATTTGAACTTTAAACTCTAAATCTTTGCCTGCGTAAGGGTGGTTAAAATCAACCGTTACGTCGTCCTCGCCGATAGATTTTACTATCACGCGCACGCTCTCGCCGTGCTCGCCTTGACCAAAAAGCTCCATGCCCTCTTTTAGCTCGATGCCAGCAAATTGCTCTTTAGGTAGCATCTGAACGGCGCTAGAGTCGTACTCGCCACAAGCCTGAGCAGCCGGAATAACAATAACCTTAGTTTCACCCTTTTCTAGTTTAGTAACCTCTTCTTCTAGTTTCTCGATGATATGTCCGCGACCTGTTAAAAAGGAAATTTCTTGCCCTACTTGCATATTGGACTCTAAAATTTCGCCCGTTTTTGCGTCTTTTAGCTCATAAAACATAGCTATAACTTGTTCTTTCACGTTCTTCTCCTATTTATGAAAATAACGTGATTATATCGTTAAATTTATTAAAGAATGTTTTAGTTTCGAGTAGGTGCGGCTTTGGCTTCTTTACTGTCCGGATAGCCTAGTTTTAGTGCTTTGTAAAATTTATTAGCACTTGCCGTGTCTTTTATCTTATCAAAGCTAATAGCAGTGTGATAAAGAAGCTTTGGTGTATACTCGGCCTTGTCGTAGAGCTGGATACTTTGCTGGTAGTATTTTATGGCGTTGTTGTAAGCTTTTTGCTGATACGCTATCTCGCCGAGATAAAAATTCGCCATCGCAGGCTTATGATCTTTACTTAAAAGATATTCGTATCTAGCCTTTGCATCATCGAGCTTGCCTGCGTCAAATAGCTTTTTAGCTTCGCTTGCTACATCTTGATTTTTTTGTTTGGTAAAATCAATTTTCGGAGCTTGTGGCTCAGCAGCGGCTGGGCTATTGCTAGCTACCGGCTTGTCTTCATCGTTTTTTTTTGTGGTAGCAGGCGCAGCGTTGCTCTTATCTATCAAAGCACCCATATCCTTAAGGGCTTTGGTGATTTTAGCGTTGTTGGCCTCTTGTATTTTTCGGCTTTCTTCTACGTATTTTTTAAGCTCGTCAAAATCACTTTTTGCGGTAGAATTTCCGTCGTTTCCTTCGATATCGTTTAGTCTTTTTTCTATTCTAGACATTCTTGAGTTTAGTCCGTCTAGTACGCTCTGCAAGCCTTCTAAACGCTCTTGTATGGCATTTAAATTTGACTCGACGTCGCCCATATTTCTACTTAGATTTTCTACGTTTTGCTTGTTTTTTAGAAAAGTTTTTTCATTATCAGTCAAACCGTAGGGACTAGAGCTGTCCAAATTTCCAGCATCAAATACCGAAATTTCATTGGAAGCGGAATAAGAGAGAGTGGCTCCTATAAAAAGAGCCACGAAAGTTTTTAAATTCGTCATAAATCTAATTATGGAAGAACTTTAAATTCAGCACGTCTGTTTTGAGCGTCGCAAGCTTTTGTTTTGTCTGTGCAAACAGGATTGCTTTCGCCGTAGCTTACAACCGTGATTCTGTCAGCTGCAACGCCTTGTTTTACAAGCGCGTCTTTAGCAGCTTTTGCTCTTTTTAGACCAAGTGCATAGTTGTACTCGTCTGTACCCCACTCGTCGCAGTTACCCTCTACTTTTACAGAAAGAGCCTGAGCTTCTGATTGATTAAATAGACCTGCGTTTGTGTTGATAGCAGACTGCATGTCGCCTTTGATGTTAAATTTGTCAAAGTCAAAGTATACAGTTTGAACTTGACCTTCGATGCTTGAAATTAATTGTTGCAATCTCTCGCTATCGCTCATCATGTTATCGCTTGAGTTCATACCGCCCATATTTTGATTAGCGTCAGCGCTCATATCAACTTCAGGGTTTTTAGAGCTACAACCGCTCAACAATAAAGCTGCAATAGCAGCAGAAGTTAAAACTACTTTTTTCATTTTCATCCTTTTGTAGAAATTTAACGTGATTATATCATAAAATTTACTAAATATTACCAATCAATAGACTGAATTTTACCGATTTTTAATGGAAATTGGAAACTTTTGTTCTCATTTACGCGAATTATACCAAGAGAACTCTGGCCGCCAAGCTCTTTAATAAACACTACGCTTTGTCCGTCACTAGAAAATCTAGGGTATAAATTTTTACCGCTTGCGGTGAGCTGTCTAATGTAATCGGTCTGCGTAGAGATCATATAAATGTTAAAATCTCTCGTTCCAAAGCTACTCTTACCGTCTTCTCTACTAGAATAAACTATATAGTTCTGATAGGTGCTGACGGAGTTGTTGTTTTTGCCGTGATAGACCAACTGCTCAAAACCGCTTCCATCTACATTTTGCGCGAAAACGTTAGGATAGCCGAGTCTATCAGAAACGAAAACTACGCGTCTGTCGCCGTCAACGAAGTTGCCGTTAACGTCTATGCCGCTATAGTTGGTTACCTGAGATAGTCTTTTTGAATTTAGATCGTATATATAGATATCAGGCTGATCTTGCGGAGCCATAGTTAGCAAAATTTTATCTCCGTTTTGGCTAACGTCGGAGGCTATAAGCATACCGCCCTTGCTATCTAAAATTTTAATTTTTTGGCCGCTTGCGACATCGTATCTGTAAAGAACTAAATTTTTACCGCTGTAATCAGAGTAGTAAAACGCACTCTGGTCGGCTCCTATCCATTTAGGAAATATATTCAAACCGCCTCGCACAAGTACTTTTTGATAAGTTAGAGTATAGTCGGCTATGACGATCTCGCTTTGCTTAGAGCCTGTTCCTTTAGCAAAAATGATAAATTTCTCCATCCAATTAACAGGAGGCATTTTTAGCTCGTTTATTAGCTCCACTATCGCTTTATGCGCGATAAACGGATACTTTGCTCCGTCGTTCATATTGTAAATTTTCTCGTACTGAGTAGTCGCCGTTTTTGCATTTATGAGCTTAACTCTAAGACTGAGGGGCGAGTTTGGAGAACCCTCAAGCACATATCTAAATATAAGCTGCGCGCCCTTTTCGCTCATGACATTCGTATTTGAGTCGCCTTCATAACTACTTGCAATGTACTCGTCCACGACCTCAAAATCAGAGCTAACCTTTAAGTCGCCCAGCATGATTTTATGAAATTTGCTCTTAAAAGCCTGATCGCCGACGGCCGTTGTGGCATCTTGAAGCACGATTTTTGGTAGGGCTAAGCCTTTGTTAACGACCGAAATGGTGGCGTCAACGGCAAAAAGCCAACTGGCAAAAGCAAGAAAAAGTAAAATTTTCTTCATTTTTCCTCCGTTATTCTAGTTTGTCTTCCAGTTTAGTTCCGAGCCTAACGGCTCTGCCTATCTGAGTAGGCGGCGGAAATTTCTCAAAAGTCATACTTTGCAAGAAATCCCTAACTTTGTTATTAAATTCGCTATTATACGATAACTTTTTTATATCGTAACTAAACGATCCGTCAATGTCGATGACGATCTCAACCTCTGCCTCATCGCTAGAATCAGCCTTATAAGCGCTCCATTTATTCTGCAAAATTCTGCTAATCATGCCGAAATATTCATTGTATTCGCCGGTCATTTGCGACTTTGGAGTTTTGGCAACCTGGTCCAAAGTAAGCGCATTTATCACGTCGCTAGCCTTTTTTTGCTGGCTTGTTATCTGGACTTTTTCAGGTTTTTTGCGACTCTGCTCTTTTGGCTGTTCTTTTTTCTTCGTAACCTTATCCTCTTTTAGCTTAGAGGTATCAATACTACCAAATAGATCCTTTAAATTTGGCTCTTCAACCTTTTTTTCTTCAGGTTCTGGCGGTGCGGGATCTGGCTCAGGCGGCTTGTTTGTGGTGTCCGGTTTAGGTTCTTCTTTTTTAACCTCTTCCTCTTTTTTTACAGGCTGGGGCTTTTCTTCTTTTACGATCTCTTTTTTGGGCTCGGGCGCTTTTACGGTGATGTCGGGCTCGCGCTCAACTATCATAATATCCATAAACGCATCTTTTGTATCGGTGTATTTTTTCGGCTCTTCCTTAAAGTAAGTAAGCTTAATAAAAATACCGCTTATGATACAAAGGTAAAGAAAAGCCGATAGTAGGAAATAGCCGGAGGTGTTAAATTTGAGATCAAATTTATCCATTAGTCTGGAGCGCTACCTTTGTAAAGCCTGCGTTTTTTACGCTCTTTAGAACAAACATCACATCGTCGTATATGAGGCTTTTATCAGCTTTGATGTATACGGGCGAGTTTTTATCGTATTTTGCGCCGATAAGCACGATGTTGTCGGGAAGCTCGCGTAGATCCATAGTGCTTTGATCGATCCTAACCTTTTTTGCAGCATCCACTATGACGGTCAAATCTTTCCTTTGAGCCGAGGATGTTTTGGTTTTTGAGCCGTCCGGTAGTAAAATTTGCTCCTCGTAAACGATAGTAGGCGTCGTAACCATAAGAATCGCTAGCAAAACAAGCATGATATCCACGAGCGGAGTTATGTTTAGCTCCGGAGTTTCGTCGAGATTTATCATTGATCTTCTTTAAGCGTTACGAGGATGTCGACTTCGCGCCTGATGACGCCCATGAGCTCATAAGCTTTTCGTTTGATAAGCAAGCTAAAGGTATAAGCCGGAATAGCTACGAATATACCTGCTCCGGTAGCCACGAGGGCCTCGCTGATAGCTGGAGCGATAACGCCTAGCGAAGCATTTCCTCCGCCTTGACCGAGCTGAGAAAATGTCTCCAAGATGGATACAACCGTACCGAAAAGTCCGATGAAAGGCGAGGTGGAAGCGATAATACTAAGCCAAGTGATACCGCTAGTCGCATTTCTCTCCGAAATACTAACGGCGACCGAAAGCTTTTCTTTAGATACGGAGCCGCTTACGAATCTTTTTAAAACCGAGTCGTTTAGAGTATACTTAGAGCCGCCCATTAGTAGCGACTCAAGCGCATTTTGCTCTTTTTTTTGCCATGAGCCAAGCCCCGCCATACGGGATAAAAGTATGGTAAGGCTTATTATGAAATAAAAAGAGAGCCAACTAAGTACGAATATAGTAATAAAACTACTTCTTGATAAGTAGTTCAAAAAGATATCAAGCCCAGCCACTATCTTGTCCGAGCCATACTATCTAGTTTTGCTACGGCAGCGGCCATAGCGTTATTCTCGCTGCTCATGCTAGCGATCAAATCCTTAGCCTTTTGCAATGAATTTGCTATCTCGCTCTCGGAATTTCCCGACACGTGAACGGCGCCGTCGGCAAGGATGGTCGCCTTGCCCTCGTTTATCTCGGCATATCCCCAGTTTATCGCGACGGCATCATGGCTTTTATCTTCGCTCTCGATGTCTATAACGCCGGCTTTTAAAAGCGATATAAGCGAGGCATGTCCGGGTAAAACCCCAAACTCCCCCTCGCTACCCGGCAAAACTACGCTTTTGATATCGTTTGAAAACACTAAACCCTCAGGCGTAACGATTTCTAAATGTAATTTATTCATTACTTTTTCCTTTAAATTTAGGCTTTAAGTTTTTCAGCTTTTGCTATCGCCTCGTCGATGTTTCCTACCATATAAAATGCGTTTTCCGGCAAATCATCATATTTGCCTTCCAAAATTCCCTTAAAGCCGGCGATATTCTCCTCAAGACTTACGTATTTACCAGGACTTCCCGTAAATACCTCGGCAACGAAGAACGGCTGAGATAAGAATCTCTCTATCTTTCTAGCGCGGTCGACAGTAACCTTATCTTCTTCGCTAAGTTCGTCCATACCGAGGATCGCGATGATGTCTTGAAGGTCTTTATATTTTTGTAAAACCGCCTGCACGCCGCGAGCTACTTTATAGTGCTCACCGCCCAAAATTTGAGGATCCAGCATTCTTGATGTCGAATCAAGCGGGTCAACCGCAGGATAAATTCCCTTTTCCGCAATAGCTCTGTTTAGAACGGTAGTTGCGTCAAGATGCGCAAAAACGGTCGCAGGAGCCGGGTCGGTAAGGTCGTCCGCAGGAACATAAACAGCCTGAACCGATGTGATCGAACCCTTTTTAGTTGACGTAATTCTCTCTTGAAATTTACCCATTTCGCTCGCCAAAGTCGGCTGATAACCAACGGCTGACGGAATACGCCCAAGAAGCGCCGACATCTCTGCACCAGACTGAGAGAAACGGAAGATATTATCGATAAACATCAAAACGTCAAGTCCCATCTCGTCGCGGAAGTACTCAGCCATTGTAAGACCTGTTAGAGCGATACGGTTTCTTGCCCCCGGCGGCTCATTCATCTGACCGTAGCACAAGGCGACTTTATCCAAAACATTACTTTCTTTCATCTCGTGATAAAGGTCGTTTCCTTCACGCGTTCGCTCGCCGACGCCAGCAAATACGGAGTAACCGCTGTGTTTAAACGCAACGTTGTGGATCAGCTCCATGATAATAACCGTCTTACCGACGCCGGCACCGCCGAATAGTCCGACTTTACCGCCCTTTGCGTAAGGAGCTAAAAGGTCAACTACTTTGATGCCCGTTTCAAAAATTTCGCTCTTCGTGCTTTGCTCTTCAAATGGCGGAGGATCGCGGTGAATAGACCATTTTTTGTCAAATTCTACGCCCTCGCCCTCATCAATCAGATCGCCGACGACGTTAAAAATTCTTCCCAAAACTTTTTCGCCGACCGGAACGCTAATAGGCGCACCTAAAGCCGTAGCCTCAAGGCCCCTAGTTAAGCCTTCACTCATGTCCATAGCGATAGTTCTTACGCGGTTATCGCCAAGGTGCGCGGCAACCTCTAGTACAAGTCTATTTTGCTTGCCCTCAACCTCGAAATTTACTTCGACGGCTTCGTTGATCTTGGGTAAATAATCCGTGAAATCGACGTCGACTACCGGACCCATTACCTGAGAAATGATACCTTTCATCCATACTCCTTAATTATTTCATTGATTCGACGCCACTGATGATCTCGATAAGCTCAGTGGTGATAGACTCTTGGCGAGCCTTGTTATACGATAGTTTTAGCTGCGCGACGCGCTCTTTGGCGTTGTTGGTCGCGTTATCCATCGCCTGCATCCTGGCGCTATGCTCGGCCGCGAGGCTATCTACTAAAGCATAATACATACTATACTCGAAATACTTCGTAAGTAGTTCGTTTAAAATTTTACCGTCGTCACTCGGCTCAAATTCCATCAAAGAATTCGTCTCAACTTCGACGAGTTTCGGCGGCTCGACCGGCACGATGTCGTTTATGCGAATTTGCTGAGAGATCATATTATTATAGCCGTTATGTACCAAAATAACTTTATCAGTCGCACCGCTTATAAAGTCGTCTATCGCGTCTTTTATGATATTTTGAGCTTTCTCATAGGTTGGAGACGAGCTCACGCCGACATATTTTTCAAGCAAATTTATACCCTGGAAGCTAAAAAATTCTATACCTTTTTTGCCTACCGCGCGAAGTCTTATCTTTACTTTTTTCGCCTTAAATTCGTTAATCATATTTCTAACGGTTTTGATGGTCTGAATATTAAAACCGCCGCAAAGCCCCTTGTCTGCGGTGACGAATATAATATCGACCTTCTCGATATTCTCCTTAACGTCGAAAAATTTACTCTCGGCGTTTACGGAGCGATATTGATTGATCTTATAGGCGATTTCAGATAAAACTTCGTTGATCTTGAGCGCATAAACCCTAGAGTGACGAGCTGCTTCTTCAGCTTTGCGAAGTTTAGCCGTAGATACCAGCTTCATCGCACGCGTCGTCTTTTGGGTATTTTGGACGCTCTTGATCTTTCGTTTTATATCTTTTAAATTTGACATATTCTAGCCTTAGTTAGCGGCAAACGTCGCTTTAAAGTCTTTTAGCGCCTTATGCAAAAGCTCCTCGATCTCTTTGTCAAGTGCTTTTTTGGTTCGAATTTGTTCAAAAATTTCAGGATATTTCGCCTCTATATAAGGATAAAGCTCAGCTTCAAATTTTGTAACGGCTACGGTCGGAATATCGTCTAGATAGCCTTTTGTACCGGCAAAGATGATAACGACTTGCTTTTCAACGGCAAGCGGGCTATAAGGAGGCTGTTTTAGCACCTCGACCATCCTTTGACCGCGCTCAAGCTGTTTTCTCGAGCTCTCGTCAAGGTCGCTCGCAAATTGTGCAAACGCTTGAAGTTCGCGGTATTGCGCAAGGTCAAGTCTTAAGGTTCCCGAAACTTGCTTGGTCGCTTTTATCTGAGCTGCGCCGCCGACGCGAGAAACCGAAAGACCGACGTTGATCGCAGGACGAATACCTGAGTTAAATAGATCGGACTCAAGGAAAATTTGACCGTCGGTGATAGAAATAACGTTTGTCGGAATATACGCCGAAACGTCGCCAGCTTGCGTCTCGATAATAGGAAGAGCCGTGAGAGAACCTGCCCCTAGCTTATCGTTTAGCTTAGATGCGCGCTCTAGCAAGCGAGAGTGTAGGTAGAAAACGTCGCCCGGATAAGCTTCGCGGCCCGGCGGTCTGCGAAGAATCAAGCTCATTTCGCGGTATGCGACAGCGTGTTTTGAAAGATCGTCATAGATGATTAGAGCGTGGCGAGAGTTATCTCTAAAATATTCGCCCATAGTTACGCCGGCATAAGGAGCTAGATACTGAAGTGCAGCAGCATCGGAAGCGCCTGCATTTACCACGATAGTGTACTCCATAGCGCCGTACTCTTCGAGCTTTTTAACGACTTGCGCGACCGTTGATTGTTTTTGTCCAATCGCTACGTAAATACAAATAACATCTTGACCTTTTTGGTTGATGATGGTATCTATAGCAACTGTAGTTTTACCAGTTTGGCGGTCGCCGATAATGAGCTCGCGTTGCCCGCGGCCGATCGGCACTAGCGCGTCAATAGCCTTGATGCCCGTTTGAAGCGGCTCGTGAACGCTCTTTCTAGCCATGATGCCTTTTGCTTTTTCCTCGACGAATCTAGTCTCGCTAGCTTCGATCGGGCCCTTAGCGTCTATCGGCTCGCCAAGCGAATTTACGACGCGGCCTATCAAAGCATCGCCGACAGGGACGCGTAAAAGTTTAGCTAGGCGTTTTACGCTCGAACCCTCTTTGATACCGTCCGTTTTACCCAAGATAACGATACCGACACTGCTTTCCTCTAGGTTTAGAGCCATGCCTTTTTCGCCGTTCTCAAACTCGACCATCTCGCCGGCCATAACATTTTTTAGGCCGTAAACGTTAGCAACGCCGTCGGCTACGGATATAACCTTGCCCGTCTCGTTTACATCGACGTTAAGGCTGAAATTTTCAATCCTTTCCTTGATGATGGCGCTGATTTCATCTGCTTTTATTTTTGCACTCACGCTTTTTCTCCTTTATATTGCTTTTAATATGTATTCGCTCATTTGGGCTTTTAGCCTATCTACCGAAAAGCTAGCCTCCACGCCCAAATCGTCTAGCTCTATCTTAATACCATTGTAATCGCTTTTTACCGGCTCTAAAATGATTTTTGCGTTAAATCTCTTAGAAAAGCTGTTTTCAAGCTCTGAAATTTGAGCCTGGCTGATCTGCGAGCCGCCGTAAATTTTACCGTAAAAAACATTGTCCATTTTTGATTTTTGCGCTAAAAGCTCCGAAACGATGTTAGGCAAAATATCAAGTCTTTTGTTTTCGCCGAGCAGTTTTATAAAATTTACAAATTTTTGATCCGCCTCACCGACTAAAGATAGGACGAAATCGGCTTTTTGGCTATTTTTTAAATTCGGCGAAACGATGATGTTTTGAAATTTTTCATTTGCGAATGCGTTTGTGATCTCTTGTAACTTAGCGGTAAAGTTATTAAACTCATCCTTGCTAAGGTCGCTAACTAGAGCTTTTACGTATTTTTTTGCGATAAGTTCTTTCATCAGCCGACCCTTTTAAGCATGATATTGATAAGCTCGCTTTGATCCATTTTAACGCTGTCGCTTGCGAAGATTTCATTTAAAATTTCGCCTACGACGGACTTAACCATGCGTCTTTTTTCAAATTCTTTTTGATCTTGGAAACTTTTTTCCAGATTTGCGACCTCTTGTCTAGTCTCTTCTTTGATGCGCTCAGAGATCAAAACGGCCTCTTTTCTAGCGGTCTCTACTAGGCTAGCGGCATTTGCTTTAGCCTCTTCTACGCGTCTTAGAGCGTCGTCTTTTTTGGCTTTTGAGTCTTTTAGTTTTTGCTCGATATTATCAAGTCTTGCCGCAATACCGGCGATTCTTCCCTTATATGCGTTCTTGATAGGGTTTGCTATGAAATAATACAAAATTGCAGCAAAAACGATAAAGTTTATCGTTCTAGGTACGATGTCGTATCCGCCGTCCGCCATCAAAACAAAAGGACATAATAAAAGTAAAATTTTGCTTTTCATATTAAATCCTTGCGAGTTTTGCTTTTAAAGCAGCTTGAAGTTCAGGCAATTTTTGCTGTAAATCAGCTCTAAAATCGCTCTTTTGAGCGTTTAAATTTTGGATAAATGCGTCATAATCGGCCTCCAAAACTCCGCGCTTTTCGCTGACTATCTTAGCGACCGCGTCTTTTGCGGCATTGATAGCCTCCTGCTTTATCTTGCCGGCTTCGTTTCTTGCAGCAGCTATGAGCTGTTCTATCTGCGCTTCGTACACGCCAAGATCGCTCGTATTTTTACTAGCGCTCTCTTCGTCGTTTTTTATCGCATCGTTTCTAGCGTCTATAAATTTAAGTAGAGGCTTGTAAAGGATGGAATTTAAAACGGCGATAAGCCCTAGAAAAATAACTGCCGTTAGGACGACTAGCGGCAAATTAATTTCCAACATCAAATCTCCTTAAAGTTTAATATTTTCTTAAGCATAATAAAACCGTGCTTATTTTACAAAAAAAAAGGATAAAACAAGCTAAATTTAAAGAAATATTTTTATTTTATCTTGTTTATTAGCCTATCGATATCAGCTATTTCATCAAATTCGATAGTGATTTTTTTGCCTTTTATCTTAACCGGTACGTCAAATTTAGAAAAAATCTCTTTTAAATTCGTTAGTCTTTCAAGATATCTTTCATCTAACTTAAGCACTGCTTTGGGCGGCAATTTATTTTTTAAATTTTTTACCAAATTTTCCGTCTCGCGCACGCTAAGGCGCTGCCCGATGATGGTATCGACCGCCGTTTTTTCGTCATTTGGCTCAAGACCTACGATGACTTTAGCGTGCCCTTGCGTTAGTTTGCCTTCTTTTATATATTCTTGCGTCACGGCGCTAAGACTCAAAAGTCGCATCGTATTTGTTATCTGAACCCTGCTTTTGTGGATAATGTTTGCGAGCCCATCCTGAGTGATTTTATATTCGTCTATGAGCTCTTTATAAGAATTTGCAAGCTCGATCGGATTTAGGTCCTCTCTTTGGATATTTTCTATGAGGGCTAGCTCGCGCAGGCTTTGACTCTCGATGTCGGCGACTATAGCCTTTATCTTGCTTTCGCCAAGCAGCTTAGTCGCGCGAAATCTCCTCTCGCCCGCGATCAGCATATATCCGCCGTCTTTTTCTATGACGATGATCGGCTGGATGAGCCCGTGCCTTTTGATACTTTCGCTAAGCTCCCTTAGCGCAGTTTCGTCGAAATTTTTACGCGGCTGATACGGGTTTTCGACGATCAGGTCTAGATCGATATCCTTTACTATATCGCTGTTGCCCTCGTTTAGCTCAGCTTTGTACGCAAGCTCGACGTCCTCTAGTATAGCGCCCAGTCCGCGCCCCAAACTTCTCTTCGCCATCTTCTACCCTAAGATCGAATACGCTAAATTTTGGTACGCTTGCGAGCCGGGCGATTTTATGTCATATAGTATCACAGGCTTTCCAAAGCTCGGGCTTTCGGCGAGTTTTACGTTTCGCGGCACTATGACGAAGTCTCCGTCGCCGTCTTTTGTTTTAAACAGCTTATTTTCAAAATGCTGCTTTAAATTTGCCACGGTTTCCTTAGCGAGATTGTTCTGCGAGCTGTACATAGTCGGCAAAAAGCCTTTTATATTTAGCTTTGGATTTATGGTTTTTTTGATGATTTTGACCGTATTTAAAATTTGCGCAAGCCCCTCTAACGCGTAAAATTCACACTGGATCGGGATTATCACGCTATCGCTAGCGCTTAGGGCGTTTACGGTGATACTGCCTAGCGCCGGAGGACTATCGATGATGATAAAATCATACTGTCCCTCGACCTCTTCGATCTTGCTTTTTAGTATCTTTTGGCAGTCTTTGCTCTGTTCGCTTAGCTCTTGCTCGATGCCCACCAGACCGATGTTTGATGGCGCTAGAAAAAGCGTGGGGATCTCGGTTTTTAGTACGATTTGCGAGAGCTTTTTACGGCCTGTGAGTACGTGATAGATGTTATACTCGTAGTCGTTTCTGCTAAAGCCCATGCCTGTCGTCGCGTTTGCCTGCGGATCGATGTCGATGAGTAGGACTTTTTTTTCAGCCACCGCTAGCGATGCGGCCAAATTTACCGCCGTGGTCGTCTTCCCGACGCCGCCTTTCTGGTTTGCAATGGTTATAATTTCACACATGAGAATTTTCCAAATTTTTGTTTTTTAACTGATTAATTCTACAGAAAACTTACTTTGTCCAAGTTTAGTTTCGGCTTTAAAATTTCTGAAAGAATTTCGCGGCTCGTCCCGGCCGATATTTCGCGAAAATATTAAATTTTACGTTAAATTTAAGCAAATTTATCTGAGCGAAAAAACTCTTCGTCCGTCTATATCCAAAGAGCCGTCAGATAGGAGTTTGGCATCTTTGAGCGCTACCTCTTCGCCCTCAAAATGCGTGATAAATTCTCTCGATTTTTCAAATTCGCTCTCAAATTTTTTAAAAACTTCCGCCCAAGACGGAGCCGCTTGCAGCCTCTTGCAAAACTCCCCAACCGCGGCGCTAGGACTCGCGTCTATATCTAAAATTCCGGCGTTTTCGGGCGCGTTTTTTAGATTTATACCCATGCCGCAAACGTAAATTTCGCCGACCTTCGTCGTTAAAGTTCCGCCTATTTTTTTATCGCCGACGTAAAAATCGTTCGGCCATTTTAGCCAGATTTTCGAGCCGCGAGCCGCGAGAACTTCGCGCATTATCACCGAAAAGTAAATCGACGCCGACTCGCCTTTTAGATCGCCGGGCAGCGCCGTCTCACTCATGCAAAATGAAAAAAATAGATTGCCCTCCAGCCCGCTCCACGTGTTGTTTCTGCTGCCGATACCCTGCGTCTGCTCTTTTGCCACTAGCGCAAAAGGCGGCTGTATTTGGCCGTTTCGCAGCCCTTCGACCAAAACTTTTTGCGTAGAAGGGACGCTATCTGCGAACTCTATTCTCAAATTTTGTTCCTTTTAAATTTGCTGTTTTATTTTACATTGCGAGCGCATTCGTACCGTTAAATTTACAAGGCAAGCTTCGCTCTGCTCAAATTTACGACACTATATCGCCGACGCCAAGGCGCTTACCGTTTAAATACGCGCTAGCGTCCACGGTTTTTTTGCCGGGCTCTTGCACCTTTATGATCTTAACCGCGCCATCATTGCAAGAAACGCAAAAACTGGGCTTACCAACCTGCAGAATTTCGCCCGCGCGTT
Organism: Campylobacter showae; assembly: GCF_963515975.1. Lineage (GTDB taxonomy): Bacteria > Campylobacterota > Campylobacteria > Campylobacterales > Campylobacteraceae > Campylobacter_A > Campylobacter_A showae_F. The sequence continues at coordinate 91,051 of NZ_CAUPZM010000007.1, forward strand.
CAAATTTAAGCCCGCGGGATTCACGCAAAAGCTCTAGTTCTAAAATTTTTAACCCGCTAGCTAGATAAATCCCTGGCCAGGGCGTTAGAGCACGAAATTTATTATAAATTTGCCGTGCGCTTTCCTCAAAACTAAAAAGCCCGTCTGATTTTGCTATTTTTTTGCAGTGCGTAGCCTGTGCGCCCTCTTGCTTAAGCGGCGTCAAATTTGCAAAATTTCGCAGCACGCGCACTATCAGCTCGCCCGCTAGATAGCCGAGCTCGTCAAACAGCTGCGCCGCCGTTTTGTCCTCGCAAGGCGTGTAGGTAAAATCAAGCATATCGCCCGTGTCAAGCCCCGCATCCATCAGCATCGCCGTCACGCCCGTCTGCTTTTCGCCCGCCAAGATCGCGCTTTGGATCGGGCTCGCGCCGCGGTATTTAGGCAGGATCGAAGCGTGCAGGTTTATGCAAGGCGAGATATCAAGGACGCTTTGCGGCAAAATTTTACCGTATGCGGCAACTACGATAAAATCAGGCTTTAAGTCTTTTATCTGCGCTACAACCGCCTCGTCTTTGAGTGTCGCAGGCTGAAAGATCGGCACGGCGGGCAGGTGCTGCTGCGCATAAACTTTAACCTCGCTCGGAGTTAAAATTTGCTTCCTGCCGACGGGCTTATCAGGCTGCGTAAAGACAGCCGCGATCTCAAATTTCGCCCCCGCAAGCGCGCGTAAAATTTTAGCCGCATACTCGGGCGTTCCCATAAAAACTATCTTCATTCTTTTCCTTTAAATTTAGCCAAATCACGGCGCGAGAGATTATGCAGGCGCTAATCGTGCTCGCAATAAATTTTATGCATACCGCAGTGCAAACACGGGTTCACACTCGTGCGCCTTATTTGACGGCGGATTGATTTTTATCCTCGGATCCGTCCGGCCAAGGCCAAAAAGCGCACGGATCTTCGGACCAATAAATCTTTGCAGACGGTTTCGCTCCCAGCTCATCTAGGCTAATCTTGCCGTCACGATTAGCGTCCAACTTCTTAAATTCCGAGTCTGAGCGCAGATTTAGCTCTACTCTCAGCCCAGGCGGCACCTCGCTCGCCGTCCACTCCTGTAAGCTCAGCGCACCGTCGTGATCCTTGTCGTTAAAGTCCATAAAATTCGGCACCGGATCGGCGGGATCGCAAGCGTATGCGCCGAAGCATAAAAATACTAGAATAAAAATTTTATTCATTTCGCCTTCTTAAATTTTATCTTTTTGCGGCGTTTGCGAGCGATAAACATAAAATTTACCCGCATATGCGGGCGCGCTTAAAAGCCCACATTCGTCAAAAACTCTTTAAGGCGCGACTTTTACCGCAGCCTACAACTCCTTTTTAAGTAACTCAAGCAGGTTAAATTTTAGATCGTTTATATTTTGTCCCGTCGCCGAGGATATCGGCATTATGAAAAACGGCTTATTGGCGTTAAATTCATAAATATCTTGTTTAAATTTCATCTCGCCCGCCGTGCGCGCAAGTCCCAAATGCGACAAAAACGCGTCAAATTTTTCCTGCAAATTTTCGGCCGCGTCCGCGCGAGTTAGTGCGATCGCGTAGTCTCTTTTTTCTAGCTCTCCTGAAAATTTCGCCGTCTCGGCCCTCAGCGCGTCAAACTGCTCCTCAAGGCTGCGGTAGTTCGCAAGATCGAGCATAAAAAGTAAAATTTTCGTACGCTCGACGTGTTTTAAAAACTGCACGCCAAGCCCGCGCCCTTCGCTTGCGCCCTCGATAATGCCCGGGATATCGGCCATGACAAAGCCGCTGTATTCGTCCACCTCGACGAGGCCGAGCTTTGGCGTGAGCGTGGTAAACTCGTAGTTTGCGATCTGGGGTTTGGCGTTTGAGACGGTCGAGATTAGCGTGCTTTTACCGACGTTAGGAAAGCCCACGAGCCCCACGTCGGCGATGAGTTTTAGCTCTAGCCGCACCTCTCGCGTTTCGCCCTCAAGGCCTTTTTGCGCGTATTCTGGAGCTTGATTGATCGAGCTTTTAAAGTGCACGTTGCCAAGCCCGCCTTTGCCGCCTTTTAAAAATAGCTCTCGCTGCCCCTCGCTAGTTAAGTCGCAGAGTAGCTCGCCCGTTTGGGCATCTAGCACCGCGGTGCCGGGAGGCACGATGAGCTCGAGGTGTTCGCCTCTTTTGCCGTGCATCCTGCGCCCCGTGCCTGCCTCGCCGTTTTGCGCGCGCATGGCCTTTTTGCCTTTATACGCCGCTAGCGTATGCGTGTTGTTATCGGCGACGAAATATACATCCCCGCCGTCGCCGCCGTCGCCGCCGTCTGGTCCGCCTAAAATCACGTGCTTTTCGCGGCGAAAGCTCACCGAGCCAGCTCCGCCGTGACCTGAACTTAGGGTTAAATTTACGCTATCTATAAACATTTTTTGCCTTAGTTTTTAAAATTTATTCTATTATTTTTAGTTTGTTATTTTGCGAAATTTTCGGATTATATCGGTTTATTGATTAAAATTTGATTTGCCGAAAAGTTCAAACGATTTGCCATGCACCGTTATTTATGCGGATCGTTTGCGGTAAATTTTCACGTTTTGGATCGAATTTCAAAATTTGACGAATAGAACGACGATCGTTTCTAATACGAGATTTTTTGATAAATTTTAAATCTTTTCTAAGAGAGTTGGGATAGCGAAGCTGTTTTGAGCGAGAAAAACTTTTAGATTTCATGAAAATTGGGTTATTTTAAAAAAAAGGGGCTTTCGCCCCAAGGATTACGCAGCAGGATAAACAGAAACTTTTTTTCTATTTTTATCTAGTCTTTCGAATTTAACGAAACCGTCGATTAGCGCAAAAATCGTGTGATCTTTGCCTAGGCCGACGTTGCTGCCCGCGTGAGTAGCGGTACCGCGCTGGCGGATGATGATGTTGCCCGCGCGAACGAATTCGCCGCCGAATTTTTTAACGCCTAAGCGTCGTCCGATACTATCTCGGTTATTCTGGGTTGAGCCTTGACCTTTTTTGTGTGCCATTTCTTATCTCCTTAAGCTGCGATACTTACGACTTTTACGCGTGTGAACTGTCTTCTAAAACCGCGTTTTAGTTTTGAGTCTTTGCGTCTGCGTTTTTTGTAAATAACGACTTTTTTGTCCTTGCCCTCGTTTACGACTTCAAGAACGACTTTCGCACCCTTTACGAACGGCGCGCCTACCTTTACTTCACCGTCGTTTACGCACAAAACGTCCGTAATCTCGACTGATGATTTTGCTTCAGCACTGAAATGGTCAAGCTTAAGATATTCGCCTTCGCTGACGCGATACTGCTTGCCGCCGTGCTTAAATATAGCGTATTTTGACATACTCTACCTTTCTAAATTTGGTAAGACCAAAAAGCGCTTTTAGATTTCAAAAGACTTGGGGAGCTTTGTTGGTTGTAAGAGACGGATAATACCCAAAAATTTATAAATTTTGGTTTAATGTCCTAGCTTTTAAAATTTCATCCGCTAAATTTTCAACCATCGTATTGTGACCCAAGAAGCGTATTTGATCGCTCGGCGAAGGCCCGTCAAAAGGCTGGTGAAGCACGGTTTTAGCCGGCAAAGCGTTTAAAATTTGATTAAAAACGTCAAATTCAGGTGGAAAGCTAAAATACAATTTTGGCTGCGCCGGTTCGCTGCTTAAAAGCCTTTTTGCGTAAATTTCGCTAAAATTTTTAGCTTTCGGCAAGCTAATGCGCTCAAAAATCTCAAAAGGCAAGAGGTAATGCGCCAACGCGTAAAGTCCGTGCGCAAAAAAACTAATCCTCTTTTCAAATTGCGGCGCGGCGGTTCTGGCAACTTTTACGCAAAAATTACTCAAACTCTCACTCATCGCGGCCGCGTCTTTTTCGTGCAAGGCAAGGATGAATTTTACCGCTTCTCTTTCGTTGATAGGCTTTTTAGAGTCCGAAAATCTACGCGCTTTTTTGAGTGCGGGCTCAAGCGATTTTTTTATCGTCCCACAGCAGCGCCGAAACCAGATCGCTCATCACGCACAAAAATCTATATCCGTTCGTGCTGGGCGGCATAGAGTGCATCATTACGTTTTTTACGCCGTCCATGTCGCCGCACGCTAACGCAAGAAACATATGTATCAGTCTCTCGCACTGATCGTATCCGCCCGCGCAGCCGGGCAGTAGCTCGTTTCTAGCGTACTGGAAAACGAGATCGTTTAAAGCCTCTACATCGCCGCTTTCTATATATTTTTCGAGCCAAATTTCATAAGGAATTTGCCGTATCGAAAAAGCCATCAGTTTTATCAGCTCGCGCAAAAACTCGCGCTCGGTTAAATTTTTCTTTTTTAGCTTGGCTAAAACTTCTCCGCACTCGTCCAAAAGCAGCTCGGTTTCGCTCTTTTGCGGTTTTTTAGATTGTGAAAATTTGCGGGAATTCTCCTGTGAGTCTTGCAAAAACGTTTTCATCTACATACTTCCTATTTTTATTTATTTTATCAAAAATTTCTTGCGCCTGGGGCAAATGCGCGCCGTATCTAGCTAGATAGAGCCAGTCTAGCCCTTCGCACGCTGTTTTAGCAAGCGCCCTGCCGCCTTTGGTCGCCTTGGCCGAATACTCCAAAACAAAAGGCAAGGCCGAGTGCGCCGCGTCCTCTTTATATAAAATCCCCGTCATCGCGTAAAATTTAGCGCGGTACTCTTTACTGATAAGCAAACTCGCCAAAAAGCCGTTCTCGCCGCCATTTGCTAAAAACGCGGTAGTTAAAGCCGCATTACCTTGCACGTCTAGGCTTTTAAATTTGACGGCGCATTTTAGGGCGGGGATCGCGCGCGGCGTGCCTAGCTCGCGCAGTGCGACGGCGGCCCAAAGAAGGTCAAATTTGTCCTGAGAACTTTGCAAAACTTCTATCAAATTTGACTCGTCATAGGGGATTTTACGGCTTTTGAAGTGATCCGCGGCAACCTCGTTGCGCGCCCTCATCTGCCCGAACCACTCACTTACGTGATCGTCAAGCTTTTGCATTTTCCTCCTTTAAATTTAGACAATTGTAGCGTAAAATTTAACCTCCTTTTAGGTATAATCGCCCAAATTTAAGCAAATTTGAGCCAAAACGCTCGGCAAGATAAATTTAGGACGAAAATGGCAGGCGAAGACCAAGAAAAAACCGAAGAACCCACCTCCAAAAAGATCGAGGACGCGCGCAAGGACGGCAACGTCCCTAAAAGCCAAGACCTAGCCGGCTTCGTCACGCTCGCGGTCGCGATCTTTGTCGTAGTGGCGCTTCTTGGCTTCATCGGCGATCAGTTTTTCACGCTATATAACTACTATCAAAGCCTCATCGGACAGGAGTTTACGCGCAAACTACTCTTTAGCGTCGCGATCACGACGATATTTCGCACGCTGCTCATCATCCTGCCTATCGCCGTTTGCATCGCGATCGCTGGCGTCGTCGCTAATCTCATGCAGTTTGGATTTATATTTACGACCAAGCCTTTGGAGCCGAATTTAAACAAAATCAACCCGCTAAAAGGGCTCAAAAATCTCTTTTCGCTTAAAAAGCTGATAGACGGCATCAAAATGGTACTCAAGGTCACGGCGGTTTTTACGGTCGGATTTTTGATGTTTTTTAGCTTCATCAAAGAGCTGCCCCATACGCTATTTTTCTCGATGGCGACGCAGCTAGCGTGGCTAAAAGAAAAGATGCTGATTTTAGCCGCAGTGATGCTCATCGTGATGTTTATTATCGGGCTTCTTGACGTGTTTATCGTGCGTTTTCAGTATTTTCGCGACCTAAGAATGAGCAAGCAGGAGATCAAGGACGAGTACAAGCAGATGGAGGGCGACCCGCAGGTAAAAGGCCGCATCCGCCAGCTGCAAATGCGAGCCGCGCGCAACAGAATGATGCAAAATATCCCGCAAGCAGACGTCATCATCACCAACCCGACCCACTACGCCGTCGCTCTTCGCTACGATAAAACAAAGGAAAAAGCGCCGGTGATCCTCGCTAAAGGCGTGGATTTTCTAGCGCTTCGCATCAAGCAAATCGGAGTACAAAACAATGTCAAAATCGTCGAAAATCCGCCGTTAGCGCGCGAGCTATACAAGATGTGCGAGGTGAACGACATGATCCCAGCAGAGCTCTTTCGCGCCGTCGCCGAGGTACTAAGCTTCGTCTATATGAGCGACAAACAAAAATTCGGCGATAGGCTGAAGTGAAATTTAAATTTGACCTTTTGGCTGTAAATTTGAAGCCAAATTCGGAGTCAAATTTGCGCCGCTCAAATTTGAATAAATTTTAGAATTCTACTCGCCGAGACCCGAACCTTTAAAATGTTAAATTTGGTTTGGTTAAATTTGGCATTGCGAGTTTGGCTTTCTTGCGTAAAAAACAACCGTCTAAGGTTGTTTTTTACTTTATTGTAAAGGGGGTGGGGGCTTGAATGGCGAAGTCGCTCCCCACCCCCTTTAATCC
>NZ_CAUPZM010000008.1:0-82960 GCF_963515975.1 Campylobacter showae
GCGTTTATACCGCAAGCCCCCATAAACGCTAGAGTTTGGCTCAGCTGCCTGGCTAGCTCGCCGTATTTAGCGTCAAGCTCGGGCTTTTTGATAAAGCCTAGGTTCCAGCGATTTACCTCGTGCAGATCGGCTAGACCGCCGCGAGAAAAGGCGCGAAGAAGGTTCATCGTGGATGCGCTTTGATAATACGCCTCGATCATACGGTTTGGATCGGGTACGCGAGCATCTGGGTTAAATTCAAAGCCGTTTATGATGTCGCCGCGGTAGCTGGGTAGCTTTACGCCGCCTTGCTCCTCGTAGTCCGAGCTTCTAGGCTTGGCAAACTGACCCGCCACGCGCCCTACTTTTACGACGGGGCAGCGTCCGGCAAACGTTAAAACGATCGCCATTTGTAGCATTACCTTAAACATATCGCGGATATTTACGGCATTAAAATTTGAAAAACTCTCCGCGCAGTCGCCCCCTTGTAGCAAAAAGGCCTCGCCGCTACAAACTTTTGCAAGGTCTTGCTTTAGATTTCTAGCCTCGCCGGCAAAAACTAGCGGCGGCATCGTCTTTAGCTTATCCTCGGCCTTTTTTAGCAAGACCTCGTCGGGATAGCTTGGCTGCTGCAAGATATTAAATTTTCTCCACGAATCTCTACTCCACATCTTTAAACCTTTTTTAAAAATAACCCCGATTTTAGCTAAAAGAACTTTTATTACAGATAAAATTTCAAATTTTAGCCCCAAATTTGCCCTCGCTGCGCCTTTTTGAGCCACATAAGCTTTGATTAACGACAAATAAATATAATTTCGCCAAAAAAAGCGGAAAAATGCAAGACAAAAATCAAACCAAAATCGGCTTCATCTACGGCCTGTCGGTCTTTATGATCTGGGGCGTTTTTCCTATTTATTTTAAACAACTCAGCGCGCTTTCGGCTACCGAGATCGTCGCTCACCGCATCCTTTGGTCAGTGCTGCTTTTGTTTTTACTACTCAAATTTGGCCGCAAACTAGGCGCTGCGGAGAAAATTTTAAGCAACAAAAAAACTACGTTTTGGCTATTTGTCACTGGACTTCTAATCGCTGCCAACTGGTGGATCTACGTCTATGCCGTAAATATCGGCAAGATCGTGGAAACTAGCCTTGGATACTTCATAAATCCGCTCGTAAACATGCTCCTTGGCGTGCTGATTTTAAAAGAAAAGCTATCGCGCGCGGGCAAATTTGCCGTCGGCATCGTCTTTGTCGCTATCGGAGTGCAAATTTACGACGCGGGCGGCCTACCTATCATCTCTATTATTTTGCCTATCACGTTTGGATTTTATTCGCTTATCAGAAAGCGCCTTAGCGTGCCCTCTTTAGAGGGGCTTTTCGTCGAGACCGCGCTCATAGCTCCTATCGCGCTCGTCGCGCTATTTTTCGTCGCGGCTAGCGGGCAAAATCACTTTAGCTTTTCGTGGTTTGGGCTTTTGATAGCTCTTTGCGGGCCTGCGACCGTAGTGCCGCTTTTGCTTTTTAACTCGGCGGCTACTAGGCTAAATTTGAGCACGATCGGCTATTTGCAGTATATCTCGCCTTCGATGCAGCTTTTGCTTGCCGTTTTTTACTACGGCGAGCAAATTAGCGCTCTCAAGGCTCTATCGTTTTTGCTTATCTGGAGCGCGCTTGCGGTGGTTAGCTTTAGCGCGATTTATAGTAAAAAAAGCAAAATTTCATAACCGCAAATTTAAATCAAAAATATACGCGCAGTTCTAAATAATGAACCAAATTTTAGATGTCTACTTGTTGCAAAAAGAAGTTGAAGGAGATATGGGTCGATAGTTTTATATCGACCCGTTATTGACTAGAAAGTCATTTCAAACGTTAGCTTGAAATTTCTTCCGGGAGCATAAAAGCGGTTAATGCCTAAGCTGTCTGATTTGCGAACCATATTTGTGGTACCAAATGACCTTACAGAGCGAGCAGACTCCCACGTGATGTATTTTTCATCGGTTATATTGTATAAACCTAGTCTAAAGGTTAGATTCTTAACGGGTTTAGCATACGCTATCAGATCTATCACTTTATAATTCGAGCTTAACCAATGCGCCCTATAATCGGTCACCTGGCGTCCGTTTATAGGATCTCCGCTTTGTCTTTCGTTTTTCCAAAACATATTGTATGTTTCCTCTGGTTTTTTGGCCGAGGCACTCGTTAAGTACAAATCGGCTCCAAATTTATCATTTTTGCTTGCATAGCCTATGTTGTAAACTGAGGTTTTAGGTTGTATCGCATTCATAGGCACTAACCCGTCGGCATCGGTTAAAATTTTACCTTTTTGTTTCGTAAATTTATATCCTATATAAAATCCACCTAGACTATCCGCGATATCGCTGAGATTAAATTTGGAGTTTATCTCTATGCCATGTACCTTGGCTCTTTGTCTGTTTACGTTTTGATACATATCAAAGTCAAGTGCGCTATTTGCGTTCGTATTTACCCTTTTGGTGCCTTGGTATTCCAAATCCAAGAAGTCTTGGTAATCCGTCTTAAATTTACTAATAGTAATAAAACTTTGGCTTTCGCTATGAAAAGTAACGGCCACCTCTTTGGTTTTGGCTATTTCAGGCTTTAAGTCCACATTTGGTTTTATCGTAAAATCCGGATGCTTAAACGCAAGATATAGCTCATCTGTAGTCGGCGCTCTAAAAGCTTTTGAATATTTCGTTTGAATTCTCATAAACTCAAATGGATTAAAATTTAAGCCCACGGCATAGGAGTTATTTTTATACTCTTTCGGTTGTGCCAGATAGGCGATATTTCGCTCGGCATTCGTTGCATTTAGAGCATCCACCTCGGCTTGCTTGGCATCATATCTCCTTCTTGCCTCTAAGTAATCCGACCAGTTGGCATAATCGCGCCAGCTTGGCTCCCTAAGAGGATTTACCGCTAACGGTATAAATAATCCCTTAACCATGTCGTCAGGGATTTTAGGAGTTTTGCCCGGGATATACTCTGGTTCGTATTTTATTTTATCATACCTATATGCTAGATTAAAATCAAAAAAGTCATTTACTATGACATCGTCCGCTATATGAAAGACTCCGCTTTTGCTTTCAACAGGTATTAGAAACGATGTTTCCGGATCGGTTCTAGGACATCTTAACGCATCCCACTTATCAGCATCCTGGCAATCTGCACCCGGAGATGTATTTGCCCACCACTTCGGGTCTGCCGCATCATAGCCGGCTCTATTTACCATAGATTTATCGGTTTTTATATATTTTAACCCGTATGTAAGGCTATTTTCCAAACTTAAAAATTCAAAATCTTTACTAAAATCTAAATCAAACTGTTTTGTATTGGTGTCTAAATCCCTCTCTTTCCAGTCTCTCTCCTTATAGCCTTTTGAATTAGGCAGAACAGTTTTATATTGGTCGTTTTGGATAGATTTTTCCCATTTTTGTGTCCAAGTATTATAAGTTTTTTGCGTTACCCTTTTATATGTTTTTCCGTTATGAGTTTCTTCTGTAATATCAAACCTATGCCTGCCGTTGGGAGTGGTATATTGTTTTTTGGACAGGTCAAGATCGATAGTTTCATCGGGGCCGGTCCCCCAAGGTTTCGGTTTATAAAGTTTCGTCTTGCCGGAGCAGTCGAAAATCGAGCAGTCAAAGCCGTATTCGTTGATATTTTTATAAGAAAAATCTCTATGCTTCTTGCCGTCCGAATCGGTAAGCGTGGGGAAAGAAGTGCCGTCTCCGGGCAGCAGTTCTCTACCAGTATTAAAATCCTTTCCGTTCTTATCGACTATTTTTGAGCCCTTGGGTTGTAGCCCGATTGAGTTGCTTGTTTCCGCGCAGTTATCACCTCTACAATACTCTTCCGTCCTAGCTCTTTGTTTTATTTTTTGATTTGAGTATGAAATTTTAACGCTATCCCAAAACGGCGTTTCGGTAAAATTTTCATACGCTATTCCCCTATTTGTTCTCTTGCTTAGATCGTCCGTATATCTCTCTCCAAGCTTGGTTTCAAAAAAACCCGGATTTGTAATCGATCGCGGATAAAGCGTGTATGAGTAATCATGCCCTTGCGATCTATTTTCATAATCGTCGTTCATAAAGGTAAATCTATGCTCTTCATGTGGCTGAAAGCCTATTTTTACTAGAGTTCCTTCCTTTTTTATGTTATACGGATCAGTCCTCTCTCTTTCCCTGCCCCTTACGCTATCGTCATATGTCGAATACCCATAGTTTTTAGTCTCATGACCGTTTCTATCAGTCTTGATCACTAAAAAATCAAACCACTTTGCTCGAGCCGCTAGAGTGTGGGCGTGCAGTCTTTCGTCGTTTCTGCTAGAGTGCTCTACTTTAAAGCCGTAAAACCAATCCTTCTTTGTTAAATAATCTCTAGCGTCTTTAGTCTCAAACATAACCGAGCCGCCGAGTGCGCCCGAACCAGTCTTAATTGAATCTGCACCCTTGGTAATCGTCGCTTCTTTCATGTTTTCTATTTCGACGCCATTACGAGTATTGTTAAAATTTCCATAACCTTCGAATATCTCTTTAAAACCTTGCGAGCTTAGCGTTTCGGCCTGATGTAGTCCATCTACCGTAATAGCAACGCGGTTTTCGTCCACTCCGCGGATCGAGTATCCGCTGGCACCCATTCTGCCGGCTTCCACAACGCTTACGCCCGTTTCGTATTTAACCAAATCTCTACTATCAGAAACTTGCTGTTTACTTAGAGTTTGTGCGCTCTTTTTTGTTTCGCCAACTTTTTTAGTAGTCGGATCATCCTCGGGACTAGCCGTAACCTCAACGGCATTTAAATTTACTTCCGAGTCTTTGGTTTCTGCGGCTCCTAGTTCACACATGCCTCCTATAGACAAGGCGCAAACCAACGCAGGAACGATACTGGCTTTATGCATCTTTCATTTTCCTCTCAAAAAATTATCAAAATTAGCTAATTATGAAAATAATTATTAAATCAAGGTCGTATTTTAATAATAGATAACTTAAATACGAATAAAATATTTGTATTTTATTTTAAAACATGATAATGCATTTAAATACTATGGTTTTATAGTAAAAAAAGCAAAATTTCAGTATAACCGCAAATTTAAATCAAAAAAGGAAAAAACAATGTCATCTATCGCATTTTACGCCGTCATCTGCGTCATAGCTGCGCTCGTGCTCTATACGCAGATACAAAAAATAACGAGAAAGATCGACGAGAACGGTACTTTAGCAAACAACTCCCCTGAGGCCGTGCGTCAAATTTCGGTGCAAAAGTACAAGGATTTTTGCGAGATTATTAACGGCGAGCTAAGAGAGCTAAAGATGAAAGCGCTCTACGACGACGCCCTAAAAAACGAGGATCTAAAAGAAAAATTTTTAGAAAGCCTAAGCGAGATGAGCAAGAAGCTAACATTTATCGAGACGATGAACACCGCTAGAAACCCCGACAAATGGGAGAGCGAGCTCTTTGAGGTGCTTAGCCGCCTAGACGATCTCGTCACGGAAAATTTCAAAGACGGCGAGCGCGCGGGCGACGAGATCAGACAGCGTCTGGGCGCGGAGTTTAGCAAGCTGCAAAATTAAACCTTAAGTAAAAACTGGGTAATATCGCTTTTTTGATTTAACTCTATCTTTCTAAGGAAAAAAACGGATGAGCTATACCAAAAAAGACCTCGTAACCGCTGCAAATTTAACCAAAGACGAAATTTACCATTTCCTAAATTTAGCCAAGGAGTTTAAGGCGCTAAACAACTCCGAGACCAAAAAAGCCAAGTCGCTCTACGGCAAAACGACCGTAAACGCCTTTTTCGAAAACTCGACTAGGACGCGGACGAGCTTTGAGATCGCGGCTAAGCGCCTCGGAGCCGACGCGATAAATTTCACCGCCTCAAACTCCAGCACCAAAAAGGGCGAAACGCTCATCGATACCGTCCACAACATCGTCGCGATGAAAACGGACGTCGTAGTCGTGCGCCACTACAGCTCTGGTGCGGCTAAATTTATCGCCGAGAATACGGGCGCTCACGTCGTAAACGCGGGCGACGGCCTAAACGAACACCCTAGCCAAGCACTGCTTGATCTTTTCACCATACTAGAAAATCGCGGCAGCCTAGAAAATCTCACGGTCGCCATCATCGGCGATATCTTCCACAGCCGTGTAGCGCGCTCAAATATCTACGTCCTAAAAACGCTCGGAGCCAAGGTCAAGCTCTTTGGTCCGCCGATGTTTTTAACGGGCATGGAGGCTTTTGGCTGTCAAATTTGCTCCGATATGCGCGAGGCCGTCGAGGACTCTGACGTCATCATCATGCTGCGTATCCAGCTCGAGCGCCAGGATGACGAGATCGTATTTCCGTCCGTGCGCGAATACTCCAAATTTTTCGGCCTAACCGCTAGCAAAATGCAGTACGCCAAAGATGGCGTCATGATCCTACACCCGGGTCCGATAAACCGCGGCGTCGAGATAAACTCCGACGTGGCCGACGATCCACGCTACTCGCATGTGCTAAATCAGGTCGAAAACGGCGTCGCCGTCAGGATGGCGATCCTAGATACTCTCATCAAAAACAAAGGCGCAAAATGAAAACTCTCATAAAAAACGGCACGATCGTAAATCATAACAGCTCGCAAAAAGCAAACATCCTGATAGACGGCGACAAGATCGCTCTCATCACGGCTGACGAACCTGCGGCTGATAAAGTAATAGACGCTAGCGGCAAGCTAGTAATGCCTGGCCTAATCGACATGCACGTGCATTTTAGGGATCCCGGCCTTGAGTATAAAGACGATATAAACACAGGCTCCGAGACTGCTGTCGCGGGCGGCGTAACAACCTGCTGCCCGATGGCAAATACAAATCCCGTAAACGACAACGCCGTCGTCACGCGCGATATGGTAGCTAAGGCAAAAGCTCGCGGCCTCATCGACCTACTGCCTATCGGCGCGATAACTAGCAAGATGGACGGCAAAAAGTGCGTGGAGATGGGCGATATGACGCAGGCCGGCGCAGTGGCGTTTAGCGACGACGGTCTGCCCGTAGCTAGCAGTGACGTGATGAGATATGCACTTGAATACTCAAAGCACTTCGGTAGCTTCGTCATCAACCACTCCCAGGACTGCTCACTATGTCGCGGCGGTCACATGAACGAGGGCCGCGTCTCGGCAATACTAGGCATCAAAGGCATGCCGCGCGAGCAAGAAGAAATCATGGTCTCGCGCGATCTACTGCTAGCCAAGCTCACGGGCGGTCACATCCACATCGCGCACGTTAGCTCCGAGTGGTCGCTAAAGCTCATCGCGCAGGCTCGCGCGGCCGGCATAAACGTGACCTGCGAGGCGACTCCGCACCATTTTACCTACACCGAGGACGAGTTGCTAGGATATGATACGAACTTTAAAATGTCGCCGCCGCTTCGCACCAGATCAGACGTGGACGCGATCAGAGAGGGGCTAAAAAGCGGCCTAATCGACGTCATCGTCACCGACCACGCCCCGCACCATAACGACGAGAAATTTTTAGAATTCGACAAGGCGCCGTTTGGAATACTCGGCCTGCAAACCCTCGTGCCTATGACGCTAGATTTGGTAAACGACGGCGTGATAAGTATCGAGCAGATGGTGGCTCTGACGTCTTATAACGCGGCTAAAATTTTAAAACTAAAAGACAAAGGCGTGATCGCGGAGGGCTACCTCGCCGACATCGCGATAATAGATCCGGGTTTTGAGTATCTCTACGACAAAAACCTAAATAAATCAAAATCCCAAAACTCCCCGCTGCTAGGCAAGATGCTAAAAGGCGCGGTGGTAATCACGATAAAAAGCGGAAAAACGGTGTTTGAGTTTCCAAACGTCGTGGCGTGATCCGATCAAATTTAGCGTAAATTTGAAATTTGACTTTGCGGCGGTTAAGGCTGCCGCAAAGTCTCTCATGCATACGTCGAATTAACTCTTTTTATTTCTTAACTACACCTTGTATTAATGCTAGCTTTTCTTTTATATTTTTTTCTTTTTGTGCTTTATTATGCTCTTCTAGTATGGCATCAAGAATTATTTCTATGCTACCCTTTAATATATCAAAATATTTCAAACATTCTTCTTCGTCTAATTCGTGAATTCCTTTACTTAATATAGAATATATATTTTTATTTGCTACTAAAAAATCAGGGAGATATCTTGATAATTTTTCTATTTTTTCATTCATTCTTAGTTTTTTAAACTCTTCCTCGGTTATTTCCAAATTCGTTTTATTTTTATTAAAACAATCAAAAATAAGACATTCAAATACTCTTCTTAGGTAAACAAAAGAGCCAACGCCGACACCATTAGCTGCAAGACCTATAGCTTTTGTAAATTCTTTTTGCTGGTTTTTTTGCAATATACTATTATATTGTTTTATTTTTGATATATGAAAATCCGCTATTGATGGATACTGACCTGTTTTTACTATTGAATTATTTTCCAAATCAGCACAAATAGTAAAATAAAAAATTCGGCTAGTTCTTTTGCATTTCACCCGAATCATTATTGTGTTGAATGGATACCGTATCCCACTATAGTAGCTTCCTTTACTATCAAAGTGAGATAATCCTAAAATTTCATATGTAGTATCTTGCTTGATATACGGATTATATCCATCGAAAGTTTCTTCTGTATTAAAATATTCAATCATAAAATTTTCAAACAGACTTATGTTGTTATATGAATTATTTTTTGACTCCGCATCTTTATACAATAAGTATTTAGAGCTATCATCTAAGAAAAAATCACATATCTTTATTTTGCTGTACAGAGGAATATTAAATAAAAAATCAGCAATTGTTATTTTATACTTTTTATACCTTTACATTAATATTTTAATTTACCAAAAAAGTATTATACAAATTTTTACACCAAGATATTGTTGTTTTTGACAAATATATACAAATAGACTTCAAAAACTTTATCAAAAAGCCGATTTATGTAAAACTATTAAATTTAGAAAAATTAAAAGAATTGAAATTTGTGACAAAATACGAATCGCAGCATCTCGTAAATCACCAAACCTGATAGCCACATGGCTTTAATTAAATTTCAAAATCGGCTAAATCTTATCTCTCGGGCGATCTAATTCAGCCTCAAAATCAAACCTAAGCTGAATTTATATCGAATTTTAGTCCCAAATCCGCCACCCAAGCGAGCACAATTTTATCAACCCATACCTCTCCAAGTTGGCATAACCAAACAAACGCTTACAAGCGCGCAAACGGCGCAAATTTTACCGACCGACGGCACAAAAATCTAAATAAGCAAATTTGCGCCGTCTTGTCCAAACAAACCGCATAGGCTCAAAAAGACCCTCAACCAAGCCGAGCGCAAGCGACGCAAATTCGTCAAATTCGGTTCAAATTTAGCCTCACGCGTCCTTGCCGTTTATCGCGCACGCCGAGCGTAAAAACACGTCCGTACCCGATAGCAGCGCGCTCTCGTCAAAGTCAAACGCGCCGTTGTGATGCCCTGCGGCGAGCTTGGTGCCGATCATCAGATAGCCGCTCTTGCCGCCTGCTTTTTGCACGGCGTGCATAAAATGCGCGAAGTCCTCGCAAGCGCCGAAATTTAGATCACGCACGATGAGCTCGTCCTTGATAAAAGGCGACTGGCGCGCGGCGCGCTCGTAGATATCGGTGATCTCCTCGCTGCTATCGCCCCCGCTCGTGCCGCCGGTTAGCTTCACGTCGTACTGCACGCCGTACATCTGCGCGACGCCTGCGACGATGTCCATGCATTTTTGAAACATAAAATCGTTTAGCTCGGTCGTTTCGCCGCGCGTTTCGCAGGCGATGTAGCCGTTTGGCGCGATGACGTTTCGCCCCTCGCCTGCTCGCAAAACGCCCACGTTTATGCGCGTGACGCCGTCGGAATGTCGCGTGATACCGTGCATGGCTAGAGCCGCCTGGGCTGCGGCTAACAGAGCGTTTGCGCCTTCTTGCGGAGCACCCGCCGCGTGAGCCGATCTACCCGTGAAATTTACGTCGAATTTCGACGTCGCAAGAAGCTTGTTCGTACCGCAGATGATGCCGCCGCTAGTCTTTGCCTGAAAGCCGATATGACCGCCCAGCAGGTAGTCCACGCCATCTAGCACGCCTGCTTGCTCCATCGGCACGGCGCCCCTCGTGCCCTCCTCGGCGGTTTGAAATATAAATCTAAATTTGCCTTTAAAGTCGTCCAAATTTTGCGCGATGAGTTTAGCCATCGCTAGGCCGATCGTGATGTGCCCGTCGTGCCCGCAGGCGTGCGTGATGCCGTCTATATCGGCTCTAAACCCCTCTTTAAACGGTCTGTGCGCCTCATCCTTGCTCTCGGTCACGTCCACGCCGTCAATGTCGAATCTAAACGCAAGCGTCTTGCCGGGCCTACCCGTATCAAGCTCGGCCACCACGCCCGTTAGCCCATCCTCCATCACGGGCAAAAACTCGCGCTCGTCGGCGCTTAGCAGGCTTTTTGCGCGTTCTAGATATTTTTCTTTGTCTTTCTCGCTACCAAGACCTGCTCTAGCTTCGGGTTTCATTATCTCGCGTCCCATTTTTAGGCTGTAGCCGAGCTTTTTTAGCTCACTAGCGATCTTTGCCGTCGTAAAAAACGTGAAAAAACCGGTCTCGGGATGCGAGTGAAAAAACCGCCTATTTTTCACCATTTCGTCTTTTAGTGCTTCGACTTTTGCTGCTACCTCGTCCATTTTTCGCTCCTTAAATTTAGAATTTTTATTATCTTCCTTAAATATATATTATACATCAAGATTAGTTTTAAAAGCTTAAATTTGAGCCGAATAATGATAAATTTAATGCTGATTTTTGCAAGCCGACTTGTTTGGCGTAAATTTGATTTTTGTCCGCGGGGGTATTTCAGTCGGTTTTTAAGCGGCGATTTGCATCAAAGCGGTGCGGGTTTGGCGAGCTAGCCAGTAAAATTTGGGCGATAAATTTGAGTTCAAATTTAAAATGTCGTCAAATTTGAACCCAAATTTACAAAACAAGAAAAAAGAGGCAAATTTGACTTCAGCCGCCGCGCACACCGACTAGCCACTAAACAAACTCCGCGCAAAAGCCCAAATTTGCCCTACGGTTAGCCTATTTTATGCTACTCTTTAGCTTCATTATCCGCTCGTAGGATTCCTCGATACGCTCTTTTGGTATCTGCTTGGCGCCCACCGCGTCCACGACTAGCTGCGTGACGAGCTCCGCGGTCCTGCGCCCGTCTATCTTGTAGTCGCTAAAGAGCATCACGTCGCCGCCTGCGTTGATAAAGTTTATCACCTTTTCTTGCAACGTAAAGTCCTTTAGTCCGCCCATAAGCATGTCGTCGCTGATGACTACGCCGTCAAATTTGAGCTCGCCGCGCAGCAAGCCATCGATGATCGCCGGCGAAAGCGAGGCCGGCAGCTCGGAGTCGCGCTGCATGAGGTAGATGTGGCCGACCATTATCATCTTGGCTTCGTTTTTGCGAACCGCGTCAAAATACGGCTTAAGCTCGGTGTAGTCGAATTTTTCGATCACGACCTTGGCGGTGTGGCTGTCAGCCTCGACGTTACCGTGTCCCGGGAAGTGCTTCATCGCCGCTATCACGCCGCGAGCTTGCGAGGCCTTCATAAACTCGCTCGCATACAGCGAAACCTCGTCTATATCGGCGCTGAACGCTCTGCCGCGCGAGCCGATGATGGTGGATTTTGGATTTAGCACGTCGGCCACGGGAGCGAAATTTACGTTTACGCCGACGTCTTTTAGCTGCTGCGCCATCTTAGTGTAAAGCTCGCCCGCAGCGGCTAAATCGAGCGTTTTTGCCACTTTTTGCGCCGAGATAAAGGTTTCAAATCCGCTCTTATCCTTAAATCTCGTGATCTGCCCGCCCTCCTCATCGATAGCGATAAAAATGCCTTTTTGCGCCTCTTTAAACGCGCTTGTTAGCGCCTTGAGGTTCTTTTTGTCCGAGATATTTTTACCGAGCAGCATCACGCCGCCAAAACGCTGATATTTGGCCTCCGAGACGGCTTCTTTGGCGGTTTTTGGATCAGAGCCGTTGAAGCTAACCATTATCATTTGAGCTATCATTTTGCGAAGCGTCGGTTTTTCTTGCGCTTGTGTATCGGCAGCGTTTAGCGCAGTCGGCAAACCCGCTAAAAATAGCGCCGAAAAAAGCGCGGCGATAAATTTTTTCATATTTTTCCTTTTTTGTTTTTGCGGATTTTACACTATTTTGGATAAATTTAAGGACTCTTGGCGCTGTTTGGACAGGCAGGTGCGGCAAAGCGACAAAATTTGAAATCTATAAATTTGTTGCAAGGTTGCAAGCGGGATAAAATTTAAAGACAAGCAAACACCAATAAAAAATAACGCAAATTTGATCTTGGAGGCTTTGGCGATGTTATTACTCGATTGATACTTATGTTTGGGCGGTATGGATTTGTTGTTTTGATTTTTGCTTTACTAGCTAAAAACAACATAAATAAAGCATGCAAACAGTCGCATCAAATTTAACTTTTTTAAAATTTGCGAATAAAATTCGTTCAGGATTGGAGTTTTTAAAATTTAAATTTAAGCCCAAAACAGGCAAATAGCGGTCCTACAAACCAAATTTACCTCCGCCATAAAGTGCTGCGTTTTAGCCAAATTTTATTTTTTACTTAGTAGATCTCTCAGGCTTTCTTGCACGTCTTTACCGCGTAACATCGCCGCGACCTCGTTTACTATCGGCGTATAGATGCCCTTGCCGGCGGCAATCTTTTCTATCGCGTAGGAGGTGTCCACGCCCTCTGCGACCTCGCCTAGATCGTTTAGGATTTTGTTAAGGCTCTCGTTTTTGGCAAGTCCCAAGCCAACGCGGTAGTTGCGCGATAGTACAGAAGAAGCCGTGAGAAAGAGATCGCCCGCTCCGCTAAGCCCCAAAAACGTCTGATGCTGTGCGCCAAAATACTCGCCAAATCTCGCCATCTCGACAAGCCCGCGCGAGATGAGGCTGGCACGAGCGCTGTTGCCAAGCCCGAGTCCGTCGCAGATACCGCCCGCGATAGCGATGACGTTTTTATAGGCGCCCGCGATCTCCGCCCCGATAACGTCGCTGCTAGCGTAGGCTTTGATATTTTGCGGGAAAAGCTCCGAAATCTCACGCGCCAAGGCTTCGTTTTTGGAATTTATCACGAGCGCGCACGGAAGGTCGTTTTGTATCTCTTTGGCAAAGCTCGGACCCGATAAAAAGGCCAAATTTGCAGCATCTACGTGCTGTTCGTAAATCTCGTCTAAAAAACGAAGGCTCGAGGTTTCGATGCCCTTTGAGGCGACTAAAATTTTCTGTCCGAAGTTTTTAAAATGCTCTTTTAGCCAGCCACTAACAGACTGAGAAGGTATGGCAACGACGAGCAGATCGCGCTTTAGCGCCTCCTCTAGGCCGACAAAATGCGCGCCTTCAAGCTGTCTGCGCGAGCTGATAACGCAGTCGTTTTTTTGCGAAAGCGCATGAAAAAGCGCGCTACCCCACTTCCCCGCTCCGATGATGGCTATTTTCATTTTTACTCTTTTTGTGATTTACGTTTTTTTAGCTAAATTTGACTGGCCCGTCTGCAAGCTTAAACCTTACTTTTTCGAAAATTAAACAGCTTAAATTTGACCGCGCCACCCGTCTCTCTAAAAACAAAAAATTAGAGCTATAATTTTACTTTTTGAGCCAAATTTGACCCAAAAACCCGCGTCGCCAAATAGCGCTTAAAAAGACGGCGCAAGTCAAATTTATCCTAGTTTTTCTTTTAAAAGCTCATTTACTTTTGCAGGGTTAAACGCGCCTTTGCCCTCTTTCATCGTTTGTCCGACGAAAAATCCGAAAAGCTTGTCCTTGCCGCTTTTATACTCGGCGACCTTGTCGGCGTTCGCGCTTAAAATTTGATCTATTATCGCTATGATGGCCGAGTCGTCGCTGACCTGCTTTAATCCCAATTTTTCGATGACGGCGTCTACGCTCTCGTCGTTTTCAATAAGATAGTCAAGTACATCTTTTGCTGCTTTCGCGCTTATCGTGCCGTCTTCGATGCGGCGTAAGAGCTCTATCATCTTAGCCGAATTTACGGGTGACGTCTCGATCGTAGCGCCGTTTTTTAGGCGACCCAAAAGCTCGACGATGAGCCATGTTACAGCAAGTTTCGGCGATATTTTAGCCTCTACGAGCTCCTCGAAATACTTCGCCGTCTCCACGCTGCTCGTTAAAATCAGCGCGTCATCCTCTTTGACGCCCAGCTCGCGCTCGTATCTAGCGACCTTTTGCTCGGCAAGCTCGGGGATCTTGATTGCTTCGTTATACATCTCCTCGGGGATCTCGACTGGTAGCAGGTCGGGATCGGGGAAATATCTATACTCGGCGCTGTCTTCCTTGCCTCGCATCGAGCGCGTGACCAAATTTACGGTATCAAAAAGGCGCGTTTCTTGATAAACTTCCTCATCGTATTTGCCGTCTTCCCACGCCGCACTTTGACGCTCGACCTCGTAGTCGATCGCTTTTTGGATAAATCTAAACGAGTTTAAATTTTTAATCTCGACGCGCGTATAAAGTTTGCTGTCACCTTTTGGGCGGATACTGACGTTAGCGTCGCAGCGAAAGCTTCCTTCTTGCATATTAGCGTCGCTGATGTTTAAAAATCGCAAAATCGAGTGCAGTTTTTTTAGATACGCGACCGCCTCGTCGGAGCTGCGCAGATCAGGCTCGCTCACGATCTCAAGTAGCGGCGTGCCCGCGCGGTTTAGATCGACTAGGCTCTGTCCGCTCTCGTGGATGTTTTTACCCGCGTCCTCTTCAAGGTGCGCGCGAGTGATGCCGATACGCTTTTTCTCGCCGTTTACGTCGATAAAAAGCTCGCCTTTTTCTACTATCGGTATCTCAAACTGCGAAATTTGATAAGCTTTTGGAAGGTCGGGATAAAAGTAGTTTTTACGGTTAAAAACCGAGCGCTTATTTATAGTCGCATTTACCGCCGCGCCGAAGCTTATCGCCTTTCTCACGGCTTCTTTGTTTAGCACCGGCAAAGCTCCGGGTAACGCCAGGCAAGTCGGACAAACGTGCGTATTTGCCTCATCGCCGAAGCTCGTAGAGCAAGAGCAGAAAATTTTAGTTTTTGTATTAAGCTGAGTGTGAACCTCAAGCCCGATAACGACTTCAAACATAATTTGCCTTTTATTTAAAATTTAGGGGTTATTTTAGCAGGATTTTTATTTAAGTTAGATAAAAAGAAGGGGTTGCGCCCGCCGATTTTTAGCGTATTTTGGCTGGCGGACGCGTAAATTTAAATTTTAGTGCTCGTCGTGACTGATCAAGATCGCGCCGGCAAGATACACGTAAGTAAGAATCATAAAGATAAATGTTTGCAAGCACGCCATAAACGTAAGCAAAACAAACGCCGGAAGTGCAGCGTAAGACGCAAGAGCAAGCACGACCAAAAGGAACAAGTCATCGCCCTTAATGTTACCGAAAAGTCGGAAAGAAAGCGATACGACGCGAGATAAATGCGAAACGATCTCAACGATAAACATTATCGGAGCTAGCCATTTGTTTGGTCCCATGAAGTGAGCAAAATACTTAACTACGCCGTTTACTCTGATGCCTTCGTAGTGATAAAACACGAAAACTACGAGCGCTAAAGTAAGGGTCAAATTTAAGCTCGAAGTCGGAGCTTCAAATCCAGGTATTATGCCTATTATGTTACCTACGAATACGATCAAACCGATAGTGGCGACTAGTGGCAGATACTTTCTAGATAGCGCTTCGCTGCCTAGCACGTCCTTACCCATTGACACGACGCCCTCTAGATACGCTTCGAGGATATTTTGCGTTCCGCGAGGCACGAGTTGCAAATTTTTAGTTGCAAATTTTGCCACGATAAGCACGATAATCGCGACCAAAACGAGATGTCCCGCGTAATTTACCGCGTGGATAACGTGCTCGTTGTCGGTAAACAAAGAAGCGATCCAACCTGTAAACAAAAACAAATTTTCTTGCATGGATTAACCTTAGATTTATGAAATTTAACGGCAATTTTATCCAAATAAACGTTAAAAGTTTTTTAAGCTTATCTCAAATTTCGCCCGAATTTTAGCTTTTTTGTAAAATTTGGCTCAAATTTCGTCGCCGTTTTTTAAAACTCCCGCTCACGCGAAAAATCTATCGTAAACGAGCTTTAATATCGTCGCGCCCACGACGGCTAAAAACACGACTCTAACAAATTTAACATCCTTTTTCATGACCATATTTGAACCGAAATACGCGCCCAAAACCTGTCCCGCGCCCATCAAAAGCCCAACCGCCCAAAGTATCTGTCCGCCCGCGATAAAAACGGCAAGAGAGACGATATTGCTGGTAAAATTTAGGATTTTCGTATGTGCGACGGCTTTTTTCATATTTAGCCCGATGAGCGCAACCATCGCAAACGTCCAAAAACTGCCAGCCCCCGGCCCGAAAAATCCGTCGTAAAAGCCCAAAATAAGCCCGAATATCACGTAAAAGGCTCGCGCGTTCATGCGAGCGGCTCTATCCTCGTCGCCGACCTTTGGCATCAAAAGCGTATAGATGAAAATCGCTATCAAGCAAAACGGGATAATAACGCGCAAAAACTCGGCGCTCAAAAACAGTATAAGCACCGTGCCTAC
Source organism: Campylobacter showae (assembly GCF_963515975.1). Taxonomy (GTDB): domain Bacteria; phylum Campylobacterota; class Campylobacteria; order Campylobacterales; family Campylobacteraceae; genus Campylobacter_A; species Campylobacter_A showae_F. The sequence continues at coordinate 16,636 of NZ_CAUPZM010000008.1, forward strand.
GCACGCGCCGATAAAGGTAAAGACGATGCCGATAAACACTTCGCGAAAATTTATCATCCCTTTTCGGGCGAAATTTAGCGCCGCGGTGAAGCTACCGAAAGTACCTTGAAGCTTGTTCGTAGCTAGCGCCACGTGAGGCGGCACGCCCATCGCCATGATCGTCGGCAGCGCGATCAGCCCGCCGCCGCCCGCGATCGCATCTACAAAACCCGCCGCAAAGGCCGCCGCGAAAAATATCAAATACGCCGTAACGCCGAAATCGAAGTCCATTTTCGCCCCTTTAAAAAGCAAAATCATACTATGAAAAATTTAAAAAATTTATAAAATTCAGCTTTTTGTTTTACTGCGGTTAAAATTTAATAAATCGGCGAGTAAATTTTGCCGAGCCGGGTTAAATTTAGCGGTTTAGGTTGTGGCGCATTTTGTAAATTTTGCGGGCGCGCTCGGAGATTTTATGAAGTTTTAGACAAATTTTGCAAATTTGAGTTCTGTTTAACGGCGGCAAATTTGATATAGTTTTTAAAATTTAGTTTGCAAAACCGCGCGGATAAAATTTGGATATTTTAGAAAATTGATTGAGATTTTGCTTTTTTGAGATGCGGGTTTTAAAATATACGAGACTCCAAATTTAAAGCCGCGTTAAATTTGACCGAGTAAGAAAAAGAAGTTCGCCGACCGCCAAGCGCGGCAAATCGGCGAATGCGGGATTATTTTATAACGCCGCAAACCATTCTAGCGCCGCCGCCGCCAAGAGGCTTTGGATGGTCGCTGTGATTATCGCCGCCGACGTGGATCATTAGCGAGTGGCCTTTTAGCTCATCTAAGCTCTTGATTTTCGGAGCTAGCACCGGATAAACCGCGTTACCCTCGGCATCGACGAAAAGCGCAGGCAAATCGCCCTTGTGGCCGTTGTCGTCCCATGCAAACGAGTGTTTTTTGGTGTCGCTTGGATCCCAGTGGCCGCCCGCTTTCATGCCTAGACCTTTTTCATTTGCGCCGCAGTCAGCGTTTTGATGCACGTGAAATCCGTGCGCGCCGCCCTCAAGGCCTTTAAGATTCGGGAATAGCGCCACGCCGTAGTTAGTCTCGACCGCTACCACCTCGCCAACGACCGTGTTGCCCTTTTCGCTTAATTGCTCCATAGTGACGACTAGGTGCTTACCTGCCTTTGGATCAAAGGCTTTTTCCTCGTGCGCAAGAGCGCTAGTAGCGAGTAGGCAGCCTAGAGCCGCGCTAGCTAAAACGATTTTTTTCATTTTTTCTCCTTAAAATGTAATTGCAAGGTAACTATAGCCTAAATTTGATTAATTTAAGCTTTAAATTTTCTTAAATTTAATGCGCCGCGAGGGCTTAAATTTGTCTCCGTTTTGCGAGAGAAAGCCCGTCAAATTTACTTTATCTCGCTTAAAATTTGCGCTAGTTCGCCGCTTTGACCGATGCGGTAGAGCGCGAAGTCGTACTTGATCGGATCGGCGGGGTCAAATTTGCAAAGCTTGTCCGTTAGTTCGCGCACGGCCCTAAAATCATAGCTTTTGCGAGAGATTAAGCCCAAATTTAAAGAAACTCGGTGCGTATGCACGTCAAGGGGCATGAGGAGCTTGCTTTTTGGCAGGCTTTTAAAGAGTCCAAGGTCGATGTCGCTATCTCGCACCATCCAGCGCAGGAACATATTGTAGCGTTTATACGGGCTTTGCGGAGCTTTTTCGTACGGCTTGCCGAAGAAAAACTCATACCCGTCCGAGCGGTAAGGGTTTAGCGAGTAGATAAATTTGATGAGTTCGTTTATACCGTCTATCATCGAGCTGCTTTTCTCAAAGCCTGATCTCACAGCGCTTTCGATATCGCCCTGCTGTTTTAGGCGCGAAACGGTGATAAAAATCTGCCGTACGTCCTCGCAACTTTGAAAGCGGTATTTGTGCCGCGTCAAATTTGAAATGATCTCCTCCTCGCTTTTATCTAGCAGCGAAAAGTCGAGCGAATTTAGAAAATTTACGATTAGTTTTGCGTTGCCGTAAGCAAAAAGCGCGCAGATGAGCGAGATCTCGGGCGTTTTAAATTTGCTAGCGACTTGTAGCGGATCGGCGGCGGCAAACAAGTCCGCATGGGTATTTTTAGAGATTACGTTTTGATCCAGGAGGGTTTTTAAGTCCATTTTTAGCCTTTTTGGCCGAGATTTTAAACCAAAAAGGCTAAAAGAAATTTAAATTTACTGTTTTAGCGTCAGCAAGGTATCGAGCATCTTTTCTACGGTCGTGATGATTTTAGCCGCCGCGCCGTAGCTGCTTTGAAATCGTATGAGATTTGTTAGCTCCTCGTTTAAATTCACGCCGCTAACGGACTGATGCTCGGACATCGCAACCTTATGGATGGCGGTATTTGCGTCGTTTAGGTCGTTATTTGCCTGCGTCTCGCTAGCTAGATCGGACGTGATGTAGCGGTAGTAGCCCTCGATGCTCTCCTGTTTATCCGCATGCTTGTTGGAGTAAAACACGATTTTATTGTATTGCAGCTGCACCATATCGTTTGCGACTTCGTTGTTGCCCGGAGTCGGATTTGAGTAGGCTTTTAGCTTGTGCGGATTTTCCATCAGCTCGCTTTTTACACTCATGTTTTTAGCTTTGTCGCCCTCAAATACTCTATTTAGCCCGATGATGCCTGGGAAATTCGTGCCTTTATCGATGAAAGCGACGCTGTATTCGCCGGCGTTTCTTTTCGGTATGACGCCAAACGTTCCCCTGCCCGTCGTCGCGTCGTACTGATAGCTTGCTTGGAAATAATCGTCCACGTCGTTTAGCGAGTTGTTATCGCCGTTATCATCGGTATCGGAGTTAAAGTCACGCACGATAGAGTTGCCGCGAGTATTGTCGTTTATCGAAGTCGAGGCGTTTATGTTTATCGTTTTGCGAGCGACCTCTTGGCCTTGGTTGTTATAAACCACGACGTCAAAGCTACCGTGCTTGATGTCGTTATTAAAATTCATGAGCGTTCTAGAGTCGCTTAGGTCTTTTATCTCGTCGGTTACGGCGTTTTCTACGGCCGATCTTGCGTAGATATTGTTCGTCTCGTTTATGATACCCTTGGCGAAGGTATTTAAGTTGTCGATGTATTTTTGTATCGTTCCGTCCTGAAACTCTCCGCTATCATCCATCCTGCGTCCGCGCAGATCCAATGCCGAGCCCAGTTTACCGCCCTGGATACGTCCGTTTAGATCGACCTTTTTGCCGTCCTCTCTTTCAAAATAAACGCCCTTAAATTCGCTCTTGCCGTTCATTTTATCTATCTTTAGCGGGTGATAGGTCACGCCGTCTACGATATTAAACCCCGAGATATTTATCTGATGCTTAGTGCCTATGTCGGTTACTGTAGGATCGACGTTAGTGCCTTGCAGTTCGCCCTTAAACACGCTTATGCCCGCAAGCTTTGACATAGCAAGCTCGAGCTGATCGCGTTTGTCGCGCAGATCATTTGCTCTAGTGTTACCCACGGACTCGACGCGCACGATCTCTTTGTTTATCTGCGCGATTTGCTTGGCATATTTATTTATTTCATTTACGGTAACTTCTATCTGCGAGTCTACGTCTTTTTGTATCTTAGTTAGCATGTCGCTAGCTTTGTTGATACTGGTCGAGAGCGTGCTAGCGTTATTTAGCAAATTTATCTTTTGCGAGCCCTCGGTCGGGTTTGAGGCGAGGTTGTTCCATGCGTTGAAATAATTTTGCAGATCTCTACCTATGCCGACGCTTTGCAGATCTGGAAAGCGCTGCGAAATCTCCTCCAAAATTTTCTTTTTGTATTCGGTCGATTCTAAATTTATATTTGAAGTGCGAAGCCTAGCGAATGTAAATTCGTCATGCACGCGCACGACCGTATCGACCTGCGTACCTCTGCCGATATCGCCAGGGATATCGTGAAAAGGCTCTCTAGCAGACTGCACGACGCGCTGTCTAGTATAGTGCTCACTGTCGGCGTTTGTGATGTTGTGTCCGGTCGTAGTGATCTGCGTTTGCGCGGCATCTAGGCCGCTCACGCCGATGTGCAAAGACGAAAATATATTAGCCATTTTTTAAACCCTCGTTTTAAATAAACTCTCCGGTCTTAGACCGTTTTTGTCGTAGCCGCCGTCTTGCTCGCCTTTAAACATATTTTTTAGCAAGCTATCAAAAAATTCTTTCACTCCGACGACGTATTTTGCGTATTCTTTATTTTTTGAATAGAGCTCTTCAAGCTTTGAGCGCATAAGCGCGAGAGATGACTTTACCTCATCGTCAAGGATAGAGCTTAAATTTGCCCCGCCGTTTTCCTTTGAGACTCTTAAAAGCTCTTTATCTAGCAGCGATTTTACGGATTCGAATTTTTTAACCAGCTCGTTTTTGCGTCTAACGCTATCATCGACCTTGCTATGGTCGGCTAGTTTTATTTTTTTTATATCTTCCGCAGTTTGAGCGATGAGCTCGTCTAGCACACCCATCGCCTCATCCAAATATCTTTTAAGCATTTTTGTCCTTTCTTTTTACGCAAGGACAAAAAATCTTATAAAAGCGTATCTGCAACGGCTTTTGCAGTCTTGGACATATCTAGTTTATATGTTCCGTTTGCGATCTGCTCGGCTATCTTTGCAACCTTGCTTTCTTCTTTGCCTTGTGTTTTTTCCATGTTTTCGCTCTTTTTTACGTCGTTTGAGCGAGTGATTTGCTGAGGGCTCATGCCCAGTTTAGCTCCTAAAGTTCCTATCATTTTCAAGCCTTTTTAGATTTGTTAGAAACTAAATCGGCAAATTTTGAAATTTCTTAAGCCCTTTCTTTCAAATAATTGAATAAAAGTTCGCTAAAGCCTAAATTTCCGCTCAGAGCCTTACTCATCGTATCGTTATACATCGAGTGATAGATCTCGTCTCCGGCATCCTTGCCGAATAACGGGTTTTCGTCCTTTAGCGCGATATCTAGCACGCTTTTAACCAAAAAAGCCTCAAAAGCGTCGGTTTGCTCTTTTAAAAGCGCATCTTGCTCGCTCTGAGGCTTATCTGCACGCCTATTTTCGATAGAGCTCGTGGCAAATTTATTATACGAGCTTAAAGCTGCCGAAGTATCTACGTTTAGCATTATATTATCTCTAAGTCTACGTGTATAGCGCCGACGCGCTTTAAATTTTCCATTATCGCTATGATGTCGCTAGGCGTCGCACCCATCTTGCTTAGCGCCCTTGCGACGCTAGCTACCGTGGTTTTTTCGCCGCTGATTTTTAGCATGTTAGCTACGGGATCTACCGCTGCGCCGTCTTGCAAGTCGATAGTTCGTTGCTCCGCCACTGCTTCGTCGTATGAGTCTGGTTCTATCTTTATCGTGATGTCGCCGTGGGTGATGACGACGGGATCAACGGTGATATTTATACCGCTTACTATCGTGCCGGTGCGCTCGTCGATTACGATCTTATCTAGTGCTTTATAATCCACGTCCAAATTTAACACCCTAGCTACAAAATCAACCATATTTGCGCCGTTTGGCTTAGCAATTCTGATCGTTCGCGAGTCGACGGCTACCGCGCTATCGACGCCTACGTTTAAATTTACGGCTCTTTGGATATTTGAAGCTGTGTCGAAATTTGACTCTTTAAGGCTTAAAAATATCGCTTCTTGATTATAGATATCGTACGCTATTTCGCGCTCCACGATAGCTCCGCTTGGGATCGTGCCTGCTGTTACGTGATTGCCACCTTTACTTCCTCCGCCGCGAGATGCCGTCTTGCCGCCTATGGTTAGCGAGCCTTGCGCTAGAGCGTAAATGTCGCCGTCCACGCCCTTAAGCGGAGTCATCAAAAGCGTTCCGCCCTGAAGGCTCTTTGCGTCGCCGATAGATGATATCACGACATCGAGCTTATCGCCCTGTCTAGCAAACGGCGGCAGCTTTGCGATAACCATTACCGCGGCGGTGTTTTTAGATTTGATATCGTCGGGCTTGATTTTTACGTTTACGCTTTGAAGCATATTTGAAAGAGACTGGATCGTAAACTCCGAACTACTGCCGTCGCCAGAGCCGTTTAGACCGACGACCAGACCGTATCCGATCAGCTGATTTTCCCTCACGCCAACGACGTTTGCGATGTCCTTTATCTGCGCCGCAAAAGCCGATATGGCAAGAGTTAGCAAGCATGCCGCTAGTTTCATTTTCGTCCTTAAATTTTGTATTTTCAAGGACGAAAAAGCAATTAGTATTCCAAATTTGACGCAAGAATTTTAAGTATAGTAGCTAAGCGAAGTACTTCCGAATTTTTTAGATTTTAAAAGCGTAAATGCGCCGATGTTTTCGGGTAAATTTAGATGGCCGGCATGCTCAAAAGCGATCAGATAAATTTTATCTTTTGGTAAATTTCTCGCCAAATTTACGCACTTTTCATAAACGTCAGCAAAACCGTCCCTGATATCAAAAGGCGGATCAAGATACAAGATGACGGGCAAATTTTGCCTAGTGACGATGGCGGGAGTAGTATCAAAAGTATCGCCGTTTATGATTTCTAGCTCGTCGCCGATAAGTTTAGCGTTTTGTAGCGCGATTTTGTAGGCGTTTTTATCGATTTCTACCGCGTAGGCCTTTACCGCGCCGTTACTTAGCGCTTCTGCAGCCATCAGCGCGCTACCGCCGAAAGCTTCGATAAAAATCTTGCCCGCTAGCTCGTAGCGAAACGAGTCGAAAAACGAGCCCTTTACTATACTTTTCGTGCTTCTTGTGGTTTGAAGCGAGGGCAAAAGCAGCTTTTTACCTTTAAATTTGCCGCTTGAGATAGTCGCGTAGAGATTTTTCAACGAGCTTTCCTTAAAATCGCAAGTAGCTCTTCTTTAAATTTATCTATCAAATTTGAAACCTCAATCTCCAAATTTGAACCGTTTTGCGGAGCGGCTTCTTCTTTTATAACAAATGCTGGCGAGGTCGTGCGAGAAGGCGTGATGGGCTCTGAAAACTGGATCGCCGAATAAAACTCCTCAAGCGCGGAGATAAGGGCTTCTTTGCTAAAAGGGATTTTTAGATGAGGCGAGCGCTCGGCGATCACGAAAACTGGCTTTTTAGCCTCTATCTTTTTGTCTGCCACGATAAAATCGCAATCTTTTCTAGGCGAGATAAAATCCCTCAAAAATAGCCTTAGCGACTCCTCGAGCAAAATACAGTCGCATTCAAACGAAATTTTCACAAGCTCTCCTTTTTCTCGCCTTGATTTAGGCTGGATTTTAACAAATTTATGCGAAAATTTAAATTAAGCAAAAAATTTCCCAAACGGGGCTAAAAGAATTTGCAAATTTGACGATATAGAAGCTAGCAAATATTCAAAGGAGAAAATATGGAAATTTTCAAAGTAGCGAGCCAACCGATGGCAAACGTAGCTACAAGCTCGCACGCACAAAGCTCTACACAAACTAGAGAGGTCGAAAGGACGCAGATCCAACAAGACGCAACCCAAAATTTAACCGAGCAAAATAACGAAACGCTAAACGAAAAAGTAAAAGAAGCCACCGAAAAACTAAATAAACAAATGGAAGATCTGGGCACTAGTATACGCTTTGGCTACAACGACAAGATAGAGGCCATGTACGTAAACGTAATGGAGATGAAAACCGGTGACGTAATCCGCAAAATTCCGACCGAACAAGCCATGAAACTAAGCGAATATTTTAGAGAGGCAGTCGGAGTTTTATTTGACAAGGAGAGCTAAAAATGGCGCTAGGTAAAGTTTCTTCGCTTGGCTTTGGTAGCCAGGTTTTGACGCAAGAGGTTATAGACAAGCTAAAAGCCGCCGATGAATCGGCTCAAATAAAACCCGTAAGTACTAAAATCACGGCAAATGCGACAAAGCAAAAGGACCTAACGGCTCTAAAAACGCTGATAGGCACTTTTCGCTCCTCGGTTTCAACTCTAGCAGACGATAGCTCGTATCAAAAAAGAACGACTAGCTCGGACGGCAAAAGCGCAGATATAAGCGTAAGCTCGGGCGTCGCGATACAAGATATCGAGATAGACGTTAAACAACTAGCTAAAAAAGACGTTTATCAAAGCACCAAATTTGCCACCTCAAGCTCGTTTATCGGCAAAAACGGAACCTTTGGCGTAAAAGTCGGAGGGCAAACCTATAAGATCGAGGTCAAAAGCTCAACCACGCTAGAAGAGCTAGCCGATAAGATCAACGAGGTCACAAACGGCGCCGTTTCGGCAAAAGCGATGAAGGTCGGCGGAGAAGACCCGTATCAGCTTATATTGCAATCAAAAGAAACGGGCGCGGAAAACAAAGTCGAGCTAACAAACGTCGATGACGACGGCAACGCCCTAAGCGGCGCGGACGACGTTTTGGGTAAACTCGGCTGGGATAGCGCAAATATCGCAAATAATAAAATCTCGACCGCGCAAGACGCTGAGTTTGTCTACAACGGTATCACGATAAAGCGAAGCGGCAACCAGGTAAAAGATCTAAATTTAGGAATGACGATAAAGCTAAAAGATACGGGCAAAACGACTTTTAGCGTCAAAGAGGACACGAGCGCGATAAAAGAGAGCATGCAAAGCATGGTAACGGCGTATAACAATCTCGTAAACAACCTAAAAGTCGCTACCGATTATGATTCGGATACGAAAAAATCAGGCACTTTTCAAGGCGTGAGCGAGATAAATACCATAAAATCGACGCTAAATAAAATTTTATTCGGCAATCAGACCTACACGAAAGATAACGTGACCAAGACGGCAAATTTAGCCGACTACGGTCTAAGCCTAAACAAAGAAGGTTTGCTAGAGCTAGATAGCTCAAAACTCGGCAAAAAACTAGATGAGGATTTGCAAAGCGTCCAAAAGATATTTGCCGGCGGCACTACATACGGCACGGCTCAAGTCCTTAGCTCAAAACCGGTAGATAGCGGAGCGCTTACTATCGGCGGCGACGATCTCGTGATAAACGGCAAAAAGATAAATTTAGCCGCTACGCCCGCGTCAAATTCAGCAAAAGAAAACGCGCTGGCGCTGCTAAAAGCTATAAACGACGCCGGGATATCGGGCGTACAAGCGACGCTAACCGCAAACGAAGACGGCATCATGCTAAAAACGACAAACGGCACCGCCATAGATATAAAAGGCTCTACCGCGGCGCTAAATGCAGTTGGCTTTAGCGAATCAACCGTAACGCCAAAAAACACGACGGTAAACGGGATATTTTCATCAACCAAAAAGGCGGTAGACGGGCTAATCAACTCAAAAAACGGCTCTTTAACCAAGTATGCCCAAAGCCTAGTAGACGAGAAAAAGTCGCTAGACTCTGAAAAAGAAAAAACGCAAAAGTCGCTGGATGCAAAATACGCCACGATGGAAGAGCGATTTTTGGCGTACGACAAGATCATCAGCAAGCTAAACAACGAATTTTCGTCGCTAAAATCGATGATCGAAGCCGAATATAATAAGAAATAAAAGGTAAATTTATGCAATACAATACTGCACACGCGGCGTATTCGCAAAACGCGGTAGGCGGCATCGAGTCGCCTACTAAGCTCATCGAGATGCTTTACGAGGGCGTTTTAAGATTTATTTTTAGAGCTAGAAAAGCGATGCAAGATAACGACGTGGAGAAAAAAGTATATTTCATAAACCGCACGAACGCTATCTTTATCGAGCTTTTAAACTCGCTAGACTACAACCAAGGCAACGTCGCGCACTATCTAAGCGGCCTTTATACGAGGCAGATCCAGCTACTGTCGATGGCAAATATAAACAACGACGAGCAGAGCCTAAACGAGGTCGTGAGCGTAACCAAGCAGCTGCTTGAAGCGTGGAAAGAGACGACAAACGCGGGGCAAGCCGATGTGGCTGGATGAGCTCAAAATCGCCGTCGCTAACGATGACGCAGAGGCTATCGCGGCGCTAGCGGACGAGACGCCTAGTAAATTTGATAGCCTAGAGGATGCCCTGCAAGCTCAGGAACTCCTCGGCGCAGCGATAAATTTGATACAAAAAAACAAAAGCGAGCTCGGTAAAGAGCTAGAAAAACTAAAAAACGTAAAAAAATATATGGCGTCGTAAGTAAATTTGACCGCATTTACGGCGCTTTTATCTCAAATTCTCCTCTAAATTTTATCCCGCAAAGGCAAAATATGACGAAAAGCGACGTAAAGCACGCTTTAAAAAGCAGATTCGGCGCGGAGATAGCGGGCGACTTTCGAGTGCTAAAGGAGCGCGAGCTGGCCGAATTTAACGATGAAGCAAAATTCGTCTTTGAAGGCGAGAGTAAGATACTGCGAGAGTTTTATATCTTTGCAGATACGGGCGTAGGCGATCTTTGGCTTGTTTGTCTAGATGACGGCAAGGTCGCTTTTTATGATCACGACGCCGGATATCTTTGCGCGTCAAATTTAGCTAAATTTGATCTGGATATGACGGACTGGCTTAAGATCGCCGAGATGTTTGGAAAATTTGAAACCATAAACGAGCCAAACGACGAACAAAAATCTAAATTTAAGCTAGCCGTTAGCGCTACGTGTCCGCAAATTTTAGAAATTTGGGATATTTAAAACCGCAAATGCGCGGCCGTTTAATGCGGTCAAATTTAAATAAATCTTGCAAATTTTGATGCTGCTAGATCCGAGCAAATTTGACGTTTACCCAAAACTCTCGCCTAACGCCTATATTTCTACCTTTTGCCTGTACGGCTTTTGCGGCCCGGATAAAAATCCTAAATTCTAAAAACCGTCAAAATGCAAAACATCGAGCGTTAAATTTAGCGCGGCACTTCGCGTTTTAAAAAACTCGCCGATAAAATTTAAATTTACCAAGCGTTTCGATTTTGGAAACTTGGCCAAATTTTACGGCGTCAAATACAAAAATCTCCGCGCCGTTTTCCGTAATTTTAGTCTGTTAAATTTATGCCTTGAGCCGATAAAAATTTACGCGCAAATTTAAAAACTAGCCGAAGCTAAATTTACGCCGTTTAATTTATCGCGCGTCGCCAAATCTCGCGAAAATATCTGCCAAAGCCGTAAATTTACGGGCGGATTTTAAATTATTTGCAAGCTTTACGCACTTGGTCGCCGAAATCAAAAAACCGAAAGTAGAAAAAGAAGTAAAAAAGGCATGGCGATAAGCCGAGTTCTGTCGTGAGTGATTATTTATCTACTCCAAATTTTACAATTTGGCTCTAGCGAAGGGTTTAACATAAGACTCAAAACCATCCCTTCTTGCTGCGAGTTGGGTTTATATAGCCGCCGCGCTTGCACGCCGCGCTGGTGGGCTCTTACCCCGCCGTTTCACCTTTACCGCCGAAGCGGCAGTCTGCTTTCTGTTACACTGTCCCTTGGGTCGCCCCAGCCATCCGTTAGATGGAACTCCGTCTTATTGCAGCTCGGACTTTCCTCTTTTGCCTACGCAAAAGCAATCACTTGCCATACCTTGGGCGCGATTATAGCTTTTTCGGGTTTAAGGATAGCTTTTTAGCACGCGCTATTGAGTTGAAGTATTTATAACTATGGATACAAAATCACAATCCGTCGGCCGGATCTATTAATGGTATAATTTTAAGGAATGGAATGCGGACAAAGCCCTATATTTTTATCCGTTAAAGCTTCAAATTGAATCTTTGCTAAATAACGGCAAAACAAGTAATAATCTTGACATCAATTTCTATATGTTACCTTTTAGTGATACATAAAATTTCTAATTTTTTTGTAAATTTATATTCTTAGTGTATAATGAATAGTTTTTTATTTTTTACAAAAGATTATGGATTATGAAAGATATTAAGATACCAATTATTTCTAGTTTAAGTTTAGCGGCATGTTTAGCACTTATTCCTTCGCAAGTTTTAGCCGAAAACGCAACGGCAACAGTAACAGGCGGCGGCAGCAACGGCTTGCATCACTCAAGCGGCACTTATTACTCGGGCGGTTACGAGGGCCTAGTATCTGGCGGCTCAAGCGATCATATAGTAACTATTACCGGTGATCCTAGCGGAACAGATATGTCTTCATACACTATATACGGCGGCGGCGTAGGTGATCCTGCCGTTACGCCTACGACTTCTGCCAACCGAAACAAGATCGTCGTTCAAAACGGCGCTACCGTTACTACTATAATAGGCGGCGAAGGTAAAGGCGCTACAGACAACACCGTAAGCATAACAGATGCAACCGTTAAACGAGCCGTCCTAGGCGGAAACGGCACCTGGGCGGGACAGTCGGCGCATGCGGGAGACGCTGTCGGCAACACCGTAAATATCGAAGGCGATAGCCAGATAATCGGAGATGACGAGGGTATAACCTACTTTGATGAAGCGATGGTGTCGGGAGGTCGAGCCGGGTATGGCGCTTCCGCAAACAACAACACCGTAAATATCACCGGCGCAGCTACGATATATAGAGGCAGAATAGAAGGCGCTACCATAAACCGAGGGAGAGAAGCAAAAGGCAATAGCGTTAATATCACAGGCGCCGTAGTCTTAAACGATGGTCAAGAAATGGATGGCGCTGTATCCGTATCCCCAGAACATGAAAGCACCCTAGAGGAAAACCATGTCGTCATAAATAACGCCGGTGCCAAACTTAGAAATATAACCGGCGCCAACACTACAAAAAAAGATATCGGTGTCGGAGGCAAATCTACAGCAATAGGAAACTACGTAATTTTACAAAACGGACAAGTCGAATCTACTACGGGCTCATACATGGCCGCCGTCTCCAAAAATAATTACTCTAAAATTAGCGGCGGAACAGTTATGGGCGATGTACAAGGCGGTTATGCCGGCTCATACCCAACTCTTACTCACGTCGCTACGAGCGAGAATGATTACGCCGAAATAAGCGGCGGCGACATAAAGGGCAATGCCTACGGCTTTCGTAACGTTAATGGAGATATAACCGGAAGCTACGTCAAAATGACAGGCGGCAAGGTAGGCGACAGTGCTTATGGCGGACTTACCAAAAGCGGTAAAATTTCAAAAAGCTATGTGTTGTTAGATGGCGGTGAAGTAGGACATGACGCTATCGGCGGAAGCAGCGTTAGCGGAAACGTCGAAGAAAACAAAGTAGAAGTCAAACAAGGTGCTACCGTGGGTCGCGATATCATAGGCGGAAGATCAGAAACAGGTAGCGCGACTAACAATACCGTAAATTTAAAAGGCGCTCAAGTAGCCGGCGACGTATATGCAGCGCATGCCGCTAACGGTAGCGGTAACAGCGTAAATTTCCATAGCGGAAGCGTAGGAGGAACGATATACGGTCTATCTAATACAAGCGGCACCAACAATAGCCTAAACGTATATAACGCCTCTACTCAAAAAACCGCGGGCGATATAGCAAATCTAAACGTATTAAACTTCGATGGAATTTCAAACGCTAACGGTAGCGCAGATGCCGCAGCTTTAAATTTAACCGCTACCGGCAATACCGATATCAATAACGCTAAGTTCCGACTAAACGGAATAGACTACGATCCGAGTAACGATAGCTACGGCTCTTTAAATATCGAGGAGGGTAAGGAGTATCACCTTATCCGCAATGCGGGCAATACCTTTACAGGCTTCACCGAAAAGGCTAAGCAAACAACAAGGGAGTTTACGCTTAAAAGCTCTACCACCTACGATATAATGCTAAAAGGCTTAATTAAGAGTAGTGATGATCAATCTATCTTGATTCAAGGAAGCAAGCTTACGTCTAGAAATATCACCGGCGGCGAGTTTGGAAACGATGAGATCAATAGATATAATCCTATCCCGAATCCAGTAATAAACGTAGTTAACGAAGATCCAAACAGTCCTACAAATTTCAACGGCTTAAATATCAACGGCGGCAACAACTCTACCGTAAATTTAACCGGCGGCAATAATATCGGAGATATCACCGGCGGAGCGGGAAGCACTCTAAACGTAGGTAAAAATACTACCAATCCGGCAGCTCCTAACTCTATAACCGCTAAGAATATCGGAGGGTTTGACGATATCAATATCTTTATGCCTCCTACCATTAAAGACGGCGATTCTATGATTACGATAACAGATCCTACGGCTAATACCGATCTAAGCAATATGAGAGGTAAGATCGCCGCTTACATTAGCGGCAATACAGATGTAGGAGATACCAGCACTATCCACCTAATCGATAAGCAAGGAAGCGGACGATTACTTCTTCCTGATCCTTCGCATCTACAAACCAGGGTTCAGCAAGGAGCTACCATAGAGTATGAGACCTACAATATGGTAGATGCAAACGGAAGAGCTTTAGATCTTAGATTTAGCGGCAAAAGAAGGGTAAAAGAGGATACCAAATCCTTCGCAGAAACCAGAGCCGCAAGCTTAGCTAGCTTAAAGAGCGGAAGCGAGTTAATCACTAACTACCTAGATAAGCTAATACCTGACGGTCATTTAGAGCTATTTCCTTTTGCTATAAGCGAAGCTTACTCTTTAAGACATGAGACGGGCTCGCACGTAAATTCCAAAGGCTACGGCGTTGCGGCAGGCCTTGCTAGCTTAACTCCTAATTCCGCAGGAGAGATACTAAGCGGAGTATTCGTAGAATATGGAAGATCAAAATACGATAGTTACCTAGATAACGGTCTACATGCAGACGGTATAAGCGAATATATAGGCGGAGGCTTGATGCTAAAGCAGGTATTTAGCAGCGATACCTATATAGATGCAAGCTTTCGCGCAGGTAAGATAAGTAGCGACTACAATAGCAATGAATGGACCTATGCTGTAGCTCCTGGGGTCTTAGGGCATGAAGAGAAATTTGACATCAGCTCAACCTATATGGCTACTCATATAGGAGTAGGTCAAATTTTTGATCTAAACCAAAACAATAAGCTAGATATCTACGCTAAATGGCTATATGCCCATACAGCCAGCGCCGATGCTACTATAAGCTCAGGCGAGAGATATCGTTTTGATAATATTACTTCTAGTAGAGTAAGAGCAGGCCTAAGGGATACTATAAATCTAAAAGATGAACACAATCTATACGTAGGCGGCGCATACGAGTATGAGTTTAAAGGAGATGCTAAAGCATCTACTATGGGGCTTGACGCTCCTAAGCCTAGCTTAAAAGGCTCGACTGGGATATTTGAAACAGGCTATAAGTATGAGAGCAAAAATCTTATCTTTAGCCTAGGAGGCAAAGGCCATGTCGGCAAAAGCAGAGGTGGATCTATCAATGCAGGGTTTGAGCTGATGTTCTAACGAGCTAAAGCTACCATATAAAGCAAAGCACTTAAAGAATAATTTGCCAATGGCAAAAATCACAATTTTTTTGGCTACGACTTAGTCTTGTTATTCTCTGAAAAACAAGATAAAAAAGCTTTGTCTATTCTACTAGCAAGACAAGGTCGTAGCTAAAAATGCACGCAAATTTAACGATCTCGCGTCAAATTTGCGTTTTTCATAGACGAGATTAAGCCTTCTTTAAAAACTCCGTCTTTAGCACTATAACGCCCATTTTATCGATCTTGCCTTCGATTTCTTTGTCGTCGTCCGTGAGCTTGATGTTTTTTACCATGGTTTCGCGCTTTAGCGTAGCGCCCGCGCCTTTTACTTTTAGATCTTTGATCAGAGTTACGTTATCTCCCGCGTTTAGTTCGGTTCCGTTTGCGTCTTTTGGCATATTTTCTCCTTTAAATTTAGCGCCCATTTTACTAAAAAATGAGCAAAAAATAAAGTCCAAGCCGCTCAATTTACTTCGTATCGTTAAATAAAGTTGATAATTTGATTTTATTTGGACAATAATGTGATAAGTCTGCGTAAAAAAATCGCCTCTAAAATTTAAACAAAGTTTCAAGGCTTTCAAATTTTAAAATTTAAGGCAAAAGAGCCAAATTTGACCCTTTTGCCGTTAAATTTAAACAAGCTTTTTGATGACGTCTAGTACAAGATTGCACTTCGGTACGACGGAGTCAACTTCCATGTATTCGTTTTTAGTGTGCATATTTCCGCCCGTAGGCCCCAGTCCGTCGATCGTCGGGCAGCCCGCCGAGGCCGTGATATTGCCGTCGCTTAGACCGCCGGCGTCCACCCAGCTCACCTTAGCGCCAGTTTCTTTGGCGACCTCGTCGAAGATCGCCTTGATCCTCGGTAAATTTTGCTCGTCTATCATCGGCGCTTCTTCGTTGATTAGTATCTTTTTATGCGTTACGCCGTTTACGATACCTTTGCTTAGTATCTCGTCCAGCTTTTTGTTAAAAAACTCGACCGAGGAGGCAAATTTATACCTCATCTCGCAGGTCACGCTGGCAAATTCGGGCACTACGTTGTGCGCGGTGCCGCCGTTTGTGATGATAGAGTTAAAGGTATGTCCCGCCGCAAAATCAGTCAGCTTTGATAGCTCGACTACGAAATTTGCCGCCTCGACTACCGCTGAACGACCCAACTCGGGGTGGTTGCCCGCGTGCGCGCCCACGCCGTGAAAATCTATCACATAGGTCATCACGCCTTTTCTAGTCGCCACCATCGAGCCGTCCTCGCGAGCAGGCTCCATCACGAGGCAAAATTTAGACTTTCTTGCGTATTCGCGGATCTTTTCTTTGGCGAAATTTGACCCCGTCTCCTCGTGCGAGTTTAGAAACAAAGCGACGTTGACTTTACTCAGATCAAGCTCCTTGATGACGTAGAGCGACAGCAGTGCGCCGCCCTTGTCATCGATGACGCCTAGCGCATTTACCCTGCCCCCACTCTGGGTAAACGGGGTATTTTGCACCGAACCCACGGGGAAAACCGTATCCATGTGCGCAACGAAAAGCACGTCAAATTTCGCCGCGTTCGGGTTGTTTGAGATGAGCAGGCAGTCAGCGACCTTATCGGTGCCAAGCACGACCTTTTCGTGCTTTAGGCCGAGCGTTTCTGCCTTATTCATAAACCACTTTGCGACGCTGTTTACGCCATCCACGCTAGACGTCGGACTCTCGATATCGGTTAGCTCCTTTAGCTCAGCTAGATATTGTTTTAGCTCCTCTTGTTTCATGGACTATCCTTTATACAATGATGCTCATCACAAACATTGCTAGATAGGCGTTTAGGATACATATGCCAAATAGCACCAAGTAGTGTTTGCCAGGAATTCCCAGTACGCCTAGTACGCGTCCCATATACTGCACCGTAGAGCCTACTAGCGCCATACCAGGGATCAGTACTGCGATATCTGGAGCCGTTAGAGTACCGCCCTGAACTAGCGCCACTAGTACGCCCGCAGATCCGCCCCAGCTAAGAAACGCCGCCATGATAACCGCTATCGACTCACCAGGAAGCCCAAGAGGTAGCATAACAAATCCAAGATACTTGCCTATGATGTCAAGCGCGCCAGAGACCTTTAGGATGTGGATGATAACAAAAGCCATAAGGACGTTTGGGATAGTGTTGTGAACGGCGATATCCCAGCCCTTTCTAGCTCCTTCTACGAAAACGTCGGTTAATAATTTATTATTAGCTTGCTCGCTCATACTTCAGTCTCCCCGTCTTTTACGAATTTTTTAACGTAAAGTCTCATCAAATTTGCTCCAAATACCTTAAACACCAAAATGATTCCCAAGCCAGCCGCGATAGATATAGGCGCTAGGGCTCCGTTTTTGTCCGCAACCAAAAGTAGCGGAGCAAAAGACGCTAGAAAATTTGTGATCATCGCGCCCGCACTAAACTGAAACGCGGCAAATATCAAAAGCTCTTTGTGCGTGATCTTACCGTCTTGGCGTAAAAATTTAGCCGTAGAGCTGCCTGCGTCTGTGCTTTGCGTACTAGCTATGAGCGAGATCGAGCAGCAGCCTGGGATTCCGATGAGAGGCTTTAGCACGGGAGTTAGCCAGCGTGAAGCCGCATAAAGCGCGTAATATCTCTCAAATATCGCGACAAAGCCAAGAGCTAGCATGATCGCCGGAACCAAACTGAGCGCAAATATAAAACCGCCCTTTGCGCTAGTGCCTCCTGCGGTCTTAAACCACTCCGGAAACTGTCCGGTTAACTTACCGAAATCAAAAATTCCGCCCGCGACGTCCTTTAAGAAACCACCGAAAAAGACGATAGCTAGGATCAAGGCAACGGTGCCGATCGCTAGCTTTTTGCCGTCGTTTGCCTCTTGCATAAAGCCTCCTTAAAAATAAAGTAAATACATAGGTAATATACAGTCGCGAACCTTAGGAATGAGTAAAAAGCAGATTAAGATAATGAATAATATTTAGTTCTTTTAGTTAATGTTACTTTTAGATACTTTGATTTCAAAACAATCAAATTTAATAAAAATAACCGTAAGTTTGCAACTTTAATAATATAGCCGAGAGAGATGAAGTAATCTATCCAAAACAGCGATAGAGTTAAAATTTGACAAAAACAAGACAAGCGGCTCATATAGTCAAATTTAAGACTCTGCTTGCAGTTGCTAAAATTTAAAGTCGAAATTTATGAAATTTGACTTCAAATTCGAACTAAAAAATCAAGGCGAAGTGAAGTAAATTTCACCCCAAGATTAGACATATAGTTTGTCGCAGGACGAAATTTACATTCTGCTTGCAGTTGCGAGTACAACGAAGCAAAAAGCATTTAAAAGCGCTCGCAAGACGAGCCGCCGCCCTACTCAAATATATTTTTATGCAAGATTTCCTCCAGCACCACCGTCGCGTAGCTTCCTTTTTGTAGCGTGAAATTTATCGTAAAGTGCGCTTTCTCCTCGTTGTATTTGTAGCTCGCATCCTCCAAATAACACCATGCAAAACGCCTAGAACCCGTCATTTTAGCTTTATATTCATTTACCTGCGCGAAAATTTGATCCTCTACCATTCTCGCCGCTCCCTGCGCCTCATACGCCTTCGCGCCCGCGATTAGCCCGCAGCTAGTGATATCTCTAACGTCAAAGCGCGCGCTCTCCGCGTCCAAATCCTCGCACAAAAAGCACTTGCCGTGCGGGTAGTGGCCCAAGACTTCGCCCTCAATTAGCTTAAAAAATCTCTTTTGCGATTTTAAATTTTTCAAATTTTCGCCGCCCAGATACGGGTAAATTTGAGCTAGCTCAGCGAGGCTAAAATCCTGCGCGAACCTTGAAATCTCCACGCGTTTGCTAAGCCAACGGTTAAAAAGATCGCTTTGATATGCCGATATCAAAAAGTCGTTTAGCTTTGGATTTTTGCTCTTTTTGCCGTTTACGGTGCCTGATTTTAGTAGTTCCAGTCCACTTTGCGCGTTGTCGCCGTATTTGCCGAAACGCTGATAGCCAAAGTAGTTAGCATATCCCGCCTCGTCAATGTTTCGCACGGCTTGTTCCAGCTTTGCCGCTTCGCTTGGTATCACTTTTTTTAGGCGGATAAAAAAGCTGTTGCCTTTTAGGTGCCCGATGCGAAGCTTGTTATCATGCGCGGCGAGGCTTAAAATTTTCATCTTTTCGTGGCTAAAATTTGCTAGCATAGCCTCAAATTTACGCGGCATCGAGATAAACTGCGTAGTCATACCCTGCTTGTCTTTTAGCCCCGCGTAGCCAAAATCCCGCATCTTTACGCCGCTTATTTCGCTTAGCGCATGCAAGGCCTCCTGCGTCGTCATATCTTTTTTGCAAATTTCGATTATCAGGTGCTCGCCCTGCCCGCTAAATGCGTAAAGCGGAATCTCGCGCACGACAAAATCGTCCGAATTTTTACTAAAATACGCGTTAATGGGCGCGTGAGTGAGCGCGTAGAGAGGCTTAAAAATGGTGGTTTCTTGCATTGCTTTTAAATTTTCCTTTCGTGATTTTAGCAAAAATCGTGATTTTCGTGCGGGTTTTGCGTGCTATGCTTAAAATTTTGGCGCGGTTTTTCGGACTAAAAGTAAATAAAATCTCGTATTCCTCGCCGCTATTTAGCTCGCGTTTGCTTAGTCGTTTGCTAAATTTCGCCCCGCACCGACTCTGCGCGCAAAGCTTGGCTAGATCGGCTCCAAGCCCGTCTGAAACGTCCATGGCGGCGTTTATCTTATCCGCTGCGGCGTAGAAAAATTTATCTTTTAAAACAGGTCTTTTAAAGCGCGAATTTGACGCGACCCGTCCGCCGTTTAAAAGCGTCCTAAGCCCTTTTAGACTGCCTCCAAGCTCGCCCGTAAAAGCAACCAGATCGCCCTTTTTCGCTCCGCTTCGCAAAACCGCCTTACCGCAAAGCCGCGAGATAACGGTAACGCTAAGCAAAATTTTATCGCTGCCGATCGTGTCGCCGCCGATGATAGTCACGCCGTACTCGTCGCAAACCTCGGCAAATCCTTTGCGTAGCGCCGAGATCTGCGCCGCGCTCGTATTTTTGGGTAGCCCAAGTCCTAAAAGCGCAAATTTAGGCTCGGCGTTCATCGCGACGGCGTCGGAGAGATTTACCAGCATTGCCTTGCGCGCGATCTCCTCCATACTAAGCCAGCCTATCAGGAAGTGCGTCCCCTCGCAAAAAAGATCCTTGCTATACACCCATCGGCCGCGCTCATGTGCCACTACAGCACCGTCGTCGCCGATGAAGGAGTTGCTAAATTTATCGATTATTAGGCGTTCTTTATCCATTTTGCGATTTTATAAAATTCGGGCTAAAAAGGCGCTTGAAAAACGAATTTATTTAAGAGGCTCGGCAAATTTAGCCGCTTTTAAATTTGCCGAGTTTAAAAATTTATCCGAAAATCTCAAATTTACTAAATAGCTCGGGTTTGTCTTTTACTATGCCGCGCTTGATTAAATTTGCCACGACGTCGCGGTCGCAGTCGGTTTGCAGCGGCCAGCCGCGCGTATAGCCCTCGGCCTCGTCTTTTGCGGTGGCGTCGATACAGACCGCACCCTCACGCACGTAGATATCGCGCAAGGCGTCGATGTTGTTCGTCACGCGCCAAAGCAGCATATACGGATTTTCCAGACGGTTTTCGGGACCGACGAAAACGAGCAGTTTAAAGTGCTCTTTAAATTTCAAAAGCTCATCAAAAACCTCTTTTACGAGGCGGTTTTTGTCAAATTTGACGACGCAAATCGGAGTTTTGGTATTTGTTTTAAACTGCACGAGCTGCGTTAAATTTGACTCCACTTCTTTAAATTTAGCCAGCAGCGCGGCGTCGCTCAAAAGCACGGGCGCGGGTGCTGAAAAATCCTGCGTAGCGTCGATTCCTAGCTTACCGCCGAAGCACGAGTTTGGGCTCGCATGATCGAGCTGATCGCACACGCCTTCGCTGATTAGCAGAGCATTTTTGCCAAAACGGTTTAAAACATGCTCCGTAAGCGCGTCATAATCGTTCAAATCAGGCGCATCCTCGCCGACGAAAACCGCGTGCTTTACGAAGCTCATCTGCCCCACGCCCCAAAACGCGTGCATCGCCTGCTTGGCGTGCGCCGGATAAAGGGCATTTATCTTAGCCAAGATCAGGTTGTGAAAGACGCCGTTTTCAGGCATGTTGTAGTCTAGAAGCTCGGGCACCGTCGTGCGCAAAAGCGGCAAGAAAATGCGCTCTGTCGCCCAGCCCATATACTTATCCTCAAGCGGCGGCTTGCCGACTACGGTCGCGTGAAATACAGGCTCACGTTTGCTAGTAATCGCCGTAATCTCCATAACGGGAAATGGCTCCACCGGCGTATAAAAGCCCGTGTGATCGCCAAACGGCCCTTCAAGCTCAAATTTATCCGTATCCACGAAACCCTCGATCACGTAGTCCGCGTCGTGCGGGACGTAAATTTCATTCGTTAGCGACTTTACGAGTTTGGCCGGCTCTTTGCGGATGAAGCCGTAAAGCAGCAGCTCAAACACGCCCTTTGGCAGCGGCGCCTGACCGCACCAGATATAAAGCGGGTCTCCGCCTATAGCCACGGATACGGGCATCTTGCGGCCCGCGCGCTTGTATTCGTTAAAGAAATTCGCGCCGTCTTTGTGGATCTGCCAGTGCATGCCGAGGCGATTTTTACCATAAATTTGCAATCGGTACATGCCGACGTTTTGCAGTTCGCCGTCTAGGCTTTGCGTATAGACCTGCCCCATCGTGATAAAGGCGCCGCCGTCAAGCGGCCATGTTTTTAGCGCGGGAAGCGAATTTAAATCCGCCGCATCGCCGAAATACGCGATCTCTTGGCACTCGCCGCGAGTTTTTAGGCGTTTGGTAAAAATTTTTCTCATCTCAAACAAATATGCGGCAAAATTTAGCTTTTCGCCAAAGCTTTTAGGCTTTTTTGGTTTTAAAAGTCGCTCGATCTCGCCCGCGATTTCATTAGGCTCTCGTCCGAAAATAAGCTCTAAAGCGCGCTTTGAGCCGTAGATATTGGCTAGCACGGGAGCAAATTTGCGCCCGGTTTTTTTGCAGATAGGATTTGTAAAAAGCAGCGCCTGCGAGTTTTCGCGCTTAACCTCGATGTAGCTTGCGTGCGCGATTTCTAGGTCGATATCCGCGAGCTCGTCGATGACGCGCAGTAGGCCGTTATCTTTTAGAAGCTTGATGTAGTCCATATGTCGCCTTTTTGATTTTTGGGCGATTTTAGCCAAAAATAGCTGAAAAAGGCGAAGCAAAGCGGGGAGTCGTTATTTATCGCGTGCGCCGATAACCGACAAAGCGTCAATCGCCGTCTCGGCTGCCGCGTAGTTTGCGATACTGTCTCGCCGTTTAGCACTACAAATTTCATCACGCAAGCGCTAAATTTTCGCCCAGTCGCCGCAACGCCGCCAAAAGTCGTACTCGTGCATACTGTGATACTTATACCTTTTTAAAGCGTTTCATTGCAGTTTTGTTTTGCTAAGTTAATGCGCCAGACGGTGTCGTAGCTCCGAAAATAGCGGCAAATTTATTAAATTTAAAACCTACTCCGGCACGTTAAGCTTTAGCAGCTCGCCAAATATCTCTTTGCAGTATTTCATAAAGCGTTCATTTAGCCGCACGCCTTCTATATTGGCGCTGATGACGCTATCCTTCACTTCAAAAACTATGGTTTTATCAGCGATAGTTACGCATTTGCAAGCGTTATAGCAAACGTCTCCGTTACACTCCGCGTATAGGCCGTTTATATCGGCATTTTCATCGTCATCTTTTTTGAGTTTGATCGGTCTTTGAAAGATTATGTAGTTTTTGTAATCGTATTTATCGTCTGCAAGACCGATCATATAGTAGTTGTCTTTGCTATTTTTAGTAGCGGTTACGGCTTTTGCTTTAAAATTTAGCTCAAACACGCTTCTATGTCATCTCCTCGGCGCGCTTTAGCAGCTCTTTTGCGCCCTTGCCGATAAATATACGTCCAAGCTCGGCGCCCACGCTTTTCCATTCGCTTTTTTGCGCGACGATGCTTTCGCGTATGCTCTCGCTACCGTCGGGCAGTCCCACGACGGCGCGTATCTCGATCTTATCGCCGTTTAAATTCGCATTTACGCCGATAGGCACCTGGCAACCGCCCTCTAGCATCGCGACGAAATCGCGCTCCACGGTCGTTTCTATGACGGCTTTTTCGTCTTTTAAAAACTCTATCAAATTTAAAATTTCAGCGTCCTCTCTAGCCTCGATACCAAGCGCGCCCTGCCCCATCGCAGGTATCATCTGATCTAGCTCAAACGGCACTATATGCGCGACTTCGGAGCGTAAATTTAAGCGGTTTACGCCCGCCATCGCTAGGATGATCGCGTCAAATTCGCCCTCTTTTAGCTTACGCAGGCGAGTTTGGACGTTGCCTCGCAGCGAGATTATCTCAAGATCGGGACGCATCGCTAAAAGCTGCATTTTGCGGCGCAGACTCGTAGTACCCACGCGCGCGCCCCGGGGCAGATCCTCAAATTTAGCGTATTTTTCGCTCAGCATCGCGTCTCTCACGTCCTCGCGCGAGCAGATCGCGGCTAGCACCAGCCCCTCCGGAAACACGACGGGCACGTCTTTTAGACTATGTACTGCGATGTGCGTTTCACCGCTTAGCATGCTATCTTCTAGCTCCTTTGTAAAAAGTCCCTTGCCGCCGATCTTAGCTAGCGGCGTGTCAAGTATCACGTCGCCTTTGGTTTTCATGCCGGTTAGCTCGACCGCAAGCTTCGGGTAGCGCGATAAAATTTTATCCCTGATATGCTCGCTTTGCCACATAGCCAGCACGCTTTTTCTCGTTGCGATTTTTAGTTTTTCCATATTTGCCTCTTTTCTTCTACGACCTCGACGTCGATGATCTCGCCGTCATCGCGCGGTTTGTCGCGTCCGCTTTCAAATTTTTCGTAATAATATTCACCCTCACTCTTGCGTTCGCCGCCGCTTTTTAAATTTGCAAAAAATGCGACCGCTACGATCGCCGCACCCAAAACGTCGGTGATAAGCCCCGGGATAAACATAAAAAAGCCCCCGATCGCCATACCTACGCTACTAAAGACGTCCGCGGGCTTAAAAAAAGCGATATTGCTCGTGAGCTGAAAAAATCCGACGCGAAACATAAAAAATAGCCCCAAAATAGCCGATGCGATGACCTCTAGGACCAAGTTTAAAAATCCGTACGCGTGGATAAAAAAATACGCCGCCACGATCTCCAAAACGACGTAGGGCGTAAAAAAATGCTTTATCATAGGCTCTTTAGGCGCGCTAAAATTTCGCTCGCTTTGACGGTTTCTTTGGCTAGTCCGTCACGCGTAACGAGCTCGACCGCACCCTCTGCCAGCCCTTTGCCCACGATCACGGCATGAGGAAATCCCATCAGCTCAAATTCGCTCATTTTAACGCCAAAGCGCTCGTTTCTATCGTCAAGCAGCACCGAAAAGCCCGCCTCGCGTAAGTCCTCGTAAAGCCCCTGCGCAAATTTGACGCCCTCTTCGTCTTTTAAATTTGAGATGATGATTTCAAATTTAAACGGAGTTAGGGTTTCGTTCCAGATTATGCCTCTTTCGTCGTGGCTAGCCTCGACAGCTACGGCTACTAGGCGGCTAACGCCGATACCGTAGCAGCCCATGATGAACGGTTTTGCCTTGCCGTTTTCGTCCAAAAACGTAGCACCCATCGGCTCCGAGTACTTGGTGCCTAGCTTAAATATATGTCCGACCTCGATACCTTTGCTAACGCTTAAATTTCCGCCGCAGCAAGGGCATTTATCGCCCGCTTTTACGGCGGTTAGGTCCTTGAAGCGCTCCGCGTTAAAGCTGCTAACGCTAACGCCTACGAAGTGATAATCCCGATCGTTTGCGCCGCAGATCATCTGCGACTCGCCTTCAAGCTCTTTATCGATATAAAACTCCACGCCTTTTAGCCCGACCGGCCCGCAAAATCCGCCGACTAACCCGGCCGCCGAGATCTCGGCTTCGGTTGCGTCCGCTAACTCGAGCGCGCTGCACGCGTTTTGGGCTTTAACCTCTTGTAGTTCGTCCTCGCCGCGCACGAAAAATACTACGATTTTCTCGCTCTTTTCGCCTTTGGCGTCGATAAAAATCGCCTTTTTTATCACCGCTTTTATGCAGTAAAACTCATCGACTCTAAAAAACTCCGCCACGTCTTTGATGGTTTTGGCATTAGGCGTTAAAAATTTAGCCGCATCGGCCTCGGGCCTTTCGGCCTGCGTCGTTCGTTTTGCGCGGGTTGCAGCCTCTATGTTTGCGGCGTAGTCGCAGTTTTCGCAGACGATGATATCGTCCTCGCCGCTATTAGCTAACACCATAAACTCTTTACTTCCGCTGCCGCCTATCGCGCCGCTATCGGCTCTAACCGCACGGAAATTTAACCCGAGGCGAGTAAAAATTTTGCTATAAGTTTTTTCCATTAGGTCAAATTCGCGGTCCAGATCCTCGGCGTTTGCATGGAAGCTATATCCGTCCTTCATCAAAAACTCGCGCCCTCTAAGTAGCCCGAATCTCGGCCTTGCCTCATCTCTAAATTTGGTATTTATCTGATATAAATTTAGCGGCAGTTGCTTATAGGACGTTACTTTACCCCTCACGAGCGCGACCACGCTCTCTTCGTTTGTCGGGCTTAAAACGAAGTCGTTTTCTTTGCGGTCCTTAAAGCGCAAAAGCTCCTTGCCGTAGACGTCAAAGCGCCCGCTCTCGCGCCAAAGATCCGCAGACGTGACGAAGCTCATCGAGATCTCCTGCGCGCCCGCCTCATCAAGCTCCTCTTTGACGATATTTTTTATATTTTCAAGCACTCGTTTTCCAAGCGGCAAAAAGTTGTAAAGCCCGCTGCCTACCTGCTCGGCATAGCCTGCTCGGAGCAAAAATTTATGACTTGCCAGACTCGCGTCTTTTGGCGCTTCTTTTGCCGTCGGCGCGTAAAGTTTGCTAAATTTCATTCGTTCTCCCATTCAAATTCGTTATTTTCTTCTTGCGGCGTTTGCTCCGCGACGTTAAAGATCTCCCCGACGGCTCTTAGCTGCGCTTCGCTTCCCGCAGCTCCGGCGAGGTTTTTTAAATTTATCGTCGGTGCGTGCAAAAACGCCTTAAAAACCTGATGTATGAGGCGATACGCCTCCTCTTTGTCGCTATGTTTTAGATAACCCTTTTTTAGGGCTTTTACAAGTTCTCTTTGGGCGCACTCTTTAGCCTGCTCTCTTATGCCTTTGATTAGCGGCGTGACGGCTAGTTCGCGCAGCATTTGGAAAAACGCCGCCGTATTTCGCCCGACGATGCCGTATGCGATCTGCGCTTGCTCTTCGCGTAGGGCGAGGTTTTTATTTACGATCTCTTGCAGGTCGTCCACGGCGTAAATTTTGATATTTTCGCTCTCCGTGATCGCGATATCGCGCGGTACGGCTATATCAAAAAAGTAACGCTTAAACTCCTTAGACTCGACCATTGCGTCGATCAAAACCGGATGCGGTGCGGCGGTCGCGGAAAATATTATTTGATATTTATTTATGTACTGCGCTACGTTTGAAAGCGAGTCGTACTCGTTATTATCCCCCAGCGTCAGGGCCAAATTTTTAGCGCGCTCTTTGTTTCGGCTGATGATTATCGTTCGCGCGCCGCTTGCGATTAGGTGTTTTGCGGCTAGCTCCGCC
This sequence comes from Campylobacter showae, assembly GCF_963515975.1. Lineage (GTDB taxonomy): Bacteria > Campylobacterota > Campylobacteria > Campylobacterales > Campylobacteraceae > Campylobacter_A > Campylobacter_A showae_F. Next base: position 43,526 of record NZ_CAUPZM010000008.1, read on the forward strand.
ATCTCGCCCGCGCCCACTATCACTGCGACCATACCGTTTAACGTGCCGAAAATTTCCTTTGCTTTAGCCACCGCGACGCTTGAGACTGAGATCGGATTTTTGGAGATTTCGGTTTTGTTTCGCACCTCCGCCGCACACTTAAAGGCAAACTCCATCGCCCTGCCTAGCTTTGCACCGCATTTACCGTTAGCGCGGGCAAATTTATACGCCTCTTTTAGCTGGCCCGCGATCTGCGTTTCGCCGATGACTAGACTATCTAGCGAGCTAGCTACGGCAAAGAGATGGTGTACGGCGCCGTTATCCTCGTAGATGTCGGCTCTGCTTTGCAGCTCCTCAAAAGGGATGCCGCAGATGAGCGACATGCAGGCGATGATGTGCTTGCTAGCGCCTTCGACCGTCTTTACGCTAGCGATGATCTCGACGCGGTTGCAGGTGCTTAGTACCATGCACTCGTTGATGTTTTGGCTGGAGCTAATGAGGCGTAAAATTTCATTTTTGCGCTCGATGTTAGAAAAAGAGAGCTTTTCGCGCACGGAGATATCGGTATTTTTGTGCGTAAAGCTCACGCTTGCGTAATGCATTAAAATTCCCTATCTATCATTGATTTTACGATACTTTCTAGGCCGTCTACGTTAAATTTTTCTACCGATTTTATCGCCTGCTCGCCTAAATTTTTCGCCGCTTCTATGCTTTTTTTTATCGCGTCCGTTTCGTTCATCTTCGCCCTCACCCAGACTCGCTCGGCCTCGCTAAGATCTTTTTTAAACAAGCTTTTTAGCTTCTCTTTGTCTGATTCGTTTAAGCTTTCGTAAAGATAAATGTAAGGTAGCGTCGTCTTACCCTCTTTAAAGTCGCTAAAATTCGGCTTTCCAAGCGTCGCGGCGTCTTGCGTGACGTCTAGGATGTCGTCGATTATCTGAAAAGCTAGGCCTAAATTTTTACCGTAAATTTTAAAATTACGCGGCTCAAGCCCAGCCAACATCGCTCCAACCGCGGCGGCGGCCTCGATCAAAACGGCGGTTTTGTAGTATATCATCGTTTCGTACGTGGATTTGTCTTCGTTAAATTTAGCCGAGAGATCCACGTCCATCATCTCGCCCACGCTTAGCTTACTAACCGCGCCCGATATCTCGCCAGCGATCTCGTGCGGGAATTTCGACAGCTCGTAAAAGCCCTTCGAGTAGAGGATATCGCCTAGCATCACGGCGTTTTTGGTGCCGAAGCTCGCATTTATACTCGGGCTTCCGCGCCTAGTGTCGGCATCGTCTATCACGTCGTCGTGAAGTAAGCTAGCTAGGTGAATAAGCTCGATAATCGCGCAAATTTTGAGACTCTGCTCGCTTTCGCCCGCTATTTTTAAAAGCAGCTTAGAGCGCAGCTTTTTGCCCGAATTTATCCGAGCAAACATCGCATTTGCAGGCTCATAGCCAAGCTCTGCGATAAAATTTTTCATTATCAGATCAATTTTTTCCATTTATGCTCACTTAAATTTTGCTTTTATCTGGCGTTTTGCGCGCTATTTTGAGCACCGCTCTGCTTTCTTGGCGGGTCCAAAAACTCCACGTCTACGCGCTGTTCGTCGTCGTTTATCAGCACGCGAAATTTCGCGACGCCTTGCTTAAAATTCTCAAAAACGAGATAAAGCGCGACGCGGTCGCTAGGCGGAAACTTGAGATCAGGTATCAAAGTCTGCTTATAGGTCTCAAGGCCGCGTCTTAGCGACATGACAAGCTGGCGAGGATAGTTTCGGTAGCGCGAATGCACGATGATATTCGTGTTATCAAAAAGCGTCCAACGAAAATCAAAACTCTCGCGCTCGTCAGTGCCCTTTTTGGTTACGAAAACCCGCGCCCACTCGTCTTTTTTGAGCTCAAAAAGGTGCTCTTCCTCGAAATTTACCGCGCCAAAAACCAGCGATAAAAACAATGAAAATATAACGGCTATTTTACTCATTTTGACTTAAAATATCCCCACTAAGCCCGATATAAATGTCGTTTAGCCGCTCATTTACAAGGGTCTGATTTTTAGAAATAAACGAATTTTGCGCCGTTTCGTCAAATCCGTTTTTTTCGCAAAATTCGCTCATCGCGATAAATTTTTCAAAGGTTTTTTCAAGTTCGTTTTCGACTAAATTTTTGTTCGCGTTAAATAAAATTTCAAAGAATTTTTCTCTCGGACTTTGAGAAAATATATCATATTCCATAAATTTTAAAACCTTTCGCAAATCTTAAAATACATATTATTTTTTGTAAAATATTACCTAAAATCATACGTACTATAATACGCTAAATTTTTATAACTTCTCGATATATAGGGCTGTTTCAGCCACAGTAAAGACATTGTCGCAGCTCGGACTTTGGCTACCAAAACCCCAACAAACGTTTAGATATTTTATATCCGCATTACGTGCGGCAAGCTCGTCCTTTTTACTATCTCCGACAAATATCGCTTTATCGAATTCGCCTGATTTTAGTATCAAATTTAACATCGCCGGATCTGGTTTTTGAGGTACGTTTTCGTCCGCTCCGACGATGAGATCGAAAAATTTAAATATCCCGCTTCTTTGTAAAATTTCATCCAAAGTATATCGCGGCGCATTGCTAGCTAGAGCGACGAAATGCCCGGCCTCTTTTAGTCCGGCTAGTAGCTCCCGGACGCCCTCGTATGCCGCGGCGTATTCGCGGTAGTTTTTCTTAAATTTAGCTTCAAAGTTATCCCTTAGCTTCATATCGGGCTTATCGATACCGTAAAAGTCAAGCCCCAAATTTCGCCCCAGCTCGTTTATGGCCTTCACGATAAACTCCGCCTCCAGATCGCCCTCAAGCCCCAGCTCCCGCCGCACCTCGTTTACCGTCTCGCAGATCGCTTTTGCGCTATCTATGAGCGTGCCGTCCATGTCAAATATCACGCATTTCACTCTTCGTCCTTATATTTTTTTCTATGTTTTTCTTTTTTATACGTTTTTTGATTTTTTAGCTTTTCTAGCGCGTTGGCGCAGGCTATTAGCTCGGCTCTCTCACCGCCCTTTACGACTAAATTTACGAAATTTTCAAGAGATTTCGAGTAGGCGTTATCTAAAAAAACCGGCTCGATCTTGCGTAAAATTTCGGCGTTTTTGCCCACCCTAGCGCGAAATTCGTCCTCGTTAAAATCCTCTCTTTTTAGCGCGCTAATCGCCGCTTTTGCGAATTTTTCCAGGCCGCGCAGGTATTTTACACGCTTAAATTTGTCGTTTTGTTCAGCCATTTTTTCCTTTCAAAAGCCCAATTATACCAATTTAAACTTTTAGCGGTTATAATGCGCGCAAATTTTACAAGGAGAAAAGATGCAAAAAGAGACGATCGCCACGCACTACGGCTACGACACCAAGGCTGGCCCGGGCGCCATGGCGGTACCGATTTATCAGACTACGGCTTATGATTTCGGCAGCGCTGAGATGGCCGCGGCGAGATTTCAGCTAGAAGCCCCTGGCCACATCTACACGAGGCTAGGCAACCCGACGACGGACGTGCTAGAGAGCCGTATAGCCGCGCTCGAGGAGGGCTCGGCCTCTATCGTGACGGCCAGCGGTCAGGCGGCGATTTTCTACTCGGTCGCAAATTTAGCCGCAGTCGGCGACAACATCGTCGTGGCAAAGAAAATTTACGGCGGCACGATGGTCCTTTTTATGCACACGCTTAAGCGTTTTGGCATCGAGGCGCGGGTGTTTGACAGCGACAGCGCGGACGATCTTGAAAATTTGATAGACGACAAAACTCGCGCGATATTTTTCGAGACGCTATCAAACCCGCAAATCGCAATCCCGAATTTTAAAAAAATCGTCGAGATCGCAGACAAGCACGGCGTCGTAACGATCGCCGATAACACCGTGCCTACGCCGATCATTTTCCAGCCGCTAACTCACGGCGTAGACGTCGTCGTGCATAGCGCTAGCAAATATATCTGCGGCCAAGGGCTAAGCCTATCTGGCGCGGTCGTCGCTAGCAAAAATTTAAACGCTAAGCTAGTTGGCAACGCCAGATACGCGCACTTTAACGAGCCTGATGAGAGCTATCACGGGCTAGTTTACGCGCAAATGGCGGATAAATTTGATATCTATACGCTGCGCATGAGAGTGGCTTTAGTGCGCGACATAGGCGCTACGATCTCGCCTTTTAACTCTTGGCAGCTCATCCAGGGGCTTGAGACATTAAGCGTTCGTATCGAGAGACACTCGCAAAATGCGCGCAAGATAGCCGAGTTTTTAAACTCGCATAAACACGTAAAACGCGTGACCTACCCTGCGCTAAAAAGCGATCCCGAGCACAAAAAAGCGCAAAAATACTTTAAAGACGGCATGGCTAGCGGGCTAATGTGCTTTGAAACCGATAGCTTTGAACGCGCCGTAAAGATGCTGGGCAAGGTAAAGCTCTTTAAAATCGTCGTAAATATCGGCGACTCCAAGTCGCTCATCACGCACCCAGCATCCACTACGCATCAGCAGCTCTCGAGCGAAGAGCTAACGAAGGCGGGCATAACAAAAGAACTAATCAGAATAAGCGTCGGCCTAGAAAACGCGGACGACCTCATCGCCGATCTCGCGCAGGCTTTGGAGTAAAATAAAGCCAAATTTGTAAAGATAAATTCGGCTAAATTTAAGCTAGATTTAAATATACCCCTAAGCGGCTTCGCCGCTTAGGAGGCTAGACGCTAGATTGTTAAATTTGATCAAGAGGGCTTCCCTCTTGATCCCTGGCTCGTCCAAGCTCAAATTTGAGCAGGCTACTTGTCCTTTTTCTTATCGGCTTTTTCTTTTATCTCTTCCGCTGCCTCGAGGTCAAGCTGCGCCTGCTTAAAGGCTTTACGAGCTTTATCAACACGGCGAGAGTTTTTAACGCTGGCGTCATCGGTATAAACCTTTTCTGCTTCCTCAAGCTCGGTTTTAGCCTTACCGAAATTCTGCTGCGCTGCCTCAAGCTTATTAGTAGCCTTATCGCCGCCCGCTAGCTCCGCCTTTGACGTTACTTTGCCCGTTACCGGGTTACGTCCGATAGTTAATTCTAAATCCTCTTTTGCGCGTGCAGCCGAGCCGCGAGCGACGTCGCACTCTTTTTTACCAGCACTTATCATAACCCCCCCCCTATAAATCTAGGTCTATTTTTTGGGTCATCACAATCAACCTTAGCAAAAGTGCTTAGACTAAACGCGCTTAAAAGCATAGCTATAATTAATACTTTATTTTTCATTTTTAACGCCTTTTTCTTTATTTTTATTAAGTCCTCTTTTATTTCTTATTCTACGAAATGCGCTTGAAAATGTAGATAAGGTCAAATCCTCAAATTTCATTTCTATTTCCTTTCTTTAAATTTTACGCAAACGGCGGCAAATTTACGCCGTAAACGTCTTTAAGGTTTCGTTGTATTTGTTTTCGTCCTCGCACTGAATGAGCAGCAAGTCGCCATCCTCAAATACCGATGAGCCGGTAGGTTTGATGTATTCGCCCTTTCGCTTGATGAGTAGCACCAAAAAGTCGCTAGGAAGCTCGAGCTCGGCTAGGTTTTTGCCCACGACTTCGGAGTCAAAGCGTATGGTGTGCTGGCGTAAAGTGTGGTAAAAGATCGGTAAATTCGACATCTCGACCTCTTTTGACGCGGCTTCTTCTTTAACGCCGCATTTTTGCGCGACCTTTTCTAGCGTCATGCCTTGGATGATGATCGAGACGAACACGACGAAAAATATCGTGTTAAAAATCAGCTCCGAGTTTGGCAAATTTGCGCCGAACGGATAGGTCGCAAGTACAATAGGAACGACGCCGCGAAGCCCGACCCACGAGATAAACATCTTTTCTTTCACGTTGTAACGCGAAAAAAGTAACGACGCGAAAACGCCCACCGGACGGGCGATAAACATTATCCAGCACGCGATCACCACGCCAGCGATCGCCACACCAGGTAGCTCGGATGGATTTACCAAAAGCCCCAGCGTCAAAAACACCACGATCTGCATCGTCCAAGCGATACCGTCGTGAAAACCGATCAAATTTTTCTTGTGAGCGAACTCTTTTTTATTGATAAACATGCCCGCGATATAAACCGCCAAAAAGCCGTTGCCACCGACCTTGCCAGCAAGCACGTAAAGTAGCAATACCCAAGCCATCGAAAAAACAGGATATAGCCCCCAGTACTCAAGCCTGAGGCGGTTAAAAAGCCCGGGTAGCGCGACGCCAAACACATAACCCATCAGCCCGCCGAGTAAAAACTGCTTGATGAGTGCGACAGTGATGTCAGAGGCGTCTGGGACGGTGTTTAGGGCGATGATTTGTATCATTGTGACAGTGAGGAAAATCGCCATCGGATCGTTTGATCCGGACTCTAGCTCCAAAAGCGGTCGGATGTTATTTTTTAGCAAAATTTCCTTCGCTCCAAGGATCGCAAACACCGCCGCAGCGTCGGTCGAGGAGATGATCGCTCCAAAAAGCAAGGCTTCAAGCCAAGTTAGCCCTAGTAAAAATTTAACCAAAAGTGCGACCAGAGCCGCCGTCAGCACGACGCCAACGGTCGCGAGCATGATGCCACTCATCATGATAGGCTTTATCGACTTTAAATTCGTATCAAGCCCGCCAGTGTAGAGGATAAAAATAAGTGCGATTATGCCCACATCATGAGCGATGTGCTGGCTATCAAAGGCGATGCCTAGCAGTCCGTCTGAGCCCGCGAGCATGCCCACGGCCAAAAATACGACTAATGACGGAATACCGAATCTATCAGAAACCTTGCTAGAGACGATACAAGCGATAAGTAGAATAGAAAAAAATAGTAAAAAAGTTTCTAACATTGTGCCTCATTTGAGTTCAAAGCGGGGCAAATTTAAGGCTAAATTTAGCGCCCTTAAAGCCTCAAATTTGGCGCGTTTTATAAATAAATTTTACCAGATTTTACCTTTTTAACGGATAAAAAGGCTTAACTTTTATCATCGTAAAAGATGAGATCAAAGCTATTTTTGCGCTTTACCAGAGCCTTTTTAGACGGCACGCCGCCCTGCTCCATTTTAGCCAGCTCCTCTTTCATCTGCCTTATCATGACTTCAGACTGCTCGATCTGCTCTTTTAGCTGCAAGATTATGTCTACGCCCGCTAAATTTACACCCAGATCGCGCGTTAGACGCAGTATCATCTTGATACGGTCCATGTCTTTTTCGGAGTAAAGGCGCATCTTGCCCTCGGTTCTTGATGGCTCTAATAGCCCTTCGCGCTCGTATTGGCGCAGCGTCTGCGGATGTATGGAGAGCACCTTAGCTACGACGCTGATTAGATATACCGGTTCTTCGTATTGTTTCATTTTATGCCTCCGGGAGTTTTTGCTTCATGAGTTCGGCTAGCTCGCCGTCTAAGGCATTTACGTCCGGCAAAGACACGCGCGCTCGCAGGTACAGATCGCCGAATATTCCGCTTTTTCTATTTTGCACGCCGTATCCTTTGAGCCTGATTTTTTGCCCCGATTTTGAGTTTTCGGCGATTTTTATCGTGACGTCTTTTTTAGGCGTTTTTACGTCTATCTTGCCACCGAACATCATCGTTTTTAGCGGGATTAGCACGTCTTTATATAGATCGTCGCCGTCTCTTTCGTATTCGTCGCTAGGCGCGATATTTACGGTCAGTATCAGATCTCCGCGTCCGCCGCTACCTTTGCCTTTTATGCGTAGCTTTTCGCCGTCGTTGATTCCGTTTGGGATTTTTATTTTGATGTTTTCGCCGTTAAAATTTATCGAGTGTTCGCCGCCCTTTACCGCTACGTCAAACGGGATAGTTACCTTCGCTCGCGAGTCCAGATCCTCATCGTCATCAAAGCCGCTAAAGCCGCCCGTCTGCCTAAAACCGCTAAAGCCGCTTCTACTAGAAAATCCGCTAAAGCCGCCTCCACCGAAGATATTTTTTAAAATTTCATCCAAATTTCCCATACCCGAGCTGCTCGCAAAGTCATGGAAATTTTGTCCGCCGAACATTGCGTCGCCGTGCCTGTCGTACTGCGCGCGTTTTTTTTCGTCGCTTAAAATTTCATACGCGGCGTTTATCTCTTTAAATTTATCCTCCGCGCCCGGGTCTTTGTTAATATCGGGGTGATACTTGCGAGCCAGCCTGCGATAGGCCTTTTTGATCTCGTCGCCGGTGGCTTTTTCCGACACCCCTAACGTTTCGTAAAGACTATTGCTCATGTTATGTCCTTATAGTCAATTAATTTTATAGCGATTATAGCACAAAACTTTAGCCTATGTCAATCAAGTATAGTAAATAAAAACGATTTTAAACGACTTAAATAATAATTAACTTTACGTTGAGCTTAACGCCATATAATCGCGCTTTGAAAAAAATTTTATCAAAAGGAAAAGTAATGAAAAAGATAATGATATTATCTTTGGCTACTTCTTGCGCGATCTTTGCCGCAAGCATAAACTTTAACGAACCCGCAGAGGATTTTACGAGAATAAATCCGGAATTTAACAAAAACGTAGTCCTGTCATACAACAGCTCTATCGCCGACGCTAAAAAATCGGTCGTAAATATCTCCACTACAAAAACCGTTAGCAGCAACGTAGCAGATATGAACGATATGTTTAGCGATCCGTTTTTCAAGGACTTTTTCGGATTTCAGTTTAACATCCCTCAAGAAAAACAAAAAAGCAGCTCGCTAGGCTCCGGCGTCGTCATCTCTAGCGACGGCTACATCGTGACGAACAACCACGTCGTAGAAGATAGCGACGAGATCGTCGTCACGCTGCTAGATAGCGACAAAGAGTATAAAGCCAAAATCATCGGCACCGACCCGAAAACCGACCTAGCCATCATAAAAATAGACGCAAAAGAGCTAAAAGCCATACCGTTTGCCGACTCGGCCAAACTGATGGAAGGCGATATCGTATTTGCCATCGGAAATCCTTTCGGCGTCGGCGGCAGTATCACTCAGGGCATAGTTTCAGGCCTAAATAAAGACAATATCGGACTAAATCAATATGAAAATTTCATCCAAACCGACGCCTCGATAAATCCCGGCAACTCAGGCGGTGCGCTAGTCGATAGCCGCGGCTATCTAGTCGGCATAAACTCGGCCATACTTAGCCGCAGCGGCGGAAACAACGGCATCGGCTTTGCCATCCCGTCAAACATGACTAAAGATATCGCCAAAAAGCTCATCGAAGACGGCAAGATCGAGCGTGGATATATCGGCGTGATGATAGCAAATCTCAACGAAGAGCAAAAAGAGATCTATAAAAACAAAGAAGGCGCGCTCATTAGCAGCGTAGAAAGCGGTCTCCCTGCCGATGTAGCCGGGTTAAAACGAGGCGACCTCGTTATCAAAATCGACGACAAAGAGATCAAAAACGCCAATGACCTCAAAAATCTCATCGGCTCGCTAGCTCCAAACAAAGAGATCACGCTAACCTACGAACGCTCCGGCAAAATCGAAACCGCCAAGATAAAACTAGCTAACGCTAATGCAAAATCAAACGCCCCTACCGCAAAAAACGGCACGGCTATCGAGGGCCTTAGCGTCACGGCGATCGACGACAACGCAAGGTACAAATACCGCTTGCCTGCGGACGCAACCGGCATCCTGGTAACTGACGTAAAAGCCGGCTCAAATGCCGAAAAAATCGGCTTTGAAAAAGGCGATATCATCATCCAGATCGCCGAAGAAAATATCAAAAATATGGATGATTTTAACAAAGCCCTAGCAAGCACGAAAGGCAAAAAGACGCTCGTTTGGGTCAATCGCGGCGGACTTTTCCAAGGTCTTGTTATAAAATAATTTCTACCTTAAGGCGCGGGAAACTGCGCCTTTTCTTTATTAAATTTTCTAAATTTCATCTTAAATTTGAACCGATTAAATTTCTAGTTTCAAAATTTAACCAAGCTTAAAAAAGCGTTCGACTGAAGGTTGCAAGCGTAGCGTAGCAAAAAGACGAGCCGCGGCCGCCATTAAAAATTTAGTCAAAACTCGCTATAATCCCCCAAAGGACATAAAATGATAAAAATTCTGATGATAGAAGACGATTTAGAGCTAGCTGAAATTTTGACCGAGTTTTTAGCAAAAAGCGATATGGACGTAAAGACGGCGGAGGAACCGTATATCGGCCTTTCGACGCTAAACGTAGAAAAATTCGACCTCGTGATCTTAGATCTAACGCTGCCGGGACTTGACGGCCTAGAAGTATGCAAAGAGATCCGCAAGCGCCACGACGTGCCCATCATCATTTCAAGCGCGCGCCACGACATCACGGACAAAGTAAATGCCCTAGATAACGGCGCGGACGACTACCTGCCAAAACCTTACGATCCGCAGGAGCTGCTAGCTCGTATCAAAAGCCATCTGCGCCGCCAAAGTGCGGTAGCGGGCGCAAATTTAAGCGGCGCAAAGGAGCCTGCGCGCGAGAAAGATATCGCGGTAGACGACTTTAAACACGTCATCACGCTAAAAGGCGAGCCGTTAAATTTGACCGCGGCGGAGTACGACATCCTAAAATACATGCTCCAAAAAGAAGGCGGCGCCATCACTCGCGAGGAGTTTATCTACAACTGCGCGAGCATCAGCGAGGACTCGACGAACAAGAGTATCGACGTCATCATCGGGCGCATCAGAGGCAAGCTAGGCGACGACCCAAAAGAGCCAAAATACATCCACGCTATCCGCGGCATCGGATACAAGCTAATGCAGTAAATTTTAAAGCCCGCAAATGAAACGCTCATCGGTTTTTTACACTATCACTTTTATCTTTGCTTTGGCGCTAACAAGCATATTTTTAGCATTTTTGTGGCTGATGGACTACGACAAGCAAAACTACGCTCGCGAGCTAAACGCCAAGTACTCCACAATCGCTAGAAATCAGCTATTTTTGATGAGCGGTATCATAAACGAAAAAGAGTACGAGCGTCAAACGGGCGACTTTAAGATGCCTGAGATCACGAACGAGCGGCAAAAGGAGGAGATCCTAGCAAACGCAACCGTGCTTGAGGAGATATCAGCAGACATCGGCTCCAGCGCTATCATGATCTATCAAAATCACCACTATCTAAAAGTCCAGCACGTCGATAAAGTCCTGCTTTTAAAGGATAACGACTACCAGCCGTACCGCTACGACATCATCAAGATCATCTTTTTGCTAGTCGCGATCATACTTCTTGCCGCTTACGTTTTTGTTATCAGGAAACTAAAACCGCTAAGAAAACTAAAGCGCCAGATAGCTAAATTTGCCGCGGGCGAGATCGATGAAGTACAAAACGTCAGCAGCGGTAACGACGAGATTTCCGAGGTTGCGGAAGCATTTTACGACGCGGTTTGTCAGATCAAAAATTTAAACGCATCGCGCAAGCTGTTTTTAAGAAACATAATGCACGAACTAAAAACTCCGATCACCAAAGGCCGCCTAGCCGCCGAAATGATCGAAAAAAGCAAAAATCAAGAGCGACTCGTGTCGGTGTTTATAAAACTCGAAAATCTCATAAACGAATTTGCCGCCGTCGAGCAAGTCACCTCAAGCATCGCGCTAAATAACACTAAAATTTGCCGTATCGACGATGTAATCGACGAGGCTCTGGATATCGCGATGGTAGATCCCGGACAGGTTACGATCAATAAGCTAGAGGACGTGAGCCTAAACGCCGACTTTAAGCTGCTGGCTATCGCCGCCAAAAACATGATTGATAACGCTCTAAAATACTCCCCCAACAAGCACGTAAATATAACTATCACGCGCGAGTCGATCAAATTTATCAACGAAGGCGAACGATTGTCAAAGGAGCTGCGACACTACGTCGAGCCCTTTACTAAGGGCGAAAGCGCGCAAAAGAGCTTTGGCCTGGGGCTCTACATCGTCGAAAATATAATCAAAGCCCACAAGCTAACTCTAAGCTACGAATACAAAAACGAACTAAACGTATTTAGCTTTGAAAATCTGCAAAATATCGCGGCGTAGAAGTAAATTTGAGCGTTTTGTTAAATTTGCGGGGCGCGGGGTAAATTTGAGCCAAAATTTAAAGCGAATCGCATTTTACTTAAATTTTAAAATTTGGCGTATCGTTTGCGACTAGCTAAACGCCAAAATTTGAGCCCGTAAATTTGTCTCTTGTTTTAAATTTGCATATGGTTTAATTTAGCCGCTCCTCGCTACTCATAATAAAAAGACTTTACGGGCGCGAAATTTAGCCCCGCCTCTTTGCACAGCGCATAAAAATCAACCTCGCCGTCGCGAGATTTAAACTCAAAATAGCACTCGTAAAGCTTTACTAAGTATTCAAATTCTAAATTTAACCACGCGCTTATCTCGTGTTTTTCTCTTACGTCGCGGGCTTCGCTGGTTAGTCGCTCGTAGCGTGCGCGCTCTATCCAGCAGCCCTCCAGAAAGTGGTGCGCGCCCCAGTCTAGCGCGTCTAATAGCATGCAAAAGTACAGCTCTACGGTGCATGCGTCGTAGCGCTCGTGGCGATATGCGCGGCGCAAAAGCTCGTCCCTGCCAAGCTCATGCAAACCGCGCATATAAATCTGATACGCCCAGCGCAGATGCGGCATCTCGCCTGCGATACAGCGCCTTTTTAGATACTCGCCGACTAGTTCGCCGAGCTCAAACGGTAGTTCGCCGTTGCCGCGGTTTTTTAGATTTTTAAGCTCGCTTTGGTCTTCGTCTAAAATTTCGCGGCAAAGTTCACCCAGCGCATAGTCCCGCTGCGCCTCGCTAAATTCGCTTTTAAATTTACCAACGGCGCCCTTTAGATGCTCGTTTGCCCGCTTTTTTAGCCCGGCATCATAGAGCCTTAGGTATTCGCAGAGCTCAAATTTTAGCCAGCCAAAAGCGTCCGTTTGCATTTTAGTTCCTTTAGAGGCGTAAATTTAGTGTGTAAAAACAACAACCTCGCCGCACTCAAACGCAACCTGCCGTCCGGCTAGATACAGTCGGCATTAGCTCGTAAATTTGAGCCAAATTTACAAAATATCCCTCTGCCCTTTTGCGTTCATCGGGCTTAGCACGCCCATTTGCTCCATCTGCTCGATGATCGTAGCAGCGCGGTTATAGCCGATTTTTAGGCGGCGTTGCAGGTAGCTGATCGAGGTTTTTTGCTCGCTTAGAACGATCTCTTTGGCCTCTTCGTAGAGCTCGTCTAGCTCGCCCGCTACGGCGCCGGAGCCTGTAGCCCCACCGCCGCTAGCGCCCTCCTCGGCTAGAAATCTCTCGTCGTAGACCACTTCTTGCTGCGCTTTTAGGAAATTTACGATAGTGTCGATCTCTTTCTCGCTAGCAAACGGCGCGTGCAACCTGATAACGCCGGGGCTTCCCGGAGGAGTAAATAGCATATCGCCGCGTCCTAGCAGGCTCTCCGCGCCCATTTGATCTAGGATTACCTTGCTATCGATGCGTTGACCGACGCGGTAGCTGATACGGCTAGGCAAATTTGCCTTGATTAGCCCCGTCACGACGTCTACACTCGGGCGCTGCGTGGCCACGATGAGATGTATGCCGCTGGCTCTGGCCATCTGCGCCAGACGCCCGATGTATAGCTCCACGTCCTTGCCGCTAGTCATCATCAGATCGGCCAGCTCATCGATGATCACGACGATGTACGGGAACTGCTCGCCGCCCTCCTCTTTCATCTTTTCGTTGTAGCTTTCGATATTTTTGGTGCGCGTGTGGCTCATGATTTTATAGCGGCGCTCCATCTCTGAGACCATGTTTGATAGCGCAGTTATGGCCTGCTTGGCCTGCGTGATGACCGGAGTTAGCAGGTGCGGGATGTCGTTATAGATGCTAAATTCCAGCATCTTTGGATCTATCATCATCAGGCGCAGCGTCTGCGGGCTGTTGCGATATAGCAAGCTTAGCAGCATCGCGTTTATACCTACGCTCTTGCCAGATCCCGTCGTGCCCGCGATTAGCAGGTGAGGCAGCTTTTTTAGATCGGTGACAAAGGGCGCTCCGACGATATCCTTGCCTAGCGCGATAGTTAGCGGACTGCTCGAGTTTTTAAAAACTTCGCTATCTAAAATTTCTTTTAGATATACAGTCTCGATGTTTTTGTTCGGAACCTCGATGCCTACGACGTCTTTGCCTGGTATCGGCGCCTGGATGCGGATAGTCTGAGCGCGCAGAGCCATCGCGAGGTCGTCTTGCAGGGTTAAAATTTTACTCACCTTGATATGAGGCGCCTGACGAAACTCAAACGTCGTAACGATCGGCCCCGTGTAGGTGCGCACGACGTCGCCGTCTATTTTAAATTTGCGCAGTTTATCGAGCAGATCGGAGATCTTTTGATCGATCTCGGCTTCGTTTACGCTGTTTGATCTTTTAGGCGGATCAGCTAAAAATTTAAGCGGCGGCAACGCAAAATCCTTAGGCTTTTCGACCTTGCCTTTTTCCATTTGTTCGAGTAGTTTTTTGTTTTCGGCGACTTCGTTTAGGATCTCGACGCCGTTTATCGTAACCGTACTTTTTTCTTCTAAATTTAACTCGACCTCATCCTGAGCCTCGTCTTCGTCGTCCTGACTATCTTCGTCCTCTAGCTCTTCGCCGTTTTCCTCGCTCAAATTTGACTCGCTTTGAGTTTTAGCCTTTTTGATTTGCCTAGGCTTTTTTTGCGTTTTTGGCTTAATCTCGCCCGCGTTTTCAAATTTATCCTCATTGGCGCTGGGCTCGACGAAAGCCTTTTTTAGGATAGCTATGATGTTGTCCTGCGCGATCAGGCCAAAGCTTAGCACGAAAAGCATTACGATAAAGACCCACATGCCTATCACGCCCGCGACGTCTCTGAGTGCCTCGTTTGCACTATTTGCAATCAGTCCGCCGTAGTTAGCATCCGCGCCCGATTGAAACATCAAAAACGCCAAAAACAGCAGCACTGCACCAAGCGTCGTCTGGGCAAATTCGGCATTAAAGCCGTTAAAATATTTGTAAATATAATACGCAAAAAATATAAAAACAAAAGGATAAACGTAAGCTATAAAGCCAAAAAGCTTGAAGTTCCAAAGCCCAATCGCGTTGCCGAAGCTACCGACGAAATTTGCCGCAGGCGCGATGGTGGCGATCCCGAAAAATATCAAAAAACAAACGACTACGACTAAAACCGATTCTCTTAAAATGGCGCGTCCTTTTAAATTTAGTAAATTTAAATTTGCGGGAGAGCGAATTTTAGAGCCGAATTTATCAAATTTGACCCCATTTTCGCTCCGCCCGCTTTGATAACGAAACTTTAATAAAACGGTAGATTATAGCGAGTTTTTACATATAGTTTAATAACGAGAGCTGATTTATCTTCGCCACGGACTGCAACATCGCCTGATACGACATCATTTTTTGCATGAGGTTCATATAGGTCTCGCCGTAGTCGGCGTTTGTGATGTCGGCCTTGACGGTTTTTACGTTTACCTCCATGATACTAGCGCGAGTGTTAGTATCCGCTAGCGCCGCGCTTTGAGCGCCTACCTTGGTGTGGATTTTGCTCACGTGATCGGCGATGTGGTCTATTCTCTCGATCGCGCCTTGGATGCCGGAGTTACGCGGATGCTCGCCCTCGCTATCGGCGCGGTACTGACCGCTCCTAACGGCCTCTATCATCCTATCTAAGTCATCAAAAATATCCACGCTCGGGCTATCTATCTCAACGCCGTTGTTTGCAGAAAAGCTCCACAGCGAGCCGTCTCCTTGCGTAGTCGCAGGAGTCGTGCCGGTGCTATCTCCGTAAAATTGATCGGAATTTGCCTCGTCGTAAATTCCGACTTTTATCAGAGTTACGGCGTTTTGTTTGTCGGCTACCTTTATGCGGCCGCGGTGATCCATGTTTGCCTCTACGCTGCCTTGAGAATTTGCGATGGCTTGCCTATAGGCGACATAGTCGGCTTGCGTATTGCCGCCGGCGCCTGCAGGGACGCTATCGCTAGCGACCATGCCTATGATATCGTTTAACTGCCTAAAGGTCATATTTTTTGACTGGGTAGTTCTACCCTCGGTAGTCGGCGGGTTTGTAGTATCGTTATAAAAGCTATCCCAAACTTCAGTCGTATATGTGGTACCGTCAGGCCTTGTTATATTTACCCGCGCATTGCCTGAGGTCGCAGGAGGTACGGCGGTACCAAAAAGCACGTCGACCTTATAATCTCCGCCGCTTTTAGATTTGATCTGCATTTTTAGGGCTTGGTCGTTTATATCGTATTTGTCTCTTTCGCCAGGATATAGCTCTTTTGAGGCCACGACTTGGCTTAGAGTCGTGTTATCGTCGGCAAATTTACCGCTGCCCCGTTCTACTTGCGATACGGTGCCTATTAAATTTCTACCCTCTTGTTTAAAGTTAATCTTGTCGTAGTCGTAAGCGTTTGTAGCAGCTCCGCCAAGGTCTTCGTATTTGCTTTTTATAAATTCCGTGATTTCATAATCGTCAGGGTTTGCTCGCACCCTAGCTTCGAGCGAATTTGCGGGATTGCCGCCCGTGAGATTAGTAATGTTATTAAACGCATTCGAGGCTGCATTGATATTTGCCGCAGTCAAATCTCCGGCGTTTGCCACCTTTTTCGTCGCCGCTATCATGTGAAAATCAATAACCTGATTGCCTTTACTTAGGTCTTTTACGTTGATTTGGCCTTGGTTGTTTATCGTTACCTCGACGACTTTATTAGTCGGAGTGTTGCCGTATTCGGTGCCGATTTTTTCTAGCAAGTCATTTATCGACGCGTCCGAAGTCATCTTAAATTTACTCGTAAAACTCGTACCGTTTGGCTTTTTACCCTGCAAGAAAAACGTCGTGTCCTGAAACCGCCTCACGCCCGTACCAGTAAAATCTTGATTAGTCAGAGTTTTTTCGTCTTTTACGTATTTAAAACCGATTAGATCGCGCATTTTATGCTCGCTATCGATATAAACGGTCTTGTTTCTATCGTCAAAATTTTGCGCTTTTAGCATCGTGTTGGAGGTGACTTTTTTATTATAGTCGCCGTCCTTACCCAAAAATAGCTCTTGTCCGTTTTGGTTGTAGGTCAAATTTACCTGCGCTCCGCCTACCGTTTTCATCGCCTGCGCATTGCCATAATACTCGTTCGTATCGCCGTTTATAGGCTTTGTATTTATCGCGCTTCCAGAAAATAAAAATTGTCCGTTGATCGAAGTATTTGCGATATTTACCAAGTGATTTTTGATACCCTGAAGGTCGTTTGCGATGGCTTCACGCGATGTTTTGGAGTGGATTTCATTGGCGCCTTGAACCAGCTTTGTTTTAAAAGCCTCGAGCTGCTGTTTAAATTCGCCCAAAGCCTTGTCGGTATTTTTTGAAAAGTGCTGCGCTTTCGACGTCGCCGTTTGTACCTGCTCAAGCGTCGCAACCTCGTAATCAAGTCTCATGCCGTCGTTATAGACGCTACTATCCTCGAAAGAATTTTGGATTTTTAGACCGGTTGACATTTGGTTATTTAGCTTGTAAAGCGCTTTCATATTAGTCTGATAGTCGTAGTTGTTCATAAATTTCATCAACTGATTCGTCATTCTCATTGAGTTTTTCCTTAAATTTAATCAAGCTCTTACAAGCAAATAAAGTTCCACTCGCTATATCGTCAAATTTCAAAATTTATTTAGTTTTAGATATGATTTTGCCAAATTTAAGGAGCATAAATGAAAATCCTCTTTTCGCCGAGCGAAGTCAAAACCGCCGTAAGTCCAAATAAATTTATAGATAGGGGCGACTTTGTTTTTCCAAATTTATATGAAAAACGGCATGAGATTTTAAAAATTTACAATGATTTTTTGCAAACGGCTACCGTTGAAAAAATCTCAAAACTTTTTGGAGTTAAAAATTTGACCGACGAGCCGAGCTTGCGCGAAAGTCTTTTTAAAAAAGGTGCGGTAAAAGCCATCCTGCGCTACGACGGAGTAGCATACAAGCGCCTTGACTACCGCAGCCTTGATAGCGCGGCACAGGAATTTGTAGATAAAAATACGCTGATTTTTTCAAATTTATTCGGCCCCGTGACTGCGGCGGATATGCTGCCCGAATACAAACTAAAGCAAGGCGAGCGCATAAGCGGGCTAAATTTGGAGGAGTTTTATAGGCAAAATTTTAGCGGCGCAATAGATAAATGGCTAGGATATGACGATATTTTAGATCTTAGGGCTGAGTTTTACGAGAAATTTTACCGTATACGAAAACCGTTTGCGACCTTTAAATTTTTAAAAAACGGTAAAGTCGTCAGTCACTACGCCAAAGCTTACCGCGGGATAGTTTTGAGGCAGGTTGCGCAAAACGGAGTGAAAAATTTCGGCGAACTTTGCAAAATGGATATAGAAAATTTGCGCCTCATAGATGTCAAAAAAACGGGGCTAAAAAGCGAGTTTTTGGTGCAAATCGTCTAAAATTCGCCATTTTTTGTCAAATTTGCGTGAAATTCGTTAAATTTTCGGCTAAAAACTATTGTATTTTTTATAAAAACGTTGTAAAATGCCCGCATATCACTTCTTATTAAGGATGGTTCAATGAAAAAAGCTGATTTTATTCAAGCTGTTGCCGAAAAGGCTGGTCTTTCTAAAAAAGATTCTCTAAAAGTTGTTGACGCAGCATTAGAAGTAATCCAAAACGCACTAGTTGCAGGAGATAGCGTTAGCTTTATAGGTTTTGGTACATTCGGTACAGCCGATAGAGCAGCTAGAAAGGCAAGAGTACCTGGAACTAAAAAAGTTATCGATGTTCCTGCTAGCAAAGCCGTTAAATTTAAAGTGGGCAAAAAACTAAAAGAAGCCGTAGTAGCCGGCGCAGGCAAAAAAGGCAAAAAGAAATAATCCCCCTTTCATGAAAGCTCAAATTTGAGCTTTCATGCTTTTTTAATCTCTTTTTTATATCTTTCAAGGTAAAATCTCAACTCTTTATTAGCCCGAGTGGTGAAACCGGTAGACGCGCCAGACTCAAAATCTGGTAAGGGCAACCTTGTGTCGGTTCGAGTCCGACCTCGGGCACCATCCACCCCCCCCCCAAAAAAAAACACCTAGAAACGCTGTAATGCATTCGCTATTTTTACGGTTGTCGCAAGAATTATTGTGCTATTTATTATACCATCAAACCTGCCTCCAATCCTCAAAGACCATGTCAGCTTTTTCTCTTTTTTGTTCTTGGCAAGATTAAAATTAAGATGCAAATTTATACACTAGAGATACCAAGATGGACGATTGTGTTTTTCGGCCTTCTTTTTCTTACTGTTTGCGCCTTTTGGTGTATTTCTATCACGCTATTTTGTATTTACGTATATTTTAATGAGGTTAGAGTTTTAGCGCCTTAAAGCTCTAAGGCGGTTTTACAAGGCGGTACCATAAAAATCGTATCTGTAAAATACCGTCCAAACAAAAGAAGCAAATTAATTGCAACAAAACATATAGCGGCGAACTCAAATGCCGCCGCTAGTTTTAAATTTTAGCTAAATTTGACTTCAAATTTAACTATTTTGCCGCTACGCTTGCTCGCTCGTAGTGTGCGATGATTTTGTTATGGATTAGTAGCGAGACATAAATCACCGCACCGCCAAGGCAGAGTCTTAGTATATCCGCATCCTTATGCCAAAATACTAAATTTACGATGATGGCCGCAGGTATGAGAGCGTTGTTCATGATAGCTAGGGTGCCGCTATCTACCTCGCATGCGCCTTTGTTCCATAAAAAGTATCCAAGACCACTAGCTCCGATACCAAGCCAGAGCAGCACTGCGCTTTGCGTGAGGTCGAGGTTGATTTTTTCCGGATTTCCAAACATGGCAAAGGCTACGCCCGTAACCGCCGCGGCTCCGACGAAAAAGTAGCCAAAAACCCCTCTTTGCTCGTTAAAATCACGCTTTTCTAGTAAAAATTTATACGCGCTCTGTCCGACGCCAAAGCATAAATTCGCCCCCTGCACGAGCAAAAATCCATGCCAAAAGCCGCTGTTTACGTTGCCGTACTTGATGATGAGCGCACCCAAAACCGCCGTGCCTACGCTAAACAGATACAGCAGCCTAAGCCTGCCCGCCAGCACATCGTAAACCACGCTCACGTAAAACGGCGTAAATATCGTAAAGAGTGCGACCTCGGCGACGCTAAGATAGGCAAACGAGTTGTAGTAAAAAATATACATCGCGCCGATCTGAATCGCGCCGATCGCGGCTACTTTGGCGTATAAAGCTAGGTTTTGCGCGGCAAAATCCTTAATCATAAATGGCAAAAACACGCCAAGCGCAAGCACGACGCGCGAAAACGCGGCGAAGTAGCTATCCACTCGCCCCGCCAAAAACTCGCCGATGAGGCTAAAGCTAAACGCCCAAAGCACTGTAACAAAGATCAATTTTTTCACGTATTCTCCATTTTGAGTTAAATTTCGTCTGAAATAGTAGCAAAATAGTCTTAAATTTGGCGGATTTTACGGCGGTGATTTGAGAATTTTACGCAAAAACAGAGATTTGCAAATTTGAGATGATTTTACGTTTTTGCGCGGTAAATTTTACTCGCAGTCGAGGTTTGCTTTTTTGCAAAATCCAAATTTAAAGAAATTGCCGCCGACTCAAATTCAACCGCCAAATCAATAAAACATCGGCAACTAAATTTTAACTCAAAAATCCCCGCATCATATACGCTCCGGCTACGCCCGCATCCTTGATCTCGCTTAGATTTTCAAAATTTATCCCGCCGATAGCGTAGGTTTTTATGCTTAAATTCTTGCAAATTTCCTGTAAAAAATTAAGCCCCCTGCCTCGCTCTGGCGCGTGAGAGGGCGTATCAAAAATATGCCCCGCCACGACGTAATCAGCGCCTAGCTCCTGCGCCGATAAAGCCTGCTGCAAAGAGTGGACCGAAACGCCGACTTTAAGCTTTTGCGTTAAATTTGACGCACAAATGCCGCCGTCTTCGTCTTTATCCGTGCAGACGCCGTCAAATTTAACCAAATTTCTCAAATTTGTAGCCCGCTCGCCTCCTAACGCCATAAATTTAGCAAAAGGCAGATGTAGTTCACCCACACCAAGCCTACTTGTAACGTTTGCGTAAGTATGTAAAACGAGCCGCGCGCCAGAGCCGCACTCAGCGATGATATCAAGCATTTTTTGGGCTAAATTTTCATATTCGCATTCGGGCAGATCGCTCTCCCTGAGCAAAATTTTATCCGCCTTACCGCCCTGCGCTACGCGCCTAATATCAGCGAAAAAATCCTCGCTCAAGCGGCGGTTCGTCACCCAAACGAGCTCAAATTTGTCAAATTCCATCGCTCTTTACCCTAAAAGCCAAATTTTACGTCCGCAAAAACGCGCGACCGATAGCCGACCGACCTCAAACGTAAATATGCTCGCTCATCACGGGCTGCAAATTTAGCCCTCGCACGGCGCCTAGTATCTCCTCGACCGAGCGCGCGTCGCTGATCTCAAACTGCTCGTCGCCCTTTTTGGCCTTATCCGAGTGCGTCCCCACGCCCGTGCTAACGCCGGCCGAGATTTTGTTCGCGGCGACTGCGATGACCCCGTCTCGAAAGCGCGCCGACTCGCGCGTGGAGATCGTGATATTTGCGTACGGCAAAAAGAGGCGGTACGCGCAAATGACCTGAAACAGCGCCCTCTCATCGACGTCCCTCGGACCGACGTGAGCCTTGTTTATCGCGGGGCGAAGGCGCGGGCAAGATAGCGCGATCTCGGCGTGCGGGTACTTTTGCTGGATGAGATGCGCATGCAGAGCTGTCGCTAGAGCGTCCTTTCTAAAGTCGTCAAGCCCCAAAAGCGCGGCAAATCCGACGCTACGCATACCGCCCATGAGAGCGCGCTCCTGAGCGTGGAAGCGGTAGGCAAACGAGCGTTTGACGCCTCCTAGGTGAAATCTAGCATACGCCGCCGGGTCATAAGTCTCCTGAAAAACCACGACGTAGTCCGCGCCGCAACCGTGCAAAAACGCGTATTCGTCGGCATTTAGCGGATAGATCTCGACGCCTACGTTGCTAAAAAGTCTAGACGCTTCCTTGCAAACCTCGCCGATGTAGCCTAGGTCGCTTTTTTTCGCGCTTTCGCCGGTTAGGATCAGCACGTCTTTTAGCCCGCTTTTTGCGATATTTGCTAGCTCCGTCGCAGCCTCGTCCGCCTTTAGCCGTACGCGCGAGATCTTGTTTCGCGAGCTAAAGCCGCAGTAGACGCAGTCGCTATCGCAAAAATTTGAGATATAAAGCGGCGTAAAAAACTGCACCGAGTTGCCAAACTGCCTGCGCGTCCTATCTCGCGCCGCCTCCGCCATCTCGCCTAAAAATGCGCCCGCAGCGGGGCTTAGAAGCGCTTTTAGGCCCTCTAGGCTTAGATTTTCTTCGCCAAGAGCGTGCTTTACGCTGAGGGCGTCAAATTTCTCGTAGTCGTAGCCCTCGCGCGTAGCTAGCACCTGCCGCATCAGCGTTTCATCGATACGCTGGGCGTCCGCCGCATACTCCATCACATCTATATTTTTCAAATATTTCTCCGTTTTTTCGTCTAAATTTTAGGCGTTAAATTTGATCTTTTTATGGCGCGAGACGGCAAATTTTACGCGCCGAAACCAGCACCTTGACGACGCTAAATTTAAAACTCGGCAAATTCGTCAAATTTAAAATTTGCCAAATTTAACGCCGCTCAAGCCGCTCGGTTAAGCTCGAATAAAATCAAAATTGAGTTAATTTACTCCAAAAATCCCGTCAGCGGACTCGAAGCCCGCGCGCTTTCGCTCACGCCGCCGAGTCCCGATAGGTACGCCAGCCTACCCGCCTGTATCGCTAGCGCAAATGCTCGCGCCATCGTTTTTACGTCGCCCGCGGTAGCGATAGCGGTGTTTGCCATCACGGCCGCGCAGCCCATCTGCATCGCTTCGCACGCCTGCGCTGGACTGCCGATGCCAGCATCCACGATCACGGGCAGGTCTATCTCGGCGAGCAAAATTTTGATAAATTCGCGGGTGCAAAGGCCTTTGTTCGTCCCGATCGGAGCGCCCAGCGGCATCACGCACGCAGCCCCCGCCGACGCCAGATCGCGCGCGACGTTTAGATCGGGATACATATAGGGCATCACGACAAAGCCCATGTTTGCGAGCTTTTCGGTCGCTTTTATCGTCTCGTAGTTATCGGGCAGCAGGTATTTGCTGTCTCTGATGACTTCAACCTTCACGAGATCGCCGCAGCCGGCCTCGCGCGCTAGCTTTGCTATACGCACGCACTCATCGGCGTTTCTAGCGCCTGAGGTGTTTGGCAGTAGCGTCACGCCCTTTGGGATAAAGTCCAGGATATTTTCGATCCCGCCCTCGTTCACGCGCCGAAGCGCCAGCGTCACGATCTGCGCGCCCGCCTCGTGCACCGCGGCCTCCAAAAGAGGTAGCGAAAATTTACCCGATCCCAGGATAAAACGCGAGCTAAATTTATGCCCGCCAAGCTCTAAAATATCGTCTTTTTCGTCATTTTTCATCTCAGCCTCCGCCTACAAAATGCACTATCTCGGCCGAGTCGCCGTCTCTTAACACCGCGTCAAATTTATCCTTGGGCAAGATTTCGCCGTTTAGCTCGACTGCGATGCGCTCAGGTTTTAGTCCCTTTGCGGCGAGCAGCTGCGCTACGGTTTTGCCGATAAACTCGCCCCCATCTTTGCCGTTTATTTTTAGCATTTTCTTTCCGTATTATTAAATTTAGCGCGCCCGTTCGGGTCAAACTTGCGCTGCGTAAGCTCGCGATTATACCGCTTTTTGCTAAATTTAAGCCAAATTTTTCATCGCCAGCGTGCAGGCGGCAAGCCCGTAAAACGCGACGCAAAGGCTAACTGCAAGCCCAAAAACGCTAACTGCAGGCGTCTGGCTAAAACTAAGCGCAAAAAACGAGATAAAGCTCGTGATAAACGCAGCAAATATCCCGAATACGCGCTCCCGCCGCGACAGATCCTCGTTTAGCGCAAAGATGAGATAATCGATCCCGACCGCGCTTGCCAAGATAAGCCCGAAAATCGCAAAAATATTTACGTGAACGCCGAGCGCCGCAAAACCGCAAAGCACGGCTAGCACGCCAAGCGCGATGACGCTCATAACCAAAAGCGAGCGCACCGCGCCAAAAAACGCCCATAAAAGCGCAAACGCAACCAAAAACGCGCCGCCCTTTAGCACCGCGGCCCAGGCCTTAGCCTCGGTCAAATTTTGATTTAGCGCACCGACGAAATCGACGCTAAATGCGCCATTTGCCTTTAAAATTTCATCCGTTTTTGCGCCGCTTTCAAGCCCATCCGCGTATATCGCGCTCGTGCTAGCATCAGGCAAAAATCGCGTCAAATTTTTCGCCGCGTCAAATTCTAAAATCTCGCTAGCGCCGATAGTTTTGGCGTTTGCGATCTTTTCAAGCTCGGGTTTTACTAGCTCGGCGGATAGGCCAAACTGAGCGAAAATTTTAAAGATTTCCTCGTCCCGTGCGGCCTCTTTAAAGATATTTTTTACGGTTTCCTGCTCGGCCAGACTTAGGATAAATTTAGAAATAGAAGCGTAATCTTTAACGAGATTTGCCTGCTTTAGCTCGCGCATCAGCCGCTTTTCATCGCCGACCAGATCGCCACCGCCCTTTAGCACGATGACGGAGTTTTGCGGCGCGGCGCCCGTTATCTCGCTGATCTTTTTAGACTGCTCCAGCAGCTGCGCAGGCGAGTTTGCGTAGTCTTTTATCTGCTCGGGCGCGCTTAAGCTTTTAAAATTTAGCGCCAAAATTCCCGCACAAAGCGCAAATGCGGTGAGTAAAATTTTTAAATTTATCGCTCTCGCCCCGCGCCCGCAAAGTCCCGCAAATTTATCAAAAAAACGCGAAAACGCGGCGCTTTGCGAAAACGTCGCACCCTCAAAGATAAAAGGCAAGCAAAAATAGGTAAATAAAAACGCCCCAAGTAGCGTAAATAGCGAAAATATCGCGGTTTGGCGCAGCAGCTCAAGCGACGAAAAGGCAAAAACGCCGTATCCGCTCATCGTGATGCAAAGCCCGAGCAAGAAAATTTTAAGCATCGGACGCACGCTTGCAGCCGCCACCGGCGCGTTTTGATTTTTACCCAGCCAGTGTAGCGCAAAATCAAACATCAGTCCGACCAGGCTCGTGCCGATAACCACGACCATGACGCTAAGGCTCTCGTAGATCAAAAGCGAAGCCGCAAGCCCGCATGCAAAGCCGAAAATCGCGACGAAAACGACGCAAAAAATGCGCAAATTTTTAAACGCGAGCAGCAAAAAAATGGCGCAAAGGCTAAGCGAAAACGCGCTCATAACGGCACTTTCTTTGTCGCCGCCCTTTTTCCCGTAGGCTCCGTATAGCGCGCCGCAGCTAGCGTAAGCCTGCACCGCGTCCTTCGCCGCCATCTCGCGCACGTTTTCGTAAAATTTGATCAAATTTCGCGGTTCATAGCCTGTTTTAAGGCGCGCTTTTACGAGATAAAATTTCCCGCCCTCGTGTGCGGCTTCTAGCATCAAATTTGACAAATTTAGGCTGATTTTTGAGCTCTCTAGGCTCATGTGCGAGCTTAAGGCGAAAAAATCGTCCTTCGCATTAAGCGGTTTAAAAGCGAATTGATTAAATAAATTTTGCGCGCTTTGTTTAAAAAACTCGTTTTTGTCTTTTACCAAAAGTTCAAAGGTTTGCTCGTTTAAAAGCGCGATTTTTAGGGCGTTTAGCTGAGTTAGATACGAGGTTAAATTTACGTCCTGCTTTGCGCGGTACTCCTCAAAAACTCCGCTTTGCTCGGCTAAAATTTCGCTTTTTTCTAAAAACTCAGGCGAATTTGAAACTAGCAAAAACTCGCTAGAAGCGCTATCAAGCATCGATTTTAGCGCGGTTTGCTCGGTAGAGTTTTCAAAATTTACGAGAGAAAAAATATCCGCGTTTATCTTTTTCGCGTTTGCAAAACAAACGGCGAGCATGGCCAAAAACGCCGCTAAAAAGATAAAAAAACGCGCGGATTTTTTCATTTTACGTTGTAAAAATCATTTACCGTTTTATCGCCGCTAACCTCGTTTAGCACGATCTTGCGGACGAATTTATCGCCTCCGACTAAGATGCGCGTAAAGATTTGCTTTAGCAGCAGATTTTTGGGCGTCAGCTCGATCTTCCAGTTGTTTTTATCGCCTGAGATTTTAAAGATAAATTCCTTCTCAAGCTCGTCTTTATCGAGCTTTATGATAGATAAAAAGAGCTTTTTATCAAAATTTTGATCGATTTTTATGAGCTGATTGCCGCTTTTTTGAAAGATCCCGCGCTCGTTTATGACGATGCTCACGGCGATCGGGCTTAGCGTGTCGTAGAGCAGCTCGCTTTGACTGAGTTCAAATTTGCCGTAGCTTTTAAACTCCACGTTAAAACCGCTCAAAAACTTCGTCTGCGCGAAATCGCCGCTGATATTTTGCGTTTTGATTTGAGATTTTATCTCATTAAAATCAAGCCCCATTAGGCTCGCAGCCAAACTAAAAATTATCGCTATTTTTTTCATTTATATACCTTTTTATTGCATTTTGTAGCTCTTGCGGGATTTCAAAGCACGTCTGCATCGCGCGCATATCAACAGCCGCCTGCGAGCTCGCGCCCGTGCACAGCGTCTCGCCGCTTTTAGCGCTTTTTACGACGTAACCGATCCTTAAAAAACACTCGCACTCCTTTAGCGTCGCCTCCACCTCGATTTCATCGCCGAAAAACACGGGCTTAATATATTTTGCTTCGATTTTTACGATCGGATAGGCGTAACCGTCCGCCCTCATCGCCTCGTAGTCGTAGCCTATCTCCTCTAGCAGTGCGCACCTAGCCGTCTCGAAATACTTCACGTAGTTGCCGTGCCACACGACGTTCATACTGTCCACGTCGTAAAACTGCGCCTTTAGCGCGACTGATTTTGATATCATCTCATCTCCAAAAATCAAAAAAGTTAAACCACTGCGTAGGCGTTTGCTTGCAGCGATTTTCCAGCTCGCGGACGTAAATTTGCAGATATTCGCGCGCTGCGGCGGCTTTATCTCGCCCCAGCTTTACGGCGCTTGCTAGCGGCACTAGCTCGATCCTAAATTTACCATCAATCTTTTGACACCACAACGAGCTTATCTTTACGCCCAAAATCCCGGCGATCAAGTACGGACCGTAGTTAAAGCTCGCCTCCTTGCCTAGAAATTTTACGCGCGCGGCCTTATCGCCGCCAAGAGGCGTTCTATCGCCCATTATGCCGATGTGCTCGCCGCTTTCGACGATATTTTTTAGCTCCAGCATCGCGGTAACGTCGAGCTCATTGACCAGCATCATACGCACGCTACCGTCGTTTTGGCTGATGCGCTTTAGCACCTCGTTAAACTCGCGCGAGTTTTTGTCGTAAGCCAAAATCACCATCCTAAAGCCATCGACCCGCGCGCCCAAAGCCTTGCAAATTTCGACGTTTCCAAGGTGCGCCGTGAGTAAAATTTGCCCCTTTTGCGCGCCGATTAGTTCGCTTTTTATGCGCTTTAGATCTATGATCTCTAGCTCGTCATCTTTGATCTTGCCTTTCCAGACTCTAAATTTATCGCAAATAGCGCCGCCAAACGCCTCAAAATGGCTAAAAACGCTCGTTCCTTTTAGCGTCTGCGCGCCTGCAAAAACGCTTAAATTTTGCCTAAATGCCGCGATGTTCTCGCGCTCGTTTTTTGAAAAAATATAATAAAACCAAACCACGATTTTAACGATAAGCTTTAGCGCGAACTCAGGCAAAATTTGCGCCAAAAATAGGCTAAGTCTTAAAAAAAACGCGCCTCCTCTTTCCTGCTTTTTCCACCAGAGATTTTGCTCGGCGTTTTCTTGAGGCTCTACGGAAATTTGAGCGCTTGTCCCCCTTTTTTCGCCCAAATTTAACCCGCACGCTCGCCAAATTTTACCCAGCGCAAATTTAGGCAGAGAAAAAAAGCATTTTGCGTGCATAAGGCTGATTAGCGCGTTATCGCGTAGCATCTTAAAGTGCGAAACGCCGCCCTTTTCGTAGCGCACGTATGTATCGATCCAGCGCACGTCGATGCCCTGTCTTACGGCATTTACGAGGATCTCGATGTCAAATTCCATCCTATTTGTTTTGCTTTTCGTCGCCGCTTTTTTAAGTTGATCTAAAGGATAGACGCGAAAGCCGCACATAGCGTCTTTTACGCCAAGGCTTAACGTATTTATCGCGACCCAAAAATTCGTGATTTTCCTACCGTAAACGCGTGATTTTGGCGCGTCCTCGCCGTAAATAGGATTTGCGCAGACGATACTTTGCGGGTGCGCCCGGCTCTGCCTCAAAAACTCGCCGATGAGCGCCGCGTCGTGCTGAAAATCGGCGTCGATTTGTAAAACGTGACTAAAACCGCGCTCCAGCGCAAATTTAAACCCGTCCTTCATCGCGATGCCCTTGCCGCCGTTTTGCGCGCGCGTGAGCAGCAAGATACCCTCCGTGCGCTCAAGCTCCGCTAAAATTTGCTTGCTCTTCTCATCCGAGCCATCATCCACGACGATAACTGGCAGCTCGTATGTTTTTAGCGCGGCGATCAGGGCTTTGATATTTTGCGGGTGATTGTAAAAGGGCACTAAAAACGCAAATTTATTCAAAGCGCGGCCCTTCCCGTCGAGCATTTTTCTCCGTTGCAAAACAGCTCGAAATAAAGCTTGCCGCCGCGCTTTTCAAAACAAACTAGGAGCAAATCGCCCGGTCTTACAAACTTCATAAATTTTAGATTTTCCACCGTGCTGGCGCAGCTAACGTCGATACCGACGCCGCAAGCTAGCTCAAAGACGTAGTCAAGCTGCATAAATCCCGGCAGTAGCGGTAAATTTGGAAAATGGCTCTCGAAAATCTCAAGCCCGGCGTGCATGATAGCACTAAATTCGTATTTTTGCGCCGAGTTTTCTAGCCGCTCGCCGCCCCCCTCAAATTTAGCGTAGATATCGTTTGTATTAACCGCGCCGCAGTTTAAGCCGCTCGCTAAATTTTGGCCGTTTTTATAAATTTGACTGCCGCAAATTTCGTCCGCCTCATTTACGCGCCCGCCGCTCCAGACTGGTTTTGGGCTAGCAAATAGCGTATTTTCAAATTCGCTTTTTTCAAATTTACCCTGCTGATTTCGCGGCATTTTTTCTACGATTTTAAAGTAGCGCACGCTGTTTTTAAACTCGAGTTTCAAAAGCTCTTTTAGCTCGTCTGCGACGCCTTTTTTGCCGATTTTCCTAAATTTTTTTAGCCCCTCGTCGTTAAGCTGCAAAAGCGCGGCTATGCGTTTAAATTTCGGATGCGGCGCGCAGTAGCAGTCCGCGAGCAGGCCGCTTTCTAGCAGCTTTGCTTCGATACTCTCTAGGCTCACGCGCTTGTCGTTTAGCTTAACTATGCGGTCTATCCTGCCTTGTAGCGCAAGGCGGCCCTCGTCGATGCTGGCCGCGTCGTTAGTCTGAAAAAACTCGCACCAAGGCGAACTCACGTTTAGCGCGCCTCTACCGTCTAGTCCGGCGCTCACCGCGCTAAACAGCCTAAGTCCGCACCCCTCGTCCCTAGCCACTATGCCAGTTTCCGTGCTGCCGTAGATTTCGATGATCCGCGCGTCGCAGATTTTGCCTAGCTCGTCTCTTAGCTCTTTTTTTAGCGGCGAACCCGCGCTTACGATCCCGCTTAGGGCTTTTAGCGCGCTTGCGGCGGGGCTTTGAGTTAGAGTCCTAAGCAGCACCGGACTAGCGATAAATACGTGATTTGCGAGATCTAAGCCCAAAATCGCCTCGGGGTAGTTTAGCTCGTCCGCGATGACGCGAGCGCCCAGCACCAGCGGTAAAAAAACCTTAAACGTAAGTCCAAACATGTGCCTATGTGAAACGCTCGAAAAAAAGGTATTTTGGCTGCTAAAATTTAGCTCGGTGGCCAGATATTCGCTCTCTTTTATCATCTGCGCGAGCGTTTTTTCTATCATCTTGCTTTTGCCGCTAGAGCCCGAAGTTTGCAGGTAAAATTTAGCCTGCGGATCAAATTTAAGCCCTTTTGCGGGCTCGTTTGCAAGAAAATTTAAAAAATTTTCATCGTTTACGGCGGTCAAATTTGTCTCGTAAATCGGCTTTGCCAGCACGCAGGGCGCAGACCCAACCAAAAGCGAGCCGAAAAAAGCAGCGTAAAATTTAAACGCGTCGTCAATGTAAATTTGCAGCTCTTTTACGCCACCTTTTTCTAAAAACGCGGCAAATCTAAGGCACGCGTCAAAGACGTCGCGAGAGTCGCCCGTAAATCTAAAATTTTTTAAATTTTCTTCAAAGATCATTATTTTTTACAAATCTCTTTCTAAATAAAATTTCCCCGAAAAACAGCGCCCCCATCAGCGCGTAAGATACCGCGCCGCTATAAACGCTCCAGTAAAGCTTATCCTCCATCAAGGCTAGCGCAAACGATATGGCGGCGTTAAAAACAAAAAACGCGCACCAAATTTTGGTCAAATTTCGCGTATAGATCACGCCTTTTTCGTCCAAATCAGGCTCTTTTAGCCTTGCGATTTTGGTGATGACGGCTTCGTTTTTTAGACTAAAAGCAAAAAACGCCAAAAACGCCAAACTCACCAAAACAGGATAAAGATACGCTAAAAATCCGCCTCTAAAAATCATACATACTATGAAAAAAACGGCAGCCGAGATGCTAAGTCTTCTCTCAAAACCGCTTGAATACGCTCCGCGCGCTATCCATAGCACAGCAAGCGCCCAAACGACCCAAAAGGCAAAATCGCCCGCGAAAAATAGCGCAAACGGATAAAGGACGCTAACTACGCTTAGGGCGATTTTAAGCTTGCTCGTCAAATTTTTTAGCCACTGCGTTTACGATATCTTCGAGCGTTTTTACGTTTTTAAAGTCTTCAGGCATCAATCGGTGGCCCGTTTTGCGCTTGATGTGGTCTATTAGATCGATCGCGTCGATGCTATCTATCTGAAGATCCTCGTAAATGCGCGTCTGCGGCGTGATTTTAGCCTCGTTGATCTCAAAAAGCTGCACGAGCGCGGACTTTAAAATCTCAAAAATTTCTTCCTGTTTCATCGTTATTTCCTATTTTCAAAGATGTAT
Source organism: Campylobacter showae (assembly GCF_963515975.1). Taxonomy (GTDB): domain Bacteria; phylum Campylobacterota; class Campylobacteria; order Campylobacterales; family Campylobacteraceae; genus Campylobacter_A; species Campylobacter_A showae_F. Next base: position 74,544 of record NZ_CAUPZM010000008.1, read on the forward strand.
TGCGCGAGGCTTTTTACGCTGTAAAAAATCTCTTTTAAATTTGCGGTTTTAGAGTCCAGTACCAGGCCGTAGTTTTTTTGTACCGCAAGGCCAAGCTCTAGCGCATCGACGCTATCAAGCCCTAGCCCTTCGTTAAAAAGCGGTGCGTTCTCATCGATATCGCTTGGTTTCATATCCTCTAAATTTAAGCTCTTTATGATGAGCTCTTTTATCTCCTCTATTAGTTCGTTCATTGTTTAAACTCCTTTGTATAATTTTCGCTGATAAAAGCGTGTAGCTCTCTAGCCCTGATCGGGTTTGGTCTATCCGCGCAAAACCCGTCCAAATTTAGCCTAAAAAGCTCTTTGAACTCGTATTTTATCATAACGCTCGGGGTTTTGTACCAAGGCTCGTTTTTTTTGAGGCTGGGAGGATCCATTTTGATAGCGATGGCGACTAGCTGTTTTGCCGCATTTACCGCGATATAGGCGGCTGCTTTGTGAAAGACTATCTCGCCCGCCGTGCGCGTACCTTCCGGAAATATTATCAAGCTCTCGCCGCTTTTTAGAGCGTCCGCGCTTTTTTGTAAAAGCTCCTCATTGGCGGTATTTAGGATATATCCGCATGATTTTATCGCGGGAGCTAATAAGATATTTTTACCAAGGCTTGCTTTTACCACGCAGTTTGCGCGGCGAATGAGCGCTATCAAAAAAACGACGTCTAAAAGCGAAGGGTGATTTGCGATGATTATCTGCGAGGCGGAGCCAAGCTCAAAAGGAAGGTCAAATTTGGTGCGCTGGTAGCCGCAAATTTGAGTAGAAAATATAAAAAATCTCCAAGCCAGACGCACCAGATCGCGGCAAAAATTTCGGATAAACTTAAATTTATAAAGCCCAAGAATCGCAACCGGAACAAAGATCAAATTTCCAAGCGCGCAAATGAGTCCAAATAGCGCAAAATTCGCCCCTACGATAAAAATTTTAAACCAGTGACGAGGGCTCATAATCCCACCGCCAAGCGGAGTTTTTATCCGCGCTTTGCCAGGAGCATTTTTGCTTCGGATCAAAATTTTGCAGGAATTTAACAAGCAAATTTTCATCCGTTTTGCCGCTAATTTCGCTTTGCGATAGGCTCAAATTTTCGCCCTCGCTAACTAGCAAACAAACCATACAAGAGGGTGCAGACTCGTCAAAATACTCCTGCGAAATGCTCTCGTGATAGGCTAAAACCAGAGCGTTTTTGGCTCCGCTTTTTAGCATCAGATGTGCCTGCACCAAAGCGTACTCTAGCGGCGCGTATGCCGAAACGGCGGAGATTTCGCTACGATTTTTGAAATTTATCGCTAAAAGCGAGGAAAGTGCGTTGTGAACCGAGAGCGAAAACGAGGTCGGCGAGATAAGTTCGCCGTGAGCTAGCGTGTTTTGCAGCTCAAAACAGCGATTTATCTCCCCTTCGTACGAACTAAACACGATAGGCATATCAAGCGGCGCAATGTTTTTGGTTAGATCAAAGGCGCATTTTGCCGCGCGGCTAAGTCTGCGGCGCTCAAGCGGAGGCACGTGCGAGACGTCAAGCTCCCTCTCGTATGCCGCCAGCTTCGCATCTTGCGCGCCGTTAAAAACAACTGCGTCGAAAAAATCGAGTTTAAAATTTAGCCTCATTCGCCCCTCTCGCCGTTATTTCGCGATATCGCCTTTTAGCGTTACGCCGGCCATCAAAGCACCGGCTCCGCACTGAAACTGCGTTTTGGAGTCAAAAGGCTGTTTTTTGTAGTAGCCGGTTAAATTTACCACCCTCGCGCCACCCTCTTGCACCGCGCGCTCTTGGAAAGTCTTTATCGCTGACAAAAACGCCCACTGGCACGCCTCTTTGTCGCTTTTATTAAAGGCGTTGGTTTTTTTGTTTGCCATCAGGCCGCTTTTGATGATGCCGCCTTTCGTGCCCGAGCCGAAGCTTAGCTTAATGTTTGGATTTAGCACCTCTTTTGCCTTTGGTGAGCTTAGCGCCTCCTCGATCGAAAAGCTAAGCACGTCGTCACGCGCGCTCAAATTTAAAGCCAAGGCGCAAACGCCCGCTAAAACTAATAATTTTTTCATTTTTTCTCCTTATTTCAAATTTGCTTTCAACGCCACCGCAGTCGCCATATTTCCGACTACGCATTGAAATTTATCCTTGCTATCCAGCAACTTATCCCTATAGTTTCCTTGTATGTTCACGACGCTGCTTTTGCCCGCATTTTTTGCCGCCGTTTGCAGATCGACCAAAACCTTAACGAAAACGTATTCGCAAGACTCCTTATAGTTATCCTCGCGCGGGTCTTTTACCGCGTCGCCGAAACTATCTTCCTCTACCGCGCGGTATTTGTTGCTACGCCTTTGCGATTTTACGGGCTCTAGCTCCTCGTCCGTCTGCTTAGAAAACTGCAAGCTTATATCTTTTAGCAGATATTTCTTTGCAAATTTAGACTCCAGTGCGCTTGCGATATCGTGTTCGTAAAACTCGTCCTTTGCCGCCGAAAAAGAGCAAATCAAAAGCAAAACGGCTAAAATTCGTTTCATATTTTACCTTCAAATTTTAAATTCTTTTAAATATCAGCGACGTATTTACTCCGCCGAAAGCAAAGTTGTTGCTCATAACAAAGTCCGTATCTATCGCGGTTTGCTCGGTCAGGTAAAAAAGCGGCGCGCAACTAGGGTCGACGCGGGTCAAATTTATCGTCGGGAAAAATCTTTTTTCACGCATCATCATCACGCTAAATATCGCCTCTAAACCGCCGCAAGCGCCTAGCGTATGACCCAGGTAGCTTTTTAGCGAGCTGATAGCGATCTTATCGCCGAAAAGCTCGTTTGTAGCGATACTCTCAGCGATATCGCCCTGCTTAGTCGCCGTAGCGTGAGCATTTACGTAGCCGATCTTTCCCGGCGTTAAATTTGCGTCTTTTAAAGCTAGAGCCATCGCGCCTTTCATCGTCGCACTTTGCGGGCGCGTTACGTGTGAGCCGTCGCAGTTTGAGCCAAAGCCCACGATCTCGGCGTAAATTTTAGCCCCACGCTTTATGGCACTCTCTTCACTCTCTAGCAAAAGTATCCCAGCACCCTCACCTAGCACCAGCCCGTCGCGCCCCTCGTCAAAAGGAGCAGGCGAAATTTCAGGCGAGCCGTTTTTCACGCTAGTGGCATAAAGCATATCAAACACGTACGCCTCGCTCGGGCACAGCTCCTCCGCGCCGCCTGCTAGCATCATATCGATCTTGCCGCTTTTGATACTCTCGTAGGCGTATCCGATCGCGTGCGAGCCGCTCGTACATGCCGAGGATGTTGGGATGATGCGCCCTTTTAATGAGTAAAAAAGCGCGATATTTGCCGCTGTGGTGTGAGGCATCATCTTGATGTAGGTGTTGGCGTTACACTCGTTTTCGCCGCGCTCTAGCAGCTTTGCCATCGCCAGTATCGACTCGGTGCTACCCGTAGACGAGCCGCATGCAACCCCTAGTCTACCGTCTTGCACGCTGGGATCGAGACTAGCGGCGTCTAAATTTTCGCCCCGCATGAGCCCCGCGTCTCTTAGCGCCAGCCCCGCCGCCTCGACGCTATACATCGAGACTATACCTAGGCTTCTTAGCTGCTTACGGTCCCACGAGCTAGGACACTCATAGCCCTCTATAGGTGCGGCCAGGCGGGTGTTTAGATCGGCGTATCTATCCCACTGAGACATGTATCTCACGGCGTTTTGGCCGAGTTCAAATTTAGCCCTTATCTCCTCCCAGCTCTTGCCAAAGGCGCTCACCATGCCCATACCCGTTATAAAAACTCGCATCAGCAAAGCCCTCCGTTTACGCCGATAACCTGCCTCGTTATGTAGGCTGCGCCCTCGCTTAGCAAAAACTCGACCAAAGGCGCGACCTCGTCTGCTTTGCCCGTTCTTTTAGCCGGGATAGCTTTTAAAATCTCCTCGATCGGCAAGCCGCCGTCCGTCATATCGGTCTCGATGAGTCCGGGTGCGATGCAGTTTACGGTGATATTTCGCGAGGCAAGCTCGACGGCGAGGGACTTTGCCGCGCCGATGAGACCAGCCTTGCTCGCTGCGTAGTTGCTCTGTCCGCGGTTGCCGATGACGCCTGAAACCGAGCTCATGACGACGATACGAGCGGGCTTTTTGGCGCGGATCATAGGCATAAGAGCGGGCTTTAGGACGTTATAGAAGCCGTTTAAGTTTGTATCCACGACTCTAAACCAATCCTCATCCTCGATTGCTACGAAGGTACTATCGCGCGTGATACCTGCGTTTAGCACGACGGCGTAATAAGCGCCGTTAGCCTCTATGTCGGCTTCGATCGCCGCTCTTGCCGCCTGCGTATCTGCGACGTCAAATTTTAAAGCGCTCAAATTTAACTCGTTTTGTAAATTTAATAACCGCTCGCTCGCGCTTTTGCCGTGCAGCACGACCTCGTATCCAGCCGCCGCCAGTCGCCTAGCTACCGCTTCTCCGATGCCGCGACTTGAGCCCGTTATCAGCACTCTTTTACTCATCTAGTATCCTTTTTACGTATTCCTCGTCTGGGCTAAGCACGTTTAGCGTCGCGCGCGCTCCTAGCTCGCCGTTTACGTAAAGCTCGCAGTCGTAAACGCCAAATCCGCTTGCGTCTTGTATCGAGCAGGCGGTTTCGATGACGACTTCGTCTCCGACCTTTAAAAACGGCTTAAATATCTCAAATTTTCTACTACCCAGCAAAAAGCCTAGCCCAAATTTCATACCTTTTAGCTCGCGCATCTTTGAGTCGTAGATACCCAGCGACTGCGCCATCATCTCGACGGTTTTGTGCATGGCGAATTTGCCGTTTGAAAGAAATTTATTATCCTCTTTTATCACGCTTTTTGTTTTTATGCGACCCTCTTCAAATTTAAGCACCTCGTCGATAAAAACGATCGCCGTACCGTGCGGGAGATAATCTCCTAGGCTCATTTCGCCCTCCCAAACACGATCACCGCATTATCTCCGCCAAATGCAAACGACAGCGACATTGCCGAATTTACGACTGCCCTTTGGCCGAATTTCACCAAATTTACCCCCTCTATCTCATCATCGTAAACGCCGTCATAAACGTGCGGCGGCAGCGCGGTTTCGTCCCTAGCGCAAAGCATAGCGCAAAGCGCGCTCTCGATGGCTCCTGCGGCTCCTAACGTGTGGCCGATCAGAGGTTTAACGGAGCTCGCAAAAACGCTCGGCATGAGCGAATGCACGATCTTTGCCTCGATTTTATCGTTTGCCTGCGTGCCGGTACCGTGTAAATTTATATAATCCACGCCGCTTAAATTTGCCGCCTGCAGCGCCTTTTGCACGCACTGCGTTTGCATCTGAGCGCTAAAATCAGGCTGCGTCATATGAAACGCGTCGCAGTTTGAGTGCTCGCCCGCGATAACTACGTTTGAAATTTCATCCCTGCTCACTACGAAAAACGCCGCACCTTCGCCGATATTTATACCGTCGCGATTTTTGGAAAACGGATTGGTCTCGCGCGCGCTTAGGATACCTAGGCTATCAAAGCCGTTTATCGTTAGCGTATTTAGGCTATCCACGCCGCCGCAGATCACGGCGTCGCAGATACCGGGCTCCAGCAGCCTTTTTGCCGTTATGATCGCCTTGACACCCGAGGTACAGGCCGTCGAGACGGAAAACGCAACCGAGCTAAGCCCGTAAAAATCGGCGATAAATTCGGACGGATTGGCTAGAGAGTTGCGACTGACGCCGAATTTTGAAGCATCGAAAAATCCCGTCGCGGCAAAATCCTTAAATGTTTCGTAGTTTTCCTCCACGCCGCTAGTAGTCGTGCCCACCACTACGCCGACGCGATTTTTGCCGTATTTTTTAATGGCATCTCGCACGTCTTTATCTATCTGCAAAAGCGCGCTTAAAACTAGAGCGTTGGTGCGCGTTTGCAGGTGTTTTGGCGTATTTTGACTAAATTTAGCCAGCTGCACGCCGACCTTGCCGAGGATAAAGCTTTTATCCGCCCTAAAGCCTTCGCAGACGCTCAAAAATCTCTTTTCTCCGCATAAATTTGCAAAATTTTCCTCAGCATCGGCTCCGGCTGCGCTGATGACGGCGGGCTTGCTAACGTATATCAAGAGCTCTTACCTTAAAATTTTCGTTATTTGCCGTTATGACGGCCTCTTTTTGATTTGATTTTACGATATTTAGCACTTTAACAAAAAGCTCGTTGTATGTGCTATTTGGCGGTAAAAAGCCGATAGCTTCAAATTCGCCGCTCGGCCTTAAAACTCTCCTAGCCAGCGGAGTGCCCATGGAGTTTATCATCGTAAAATAAAAATCCTCTTTTTCATGCGAAATATAGAGCAAATTTGAGCCGCTTTGCGAAGTCACTTCAAATTCGCGTTTATCGAAATTTACGATCTGCGGAACATCAAATTTAGCCTTCGCCGCACATCCGCCGAGCGCAAATGCCGCCGCAAAAATAGATATAAATTTTAAAACTTTTTTAAAACCCACCCTTTGGTCGCCTTATTAAATTTTGTTTGTTTTAGAATAATGCACAGATTATATCTTTTTAACCTTTAAAAACAACGCAGGGTGCAAAAATCGGCATGCAAGATATTTTTTAATAAAATTTGTCGGACTTTGTTAAAAAATTTAGCAACGAGATTTTGGTTTAAAAATACAACAATGTAAATTTAGTAACCGTATTTTTAAAATTGATGTATTTCAATTGTACACATAGATCATCCGTGTACGGAGAATTAAATTTGGCATTGTCAACTGTGGCACTATATTGTAATTTTCAAAATAACACTATCCAAATATATTATTTTTACAGCTATTAACTATCCATAATAAAGACAACAGCAGTTAGTTTTTAAGTTGCTCGCTGCTAGTAGGCGTTTTTATTTTTTGGCTAACATTTACTAATAATGATTAATGTCAGATATAGCACTTTAATTTTGCATTTATCGTGATTTAATCAATTCTGGAGGGCGTATATAATCAGAAAGAAGGATTGCGTAAATCCTTTCTGATTATTTTAAAAAGGATTTACGCAGTTTAAATTATAGGCTCAAATTTGAGCTGCACAACATAGATTATTCTGATTTTTTCTTTGTAGATTTTTTAGCTTCAACTTCCTTGCCCACATTTTCTTCAACCTTCTTCTTTGAAACTTTTGTCTTAGTCTTAGCCTCATCAATATCTTTTTCTATTTTATCTTCGCCAGATTTTACTTTGCTTTTAATATTTTTAGAAGCCTTTTCATCTATATCGGTTTTAGATTTATCCATATCTTTTGCAGGCGTAGCTATTTTTTCTTCTGCATCTTTTGTTTTTTTAGCGACATCTTTTTTGCTCTGCTTTGCTTTGTCAAGCATATCGCTTTTAGCTTCTTGCGCCTTCTTGGTTGCTTTATCGCTCGAAGGTATTACGCTTGCGCCGCTCGTAGAGATATCGCCTTTTAAATTTTCAAACGTCTTATCGCCGATACCGTTTACGTTTTTTATATCCTCTATACTTTCAAATTTGTTTGTTTTTCTGTATTCAATAATAGCATCGGCTTTTGCTGAACCAATGCCGTTTAAACTCATAAGCTCCTCTTTTGTAGCGGTATTTAAATTTATAGCAGCAAATACCATTGAGGCGCATGCTAACATTGATAACACGAATTTGTTCATTGTTTTTCCTTTTTTAAAAATTTAAGTCCACATTCTACCAAAAAATAATTATAAGATTATTAAGAAATATTATTAATATAAACAATCAACAATAGCTTAAAAGTTTAATAGGGCTTTGAATGTACACTTTTAAGCACTCTGCTTAATTCTTATATCAATTTAGTCTAATGCACTTCACCGCAAATAGTATAAAGTAGCATCAGCTCAGCCGTTTACATAAAATAAACCAATGCTGCTACCACTAAAAAACCCTAACATCCATTTACTCCCCGTACGATAAAGACCTTTAAAAAGTCCTTAAAAGACTTTTTTGCACTTATATGATTTCCTCACTTGCTTTATTGTTATCTTTCTTTTTATACACCTCATTCTGCCCCACTACAAACCCCTTACATACCCGCAAATAAACCACAGAACAGCCCTTCTCCATCCTTTCTTAGCAAATTAAAAGTTTTATTCATTATGCACTAATAACACCTTATTTTTTAGTTCAATCATTCTATAACACCAACTTACCCATTCTAAAAACAGAACAGTCTTACTGCAATTATTAAAAAATAGCATCCAGGCAAAACAACACACTAATCGTTTTCGAGTCAAGCAAACCAACCAACACAACTCCTAAAATTTACCAATTTGCTTCTATATTAAAGAAACAAACCTAGTCCGATAACACTCAGTCTTTCCGACAGTAAATTAAGTGCCCAAAGAACAGACAACATATTACAAGACAAACAAACTAAAGAATACAGAATGCAAAAC
>NZ_CAUPZM010000009.1:0-77074 GCF_963515975.1 Campylobacter showae
GCCACGCCTCGCGCTTACAGGTGACGTAATAATTCACAAGCGTGCCGGTGATTTGGTCTTTGCAAAACATTAGTCAAATACCTCGTCTGCTGCCGTTAACTCAGGCAAGAATCCGTCAAATTTATTATAAAAATCGCTAGGCGCTAAAACATATCTGCCAAAAAACTCTCTGGTGTATGGCTTTATATTTTCAAGCATATTTTTGCCAACTGCAATGGTATATAGCGCCAGCTCTTTTTCAAGCTCTTTGATATTTGCCAGGATGATAAATTTATCTTTGTCAGAAGCTAAAAGCACCTCTCGTTTTTCTAAAAATTCATTGAAATGACCATCATACTGCTCTATAAAAAGTGATACTTTGTAGTCTTGTTTTGGCATGAAGTTGTCATTAAATTTATCAAATAGAGTTTGAAATTTTAACTCTTTAGCAAGGCTTAGTAGATCTATGCTCGTCGTTTCGTCTTTGGTGCTCTGAAAATAGCTCTCTAAAATTTGATAAATTTCGCTCTCTTTTATGGAGCGAGCTAAAATTTCTTTTACCTTATCTTCTTGTAGGTCTATGTCATGATATGGAAATGGTTTGCCGTCTAGATAATGAAAAACCACGACCTTTGCCGGCTTACTAGATGTAGCGTTGCGATTTACTCTACCGGCGGCCTGGATGATGGCGCCAATGGGTGCAAATTCGCGAAATCCCACGTCAAAACTAAGATCAACCCCGGCCTCGATGAGCTGAGTGGCGACTAGGGTAATCTTCTCGCCGTCTTCAAGTTTTTCTTTTATCTCGTCTATTATTTGTACTCTATGAAGCGGGATCTGATGCGTCGTCAAAAGATAGACGCTTCTTTTGCCGCTATTTTTTAGGGCTTCGTATAGTTTTTTGGCTTTTGAAATTGTATTTACGACGCAAAGCGCGCTCCCATCTTGATGTTTTAAAATTTCACTTACCAAATCATCAAGCCCTTTTATATCCGGCTCATAAATGATCTCATATCTATCTTTTTCGCGTTTATATAAAATAGGCTCCGAAAGCTCGGTAAAGCTCTCCAGCTCAGCTGCGATATGAGGCATAGTTGCCGACATGATTATAAAATGGATATCGTATCTTTTTGAAAATTCGTTAAAAGCGGCTGCGATGGATTTTAGCAGCACTCGCGGAATATTTTGTATCTCGTCTATTATAACGACGCTATCTCGAAGGGTTTCAAGCTTGAGATTGTCTTTATTATGGTTTGAGAAAAAAGTAAAAAACAGCTGGTTAAATGTAGTAACTATAAAATTCTCATGCCAGACGTCGGCTAAGAATACCTTTTGCATAAACTGCTCTTGTTCATCGTTGTTTTGGCTTTTATAGCTTGTTAAATGGTGATACTTTAAAACGTCTTGATCTGCTATGATTTTTTGATACTCGGTGTGCGTTTGATCTATGATAGAGGTAAAAGGTATAGCCGTTATGACGCGCCTTTTATTGCCGTTTCTAGCTATTTCTAAGGCTAAATTTAATGCCAAAAATGTTTTGCCGATACCCGTTGGCGCCTTTATGAGAAATGTTTTCTTATCTTTATTGGAGTTAAAATTTTTAAATATAATCTCTCTTGCCTTGTCTTTATAATCATCTTGCTTTTTGTCGGCTATTAAGCTCTTTATTTGGTCTATGTAAAGATCTATCTTTTCGGCATTTAAAACATCTAAATTTTGATAGCTTTCTGAAAAAATAGCTTCAAATTTATCAGCCAAAATGAGCCTTGAGTATCTTTTTTTAAAAATAAAAAAGCTCTCCAAACCGTAATATTTTGATAGTTCATTTTCCAAGTCTAAAAAATAATCCACAAAGTCGTAGAGATCTATATCGATATCCAAATTTGCTCTTTGAGCTATCTCATCTATCTTTTTGAGTCTGTCTGTTACTTTTGCTTTTGTAGATCCTGTATTTGAGAGAAAGTAGTCTATATCCGGTAAATCAGAGTGATGCTTTAAGATAGCAAAGAAATTTGCCAAGAAATTTATATCTTTGTTAGCTCTAGTAAAAAAGTATATAAAAGCGCTTTCTAACGTGTGCGTAGTTTTTAGCTTTTGCCGTGCTTTTTCAAATTCATCCGCCGAGTTAAAATTTTTAGTGTCTAAATTTATATAGTCTTGAAATTTTTGTGAAATTTTGGCTAGATCGTGAAAAGATGCTGCTTCCTTGTGCCAATCGTCATCAAAGCTGTCGGCTATATTTTTAATGTGTTCATTGTATGGTTTTTGAGGATGGGAGTTAAAAATATCTGAAATTTGTATCATACAAATATGCAGCGATAAGTTTTTTGAGTACAAACCACCTCGCAAGCCTCTATATTTTTTGTCCTTATTTGATCGTTTGAAACTATCAAATTTATGTGTGTTTTTGGAGATCTATCGTTATCTAGGCTTCCGGCAAAGCAGATTGGCGAGTATAAAATATTTTCGTCAAAGCATATATTATGCGCCTTGCTTTGCGGCACAAACGAGTCAATACTTACCTCATCAAAATTTTTGTTTGTAAATTTTACTATCTCCATAAACTCAAAATTACCGGCAAATTCGCTATTACCAAGATAAAAAGGAAATTTGGAAATCCTATTTTTTAGACTATCTATCGCTTCGTTTTCAAATTTAAATTTATCGATAAAGATCGTATATCTCGGATCGATTAGCAACTCTCTGTTTATAGGTTTTTGCGGTGCGGATCTATCTCTTAAACCATTTGAAATCTTTTGCATATCTAAATTTTTAAGGCTATTTAGATGAGCTTTTGTTTTTTTGGTGTAGTCGTTTATGTAGTTTTGCGAAAAGGTTTTCTTCAAAACGCAACCATCCAAAACGACGCTATATCCAAAATCCATAAAATCATCGTCGCCTAAATAGTCATCCGCGCCAAGCAGCGCTGCTAGCATACCGCCTACGGTAGTTTTTGGCGGTAGCGGCAAAGTGATATTTTGGCTTATAGAAAGCGGATCTCTAAAGCAAGCAAATTTACCCCAAATTTTAAATGCAAACATTATAGCTCTCTTGCGTCTATTTCTAGCCCCAGCTCTTTAAACTGATCCACATACCTCCTAAAAGAGTCATCGTAAAAGATTACAACCTTTTCTATTTTTTGGCTCATATTTTTTAGCGATCTAGTAAGGGCTGTAAAATTTAACTCGCACTCGTCAATGCTTCTGATCTGATCGGAATCTTTATTGTATAGCTTTACAAGCTCGTCAAGCAAGCCTATCATATAAGTATCTTTATAGATAACTCTAATAAGCATTCTTGGCTTTTGACCGACCTTACTTCTTGTGTTTAGTAGTTTTGTGCCTTGCCACATCGAGTCAAGCATTTGTGCGACATCTTCTTCGCTAGCGTTTGATTTGGCGGCATTTAGTGAATTTATAGTGCCATACATGGCAAATAAGCCATACGGTATGTAGTTGTCTGTTCTAAATGTTTTGTTGCCGCTGCCGTCTTTGCCAAATGCACCGGTTCCTTGAGACATTATAGTCTCTGTTTCGTTTAGCGATTTAGCCCAAGAAAATTGCACTGCGCCTATGATTTGGATATTGCTTCTTGGCGCCACGCCTCCAAAAAGTCTATTATCTATGCAGCTTAAAAATGCCTTTTTATCGTCTGATTCGCCTAAAATTTTCTTTACTTCGGTAAATCTAGTTTCTGCCGACTGTACCTGTTCGGCATTATTTACAAAGATAGTTTGAGACTTTCTGTATTGCAGATCATCCCTGATGGTTCGCTTTACTCTTACGTCGCTCACTATAGCTTTTCTGTCGCTCTCATCGTATCTTGGCGCATTGTCGTTTAACATATCTCCGTTAGGATTTGTCATCTTTGCGTCCCATAAAAACAAAATTTCGCTATGTTTTGCTATCTCACTCATTATTTTCTCCTGATTGTTGATTATCTTTTTTAAATTTAACGTAGTCGTTCATACCTCGTATAAATGCAAATGAAATTTCATAGCGAGAAACGCTCTTGCTTTTTTCATTGCAAAAATGCGTAGTTATCAGCTGCGACAGATCGCTATTTGTCGCGCTGCCTAGCTTTAGTTTTCTTTCAAATTCATTTGCTTTATTAAAAATTTTCTTTAAATTCGGCGCTATTATTTTTTGATTTGAAAGCCACTTTTCAAATGTCTTATTTTCTTTAGAAACTTCTGATGTAAAAGAACTATTTATAATGCTCTTTGAATAAGCGCCTATCAAATAAGCACCTTTGATTAGATCATCTTTAAAATAATCGGACTGTTTTTCTAACAGCTCCTCAAAATAATCGGAAAAAAGCTTCATAATCACATCCTTATCGCGTTTATCTCTTGTAAAAATCTTAAAATTTTATTTTCATTTTCGACGATATTTTCAGGAAAGGCTATCCAGTTTTTGACGCCGTCTTTTATCTTTTTCTTATTTTGGGCATCAAATTCCCTAAAATGTTCAAATCGTTTCAAAAGCTCGATATATTTTATCTTTGCGTAGCCAAGCAACAACTTTGCTAGAAAAATTTTCTCTTGCATGATTTTATTATCAAGGCCTTTGACTTTTGTGGCGGCAGCATATTTTTCAATAACTCCAAAATAATTTTTGAGATAGGTAAATTTGATATCATCATCTGTATCTTGAATTTGCTTTGAAGAGTCGGTAATATGACGCTCTTGCATTAGTTTTGCGACCTTTGCTATCCTGCTTGGCAAAACGTCTTCAAGCGTAGAAAATATCTTAACGGATAAATTTGTCTGATCAACCTCGGCAAATAAAATATCAAGCGTAAAGCTATTTATTTGGTCGTAATTTTCGATTTGCTTTCGCAATCTTCTCATAAAGCTCTCTTCTCTTTCCGATTCTTCTTGCATATTTTTTGCATTTTTAAGAAAGCTTATTAATCCTTTGAAAATTTCAGCATCGAAATTTGCCATAGAAGGGATGATTATGTATTCTAGGCCTTTGTAGTAAAATTTTAAGTTATTTGTCGCAAACATCCACCCCTTTTTTATCGCCTTTGCAGTATCATTTGACATAGGAAGTTTGTTTACAATTTGCAATTTAAGGTCTTTATCATAATTGTCATATGTGAAAAATTTTATATCGGGATTATAGCCGCAAAATTCATCCTTTGCAGATATTATATCTATTGCTTTTCTCGGCTTAAAATATGCATTTTTGTCTTTTTTGTGCATCACAACTGGCATATTAATATAATTATCCAAAACTTCAGGCATGAGTTCGTAAAAACTTTTGCCGTTTATACGTAAAATCAGAAAATAATCATTCTTTTTAAAATTTTTTAGCCCAAGTTCGTCATTTTTATAGTTTTTAATGTACTCAAACATTAAAGAGGCAATGCGTTTATTATCGTCATTTGCATAGACCATGATAGAATTTAAAATAGTAAAAGAAATTTTTTTAAACTCATCATATAGATCGCTTTCATTTTGGTATTCGTAATTTGGATAAAGATAGTATATCCCCTTGCCTGAACCGCCTATCTTTTTAGTAAAAAGCGCCTTTATGTTATCTAGCGAGGCTCTGGATATTTTTGGCTTATCGACAAGTTTTAAATTTTCTACTTTAAAATCGATGGTTAAAACAATATGTTCGCTATCTTTAAAATTTGAATTTTTTATCATAGCGATAGTATCGTCATTGCTTACTAAATTTCCGATCACATGCAACTTATGAGCAAGCCCCATTTTAAATTGACCTTAAAAAATTTTATTAATGCTAGTACAATATACCTTAAAGATTCATAAAATTTATTTTTTATTCTACTACTTCTAAAAACCCCGCTCCGCAGTTCATGCATCCGCTTCCGATGCCCGCATCAAGGATCAAATTTATGAGCTCAGGCTGCGCGCAAATTTTCCATTTTGCTTGCCAAGCTTGAACCGGCGAGCGGTTATTGCCGTAATAAAAATTAAACGGATTTTGCAAATTTTGCCAGAGCAAATTTAGCTCAAATTTGCCGTCGTATCTGCGTCCGGTAAGAGTTTCAAATCTTTGCAAAGCGTTCGTTTTCATCATCTCAAGATGCCTGGAATCTTGCGGTTGCAGATAAATTTTATGTCCCAAAAGCCCGCTTACCGCGCATGCTACGCAGCCTTGTAGCACCGCTTCGCTTTGCGCAGTTCTGTGTTCGCTAACCGCCACAGTCGTATCGCACAAGCAAAGTTCGCCCAAGCTTAACCCATCTTTTAGCACGGCAAGCGCGATTATTTTTTCAAATTCCGGCTTGTAAGAAGTAAATCTAATCCGCAAATTTGCGCCCTTTAAACGAAAATCAAAATTCGTTCGTTTAAAAATTTTGCCGCTGGGCTCATGCCTATATCCCTCGTGCTCGGCACTTGGCAGATAGCGGTAGACGTAGCCTTGGATGAGCTGAGGTAATGCCTTTGAAATTTTTAAATTTGCGCTTGGCAAACGTGAGGTTATCGTGAGCATTTTTATCCTTAAATTTGCTAAATTTTTAATGCAATTATAGAAAATATTGCATTAAAAATCGACTTTGCTCAAAAATGTAGCAAAATTTCAAATTTTATCCGCCAAATTCGCTAAAATATCCGCAAAAATCACGCAAGGAGAGCAAATGAAATACGATTTTGACGCGCCGGTGGAGCGAAGCGGGACGTATTCGTCAAAGTGGAAAACAAGCAAAGACGAGCTGCCGATGTGGGTGGCAGATATGGATTTTAAGGTCGCGCCCGAAATTTTAGAAGCGCTACAAAAGCGCCTGGATAACGGAGTTTTTGGCTATTCGTACGTGCCGCAAGAGTGGAGCGAGGCGATCTGCTCGTGGTGGAGCAGGCGTCACGACGTCAAATTCGACCTGAGCTGGCTGATTTTTTGCACGGGCGTGATCCCGATCATTAGCTCCGCCGTGCGCAAATTTACGAGCGTGGGCGATAAAATCGTGGTCCAAAGCCCCGTCTATCACGTCTTTTACCGCAGCATCGAAAACAACGGCAGGATCGCGCTCGCAAACGAGCTAGCCTACGACGGGCGCGGCTACGATATAGACTTTGCCGATCTCGAAGAAAAGCTTGCCGATCCGCTAACGACGATGTTTATCCTTTGCAACCCGCACAATCCCGTCGGTAAAATTTGGAGCGAGGAAAAGCTAGCCAAAATCGGCGAACTATGCGCCAAATACGGCGTTTTGGTGATATCTGACGAGATTCACTGCGACATCACGAGCCCGGGCAAAAGCTATGTGCCCTTTATCCGCGCGAGCGAGACTTGCAAAAACATCTCGATCACCTGCGTTTCGCCGACTAAAGCCTTTAACATCGCCGGCTTGCAAAGCTCCGCCGCCGTAGTGCCAAATCCAAAACTGCGCGCCAAAATGGCAAAGGCTATCAACGACGACGAGGTCGGCGAGGGCAACGCATTTTCTTGTATCGCGGCGATCGCCGCGTTTGAGCGGGGCGAAGCGTGGCTCGAGCAGATGCGCGAATACGTAGAACAAAACCGCAAAATCGTGAGCGAGTTTTTACAAAACGAACTGCCGCAGATCAGGCTCGTGGAGCAAGACGCCACGTATCTGCTCTGGCTTGACTGCCGCGAAATTTGCGACGACGCAAGCGATTTTCATAAATTTTTACGCCAGAAAGCGAGGCTTTGGCTAAACGACGGCAACGCGTATAGGGGTGCCGAGAAGTGCTTCCTGCGCCTCAATATCGCAACCCAAAGATCGCGCGTGCTGGAGGGGCTAAAACGCCTAAAATCAGGCGCCCTAGCCTACGCGAAAAGTAGGGAATAATATATTTACGAAAAATTGGGATAAAATTTAGACCTTTTTGGTATGATTTCGACGTCCGACAAGAAAACCTCCTTTTTGTAACGGCGCCTCGGCTCCCCCTGCCGAGGCGTTTTTGTCTTATTCATTAAGCTTTTTTAGTTATAATCCTTCTCATAAATTTACTCCGCCTAGCTCAAATTTAAGCAAATTTAGCACTTTAGGCGAAAGGACGAAAATGCTAACTCATATAGACGAAAACAACCGCCCGAAAATGGTCGACGTAAGCGACAAGGGCGTAACTACGCGCATAGCCGTAGCAAGCGGCATTATAAAAATGTCGCGCGAAGCCTTTGACGCGATCAAAAACAACACCGGCAAAAAAGGCCCCGTCCTGCAAACTGCCGTCGTAGGTGCGATAATGGGCGCAAAAAAAACGAGCGAACTCATCCCGATGTGCCATACGCTGCTAATCAGCGGCATAAACTGCGACATCGAGGAGTTAGCTGATATCTGCGCCTACAAGCTAACCGTTAGCGTCAAGATAGACGGTAAAACCGGCGTCGAGATGGAGGCGCTAACAGGCGTTAGCGTCGGTCTTCTAACGATCTACGACATGATAAAAGCGATAGATAAAACTATGCAAATAACGGACATAAAACTAGAAAGTAAAAGCGGAGGCAAAAGTGGCGACTACGTGCGATCTAAATAAAGAACCAGAAATCATCTATCCAAATTTTTGGGAATACAAAATCATCGTGCTTGAGAATGAAAGCGCCGAAGCTATCGCGCAGGGCGTCGTAGGCGAGAGACAACACAAGATAACGCCGTCAAAATCGAGCAAAGAGAGCAAATACAAAAGCTACAATTTAAGCGTTTTGGTTAATTCTAACCAGGAGCGATTAGAGATATTTTCCGCGCTAAGACGCGTTTGCAAATACGTACTATAAGGACTTTCATGCAAAATTTAGTCTTCATCCAAACCATAAAAGAGAACAAAAACGACCCGCAAATTTCCGTTTTGATAAGGGAATTTGCGCTAAGCGAGTTTAGAAAAAGCGTCAAAGGCGCAAAAAACGGCGACGCAAACGCGGCTCTGGCTAAAGAATTTGAGCAAATTTGCGAGGCGCTAAAAGGCGAGGATCTGCTAAACCGCCAAAACGTCGCCAACCTCATCCAAAGCGCGGGCGACGCGCTCAGCGAGGCAAAAGAGCAGTATATCCACCGCCTAATCTACGAAAAAGAGCAGATCGAGCGACAAATTTACGCGCAAAAAGACGAGATCAAAAACGACGTGCGCGCGCTGCTTGAAAATATGGAAAATTTCATAAAAAATAGCGACCTAGCCGATAAAGAGGAAATTTTAACCGCGATAGACGAAAAAATACTCTGTGAGCTACAAATGCTGGGAATCCTCAAAGAAACTACCGAAGCGGCGTTTCTAACCGCGATCGAAAAGGGCGACGACGTGAAAGATATGGTCGAACAGATCGCCAAAAATGTCGTGCTTAGCGCGATAAACGAGGGGGAAGCGAGCAAAGAGCGCATCCTGGAGATCGCAAGGACGGTCTGCGAGGCGGCGTGCGAGATAGCCGACGTCGATCAGGCCTTTGCCAAAGAGCTAATTAGCGGCGCGATCGGAGGCGTAAAAGAGGCGCTTAGCAAGAGGACGGAGAAGTTTATCGAGGAGATCAAATTTGCCCCCGACGGCCAGACGCTGCTTGGCGAAGCTAAAGAATTTATAAGACTCGAGGAGAGGTTCGTAGCGATGCTACGCGATATGGCGCGCTCAGATGAGCCGTCTGCTGCCGTGATAAACGAAATCCTAGACGAGTCCATAGATAGCTACTTCGCCAAATTGAAGCGCCTGCAAAACGACGTTTCGCGCCAGATCGAGCTTCAGCTAGAGGAGCTAAAATTTAACGAAAATATCGATAAATTCGCAAGCCTTGCGGGAGCTAAATTTGAGGAGCTAAAGCGCGAAGTAACTCAAGCCGGCGATAAATTTAAAGAAAATTTTAACGCCAAAGAACGCCTCGAAGCGCTCAAAAAAGACATCAGCGACTTTGAAAAACGAACCGAGGAGAAGCTAAGCGCGATAAATGCGAGCGAGATCGGCGAAAATCTCAAAGCGAAATCAAAAGAACTAGGCGAGAAGCTCTACAAAGCCGCCGAAAATCTCATAAAAAACGCCAAAGAAAAGATCGGCAAAAAAGAGGACGAGAAAAAGGACGAGTGAGCCCGGCTTTGGCGCATTTGGTTAAATTTGCGCCCGGGTTTTATGCTCGCTCCAAACGGAGGCAAATTTGACGCGGTAAATTTACGCTCGAATTTGACTCCGCTAAAACGCCGCGAAAGCCAAATTTAACCCCAAAGGATCAAAAATGAGTATAACGTTTTTCGTCAAAAATAAAAAGAAATTTCTAGTGGGCCTTGCGCCCGTGATGAGCGTAGAGGAGGCGCTGCGCCTGGTGCCGAATTTATCGCAGTTTAACGCGGACGAGGATGACGAGGAGTTTGACGCCGAGGGCTTTTACGGCGCGAAGCTGGACGAGCTTGACTGCCTCGTCGCCGGTACGGACGGGCTTAGCGGACGCGGCTTTGAGATCGGCTACGAGGACGAGGCCTATAACGTCCGTATCGGCACACCAAGCACCCGCACGGACTGGAAAATCGCGCTAGAGTACCTAAAAAACCTAGCCATAAAAATGGACGGCGAAATCGTGAGCGAGGACGACGAGAAATTTAGCGCGCAAAATATCGAGGGCTTTGACTATGAGCCCGACATACGCGCTGGGCTAGAGGCTATAGAGCAAAATTTGCAAAAAGAGGCGCAAATCAGCACTATTTACGGCACGCGAAACGAAGTGTCGTTCGATCAAAAGATCATAGCTCGCATCCTTGGCGCGAAGGATCCCGCGGGCGAATTTAGCAAATTCGTAACCGATATCCAAAACCTAGACGCGTATTTTGCAAATCAGATGTTTTATCGCAGAAACGATAACGGCGAGATCAGCGGAGGTTACGTCCTGTCGCAAGACGTCGTTACCGTGCTGCCGTATGAACCTAGCGTGGAGTATAAAAATTTGCAAATGCTAGGCGATGAGAAAGTCGCGCGGTGGAAGATCGCGATATTTGGCGGAGAGGGCGATGATGAGGAAAAATACGAGACCCTAGCGACGCTGAAATATGAGAGTTTCATCCAAAATTTGCCAAAAGAAAAGTACAAATTTATCGACGCTAAAAATATCGTCGTAAGCGCGTTTAGCAAAGAGGAATTTGATGCGCTCATCGCAAAATGCGGCGAAGATGGGCTGGCGGACTAGGCTGTTTAGCTAGCGGCGGCGATTTGCCTCCTGTGCTATAAATTTAGCGGCATAGCTAAATTTATAGCCGAATTTGACCGCCGCTTTACCCCAAAACAGTGCCAAATTTGACGCAACATAGATCAAATTCGGCGTCAAATTTAAAGCCGCAAATTCAACCCCGATCCCAAAATATTAACTTGCGTTACCCCTTTAGATAAAATCAGCCGCAAGAAAACACAAAGGAAATCAAAAATGCAAAAAATTTTCCTGCCTATTTTATGCGCCTTCCTGCTAGGCGGATGTACTACATACGGCATCGGCCCCTCTAATATATTTTTAGAAAACAAAGAGCTATCCCAGCTAAAAGGCCGCCATATCCTAGATATGGAAAGATACTCCGGCGGCTGGTCGCATATCGAGATAGGTATGCTTTCAAACAAATTTTATATGCAATACGAGCCTCGCGAAGTGCTATCGGTTAATAGATCGTGCAACTTCTGGGGTTGCAGCGTGGTAGGCGTCAACTATAGCACCTACGGTTTCGTATACTTTACTACCGATAAGGATGGCTATATCACGGACTACACCGAGGACGGCGACGCGATAATGAGCGTCAAGCATAAATTTAAAGACCTGCTAGTACTGGAGAACTAAGATGAAAAAGACGGTAATAACATTATGCGCATTTGCGATCACTGCGGCGTTTGGATTGTCTAACGAGGATTACGATAAATTTATAGCGCTAGACGATGGCGGAAAATATAAAGAAGCACTGGCCTTTATCAAACCCAGAGCCGATGGCGGCGACGCCAGAGCGGTCGCGCTCGTTGGCTACCTATACGAGGTAAGGATGTCTAATATCGGCGAAGGCGTAAAATGGTACAAAAAAGCCATGGGACTAAACGATTCGCTCGCCCACTCTAATATGGCGCGGATCTACTACCGCATGACGGACTACAAGCTAGCCGCGCAGACCTTTGAAAAGGCAAGCAAGCTAGGCGACACGGGTGCGGACGCAATGCTGGGAAATATGTATCTAAACGGGATACATTTTAAAAAAGACTATAAAAAAGCGCTCGTCTACATCCAAAAAGCCGTTGCCGACGACGACCCGCACGCTCTAACCGATCTAGCTATATGCTACGAGAACAGCTACGGCGTCGCAAGGGACATGGATAAAGCCATAGAGTTCTACAAGCGCGGAGCGGCGGGCGGTAACGAATACGCCAAAAGAGCGCTAGAGAGGTTGCAGTAGCAGGCTACGATAAACCGCCCGAGTTTTGATGATGCCGACTCTATCCGTCTGGCAACGGCGACTCGGGCTAGCCGGGAGAATAAATTTAAGCTCGTATGACTTCAAATTTAGTTTTTAGTAAATCGATCGACCGGCTTTACTCCTACCAAATATAACTCAAATTTAGACAAACTAAACCCAAGTCAAATTTAATAGATAAAAAGCCCCGCGTCCTTTGCCTCTCCGACCTTGTCCGTTTTCACCCAAGCCGCGATATAGATGAAAAACGAAGCCACGAGCAAAAAGAAACCAAATACCGCCAAAACACCGCTCGCCCACAGCAACTCTCCCGCAAAAAACGTACAAACGTAGACGCGAAAAAGTCCGTTTCTAGTCAGCCTTGCTAGCTCAAAAAAGACCTTTCCCCACACGAACGCGACGTAGCCCAGCAGCAGTAGCGCGATGACGGCCACTAGCTTAGCTAGCGGATGGGCCGCGTCCGCCATATACGATGCCAGCGTCGCCGTGACGTGAGCGACGAACATCACGATCATCGCCTTGCCGTAGTTTACGTGCAGATCATCGCTGCGAGCGAGCCCGGCGACTCCGCCTAGCGCCGCATAAGTTAGCAGCGCAGCCGCTATGACGGCGAGATTATCCGCGATCTGTAGCGCTAGCCCCGAGTAGTTCGCGATAAAGTATGCGTAGATCTTGATCGCGGCCGGCACGATACCGGATGCGATACCTAGCATCCTAGCTCGGTCAAACGCCGCGCTCTCTTTTATCGCAGCCTTCGTCTCATCGCTTCTGGTGTCCTTTACCGCGCGCTTTTCACCCTCGTCTACGACTACAAAAACGTCCCGCGCAAACGCCCCGTCAGGCCGAAACGCCACCCGCTCGCCGCCGCTAGGTCGCCCCGAGCGCACGTCCTCAAAGCTAAATTTATAGTACTTTCCGTCGTCGCCGACTATCGTCGTTTCGTTTATCGCTACGCCCTTCACCAACTCTCCTTTTCGTTTTACAGCCATACTCGATGATTTTTGTCTCGTCCGCTAGTTTAGATTTTTAGGGTGCGCTTTATGCCCGTCAAATTTGACGCCAAAGTCCCTAATCCAGCCAAATTTTACGGTTTAGCCGCAGCTCCTCGACGATACGCAAAAAGCCGCCGATCTCGTCTTTATAAAATCTATTCGCCCCCTTGCCCACGAGCGGACGGCGCAGATCGGGCTCGAAGTTATCGCGTCCCGTGCGGATCGCCATGCAGATCTTGTCCCCAGTTAGCACGATGTTTATAGGGCGGTGAAATCTCGTTTTTAGCAGCTTTAAATTTTCCATCATGCTAGGCGTGAGCGCGTATCTAGCCTCGATCTGATCGGTCGTATAGACGCGAAATAGCCGCTCAAACTCCGCGTCGTCCATCCTCGCGCGCTTGCCGCCGTAGTCCTTAAAATCATCCGTCCCGCTGCAAATTTGCGTGACGCCCTTTAACCGCTTAGGAAAATCGGCGACGAACAAAAGCCCCGCAAAAAGCACTCTATGCGTCTTGTTTCCGTGCAGATCCTCTTTGATACTTATCGCCTCTACGTCGCTAAATTTGACCCGCACGCCCTCTATCTGCCCGAAAATCAGGTCGTTGCCCGAGTATTTATCGATATCAAAATCATAAATCATATAAAGATAATCGCTCTCTACGTATTCGCCGGGATAATACGCGAGACCGCACTCCTCCACGATGCTCCTCACGACTTTTCGCTTAAATTTAAAGGTAAAGCTATCGGTAAAAATGCTCTCGAAAAAATAGTACATCGCAGTCCCGCAGACCACAAACGCGCCCGCGCTAAGAGCGGCGTTTTGCGCGGCTAGATATAGCAGCCAAGCCACCGCGGCGGCGACGAAGACGCAGGCGAGCTTTAGCCTAAAAAGCGAGCGTAAAACCTTTTGCCGCTCAAGCTCTAGCAAGACCAGATCGTCCATTTTCGCTCCTGTTTTAATCTAACGCCTTTTGCAAATTTGGCTATTTTACGCCCGCATTTTGGCTTTCGTCTTTAAATTTGCGTTTTAAACCGTTTAAATTTTAGCTCGCCGTTTGCGGGCGACGGCGCTTCAAATTTGGATTAAATTTGCCGCTTTTACCTTCAAATTTGACGAACCGACAAAGCCCGCCTGCATTTTCAAGAGTGCGGCTAAGCGCTCAAATTTAACGTCAAATTTGACTAAACGAGCATAAATTTAGCGGTTAAAAAGCTCGTGCACGTCGTGTGGATCGTCTTGACCTTTCGGCACCTCGAAAAATGCCGCCTTATGAAACCTCGCCCAGCTAGCGACGAGATTTGAGGGAAACATCTCCACGGCGTTGTTGTAGTCGGTCACTGCGGCGTTGTAGGCGCGGCGCGCGGCGGAGATCTGCTCCTCAATCTCGTTTAGCGTCTTTTGCAGGTGCATGACGTTTTCGTTAGCTTTGAGCTCGGGGTAGTTCTCGACGACGACGTTGAGCTTTGAGATGAGGTTTGACAGCTCGCCGTTTAGCGCAAATCTCTGCTCGTCGCCCGCGGCCTTTTGGATACCGCTTCTAAGCGCAGAGATGTTTTCTAGTAGCTCGCGCTCGTGCGTGATGTACTGCTTGACGGTGGCGACGAGGTTTGGGATGAGGTCAAAGCGCCTTTTTAGCTGCGTATCGACGCCTGATCTGATGTTTGAGACCTGGTTGCGCTTGCCGACTAGCGAGTTGTAGACCGAGATGACGATGAGCGCGAGAACGGCGATGATGCCTAGGACGATGTACATTTTTGCTCCTTTTTTGGGTGTGATTATAGCCAAACGGGGCTAAAATTCGTAAATTTGGGCTTGATTTTCGGCTTTTAGGCTGCCGCTATTGTTGGTGTTTTGGTTGTTTGGCGCCGCGGTAAAATCAATTGTTTATTTTGATTCAAAAGCCTTTAAATTTAAGCATAAAAATGAAGCAAATTTAGCCTATTTCGCGCGAGATGTTTTAAGAAAGCTACAAAACTCATCGTAAACGCTATAGACTGACTAGTCCGCATAAATATCGTGCTAAGGCTTAGATTTTCGCACTTCGTAGTTTGTTTGGGGCGAGCTGCTCAGGGAGCTATTTTTGAGGATATATTTTTCTTGCCGTTAGGGTTAAAGAGTCTAAATTTACGCGCTCATAGCTCCTTGTCGCGCTCTATTTTCTATGATTTCTTGCATAAATTTTAGATATTTTACGGCACCTGCGAGCAAATTTTCTAAGCCGCCGTGTGAGATATTTTTTATATTAAGTGTGACTGTTGCGCCGTTTATATCATAAATATAAATTAGCCAAATGTATTTGTCGCGCGCAAAAATCATCGCAAATTTTACGCGCGCAGCGTCCGTTTTGCTCAGCTTTATTTAGGGCGCAGTTCATCTTGGAGTTAGCCGTAAATTTTCTTTAAATTCGCAAGATTTGCGCTCAAATTTAAAAGCAGCATATCGGCTGTTACTAGTCTAGCCATCGCAGTAGCTACGACGCTGCCGCGCACTCCGATGCAAGGATCGTGTCGTCCGCGTAGCTCACAGATGACGTCCTGCCCGCGCACGTTTTGCGTCGGCTGAGATAAAAATATCGACGGAGTGGGCTTAAAATGCGTCTTTATCACGACCTCTTGCCTACTCGTCATGCCGCCCAGCGTTCCTCCAGCGTGATTTGAGGCGAATCCGAATTTCTTGTCCGAATTTGAGCCGCGGCAAGCCTCGCCGTCCGCCTCGCTTTTATATTCGTCAAATTTGCCGCCGTTTAAATTTGCCGACTCGCTCGCGCCCTCAAGAGTAGAGCCGTCCGCGCCCGAATTTACGCCTGCATACGCTGCACTCATCGAGTCGTTATTTTGGCTGCCGCGCATCTTGCTTGCGTTCACGCCCTCGCCGATCTCTACGGCTTTGACGCCGTTTATGCCCATCATCGCAGCTGCGATTGCCGCGTCAAATTTATAGTATAGCCCCTCGCCAAGCCCCACCGGCGCGCCGCGGATAACTGTGACGACGCTAGCTCCGACGCTGTCGTGCCCCTGTTTGGCTTTTAGGATTTCTTCTTTCATCGCCTCTTCGTTACCCAGAGAAAATATCTCCGATCGCGCCGCGAGATCAAAGTCTAATCGCTCGCCGCACGAAATTTCGCCCACGCTAGCCACGCCGCTTTGCACGCTGACGCCAAACTCGCTCAGCAAAATTTGAGCTATCGCGCCGCCCGCCACGCGCACGGCCGTCTCTCTAGCCGAGCTGCGTCCGCCGCCTCTGTGGTCGCGGATGCCGTATTTACGGTAGTAGGCGTAGTCGGCGTGTCCAGGACGAAAGAGCTCGCGTAAATTTTCGTAATCGCCCGATTTTTGATTTTCGTTTCGAATGATAAAACCGATCGGAGTGCCCGTGCTTAGCCCATCAAACACGCCGCTTAAAATCTCGACGCGGTCGCCTTCGCTCCTTGCCGTGGCAAATTTTGAGCCGCCGGGTTTTCGTTTGTCAAGCTCGCTTTGGATAAAATTTAAATCGATACGCACACCAGCGGGAAAACCGTCTAGCACGCCGCCGATGGCTGCTGCGTGACTCTCGCCGAACGTCGTTAGCGTTAGTTTGCGTCCGAAGGTATTCACTTGCTCTCTCCTAAAAACTCAAGTGCGATTTTAGCCGCTTTTTGCTCGGCTTCTTTTTTACTCTTGCCTGCGGCTCGAGAGATCTCGCGCTCGTTTAACATTAGCGCGATCTCAAATTCTTTCTTGTGATCGGGGCCTTTTGAGCCCACTAGCACGTACTTTGGTATCTGCGCAAAGCGCGCTTGAGTTAGCTCTTGCAGCGCGGTTTTGTAGTCCTTGACCATGCGGTCGAAATTTATATCCGGGTAGCATCTCTCAAAGGCTTTTAGGCTGGCCGCGCGCACGGCGTCAAAGCCGCTTTCTAGGTAGATCGCGCCCATCAGCGCCTCGAAGGCGTCCGATAAGATCGAGGCTTTTGCCCGTCCGCCGTTGTGCTCCTCGGCCGGAGAGATGTTGATGAGCTGGCCTAAATTTAGATATTTGGCGAGTTCGGCAAAGCTTTTTTCATTTACGAGCGCGGCGCGTAGTTTGCTTAGATCTCCCTCGCTTAGGCGCGAAAATTTGTGAAAAAGATAATCTCCTATCACCAGATCCATAACCGCATCGCCCAAAAACTCGAGCCTTTCGTTGTTTGCACCGCCTTTTACGCTTTTGTGCGTGAGCGCGGTTTTTAGCAGCTTTTCGTCTTTGAATTTATATCCTAATTTCTCTTCCAAATTTCGCATTATTCGCCTTTTAAGCTATTTTTTATCTTGACGGCTTTCTCGCGTGCCATCTCGTCGCAAAGCTCGTTTTGCTGGTGCCCGGCGTGGCCTTTGACCCAGATCGCCTCGACCTCGTGCGGCTCGCTTGCGACTAGATACTCCTGCCACAGCGGGACATTTTTTACGTTTTTAAAGTTTTTTTTGACCCAGCCCTCTAGCCACGCATTTACGGCGTTTGCGACGTATGAGCTATCGGTGTAGAGCTTCACGCGACACGGCTGCTTTAGCGCTTTTAGCCCTTCGATCGCGGCGCGTAGTTCCATTTGATTATTCGTCGTGTGCGCCTGCCCGCCGCTTGCCGTTTTTTTGTGCTCGCCGTACTCTAGGATGTACGCCCAGCCGCCGGGGCCCGGGTTATCCAGACACGAGCCGTCGCTAAAAAGGCATACTGTTTTCATCAGATTTTTCCGTGATGTGAGGCAGAATTTGCACGCTGCCTAGCTCGCTACACATCGGACAGCGGTAAAAATGCATCGGAAAGGCGTTTTTACAGCTCTTGCAAACGTAGTTAAAGCTAAGCGCGGCCTTGTCGTAGTTTGCCGCTTTTAGTTTCTTTAAAACCTCTAGCTCAAAACCGAGCGGCGTGCCGTCCTCGTCGCTCATGCCTTTGATGAAAAACAGGCTCTTATACTCGGGGTCGGCTAAATTTACGGGCGTGTTTTGATAGTAAACTAAATCCAAAACGTCCCCTAACGGCGGGAAATCGCTAAAATCCTTAAGCCCCGAACCGCTTAAATTTAACCTCTCCATCGCCATACGCCGCACGAGCGCAAATTCGTCCTTTAGGGCTAAAATTTCGCCGATTTTGCCTGCTTCGTCCCTGCTTTTATCCGCTAAAATTTGCAGCGCCTTTATGTAGGCCGTCTGCGCTCTCACGTCGCTGCCGAGCTCCTGCAGCGCGTCCAAGGCCTGCAGCGCGCCCTCGTAGTCTTTTAGTTTTTCGAAAATTATCGTTAGCGATTTTAACGCGATTTGATTTCGCGGAGAGATTTTTAGCGCCTCTAAAAAGACGCTTTTTGCGCGCTCTAAAAAGCCCGCCTTAAAATAAGTCTGACCCAGATCGGTAAAAATTTGCTCCTTTGCCGCTCGGTTTTTGGCCCGCTCTAAAGCTACGGCATAGACGTTGATAGCCTTTTCAAAATACCCGCTTTTTGAAAACGTCCCCGCCAAAAAGCACATCGTAGCCGTATCCGCGCCCGAGTTTATCAAAAGCTGCTTGTTTTCGTCGCTCAGGCCTTGAGATTTGCCGAATTTTTTTAAAAATCCCGCGATCTCCGCCTTTTCGTCCTTGCTCTTAAAAACGCCCCACGCATAGCTAAAAACGGCGATCACGAGCACCGCGGCGACCAACACCACGAGGCCGAAAATCGGGTCTCTAAATTCGATAAAAAATATATCCAAAATGCCGCTTTCTAAAGTCAAATTTAACGCCGATTATAGCAAAACGATTGTATAATCTCGCTTATGATCGATCCAAAATCAATAGAAAGACTAAAAGCGCAAACCGATATCGTCGATATCGTCGGGCACTATCTGCCGCTAAAAAAAAGCGGAGCGAACTTCGTGTGCGTATGCCCTTTTCACGACGATAAAAACCCGAGCATGAGCGTGAGCCCGTCGCGCGGGATATTTCACTGCTTTTCGTGCAAAGCAGGCGGCGACGCGATCAAATTCGTGATGGACTACGAAAAGCTAAGCTACCCAGAAGCCGTCGAAAAGATCGCGGGACTGCAAAATTTCACGCTAAACTACGTGCGCGGCGGCGAACCAGCGAAAGAAAACAAGCACATCCTAGAAAACGCAAATGCTTTTTACCGCTCGCTGCTTTATAAAACTCCCGCGGCCGTCAGTTATCTCTACTCGCGCGGTATAACAGACGAGCTGATCGATAAATTTGAACTAGGTTTCGCGCCTGAGAGCGCGCAGACGATAAGGCTACTGCAAAACAATCAAATCGAGCCCAAAGAAGCCCTAGAAGTCGGTATCGTAAAGCAAAACGAAAACGGCATCTACGCTAGCTTTATAAACCGCATCACCTTTCCTATCTATACGCACGCCGGACGGCTGGTTGGTTTTGGCGGACGCACGATCAGCGGCAACCCAGCTAAATACGTAAATTCTCCCCAGTCTGCGGTCTTTGATAAATCAACGCTTTTTTACGGCTACCACCTGGCAAAGCGCGAAATTTTCGCCAAAAATCAGATCATCATCACCGAAGGCTACATGGACGTCATCATGCTGCACAAGGCGGGCTTTAACAACGTCGTAGCCGTGCTTGGAACTGCGCTCACTACCAAGCACCTGCCGCTTTTAAAACGCGGCGAGATTAGCGTTATTTTGTGCTTTGACGGCGACGACGCTGGCATAAACGCCGCGACGAAGTCCGCTCTGCTGCTCGCGCAAAACGAAATCGACGGCAGCGTCGTCATTATTGAGGGCGGCGCAGATCCTGCCGATATGGTCGTCGCGGGTAAGATAGAGTATCTGCGTCAAATTTTTGAAAGCGGCACGGAGATCGGCGAATTTTACATCAGGCATCTAGCTAGCGGCTTTGACCTCTCGCGTCCCGTACAAAAGCAAAAAGCGCTAGAAGCGATCCAGGCCTTTACCGCGAGTCTAAAACCCGTCGTCGCAAACTCCTACGCGCCGCTCGTGGCTAAAATTTTAAAGATAGCCGAGGGGTCGTTTTGGCTAACTAGGGGCGCAAATACGCAAGCCGCTCAGGAGCGCATGCAAGCCTACGAAATGCAAAATTTCGGCAAAAATCAGCGCGGACAAAAGGATCAGCTCGAGCTTCAAATTTTAAAAACTATGATCGAAAACGAGAGTCTAAAAAGCACCGTTTTGGAAAATTTAAAGCCTGAGTATTTCGTCCGCCACAGGGATATTTTCGAAGCCGTAGCGCAGGGGGTCGATGCAGACGATCCCGCCGTGCGCGAGCTGATGTTTGAAAACTATGACGCCTTTACCGACGAGGAGAAAATTTTTGAAGCCGTGAATGTTTTTAAAACGAGATTTTATAAAAATATGTACAAAAAGTACTCGGCGGCGAAAATTCCTCTGGAGGAAAAGGCGCTCATACTAAAAAAAATCGATAAAATTTTAAAGGAAATCAATAAAAAATGAAAGCATTAGTTTTATTTAGCGGCGGGCTGGACAGCATGATCTCTATCAAGCTTCTAACCAGCCAAGGCATCGAAGTTACGGCGATCCACATCGACATCGGCTTTAGCGGCGACGAGAAAAAGGCCGAAATTTTACGCCGCCGCGCGAACGAAGCCGGAGCCGAGCTTAAAATAATCGATATCAGAAACGAATACCTGCGCGACGTCCTTTTTACACCTAAATACGGCTACGGCAAGCACTTTAACCCCTGCATCGACTGCCACGGATATATGTTTAAAACGGCGCTTGCGATGATGCGCTCGGAGGGTGCTAGCTTTATCGCGACGGGCGAGGTGATCGGCCAACGTCCGATGAGCCAGAGGCGCGACGCGATGGCGCAGGTCAAAAACGCCGCCGGCGACGAGGACGACCTTATCTTGCGCCCGATGTCTGCGCAGCTGATGAAGCCCACAAAACCGGAGCGCGAAGGCTGGGTTGATCGTAGCAAACTGCTCGCCATCAGCGGACGCGACCGCAAAAGACAGTTCGCGCTTGCGAAGGAATTTGGCTTTAGCGAGTATGAGACGCCCGGCGGCGGGTGCTTGCTCACGATCGAGAGCTTTGCGAATAAAATCAAAGATTTCATCAAATTTGACCCGGATATGACGAGCGCGGATATGCAGCTGCTACGTATCGGGCGGCATCTGCGCCTAACAAACGGCACCAAAATGGTCATCGGCCGCGACGAAAACGATAACGCCAAGCTGCTAGCTCTAAATAATCCGAAATTTACGCAGATCAAATTTGACGGCGATATCGTGGGCGCGGTGAGTTTCGTGGATGCTAAATTTAACGAAGCCGATCTCGAGTTTGCCGTGCGGCTGGCGCTTGCCTACACTAGAGCCGATAAAGATACGGCTGTGCGAGCTAGGATCGGCGAGCGCGAGATTTGCGTGAAACCTTTTGAGAGCAAAGAGCCTGCGCAGGAGTTTTTCGTTAGTTAAATTTAGGAGCTTTAAATTTGCCTGATTTTCGGAAAAAGGCAAATTTAAACGGCTCGAAGCGCTTAAGTTTTGCCGTCTTTTATTAAATTTACCGCAAATTTTAGAGTCCACGCACGGATAAATTTCAAATTTGCGACACAAACCCTTTATTTTAACTCGGTAAATTTAGTTCACCTTACGACGCAGTAAAATCAAAATGATTTTGGCTTTTATTTTATTTTGATATATTTTAAGTATAATTCTCATTTTAATATAATAATGAGAGTTTTGCGATGGATTATCAAGGATTATTTTTATTGGCGCAGTTTTTAAACGAGAGAAAAAAGGCGAGCCGTAAGGAGATAGCGGAGTTTTTATCGCGCAAAACGGGTGCGAGTCAAAGCAAAACGGACGCGCTTTTAAGCGTCATAGCAAATAGCCCTAAAATTCAAGCTTTGCCGCAAGAAAAAAGGATCGTTTTAAAGACTTCGCGCGGGATTTACGAGATAAGCAAAGTCGGCGAAAAACTCCTAAAAAGCAAAAATGCTAGACAAAATTTTGAAAATTGGGTCGGCGACGTTTACGGCGAAACTAAGACGCAAAATTTACCCGCGCCCAAAACGAAAAAATACCTAAAAACCGTTACCGCTCTCGTCGTGCATGAGATAAAAGACAAAATGATCGGCGAAGCAATCAAAAAGCCGATAGAAGCGATAAAATCGCTCACGCTAAAACTCATGAAAAAGCATAAATATCTAGGCAAATTTTATGCTTTTAGACACGTTTTTTTAGCACTTTTGGCTGCCAAAATCGCGTTTGACGTCGTAAAATTCTTTAAAAATCGCAAACTAGAAAAACTGCTTGCGAGTAGCTGATTTGCTCAAATTTGATTAAAAAGTTTAAATAGAACGCACGATAGATGATTGTAAATTGCGATTTCTTTCGGATTAGGACAAACTGCTTATCGCCTAAAAACTCATTTTATGTCAAAAAATCATTCGTCAAACAGCCCGCGCTCAAAGCTTTTCACGCGAAAGCTGCGCCTTTGTAGCGGCGAGTCGCCCAGTTTTGCTACCGCGTCCAGATGCGCCTTTGTGCCGTAGCCTTTGTGCGCGGCGTATCCGTAGCCCGTATGCACGCCGTCCCACGCCGTCATCAGCGCGTCGCGGCTTACTTTGGCTAGGATGCTGGCCGCGCTTACTTGTGCCACTTTGCCGTCGGCTCCGACCATGGTTTTTACGCCGGTGCCGTAGTTTACGTTGCCGTCGTAGAGCAACTCGCAATCCGTAAAATGCGCTTTAAACAGCCGCAGTGCGCGCCTGAGACACTCGCTAAGCCCTAGCTCGTCGATCTGCTCGTTTGAAAAATAAGCGATGAGAAATTCCGAGCTTCTCGCGATCTCTTTAAACAGCTCCTCGCGCCGCTTTGCGGTCAGCTTTTTTGAGTCGTTTAGCCCCGCTATCTCGCGCTTTAGCACGCATGCAGCTACCGCCAAAGGCCCAGCTAGCGCGCCGCGTCCCGCCTCGTCGATACCGCAGATTTGGGCGTTAGATTTGTTTTTCATCGGTGTGCTTTCTTATTAAATTTTACTTTTTTAAGTATAAAATTTATCGGCGCAGTGATATTTTTGTGCTTTGGGGTTCCGTCTTGCCGAGCGTAAAATTTGCACAATTTAAGCCGTCAAATTTTTCCTCGGTTTGATTTGATTTTTGATTTTTTCTCTCTACGGCATTTAAAAATTTACTTTTCGTTTGCGCCTTTGTTTTGTCAAATTTTAGCTTGTTTCGTATCAAATTTTGCCTTCCATTTTTTAAAGTTTCCTTTTCTGGCGGAAAAACTGTCTAAAACAGCCCGAAATTTTGCTTTAAATGCTCTTTGATGGGCTCAAGCGGTAGCGAGATCTCGTTGTTTTTGTCGCCGGTCGCACCGTCAAAAAACGTAATCCCACTTGGCGAGAGCGTAAAATTTTCACTCGGAGTTATCTTTTCTTTTGCGAAGATCGCAGTCAAATTTGCGTCGTTTAAATCCTTAAAAACGTCGCTCAAATTTATCTTTTTTAGGTTTTTTAGCCAGACGGTTTTGCAGATTTTCCCGCCCGCGCCGAGTTCGCAGACGCTTCTTATTTTGCTGTTTTGATACTCGAGGTTATTTAGCGCGTTTGCGGCGTTTTTTGAGGGGTCTTTGAGCCATGTCGTTTTAAAATTTTCAAGTTTTGCGGCGAGAGATTTTTTGTTATTTTGCGCAAATTTAAGCGCGTAAAAGTCGCTCGCGACGGCTTCAAATCGCGCCCCGTCTTGCCCGATCTCTTGCAGTCCGAGCGCGGCAAAATCATAGCTTGCGACCTGTTTTAGCACGGCTTTTCGCGCCTTGCCTTTGATTGCTAGCTTGCCCGTTAGTTTGCCGTTATCCGCTTTTACGCTTAGATTTAGCCACTCGGCGACCGCGCTTACGGCCGTTATAGCAGTGCCCGATTTTTCGATGTTGCCTTTACTGAAGTCGTATCTAGCGCCCTCAAAAAAGGCGTGCCCCTGAAATTTAGGCGGTAAAATGGCGCCTTTGTCGCTAAAATTTTCAAACTCGGCCTCAAGTTCGCTGATGTAGAGCTCAAATTTACTCCCGTCCGCCTCGCCTGCAAATTTATAAATTTTGCCCTCGTTTTCGTGTCTGATCTCATAGCCTAGCGCCAAAACGCAGGCTAAAAATATCGCCGCAACCGCTCTCATAAACTCTCCTTATATGCCCAGCGCCCAGCGCGAAAACGGCGCGACCTCGCATTTTATGCCCTCTATGCTCGTCTCGCCGGAGTTCGCCACGCTGATTACTTGCAGCCTATTTATACCTAAATTTTTTAAATTTGCGTGCAGTTTTTTAAATTTTAAAAAGACCAAATCCGCATCGCTAAAAGGCGAGCAAATGATAGCAAGTTTCCTTTTTGGCAGGAAAAAATCAAGCTCTTTGGTATAAAAAATCTGCTCGTTAAATTTGGCTAGCTCGCAAAAAACCGTGTTGTTAAAATTTTTAGCAAAGTCCTTTTTTAGGCTTAGCGCGCTTTTAAACGCAAAGTCGTTAAAATAAAGCCTTTTTGCGGCATTTGGCTCGTTAAATTTTTCCACTAGGCTAACCGCGCTCATGTTTTCCAGCTCGCTAAGCGCGCCGTAAACGCTATCTTTTGAGATTTTGCGGGCGGATTTTAGCGTGCTAAAAATCTCAAAAACGCTCACGTTTTGCGCCTGAGCCTTCGCGCACTCTTTTAGTACGGCCAGCTGCGTGGCAGAGAGTGAGGATTTTAGCGCGGTTTGTAGATTTGCCGCGACGTTTTCGGCATCGCAAAAGGCCGAAGCGGGACTCCTACCGTGAAGCAAAAAGTGGCTAAAAAGCGTCTCTGGATCGATCTTTTTCGAAAAAAAAGCGATAAATTCCTCGTAGTCTAAAAAATCCAAATTTAGCTCGTTAAAACCGCTAAAATTTGCATCTCTAAATCGCGAGGCTAGGATAAAATTTGATAAATTTAGCTCCAAAACCGGCTCAAATTTATCCCAAAATCTCTGCTCGAAATCATCGATCGCTAGAATTTTTATCTGCGGATTTTGGCGTAAAAACTCGGGCAAATTTGACAAAATACCATCCGCATCTATGCGAAGGTCGCCTAAATTTACGTACAAAAACTCTTTACTCTCAAATGCCGACAAAAAGCCCGCGATTAGAGATGTTTTGCCGCTTCCTATACCGCCTTTTATCAGCGTTTTGGGTGCTGAGATCTCAAATTTTCTATTTATAAATTTGATATTTTTCGGCGGATTTTGATAAAGCGCGTTTAGAGTTTGCATTTTTAGCCTTTAAAATTTGAAAAATTATATCGAAGTTTCCTTATAAAGAGGAAGATAATTAAAATTTGACCCCAAAAAACGATCAAAAACTACTCAAATTTAAAAGAAAATGCGTTAAATTTGAGCGATAAAATGCGGGGCAAATTTTAATCGAACCAAATTTGCGCCCAAATAAACCCGTTCAAATTTATCCCAAATCAAATTGAAAAATTTCGCCTTAAATTTCCAGCCAAATTTGCAAAAACTTCCTTATAAAAAGGAAATAATTTTATTAAATTTCATCAAATTCGCTCAAAATATTGACATTAAAAAGCCATTTGGATAAAATCCGAGTCTCTTACACAAGTAAGAGGTGTCGTATGTTTGCGACAAGTTCTATTCAAAGGAAAGAAAATGGAAAGAATCAGGCTTAAGCTTAAAGCTTATGACCATAGAGTTCTCGACCGCACAGTTGCAGCCATAGTAGAAGCTGTCAAACGAACGGGCGCCGACGTCAGAGGTCCGGTGCCGATGCCTACGAAGATCAAACGCTACACGGTCTTAAAATCACCACACATCAACAAAGACTCACGCGAGCAGTTTGAAATGAGAATTCACGCTAGAATGCTAGATATCGTAGCGGCTACGCCCGATACCGTCGACTCGCTAACAAAGCTTGACTTAGCCCCTGAGGTTAACGTCGAAGTCCGCGCGATGGGCAAATAAAGGCGAGGTGAAAGATGGAATATATCGTAGAAAAAATAGGCATGAGCAGAACGGTAAACAACCCAAGCATCCCCGTTACGCTTCTAAAGGTCGTAAACGCTAAAGTTTGCGAAGTGAGCGAATGCGGCTGCGCTATAGTAGCTTATGCTAAAGGTAAAGCAAAAAATAAAGCCATAGAGGGTCAGCAAAAAAAATATAGCCTAACGGCGGAATTTAATAAATTCGCAACCCTACAAGTCGCCAATAAAGAGGCGGGTGATCTTGATTTTAGTCCGCTTAGCTCGGCTAAAATTTTAAAAGTTAGCTTCAGCTCAAAA
Organism: Campylobacter showae; assembly: GCF_963515975.1. Classification (GTDB taxonomy): domain Bacteria; phylum Campylobacterota; class Campylobacteria; order Campylobacterales; family Campylobacteraceae; genus Campylobacter_A; species Campylobacter_A showae_F. The sequence goes on from NZ_CAUPZM010000009.1 coordinate 26,555, forward strand.
GGCAAAGGCTATCAAGGCGTCGTGAAAAGACACGGATTTGCGGGCGGTCCGAAAAGCCACGGTTCTCGCTTCCACAAAAGACACGGCTCTATCGGTAACCGCGAGTGGCCGGGACGCGTTCAGCCTGGTATGAAGATGGCCGGACACACCGGAAACGAAAAAGTTACCGTTAAAAACGAGATCGTAAGCTTTGACGCCGAAAACGGAATTTTGGTTTTAAAAGGCAGCGTCGCTGGCTATAACGGCGCAATGGGCAGAATAAGGATAGTAAAATGAGTAAAGTTTGCGTATTAAACGAAAAATTACAAAAAGCTAGCGAGCTTGATCTACCGGCTAATTACGCTGAGATCAACCCGCACAACCTATATCTTTACGTTAAGTCTTATTTGTCCGGTATGCGTTCAAATTCGGCTCATACAAAGGGTCGTTCTGAAGTGAGCGGCGGCGGTAAAAAACCGTGGAGACAAAAAGGTCGCGGCGGCGCTAGAGCTGGCTCAACCAGAACTAATGTCTGGGTAGGCGGCGCAGTGGCGTTTGGTCCGAGCAACGAGCGAAACTATTTCCAAAAGGTCAATAAAAAGCAAAAAAGATTGGCGCTTGAGTTCGCGCTAAACGAAAAAGCTAACGCGGGTAAAATTTTCGCGGTAGATAGCATAGAGATCGCAAGCGGTAAGACTAAAGACGCAGCTAAAGTAATCAGCGCGTTAAATTTGAGAGACGCTTTGGTCGTAAAAGATCTGCTTGACGACAACACGCTATTGGCGTTTAGAAATTTATCAAACTGCTATCTAATCGATGTGAGCGAGATAAACGCTTACTTAGTGGCGACTTACGGTGCCGTCGTTATCGAGAAGGCCGCACTTGAATCTATAATAAAAGAGGGCTGAAATGGCAGATATAACTGATATCAAAACGATTTTATATACGGAAAAAACTCTCGGTCTTCAAGAGCAAGGCGTGGTCGTCATACAAACTTCGCCTAAGATGACTAAAAACAGGCTGAAAGAAATTTTGAAAGAGTATTTTGGAGTAACGCCGCTTCGCGTAAATTCGCTTAGAATCGACGGAAAAGTTAAGCGTTTCAAAGGAAGAGAAGGACAACGCAACGAGATAAAGAAATTTTACGTTAAGTTGCCTGAAGGCTCAAGCCTAGAAAACACGGAGGCGTAAGATGGCGATAAGAACCTATAAACCTTATACACCTAGCCGCAGATTTATGACGGGCTTATCGAGCGAGGATATTACCGCTAAACCTAGCGTGAGAAGCTTGCTTGTAAAGATCCCCGTAAGTGGCGGTAGAAATAATAACGGAAGAATAACTTCTAGACATAAAGAAGGCGGAGCGAAGAAACTTTATAGAATCATCGACTTTAAACGCCGCAAATTCGGTATCGAAGGTAAGGTCGAAGCTATCGAGTACGATCCGAACAGAAACTGCCGCATCGCGCTTATCGCTTATAAAGACGGCGAGAAACGCTATATCATCAGACCAAACGGACTAAACGTCGGCGACGTCGTAGCAGCAGCCGAGGCGGGACTAGACATAAAACCAGGCAACGCGATGAAACTAAGAAACATCCCGGTCGGTACTATCGTACACAACGTGGAGCTAAAACCGGGCAAAGGCGCTCAGATGGCTCGTTCAGCCGGCGGTTATGCTCAGCTAATGGGTAAAGAGGAAAAATACGTAATGCTTCGCTTGCCAAGCGGCGAGATGAGACAAGTACTTGCAGAGTGCATGGCTAGTATCGGCGTAGTAGGTAACGAAGATTGGGCGAACGTAACTATCGGTAAAGCCGGACGTAATCGCCACAGAGGTATCCGTCCTCAAACTCGCGGTTCTGCGATGAACCCGGTAGATCACCCGCACGGCGGCGGTGAAGGCAAGAAAAACTCAGGCCGTCATCCTGTTACTCCATGGGGTAAACCGACCAAAGGTGCTAAGACTCGCCGCAAGAAGGCTAGCGATAAGCTTATAATTTCAAGAAGGAAAGGTAAATAGAGATGGCAAGATCACTCAAAAAAGGACCTTTTGTCGATGAGCATGTAATGAAAAAAGTCGTTGCCGCTAAAAAAGCCAACGACAACAAGCCGATAAAAACGTGGTCTAGACGCAGCACGATAGTGCCTGAAATGATAGGCCTAACGTTTAACGTTCATAACGGCAAGAGCTTCATTCCAGTATACGTTACGGAAAACCACATCGGATATAAACTAGGCGAATTTGCTCCTACGCGCACATTCAAGGGTCACAAAGGCTCAGTGCAAAAGAAAATCGGTAAGTAAGGGGATAAAATGAGCAAATCAATTATTAAATTCGTAAGACTATCTCCGACTAAAGCCAGACTAATCGCAAGAGAAGTACAAGGTATGAACGCAGAATTTGCGCTAGCTAGCCTTAGCTTTATGCCAAACCGCGGCGCCAAATTTATCGCTACGGCTATCAGCTCTGCTGTAGCTAACGGCGGATTCGAGCCTGAAGAGGTTATCGTAACAAGCTGCCGCGTGGATGCGGGCCCAGTATTAAAAAGATTTAGACCGCGAGCGAGAGGAAGCGCAAGCAGAATCCGCAAACCGACTTCTCATATCTTAGTAGAAGTATCTAAACCTGAAAAGAAGGAAGCGTAATATGGGTCAGAAAGTAAATCCGATAGGTCTAAGACTAGGAATAAACCGCAACTGGGAGTCAAGATGGTTTCCTGCTAAAGGAACTTTGGCTGAAAATATCGGCGAAGACTACAAAATTCGCGCTTTCTTGAAAAAGAAACTTTACTACGCGGGCGTTTCTCAAATTTTGATCGAGAGAACCGCTAAGAAAATTCGCGTAACCGTCGTAGCAGCTCGCCCTGGTATTATCATCGGCAAAAAGGGCTCTGACGTAGAGAAGCTTAAAGAGGATATCCAAAAGCTGATCAACAAAGAAGTAAACGTAAATATCAAAGAAGAAAGAAAAGCTCAAGCTTCGGCTCAGCTAGCTGCGGAAAACGTAGCAATGCAGCTTGAAAAACGCGTTGCATTTAGACGCGCGATGAAAAAAGTTATCCAAGGCGCTCAAAAATCAGGCGCTAAAGGTATCAAAATTTCAGTTGCAGGACGTCTTGGTGGTGCTGAGATAGCTAGAACCGAGTGGTACTTGGAGGGTCGCGTTCCGCTTCACACTCTAAGGGCTAAGATCGATTACGGCGTTGCTGAAGCGCATACGACTTATGGAAACATAGGTATAAAAGTGTGGATATTTAAAGGCGAGGTTCTTCAAAAAGGCGTTCAACCTGAAAAGAACGAAGAAGAAAAAGCCGATAAAAAACCGCGCAGAGCAAGAAGAGGTAAATAATCATGTTGATGCCAAAACGAACTAAATTTCGCAAACAGATGAAAGGCAGAAACCGCGGTAAAGCTACTCGCGGCGCTGATCTTGCTATGGGCGAGATCGGAATAAAAGCCGTAGAAGCAGGCCGCGTAAATTCGCGCCAAATCGAAGCGGCTCGTGTGGCTCTAACTCGCCACGTAAAACGCCAGGCTAAAACTTGGATCAGAGTTTTCCCAGATAAGCCGCTAACCAAAAAACCTCTACAAACTCGTATGGGTAAAGGTAAAGCCGGAGTCGAAGAGTGGGTTATGAATATAAAACCAGGTCGTATAATAGTCGAAATGGCAGGCGTAGATGAGGAATTAGCGCGCGAAGCTCTAACTTTAGCCATCCACAAACTTCCGTTTAAGACTAAAATCGTAACGCGAGAGAGTGAAAATGAAATATACTGATATTAAAGACAAAAGCGTTGCAGAACTTAACGCGTTATTGAAAGAGAAAAAGGTGCTTTTATTTACTTTAAGACAAAAGCTAAAAACCATGCAGCTAAGCAACCCTAACGAGATTCGCGCCGTCCGCAAGGAAATAGCGCAAATCAACACTGCAATTAGCGCTTCAAAGTAAGGGGTGAGAAATGGCATTAAAAAGAGAAATTCAAGGTGTCGTTTTACAAAAGGCCGGCGATAAGACGGCTACGATTTTGGTTGAGAGACGCGTTATGCACCCAAGATACCACAAATTCGTAAAACGCTTTAAAAAATATATGATTCACGACGAAAAGAACGAAACTAAAGCGGGCGATACTGTCATAGCTATCGAATGCAGACCGCTAAGCGCGAGAAAATCTTTCCGCTTAAAGACTATTTTAGCGACGGGGGTTGAGTAATGATACAATCTTTTACGAGGCTTACGGTCGCCGACAATAGCGGCGCGAAAGAGCTAATGTGTATTAAAGTTTTGGGCGGCAGCAAGAGAAGATACGCGACGCTTGGCGACGTCATCATCTGCTCGGTCAAAAAGGCGCTTCCAAACGGTAAGATCAAAAAAGGTCAAGTGGTAAAAGCAGTCGTCGTTAGAACTAAAAAAGAGGTTCAAAGAGACAACGGCTCGCTAATCCGCTTCGACGAAAACGCAGCCGTCATCCTAGATAACAAACGCGAGCCTATCGGTACTCGTATCTTTGGACCGGTCGGCCGTGAGGTTAGATATGCTAACTTTATGAAAATCGTTTCGCTTGCTCCGGAGGTGTTATAATGGCTAACGTTAAATTTAAAGTAAAAAAAGGCGATACCGTTAAGATCATCGCAGGCGACGACAAAGGTAAAACAGGTAAAATTTTATCCGTCCTAGCCAAAAAAGGACAAGTCATCGTCGAGGGCTGCAAGGTAGCTAAAAAAGCTATAAAACCTAGCGAAAAAACCCCAAACGGCGGCTTTATCAATAAAGAGATGCCTATTGATATCTCAAACGTTGCAAAAGTTGAGGGCTGAAAATGAATAGATTAAAAGCTAAATATAATGAGGTCGTAAAGCCTGCTTTGGCTAAAGAATTCGACATCAAAAATCCTATGCTAATCCCTGCGATCGAAAAGATCGTGATAAGCGTAGGCGCTGGCGAATCTGCTAAAGATCAAAAGCAACTTCAAAACATCGCCGATACTATTTCGCTAATAGCCGGACAAAAAGCTGTTGTTACCGATGCTAAAAAATCGGTTGCGGGCTTTAAAGTGCGCGAGGGATTTCCCGTCGGCGTAAAAGTAACGCTTAGAAAAGAGAATATGTTTGCGTTTTTAGATAAACTAATCTCTATCGCGCTACCGAGAGTTAAGGACTTTAGAGGCCTTCCAAAAGACGGCTTTGACGGGCGCGGAAACTACAACTTCGGCCTTGACGAGCAGCTAATGTTTCCAGAGGTCGAGTACGATAAGATTTTACGCACTCATGGTATGAATATAGTTATAGTCACGACGACGAACAGCGACAAAGAGGCATTCAAATTGCTTGAGCTATTTGGTTTGCCGTTTGCGAAAGGAAAGTAATATGGCAAAAAAATCAATGATAGCAAAGGCTGCCAGAAAGCCTAAATTTGCGGTTCGCGGCTATACGAGATGCCAAATTTGCGGACGTCCGCATTCGGTTTATAAAGATTTTGGAATTTGCCGCGTATGCCTAAGAAAAATGGCTAACGAGGGACTAATCCCGGGTCTAAAAAAAGCAAGCTGGTAAGGAAGAGAAATGTTAAACGACTTAATTTCAGACGGACTAACTCGCATTAGAAACGCCGCAATGAGAAGACTCGAGACTACGAAGCTTCTTCATTCAAACGTCGTCGAGGCTACTTTATCTATCCTTGCGGCTAAAGGCTATATCGAGAGCTACAACGTCGTAGAAGAAGATAAAAAGAAATTTATAAACGTAGTTTTAAAATACGACGAGCACGGCAGAAGCGTGATTAACGAGCTTAAGCGCGTATCAAGCCCGGGTCGCCGCGTTTATAAGGGAAAAGACGAGATCAAGAGATTTAAAAACGGCTACGGAACGATCATCGTTAGCACCAGCAAAGGCGTTTTGAGTAACGAAGACGCTCACAAAGCTGGTGTAGGCGGCGAAATCCTCTGCTCTGTATGGTAATGGACAACAACGATGCGAGGCATCGTTGTTGCATCCTTGAAATGAAGTTTGAATTGATAGGCTTGTTTTTGTAGCAAGACGTCAATTCGACATCATTAGAATGAGGTTTGAAGCGATAGGCTTGTTGTATTTGCAACTGCGACATCGTTTTTGCATTTTTGAAATGAAATTTGACCCAGCAGGTTTTCTTAATTTATAAAATTTAGGAAAAATTCTACCGTCAAATTTTTAAAATTTAAAAATAGGAAGCTCAAATTTGACGCTGCAAAAGCATCAAATTTAAAAAGCTTCCCGAATTTAGCTCGGCTCACAAATTTATCAAAATTTGCCAAAGCTAAATTTAAAAACGACGATGTCAAATTTGACGTTAAATTTTGGAAATCAACTCTAAAAAACAAGTCAAATTTGATGAGAAAATTAAAGTGTTTGAAGCGGTTTTTATCGCTTCGATTCATTTCTATTTTTATGGTATTGCGGTATCCATTCGTAAAAGTAGACATACCCTAGACAAGTAAAAAAGGAAAAAAATGTCACGTATAGGAAAACAGCCGATAGCTATTCCAAGCGGAGTAGAGGTCAGCGTAGAAGGCAACGTCCTTAAATTTAAAAAAGGCGCTCATTTAAAAGAGCTTGACACAAAAGGGCACGTAGACGTTAAAGTCGAAGATGCTCACATAGTATTTTCTCCAAAGAGCGACGAGAGACAAGATAGAGCCTACTGGGGCACTTATAGAGCGCTTGCAAACAATATCGTCATCGGTATCACAAAAGGTTTTGTTCGCCAGCTTGAGATCAACGGCGTCGGTTACAAAGCCGCCGCTAAAGGTCAAGTGCTTGAGCTTACTTTAGGATTTTCTCACCCGATAAATCACGAAGTGCCAAAAGGCGTTGAAATCAGCGTAGAGAAAAACATCATCACTATTAAAGGCGACGATAAGCAAGTGGTCGGTCAGATCGCGGCTCAAGTCAGGGCGTATAGACCGCCTGAACCGTATAAGGGCAAAGGCGTTAAATACGTAGAAGAGCGCATCATCCGCAAAGCCGGTAAGACATCTAAGAAGTAAGGGATAGATAATGACAGCAAATGTATTAAAAAGAAAACTCGCTCTTAGAATCAAGAGAAAAAGAAGAATCAGAGCCAAAATTTCCGGCACTGCGGTATTGCCTAGAATTTCTATCTTCAAATCAAACAGAACTCTTTACGTCCAAGCTATCGACGACGTAGCAGCCGTAACTCTAGCGGCGGCAGACGGCAGAAAACTAGGCGTAAAAGCAAACAAAGAAGGCGCCGTAACTTTGGCTAAAGAATTTGCAAAAACTCTAAAAGCTAAAAAAATTGAAACGGCATTATTCGACAGAAATGGCTATTTGTATCACGGAGTTGTAGCGGCTTTTGCAGACGCATTACGTGAAAACGGTATCAAACTATAAGGAAAATCGCTATGGAAAAATATAACAGAGAAGAATTCGAAGAAGTAATGGTTGATATCGGCCGCGTTACAAAGGTCGTAAAAGGCGGTCGTAGATTTAGATTTACGGCTCTTGTCGTAGTAGGAAACAGAAACGGCCTAGTGGGCTTTGGCTTCGGTAAAGCAAAAGAGGTACCGGACGCTATGAGAAAAGCCGTCGACGACGCATTTAAAAACATCATCGAGGTAAAAAGAAAAGGTTCGACTATACCTCACGACGTAGAGGTTAAATTTAACGCTAGCCGCGTTTTGCTTCGCCCTGCTAGCGAAGGTACAGGCGTGATTGCGGGCGGTAGCGCTCGTCCTATTCTAGAGCTTGCGGGCATCAAGGACATCCTAACAAAATCGCTTGGCTCAAACAACTCGGCAAACGTCGTTCGCGCTACTTTAAAAGCGCTAAGTATGCTTAAAGGCTAAGGAGAAGATATGGGACTAGAAAATTTAAAACCTGCCGAGGGCTCGACTAGACAAATCAAAAGACTAGGTCGCGGTCAAGGTAGCGGTCAAGGTAAAACCGCGGGCAAAGGACACAAAGGTCAAAGAGCTAGAAAAGGCTACAACGAGAAAAGAGGCTTCGAGGGCGGTCAGCAGCCGCTTCAAAGACGCCTTCCGAAAGTAGGCTTTACATCTAAATTTGAAAAACCCTACGTAATCAACGTAGAAAAAATCGTTGCGGTAAAAGAGCTAAGCGAGATCACTATCGCTACTATCGCTACCGTACACAAAATTTCAAGCAGCGTCAAGAAAATTAAATTGATCGGAGTGAGCGCGAAAGATTTGGCTTCGAAAATCAAAGACGAGAACGTAACCGTTAGCGGACGTGCGTAATGAATAAGACATTGACCAACAAGATTTTAATCACGTTGGCATTTTTATTTGCTTACAGGATACTGGCATACGTGCCGGTTCCTGGCGTAAACGTCAATGTTATTAAAGAGTTTTTCGATTCGAATTCCGCAAACGCGCTTGGGCTATTTAATATGTTCAGCGGTAAGGCCGCAGAGCGCCTCAGCATCATCTCTCTAGGCATTATGCCATACATCACAGCATCGATTATTATGGAGCTTTTAGCGGCTACTTTCCCAAATTTGGGCAAGATGAAAAAAGACCGCGACGGCATGCAAAAATATATGCAGATTATCCGTTATGCCACTATCGGTATTACGCTTGTTCAAGCAGTGGGCGTCAGTATGGGGCTTCAGAGTCTTCACGGTAGAGGCGGAGAGGACGCAATAATGATAGATATGAATTTATTTATCGCCATCGCAGCGGCTTCGATGCTAACGGGAACTATGCTTTTGATGTGGATAGGCGAGCAGATCACGCAGCGCGGTATCGGCAACGGCATCAGCCTTATTATCTTTGCGGGTATCGTTAGCGGCATACCTTCAGCCATCGGCGGTACGGTAAATTTGGTAAATACGGGCGAGATGAACTTCCTTGTAGTTATCGTAATTTTGCTTGTTATCTTGGTCACGGTAGGCATAGTTATCTACGTCGAGATGGGCGAGAGACGCGTACCGGTGAGCTATTCGCGTAAGGTAGTGATGGAAAATCAAAACAAACGCATTATGAACTATATACCTATCAAGGTAAATTTAAGCGGCGTTATTCCTCCGATTTTCGCCAGTGCGATTTTGATGTTCCCAAGCACCATTTTGCAGGCCAGCACAAATCCTTATATCCAAGCTATTCACGATTTTTTAAATCCAAATAGCTATTTTTTCAACTTTTTGACATTCTTGCTGGTCGTATTTTTTGCATATTTTTACGCTTCGATAGCGTTTAATGCAAAAGATATCAGCGAAAATTTAAAAAGACAGGGCGGCTTTATTCCGGGCATTAGACCGGGCGAGGGCACTGCGGGTTATCTAAACGAGGTCGCATCAAGGCTAACATTTAGCGGCGCGATTTACCTCGGTCTTATCTCGACGCTTCCTTGGGTGCTCGTTAAAATTATGGGCGTTCCGTTTTATTTCGGCGGCACGTCAGTGCTGATCGTGGTTTCTGTTGCGCTTGACACGATGCGAAGGATAGAAGCTCAAATTTATATGAATAAATATCAAACTCTAAGCGCGGTAGGCTTGTAATGGCTATAACCATTATGCAGCCAAACGACATAGAGAAAATGCGAGCGGCGAATAAAATCGTCGCTCAAGCCCTCGACTACGTAGAAAGCGTGATCAAGCCCGGCATTTCACTGCTCGAAATAGATAAAATTTGCGAAGATATGATAAGGGCTGCGGGCGCAAAGCCGGCATTTAAGGGGCTTTATGGCTTTCCAAACGCCGCTTGTATCAGCGTAAACGAAGTGGTCATCCACGGCATCCCGAACGAATACAAACTACAAGAAGGCGATATCGTAAGCGTCGATATCGGTTCAAATTTGAACGGATATTTCGGCGACTCGGCTAGGACTTGGGGCGTGGGTCAAATTTCGCGCGAGGACGAAAAACTAATCGCTTGCGCTAAAGACGCGTTATATTTTGCGATAGACACCGTAAAAGCGGGAATGCACTTTAAAGAGCTTAGTTTTGAAATCGAGAAATTTATAAGAGCACGCGGATTCGTTCCGCTAACGGGATTTTGCGGTCACGGCATCGGTAGACGCCCGCACGAAGATCCGCAAATTTTAAATTATTTAGAGGGCGGCAGTCCAAAATCGGGACCGAAAATCAAAAACGGAATGGTATTTTGCGTGGAGCCGATGATCTGCCAAAAAGACGGTACTCCAGTGATCGGTCACGACAAATGGAAAGTAACCAGCAAAGACGGGCTAAGAACCAGCCACTATGAGCACTGCATGGCAGTCGTAAACGGACGTGCGGAGATCTTAAGCCTAGCGTAAAATTTTAAAATTTACAAATCGTTCGTGCGACTTGTAAATTTTAAAATTTTAATTTGTGGTGAGTTAAAATTTTAATTTCAAACTTCCGCCGAGTGGCGAAAGTAAATTTAACAAAAAGGAGTTAAGTGGCAAAAGACGACGTCATAGAGATCGACGGCAACGTCATCGAGGCGCTGCCAAATGCGACGTTTAAGGTCGAGCTCGACAACAAACACGTGATTTTGTGTCATATTGCGGGCAAGATGAGGATGCATTATATAAAAATAATGCCTGGAGACCGCGTAAAGGTGGAACTAACGCCTTACAGTCTGGATAAGGGTAGGATAATTTACCGACATAAGTAAATTAAAAGCTAAATTTGGCTATACTCAGCCCTTTACGACAAATTGCTGTATGAAGAATTGTTTTCAAAGCCCACCACTTGTTTTGAAAATAGTTGGTTTAAAATTTCGTTAAACCTGATGCAGCCTAAAAGTGGAATAAATTTTTAGGAGACTAGAATGAAAGTTCGTCCTTCTGTAAAGAAGATGTGTGACAAGTGCAAAATTGTCAAGCGCCAAGGCGTAGTTCGCATAATCTGCGAAAATCCAAAACATAAACAAAGACAAGGATAAAGCATGGCACGTATCGCAGGTGTGGATTTACCAAAGAAAAAGAGAATCGAATACGGTTTGACCTATATTTACGGTATCGGTCTTCACAAATCTCATCAAATTTTGGATGCTACCAAAATTTCTTACGATAAAAGAGTAAACGATCTAACCGAAGACGAAGCTGCGGCTATCCGCAAAGAGATCCAAGAGAACCACGTGGTGGAAGGCGACCTTAGAAAAAGCGTCGCTATGGACATCAAGGCTCTTATGGACCTAGGAAGCTACCGCGGTCTAAGACATAGAAAAGGTCTTCCGGTGCGCGGTCAAAAGACTAAAACAAACGCTAGAACTAGAAAAGGCAAGCGCAAAACAGTCGGCGCTGCAACGAAATAAGGATAAGCGATGGCAAAAAGAAAAGTAGTTAAAAAGAAAATTGTAAGAAAAAGTATTGCTAAAGGTATCGTTTATATAAGCGCGACTTTTAACAACACTATGGTAACGGTTACCGATGAGATGGGAAATGCTATCGCTTGGAGCAGTGCTGGCGGACTAGGCTTTAAAGGAAGCAAAAAATCAACTCCTTATGCAGCCCAACAAGCGGTAGAAGATGCTCTAACAAAAGCAAAAGAGCACGGTATAAAAGAAGTAGGCATCAAAGTACAAGGTCCTGGCAGTGGTAGAGAGACCGCAGTCAAGAGCGTAGGCGCGGTAGAGGGTATAAAAGTAACGTTTTTAAAAGATATAACTCCGCTTCCGCATAATGGTTGCAGACCGCCGAAACGCCGCCGCGTATAATTAGAAATTTAGGAGAATTATTATGGCTAGATATAGAGGACCCGTTGAAAAATTAGAAAGAAGACTCGGCGTTAGTTTGGCGCTAAAGGGCGAGCGTCGCTTGGCAGGTAAGAGCGCGCTTGACAAAAGACCTTACGCTCCGGGACAACACGGACAAAGAAGAAGCAAGATAAGCGAATACGGCTTGCAGCTTCGCGAAAAACAAAAAGCTAAATTTATGTACGGCATTAGCGAGAAGCAATTCCGCCGCTTATTCCAAGAAGCCGCTCGCCGCGAGGGAAATACCGGTGCGCTTTTGGTACAGCTTTTAGAGCAAAGATTAGATAACGTAGTTTACAGAATGGGCTTTGCGACGACTCGCCGCTTCGCTCGTCAGCTAGTTACTCACGGACATATTTTAGTAAACGGCAAGAGAGTAGATATTCCTTCTTACAGAGTCCAAGCTGGCGCTAAAGTAGAGGTTATCGAGAAGTCTAAAAACAATCCACAAATCGTTCGCGCGATCGATCTTACGGCACAAACCGGCATCGTAGCTTGGGTTGACGTCGAAAAAGATAAAAAATTCGGAATTTTCACAAGAACTCCGGAAAGGGAAGAAGTCGTCATTCCTGTCGAGGAAAGATTCATAGTAGAGCTTTATTCGAAATAATAAGGGGTATAACGATGAGAAAAATTACCACATCAGCTTATATGCCTACCGAAATTTCAGTAGAGAGTATAAGCGAGAATGTCGCCAGAATAACCGCGTATCCGTTTGAGACGGGCTATGCGGTCACTTTGGCTCATCCGCTAAGACGACTTTTATATAGCAGCACGGTTGGATTTGCGGCTACGGGCGTCAAGATAGAGGGTGTATCTCACGAATTTGATTCGATGAGAGGCATGCTCGAGGACGTAGCGCAGTTTATTATAAATTTAAAAAACATCCGCTTTAAGCTAAAAAACGAGTCTGAGCGCGAGGTGGTCGAGTATTCGTTTAAAGGTCCAAAAGAGATAAAAGCCGGCGATCTAAAAAGCGATGTCGTAGATATCGTAAATCCGGACGCCTATCTTGCAACCATAAACGAGGACGCGGAGCTTAAATTTTCCGTAATCATCCAAAAAGGTATCGGATACGTCCCAAGCGAAGAGATAAGAGACAATATCGAAGAGGGTTATATAGCTCTTGACGCGTTCTTTACGCCTGTTAAAAAAGCCGTTTACGAGCTAGTAAACGTTCTAGTCGAGGACAATCCCGACTATGAGAAGATTATTTTCACGGTTACGACGGACGGACAAGTGGGCGCGATCGAAGCGTTTAAACATGCGATCGAGGCGATGTATCAACAGATGTCGGTGTTTAAAGGCGTTTTAAATATCGACGTTTCGGCAGGTCTAAACTCTCAAACTTCTGGCAGCGAGCATGCGAAACTACTTCAAAGCGTAGAAGAGTTAAATTTGAGCGCCAGAAGCTTTAACTGCCTTGATAAAGCCGAGATTAGATTTATCGGCGAGCTTGCTTTGATGGATGAAAACGAGCTAAAAGAGCTTAAAAATTTAGGTAAAAAATCTCTCGAAGAGATTAAAGCCGTTATGCAAGAGATCGGATATCCGGTCGGCGGCGACCTAGGCGGCGGCAAAGAGCAACTCAAGAAAAAAATCGCCGATCTAAAATCACAAATGAGTGCAAAAGAGTAAAAGGAACATAAATGAGACACGGTCACGGATACAGAAAACTAGGTAGGACGTCGGCTCACCGCTCGGCTCTACTTAAAAACTTAGCTATCGCTATCATCAAAAGCGAAAAGATAGAGACGACCTTGCCTAAGGCAAAAGAGTTAAGAAGCTATATCGAAAAGCTAATCACTAGAGCGAGAAAAGGCGACAGCAACGCTCACAGAGCGGTTTTTGCTAGCTTGCAGGATAAAGAAACTACGAACAAGCTAGTAACTGAACTTGCTCCAAAATTCGTAGGCAAAAACGGCGGATATACGCGCATCGTTAAGACTCGCGTTCGCCGAGGCGATGCTGCCGAGATGGCTTATATAGAGCTAATCAAAGAATAATTTTTAGAGAGCTTCGGCTCTCTTTTTCTTTTTAAATTTATCTGCCTTCAATTATCTCAAAATCCACTCTAGCTTTTTATCTCAATTAAATTTATTTGCTCGCCTGCTGCATTGTTTGCAATTTTGAATACGGGTGGAAGATGCTAAAATTTGTAGCGACTTTTATTCTAAATTTTATGCAATTCTACGCATAAATTTGCCTTCTAAAAGATTTTGATCGCATGGCAAGCACAATATGCCGAATTTGTAGCATCTGAAAGTAATTTGAGAATATACAAAAACCGCGCCTAACTATTTTGAGCTTTATATTGCGCGCTGTATCCTTTTTTTATCGCCGTTTTCGCTCTCAACTGCTGCTAGCATCTTTTAAATTTGACCCATTTGCATGTAGAATCGCTTAAAACTCCAAATTTATCCAAGTCAAAAATAGCGGCCAAAACGCCAAACTCATAGCGTATTTAAAATTTTATCTGCTATAATATCTCAAAAATTTAAAAGGTTAAAAATGATCCCATTTACCGATGAAGAGCTTTTAAAGCCCGTAAAAGCCAGCCTGCAAAAGGTTTTGCCTATGCTTGAAAACGACGGCGGAGGCATGGAGCTATTAGGCATCAAAAATGGCAAAATTTACGTCCGTCTAACCGGCCACTGCCACGGTTGCGCAGCTAGCTCGACCACGCTAAAATACGGCATCGAGCGCCAGCTCCGCATGGATATCCACCCCGAGCTAGAGGTCGTAAACATCCCTATCGGCGAGGAAGTTAAATTTGATTGATTATAAAAAGATGGGCCTAAAAGCATTTAATAAGGGCGAATTTAACGCCGCCGCGAGCTATTTTTCACTCGCCTACGACAAAAAACCGGACAAAAAGCTGCTTTTTCTCATCATGCTTTGCTCGCTTGCCAAGACTCGCCGCGACGAGGCGATGACGCTTTTTGAGATATTTAAGCTAAAAGATAAGCTCGGCATGAGTCCGGACGAGCTAGAGGAAATTTTGGGCGCGCTTGAGGCAAAATTTAGCGACGATGAGAGCCTTGAGGAGCAAAACGCCATCAGCTACGCCGATTTTATGGATGCGGTTAGGCGCGGCGGATTTAAAAGCACCTTTGAGGACATCATGTTTTCCACGCGCGTGATGATCGACAACCGCGACGATTTTCTCGAGTTTTTGCAAAATCTTATCAAAAACGACTTCATCGAAATGGGGCTAAACTACATCGAGACCGCGGCCGTGATGTTTGCCGGCGACGAACGGCTAAGCGCGCTGGCTCGCGAAATCAACGAAAAGGCCGAAAGTGAAAATTTACGTTAAAGAGGACTTTGTCACCGACAACTCGAACGAATGCGAAGCGGGTTGCTATTTCGTAAAAACGGCGACGAACGCCAAATTTGAAGCCGATGCCCTGGCAAAGGGCGCAAAAATCATAAATTTGGCCGAGTGTAAGCGGTTGCTGGGCATCGACGCGAACATCAAGATCATCGGCATTACGGGTACGAACGGCAAGACCACGACCGCGGCGGTTATCTGCGCTACGCTGTTAAATTTAGGCTACAAATGCGGCCTGTGCGGTACTCGCGGCGCTTTTATAAACAATGAACGCATCGACGACAAGGCGCTAACGACGAGCGAAATTTTACGCACGCTTAACTACCTAAAGGCCGCTAGCGAACGCGGCTGCGAGTACTTCGTGATGGAGGCTAGCTCGCACGCCATCGCTCAAAAACGCATCGAGAGCCTATCCTTTGCGATGAAAATTTTTACGAATTTGACCCAGGACCACCTCGATTACCACGGCACGTTTGAAGAGTACGCACGCGTAAAGAGCGAGTTTTTCGCAGACGACGCGCCAAAGCTCATAAACATAGACGACCGCGGCGGGATCAAATTTAACCCAGCAAATGCCCTAACATATGCTCTTCACGCTGACGCGGACTTTGCGCCTGTCGAGTATTCGCTAGAAGGCGGCATACGCGGGACGCTAAAAACCCTGCGCGGCCAAATGGCGCTAAGCTCAAATTTGCACGGCGAATTTAACCTCTACAACCTCATAGCAGCCGTCTCTTGCGTCGCGACGCTGACGGATAGACCGCTAGAGCAGATCGCGCGCGCCGCGGCGGAATTTGACGGCGTCGAGGGGCGCATGGAGGTCGTGAGTCGCGAACCGCTCGTGATTGTGGATTTCGCACACACTCCAGACGGCATCGAAAAGGTGCTAAATGCATTGCGCCATCGTAAAATCGTCGCGGTTTTTGGCGCCGGAGGCGATAGGGATCGCACTAAACGCCCTAAAATGGGCGCAATAGCACAAAAATACGCGCACAGACTCGTCGTCACCAGCGACAATCCCCGAAGCGAAGAGCCAGAAAGCATCATCGATGAGATCTGCGGCAGCCTAGAGATGAACGAGAGCGTAAAATGCATCGCAAACCGCAAAGAGGCGATAAAATACGCGCTTGAAAGCCTCGCACAGGATGAAATTTTGGTGATTTTAGGCAAGGGCGACGAAACCTATCAGGAGATCAAGGGCGTAAAATATCCGTTTAGCGACAAAGAGGTCGTGCGCGAACTTTTGGACGGACGCGCCTAAATTTACGGACAAAACGGCGACGAAATAAGGGTAAATTCGAGTAAAATTTACCTTTGTTTGCGTCTAAATTTCTATTTTACTGCCGAGCGGCGTCAAATTTATCGCAGCTTTTATCGCTCGCGCAAATGCCTCCAAAATCAAATTTAATCACAAATTTAACTCCGAATTTTATCGCGACAAGCAAGCAAAAACGAATCGCCGCGACTACATAAAGTTGCTTTTCGCGGCTAAATTTATAGTATAATTTTCCCAAAAAACACAAAGGACTGCCGATGAAAATCGAAATTTTATCAAGCAAAATCCACCGCGCGCGCGTGACGGACGCCAACCTAAACTACGTGGGCTCGGTCACGATCGGACCCGAGCTCATCGAGGCTGCGGGGCTTTGCGAGTACCAAAAAGTCGAGATCCTAAACGTCAATAACGGCGAGCGCTTCGCTACATACGTGATCCGCGGCGAGAAAAATGGCGAGATCTGCCTAAACGGCGCGGCCGCGCGCAAAGTCTGCGTCGGCGACGTCGTCATTATTGTTGCTTACGCGCTTCTTAGCGCCAAAAAAGCGAGAGATTTCGAACCAAAAATCGTGCAGGTAAACGAGCAAAACGAGATCGTAAAATAATATATGTCCAAATTTGCCGTTTCTGCGGCGTGGCGTTTAAATTTACGTTTTATGGCGCTGAGTCAAATTTGCGGTAAAATCTAAGCTAGCGAGCACGACGGTCATTTGCGAACGGACGAAAGGCGAATGCGCCAAATATCAATTTATTTAAATTTGATGCGGTCGGTAAAATTTGGCAAAAACTGGCAAAATTTCGCGCGTAAATTTAAAGGATTCGCAAAATGATAGCGATTTATTTTAGCTCCACGGGCAACACGAAGCATTGCGTGGAGAGATTTATAGAGCGTCTGGGCAAGGGTATCCCTGCGGTTTCGATCGAGGACGAGGGCTGCGGCGAGCTGTTAAAGCGCCATGACGACGTCATTCTCGCCTATCCCGTTTACTTTAGCGACTTGCCGCAGATCGTGCGCGAATTTATTTGCGAAAACGGCGCGAATTTTAGCGGTAAAAACGTCTTTATCATCGCTACGATGGAGATTTTTAGCGGCGACGGAGCGGGCTGCGCAGCTAGGATCCTAAAGCGGGCGGGCGCACGGATAACGGGCGGCGCGCACATCAGAATGCCCGCGTTTATCCTCGACGTGGCGATTTTTAGCTATTCGGCGCAGAAAAACGAGCGCCTGATCAAAGAGGCAAACGCCAAGCTAGAGCGCGTCGCGCAGGCATTTGCCGCGGGTAAACTGCCGCAAGAGGGGCTAGGCATGCTATGCCGCATCGCGGGGCTTTTGGGACAGCGGCTCTGGATGAAAATTTGGGACAAAACGCCGTTTGCCAGGCGCAAGCCGACCCTTGATACGGCGCGGTGCAACGGGTGCGGCGAGTGCGCAAAATCCTGCCCGATGCAAAACATAAAAATCGCGCACGGCAAGGCAAAATTCGGCGATCGCTGCACGATTTGCTACAGATGCGTGAACAAATGCAGGCAAAAGGCGATCACGATCCTAGGCAAGGCGAAAAATCTGGAAAAATCGGTCGCGGCGGAGCTCAAAGATATCTGACGCGCGTTCGTTTGCGCGGTCTTGATTTGGCTTATTTTATTGCTTTTTAACTCGTCAAAAGACTTCAAATTTAGCTAGCACTACCTTAAATACTCTTTCAGTTCCGCTTTACTTCGCCTATTATCTCGGGCAAATTTCTTAAATTTGCAAAAATCAGCGCCAAAAACCCCGCAAGCACGTATGTGTTAAACTAAAATAGATCAAAATGTGCGCAGGCTATTTAAAATAAAACTTTATCCTCAAATTTGACGGCTTTTCGGGCTTAAATTTACTCATCCGTGCTCGTATCCGCCGCGAGTTTTAAAGGCGGGAACGAAACTTGCATTGCAGAGCTTAAAAAAGTAAATTTAGCTTAAATTGGCTAAAATAACGCGAAATTTGAAAGGATGTTTATGTTTGAGGGGATCGATTTTTCAAAAATGGGACAGATGCTCGAGGAGGCGCAAAAAAAGGCGCAAGAAATCGAGCAGGAGAGCCAAAAACGCGAATTTAGCGTAAAAAGCGGCGGCGGGCTCATTAGCGTCAGGGCAAACGGCAAGGGCGAGGTGCTCGATATCAGCATCGACGACAGCTTGCTGGAGGACAAGGAGAGCTTGCAGATTTTACTCATCAGCGCCGTAAACGACGTGCTAAAGATGATCGAGGACGACCGCAAAAACGCCGCGTCAAGGATGCTGGTCGGGTTTGCCGGCATGGGACTAGGGCAATGAAACGCGCAGCTTTCTCGCGTCGTTTGGACGCGGTTTTGGGGCTCGCACGGTTAAATTTTAGCGGCGTGCGGGGCGATACGGCGGTAAATTTAAGCGCAAATTTGAGCTCAAATTTAGCCCGCAAATTTTGCTCTCCCGTTTTTGCGGTTTTTATGGTTTGCGCTCTTGCCGCGTCGCTTAGAGCCGAGCCGCGACCGACGCAGGATGATTTTAACGCTTGCTTTGAAAAAAACCTGCCCGCCATGGTAAACGTCGCAGGTAGCGGCAGCATCGCGATCACGCCAAATTTAATCGCCGTGCCTAAAGGCGAAATCCCCGTGAAAAACTACGTCAAATTTGACCCGTATCTGGGCCTTTATCTGGTCGCCTCGGACGTCAAACTCGAGCCTGTAAAGATGGCCGACGATAACGCGACGAAAAAAAGCGACTGGGTCAGCGTCACGCACGATCTAAACGCGACCGTCTACGGCCATGTAAAGGCGCAGGCGCAGGCTCTAGGCGAGCTGGACGCGCTCACGTTTGACGTAAACGGCACGGGCGCCGTGCTAAATCCATGCTGCAAGCTACGCGGTATCGCCGTGGGCGGGGATAAATTCGTCCCGAGCCGCTATCTAAGGCACTTTGCGGCGTATAAAGACGTGTACTACGGCGACGTCGGAGCGGTTTTCGAGGAGCGAGACGGCAAACTCTACGTAAAGAGCGTCGATCCGCTCGGACGCGGCGCGGCGCTGATGGCGGGCGATGAGATTTTGAGCGTAAACGGCGAGAAATTTGAGAGCTTGCGCGAGCTAAACGAGAGGATTTTGTTCGCCAAAAAGGGCGAGTGGCTTAAATTTGAGATCAAGCGCGGCGACGAGGTTTTGAGATTTGGCGTAGCAGTCTCGGACGACGCGGCCAAAAAAGAGCAAAAAGCGCCGACGAAAGCGGATAAAAAGGCCTCCTCTAGCGACGCAAAACCGCAGTCCATGCCGCAAAGCAGCGATGCCGCGAGCGTGCAAAAGCTCTACGGCATGACCTTTGACGAGAAACTAACGGTAAAAAGCGTCGACGCAGGCTCGGGCGCGGCGAAATTCGGCGTCAGAGTCGGCGACAAGCTGATACAAGTGGGGCAAAAAACGGTCTCAAGCCGCAAAGAAGCGCTAGGCCTGCTTGCTAAAGGCGGCGGTCAAAATTTGCTCTTTAGACGCAACGGCTTTGACTTTTTTTACAACGCGCGGTAGATTCGGACGGTAAATTTGACGCTTTTGACGGGTAAACGAAGCGTCAAATTTAGCCTATACTCGGAGCCAACAAAATAAAACGGAGAATAGATGCAAGATCAAAAAAATTTAGCGATGAAATTAAAATCTACGGGTAACGGTCAAATTTGCGTTAAAAACACGGCGAGAGGGTTAAATTTGAGCGAGTCACGGGCGCTGCCGAAGGGTCAAATTTTAGCTCGCAGTTCGCGCGGGAGCTCGTCCCAAAATCGCTCTCGAATTTTAAACTCGACCAAAGCCAAAACTAGCTCCGAAAATCCGCCTCAAAGCCCGAAAAATAGAGCAAATTTAATCTCGCTAAACGCGGCAAAAGGCTCGTGTTTTACCTCGGGCTCAAATTTGCAGCAAACAGCGCCGAGCGCCGCCGATCAAGATGCGCTTTTGGCCGAGTTTAAGGCGTTTTTGGGCGCGCACTTGCCGAGCAACCCTAGCTTTCATCCGTGCTTTGACGAGGCGCTTTCATACACGCTAAAATCGGGCGGCAAGCACTTTCGCGCGATGCTAGTCGCAGGCGTCGTAGCCGCAGTGCGTCCCGAGCGCAAAGAGGCGGCGTTTCACGTCGCGCTGGCATTTGAGACGATGCACAGCTACTCGCTCATCCACGACGATCTGCCCGCGATGGACGACTCGGATCTGCGCCGCGGACAGCCTAGCTTGCACGTTAAATTTGACGAAGTGACGGCGATCCTGGCGGGCGACGCGCTAAACACTCATGCCTTTTATCAGATAGCAAGAGCCCCGCTGGATGCGGACGCGCGCATAAAGTGCGTAGAGATCCTAAGCCGCAACGCAGGCATCTACGGTATGGCGCTGGGGCAGGCGGTGGATTGTTATTTCGAGAATCAAAAACTAGGGCTTGAAGAGCTAAAATTTCTGCATATACACAAGACCGCGCGCCTCATCGCGGCGAGTTTGCAGGCAGGCTGCGTCGTGGCTGGACTAGATGAGACGGAGGCTGCTCGCATATACGACATCGGGCTTGATCTGGGGCTGGCGTTTCAGATCGCAGACGACATCATCGACGCGACGCAAAGCGCCGAAACGGCGGGCAAACCGACGCATAACGACGGCGCGAAAAACTCCTTTACCAACCTTCTTGGCGTAGAGGGTGCAGTGCAGGCCAAAAACGAGCTCATCGCAAAGATAGAGCGCGAGCTAGGCAACGTGCATGCGGGTATCCGCGCTATCGTGACGGGTCTCATCGACAAGCATTTGCGGTAAATTCGACTTAAATTTGCGTTTATGACGGTCAAATTTAAGTTGCTAAATTTGCCGTCAAATTTATATTTAACTACAAAACGCTATCCGCGCGTTATAAATAAACTATCGCACAAAACCGTGCCGATCCCGCCGCAAAATCGGCAAAATTCGGCGTCCTTTTTATGCTATAATCTTTTAAATTTATCAAAAGGAGAGATAATGAAAAAATTAGCCTTATCGCTTGCGCTTTTGTGTGCGGCGGCGTTTGCCAAAGAGTACGACTACATGCTAGCTAGCACCGCGCAAAAGACTTTTGAGGAGCCGACTTCTAGCTACGAGACCAAGCAAAGCTACGACGCCAAGGCTCGCCGCCTAGAGCTAGTTAGCAGCTCCGAGCTCGCAGACGGGCTAAAGGGCAAACACAAAGAGGTTAGCTACTATAACAAAGACGGCAAGATGACGAAATATGAGGCCTTCAGCTATGATTTTACCGCTAAAAAATGGATCAAAGTAACCGAATACAAAGCCGATTATAAAAAAGGCGTCCTCACGCAGGAGTCTAGTTCGTTTATCCGCGGTATGCCTGAAAATGCTAGCAAAACTATCATAAAGTACCTAAAAAACGCTAGCGAGGAGATCAGATACGAGCTGGTAAAAGGCAAATGGCGAAAAACCGCGCTAACCAAAACCGTCGAGAACGCATACGGCGAGAACGAGCTCATCGTGCTTAGCGTCTGGGACGGCAAAAGATGGCAGCCTAAGTCAAAAACGCAGCTACTCTACGGAGCGGACGGACAGGCGCGCGGCTATGAGAGCTGGGATTACGAAAACGGCGCATGGCAAAACCGCGAAAGAGGCATGGTTGCGGGCGACGTGAAGGGCAAATACGAGCAGGTAAGAAGCGTATTTGAGGGCGGAGCGTGGCGCTACGCCGAGATGTCTAAGCACGATTATGACGCTTCTAGCGGCAAAGACGTGACGATAAACCTCATCTGGAACGCCGAACAAAACGCATGGGAAAACAACAGCAAAAGCGTCTCGGTCGTAGAGGGTGCGGACTTTGAGACGGCGGCGTTTTTGTGGGATAAAGAGCGCAAAGAGTGGACGCAAGAATACTCCAACCGCAGCATCTACGACAAGAGCGGCGAGCGTCTGCTAACGCAGCGATACGACACGATGGACGGCAGCGAGAAGTTCGTCTACGGCTACAACGAGCGCGGCGATAACGTGAGCGTGGATGTCTACGAGCTAGCTAGCGACGAAAACGGCAAAAGATGGGTGCAAAATAAGCGCCTGGAGACGACCTTTGATCCGCATATACTAGCCGACGACGTCGGACACGGCGGCTCGCTGATGTCCTTTGAGATGCCTAGCAGATACGCGGTGAAGAGCTTTAAGCAATTCGTCGCAACAGACGGTAAATTTAAACTCGCTTCAGAGCAGACGTGGAAGTATAAAAAGGTCAAATGATATTTTGTTAGCGACCGCGAGCGGCCTAACTGCGGTAAATTTGACGCGGCGAGTCGATCTTGTTTTCGGTTTACGCCGCTAAATTTGACGGGCGTCCAAACATAAATTTAGCTCGTCAAATTTTGCTTTCGCGTCAAATTTGATGCCGTTTGGCGGCTAAATTTACGCACTGCTCGCGGTCAAATTTAAAAGGAGCGGCTATGAGGCGTTTTTGGACGGTAGCGATTTTTGCGGCGATTTGGACGGTGCCGTTATCTGCGGCGGGCGAAATTTGCCTAAAAAAGACGAGCTATAAAACGCAGGGCGGCGCCGTACCGCGCTACGAATACGAATCTAGTCAAATTTACGATGCGAAGACTAGCGTACTAGAAAAAATCTACGACGAAATCAACGACGACGGCAGGCGCAGGACGAAAAGCGCGGTTAAATTTGACGAAAGAGGCGAACGAGAAATCGGCAGAACCGAATACGAGTGGGACTTTAGCGCCGACAAATGGCGCAAAGTAGGACTCTCAAGAATTGAAAGAACAAAAGACGGCGCGTTTGTTTACGTCAGTGTCCAGGGTCAAAACGGCAAACTAAACCAAGGTCAAAAAATCGTCGAAAAGCGAACGGGCGCGACCGAAATCTCTCAAAATTTCACCCTAAAAAACGGCAAATGGACGCCAAATTATCTAACCAAAAGACTTTATGACGAAAACCACAAAACCGCGCTCATAGCGACCTTTGAGTGGAGCGCTAAAGTCAAAAAATGGACTCCGTACGAAAAATCTATATATCGCTACAACGGCGACGTTTACGCGAGCTCCGAGGGTTATAAATGGCGCGGCAAATGGGTGCCGCAGACAAAGCACGCGGCCTTTACGGCCGCAGACGGAACGCGCACCGAGATAAATTTTACGTGGAGCAAGGACGCGTGGCAGCCGCAGGAGAGGACGGTGCAAAAAATAGAGCCCAAATTTAGGCGTTTTACCGATCTTAGATGTCGCTGGGACGCCGCAAAGAGCGAGTGGAACGGTTGCTATAAAAACGTGCGCGAGGAGACCGAGCAAGGTCGGCAAAAATACTCCGCATCGTCGTTTTGGCAGGGGGAGTCGCAGCGCTGGGAGATAGTGTTTGAAAACGAGCTTAGCTACGACGCGCGCGGTAACTTGATAAAAAATCGCGAGACGTCGGACGGCGAACGGCGCGAGTACGTCTACGTCTACGACGAAGCGGGAAATAACGTATCCTCAGCGCTTCGTGAGCCAGATGAGAGCGGCAAATGGCGCGAAACGCAAAAGACGGTAAACGTCTTTGAGCCAGACATCTTGGCGCGCGACGTCATGGATCGCGGATTCATCGGCGACTACGTAGCCGCGGGCGAAAACGCGATCAAAAGCAGCAAGCAGTACTTTTTAGACGGCGACGAGTTTAAGTTAAGCGAGACGCTCGAGTGGTTTTACGGCAAGTGCGACTAAGCGGACTAA
This sequence comes from Campylobacter showae, assembly GCF_963515975.1. Classification (GTDB taxonomy): domain Bacteria; phylum Campylobacterota; class Campylobacteria; order Campylobacterales; family Campylobacteraceae; genus Campylobacter_A; species Campylobacter_A showae_F. The sequence continues at coordinate 50,557 of NZ_CAUPZM010000009.1, forward strand.
GCTTGGGGCGGTCAAATTTGACCATGCGCGCCTTTGACTCTGTGCGCCGCGCCGCTCAAATTTGCGGCTTTTCGCCGTCAAATTTACGCTAAATTTAGCGCCGATAACCGCAAAACGGCGTCAAATTTAGCGCCGCCGCTAGCAAATTTATACAAAAAGGAACAAGATGCAAGATATCAAAAAGCTAAGCGAATGCTATGTGCGGACAAAGACGAGTTGCAATGGGCTAAGTTTTGTAGCGCCGCTTTGGGAGCTCGCAGACGAGGCGAGCGCGCTGGAGGACGGCGAGCAAAAACACAGGTTGCTGTCACAAATATACGCTGACTTGTGTCTATGGCGGCGGGCGGCGGAGCACTTTGCTAAGATCGCGCCGAAGAATAAAAAAGATATAAAGCACCTGGCGATGCTTCAAGATGCGGCGCGTAAAAACGGCGATAAATACGGCTTTGAGCGCTAAATTTAAAGGAAGCTCATGAACGAGCCTTATATCGTTAAAATTTCAGATAGCGACGCAATGATGTTCGGCTGCGAAGCGGACGAGCGGGTGCACGCATTCGCGGCCAAATTTGACGGCCTGGAGTACGAAAGCGAGTTTGAGCGGGTCTGCTATTTGCTGGGTACGGACGTTTTTATCGAGGTTGCGAGCGAGCGGTTAAACGAAAGCTCCTCGCACGCTCAAATTTCAAGCAAAAATGCTTTGGACGCTTGCGGCGAGACGTTTTTGAGTCTGCGCGAGCGGGACGGCAAGGGGCATTCGCGCGAGCGGTGAAATTTTACGCGTAATGAGCGAGGACGTGGACGGCGGCGCGGCGTATCTGCTCCTTAGCCCGAAACACACCACCGCAGAGGAGCTGCGAGGCGCCTTTTCGGACAAGTCTCCGCAGGAGCTTGCGAGCATTACCGAGGGGCTCGAAGCCAAATACGGCTGTAAAGATCAAATGCTCTGCTACGTCGTTTGCTATTTTACGCCTAAGGGCAAAGATAGGATGCGAGCGGACTTCGGCGTCTAAATTTGACGCGCGGCGGAGGATGGTTTTAATAAAATTTAGGAGAAAATATGCGAAATTTAGAGCAAATTTTAGCGTCGCTAGACGAGAGCGCGCAAAAGGTTTTGGTTTTAAGAGGCGCAAAGCACCCCGTTTGGGACGATGCGAACGAGGTTTTCGCGCTAGCTACGAGGCAAATTTTAGATAAAAGCCTAGGGCTACAAAAGGGCGTGGATTATAGCAAAACGCCTAAATTTTATGGCGCCCGGCCGCTCGCGTTTATCGGAGTGCATGCGCAGATGATCGGGCGAAAAAGCATAGGGTTTTTGCTCACGAGTCGGCATCTTTTGGTTAAATTTGACGCGTCGGCTGTAAACGTAGACGAGGTAGCGGCGGCGTTTAGGCTCGGCGAGCATTCGCCTGACGAGCTGGAAAATCTCGCGTGGCAAGAGCTGGAAAAATGCGAATTTGAAATCGAGGACGAGATGAAAGCGGCGATGAAAAGGGCGCTAAAAGCCGTTTTAAACGCTATTTTTGAGGATGGCGTCCAAAACGACGAGGCGAAAATTTCGGATAAACTTTTAGAGCTCGGCCTTGGCGAAGCGCTAAAAACGCCGCTTGACGAGAGTAAGTTATTGTCTAAATCCCTCGGCATTTTTAAGCCTAGCTCGCCGATTTTCCATAGCTTAGATAGGGCGCTTTTTGGGCTGAGTAAGCCTTTTGGCGTGATTTTGGACGAGCGCGGACTCATTAGCCGCGAGCTGATGGAAGAGCCCGTTTTTAGCTCGTGGGACGAGATCAGGGGCGCGCCCGTAACGGTAAAAGATAGCGAAGAGGACGTCATAATAATTGGCGAAAAAGAGCATCACATACCTCCCGAGCTAAAAGATAAAAAGGAAAATTTCGCCGAGTTTTTAAAATTTACGGCGGCGTTAAAAGCGTAAAATTTAAGCCGAATTTTCGTATAATCGCATAAAAACTAAGGAGAAAAAATGCTAAAAAAGATGGCGGATACGATAAGGTTTTTATGCGCGGATATGGTGCAGCAGGCAAACAGCGGGCATCCTGGCGCGCCGATGGGGCTAGCCGACGTCATGGTCGTGCTGGCTAAATTTCTAAATCACAATCCTAAAAATCCAAATTGGCTAAATCGCGACAGGCTCGTATTTAGCGGCGGTCACGCAAGTTCGCTCGTGTATAGCTTTTTGCATCTTAGCGGCTACGATCTTAGCCTTGATGATCTAAAAAACTTCCGCCAGCTAGGCTCTAAAACACCGGGTCACCCAGAGATCCACACTAAAGGCGTCGAAGTAGCAACCGGACCTCTAGGACAGGGCGTGGCAAACGCGGTGGGCTTTGCTATGGCGGCAAAATATGCGGCTAATCTACTAAACGAACCAGAAAACGCCGTCATCGATCATAAAATTTACTGCCTCTGCGGCGACGGAGACTTGCAGGAGGGCATCAGCTACGAGGCCTGTGCGGTCGCGGGCAACCTACACCTAGATAACCTCGTGCTGATCTACGACTCAAACAACATCACGATCGAGGGCGACACGAGCATAGCTTGGAGCGAGGACGTGAAGGCGAGATTCGAGGCGCAGGGCTGGGACGTAGCGCGTATCGACGGTCACGACTACGATCAGATCGAATTTGCGCTCGAGCAAGCCGCCGAGAAAGAGCGCCCGTATCTCATTATCGCAAACACCTGCATCGCAAAGGGCGCGGGCGAGCTAGAGGGCAGCCACCACAGCCACGGCGCGCCGCTTGGCGAGGAGATCATCAAGGCCGCTAAAATCGCGGCGGGCTTTGATCCTGAGCATAAATTTGCCATCGACGAGGACGTGCTGATTCGCTTCCGCGCCGCTCTAGAAGAGGGCGACCTAGCCGAAGCTCAGTGGAACAAAAAGGTAGAAAATCTAAGCGGTGAAAGCAAAAATATGCTAAATTCGCTGCTAAATCCCGATTTTAGCAAGATAAATTTCCCTGATTTTAGTGGTAAAAAGCTAGCCACGCGCGATAGCAACGGTATCATCATGAACGAGATCGCGCGAGCACTGCCTGGCTTTATCGGCGGTAGCGCGGATCTGGCGCCGTCAAACAAAACCGAGCTAAAGGGTATGGGTGACTTCCCTAACGGACGCAACATCCACTACGGCATCCGCGAGCACGCTATGGCCGCGATAAATAACGCAATCGCTAGATACGGGCTTTTCTTGCCGTTTAGTGCGACGTTTTTTATCTTTAGCGACTACCTCAAACCGGCTGCGCGTATCGCTTCGCTGATGAGCGTTAGGCACTTTTTTATCTTTACGCACGACAGCATCGGCGTGGGCGAGGACGGCCCGACGCATCAGCCTATCGAGCAGCTTAGCACGCTTCGCGCGATGCCGAACTTTTACACCTTCCGCCCGGCCGATGGCAACGAAAACGCGCTTTGCTGGAAGGCGGCGTTAAATTTACGCGCTCCAAGCGCCTTCGTGCTAAGCCGCCAAGGTCTAGCTCCGCTTGAAAAAGGCGAATTTGGCGGCGTGGAGAATGGCGCGTATCTGCTAAAACGCGCGCAAAACGCCAAAATCACGCTAATAGCTAGCGGCAGTGAGGTGGAGCTCTGCGTCAAGGCGGCTGAAATTTTAGCCGCTCGCGGTATCGGCGCCAACGTCGTCTCCGCGCCGTGCTTTGACCTGCTTTGCGAGCAGCCGCGCGAGTACGTGGATAAAATTTTAGATCCGCAAACTAAAATCATCGCCGTCGAAGCCGCAAGCGCGCTGGAGTGGTATAAATTTGCGGGTGAAATTTACTCGATGAAGAGCTTCGGCGAGAGCGGCAAGGCGGGCGCATTGTTTGAGTACTTCGGCTTCACGCCTGAAAAGATCGCGGAATTTGCGCAAGAGTCGGCGAAGTAAAATCTAGCTTTAAATTTGACGGTTTTGGCTCCGGCCGGATCCGTTAAATTTGAGAACTCATACCGGGCGAGACCCGCATCAAATTTGCGCGGTTTGCTCGCGGCAAAATCAAATTTATAAAAAGGAAAAGTTTGCAAAACTATAGGCAAAAAGTAGGGCGATTCGCCGACGAAAATTTCATCTTAAATTTAGCTCGCGGCGCAGCCAAATTTGACGCTCAAAAAGGCGAAAATGAGCAAATTTGCGCTAAAGATAAAATCAAATTTAGCGCACAAAATCAGCTCAAATTTAATCCAAAGGCCGCGTGATGGAGCTTTCGCATATCATCGTTTTGGCTCTAGTTCAGGGCATCAGCGAGTTTTTACCGATTTCTAGCTCGGCTCACCTCGTGCTTGTACCAAAGCTACTTGGCTGGGCGGATCAGGGGCTTGCCTTTGACGTCGCCGTTCACGTAGGTACGCTGGCGGCGATACTTTTTTATTTTAAGGACAGGCTTGCTGGGCTCGTGCGCGATTTTTTTGCATCTATCGCGCGGCGCGAGAAGGTCGGCGACAGCACGCTTGTGTGGTCGGTCGGATTTGCGACCGTGCCGGTGGGGCTTTTTGGCCTAGCGTTTAACGACGCTATCGAGCAGTACGCTAGAAACGGGCTCGTGATCGCGGCGATGACGATAATTTTCGGTATCGCGCTCTATTTTGCAGACAAAAAATCAGGCCTAAAAACCGAATACGAAATGACGATCAAGCTCGCTCTCATCATAGGTCTAGCGCAGGCGATCGCGCTGATACCCGGCGTTTCGCGCTCGGGCGTGACGATGACGGCGGCGCTGATGCTTGGCTTTAGTCACAGCGCAAGCGCAAATTTCTCGTTTTTGCTCTCGATCCCGGTTATTGTGCTAGCAGGCGGACTCGAGGCTGTAAAGCTGCTAAAAACCCCGGATGCACTGCCTTGGAGCGACCTTGCCATCGGCGCAGCGGTTAGCGGCCTTAGCGCGTATCTATGCGTGCGGCTGTTTATGGCGCTGATCGCGCGAGCCAGTATGCTGCCGTTTGTTATCTACCGCATGATTTTGGGCGTATTTTTGTTTGCGATGTTTTTATAAAGACAGCCGAATTTGGGCTCAAATTTGAGGTTTGCGGCCCAAATTCGCTTTGTAAATTTAAAGCGCAAATTTGACTAAGACGGATCAAAATTTAGCTTTTCTAAAACCTCTTTTATCCTTGCGCTTCTACTCTCTACGCTGTCTTCTTCGCTAAACATCCTTTGTTTGCTATGTTCAAACGGCGGCAGGTCTTTAACCAAATCATAAATTTCCTCAAAGCTTAAAATCTTGCCGTGCAGGTCGTAGCTGGCGTTTAAAGCCTTGCCTTTTACGCTTGCGATATTTGCGTGGATATGGCCGTAGAGCTGGATCGCGCCGTGGTGGCCTGCGTTCCACTCGGCTAGCGGATAGTGAAAGAGCACGAGGTGAAATTTATCCTGCCCGTGCTGCACGGTTATATCTTTGTATTCGCAAATTTCCTCAAACAGCGCGTTGCCGTCTTGCTTTTTCATGGCTAGCAGCTCGTCTTTATGCTTTTTTATCGCTTCGTCGTGATTGCCTAGCACTAGGACGTGCTTGCCGTTTAGCTTGCTAAAGATTGATATACTGGTCTGCATATCCTTGTGGAAGCTTAGATCGCCTATGTTATAGACCGTGTCGCAGGGATTTACTCTCTCGTTCCAGAGACGAATGAGTGCTCTATCCATCGCCTCTACGCTAGAAAAAGGCTTAAAGCATGGATGAAATCTCATGATATTGCTATGTCCGAAATGCAAATCGGAGGTAAAATAAATCATTTTTGCTCCCTTAAATCCGCTTCAAATTTCTCGCCGCTTTTTATCTCCATGATAACTAGGCGCTTAAAAAACACGGCCCCTACGTCCATCGAAAAGACGTTATTCGCGCGTCTGGTTATCCTATTTTCCTCGCTTGCGACGCGCCCGTGAAATATCCTCTTGCCCGTCTTATTACTCCCCCAAAAGGGCTCTATGCACCACAGCACGTAGTCCTCGTCTTGCTCCTCTTCGCTTTTAGCGCCGTCAAAGGCTGCGTGGACAAATATGCTTTTTTCAGAGCTTACTATGTGGGGCATATCGCCGATAAAATCCTTTAGCCACGAGAGCGCGAAACTGTTTAAATTTTGCTTGTAGATCGATTTTTTGGTTTTGTCGCCGCCGTTTCTAAGCCAATTTTGATGATCTAGCGTATCGCCGCCGAAATACCCGTCCATCATCATTTTCTCGTGATTTCCCAGAACATGGATCAGCGCGTATCCGTTTCTAATGAGCTCGGCGTATCTTTTGTATAGCCCGATCGTATCCTCGCCGCGGTCGCAGCTATCGCCTAAAATAATAACCAAATCCTTTTTGGTCAAATTTATCTTTTTAATCATCAGGTTAAAAAGCCTGAGGCAGCCGTGCATATCGCCGAATACGAAAATCCGCGCGTAATCATCTTCGTTTATGTGTTTTATCTTTATCATTTTTTGTTCTTGCGTTAAATTTGTGGAAAATTTTTGGGTTAAGTTTTATAAGATTATGGCAGATGGGAAGGGATTCGAACCCTCGAAAGCTTGCACTTTACACGCGTTCCAGGCGTGCTCCTTCAACCGCTCGGACACCCATCTATGAAGCCTGGATTATAGCTAAAATTTAATAAGCGCAAACTTATATTTGAGTTTGATCGCGTTTTATGGCGGCGTCAAATTTGAGCGTGCATAAGGGTTTTAGCGTCATAAAGGTGCGGGTTAGGGTGCAAAAGCGTCAAATTTGCTGCCAAATTTAGCTTAAATTTGAGCGAATTTATCCGCGCTTACCCAGAGCGAAAACAAACATCCTGCACGCCTCGCGAAACGGCTTTATCCAGCTCATCGCGCGACCGACTAGCCCCCAGCGGTGTTTGTACATATTCATCATCGTGCCGATTTCCAGGCACTTTATGCGCTCTTTATCCCACGCCTCGACCTCGTCCGCGCCCGCGATACCCATCTTGATTTTTACCTCCTCTTTCATAAATTTTAGCGTGTCGTGTTTGCGTGTATTCATTTTTGTCGCGAAGTCGTTGAGTAGATCGACCAGCACCAGCCCGCTAAATCGCGCTGCCAAATTTAAGAAAAACTCCCGAAAAATCGGCTTTTCAAAAAACATCGACACGCCTTCTAGCACGAAAACAAACTCCTCTCCCGCGTGCTTTCTGGCTAACTCGTCCATCCACGCGGTTTCTAGCATCGAGCAGGGTAGGCTGTAGTTTCGCGGCGCTTTTGGCACGAGTTTATCGCGAAGGGCTATGACGTCCGGCAAATCAAGGTCGTAAAAGGTCGCCTCTGGGCAGAGCGGAGCTAGCCTAAGAGGCCTGGTATCAAGCCCGGCGCCAACTTGAACGATGACGGCGTCCGGGTGCTCGCGCGTAAATTTAAGTATGCAGTCGTCAAAAAACCTCGCCCGTATCACCGTGCCGACCCTGCTTAGCGTCGAGCTGTCAAATTTGGCGAAATCATAATCTATCTTACTCACGACGTCTCCAGAAAACTCGTCCTTTAGTATGGGCGTAGTTTCTTGGTTTTCCTTGCTTCTAAAGTATAAATTTATGAGCAGCGTCTCGGAGACCGTGCCCTCAAATTCGATCTTTTCCATACGGCTTTTCCTTTTTATTTTGATAATCTTTATAGAAATTGTAGTGCAAACGGCTTTAAAAGTTTATAAAATTTAGCGTTTAACGCGTCGTTAATGCAATGTCGTTTATAATACGGCTTTTAAAAACAAAAAAAGGCAAAAAATGAAAAAAATCCTCATCATCGCAGGCTCATGCAGCAACGGCGGCGCGGGACTGCAAGCCGATATCAAGGCGTGTGCGCACTTTGGCTGCTATAGCGCGACTGCGGTCACGGCGCTAACGGCCGAAAATACGGACAAGATCAAAAATATCGTCTCGCTAGAGCCGTCCTTTATCGCCGATCAGCTCGAGATGCTCGCGGCCGAGTTTAGCTTCGATGCTGTTAAAATCGGCATGCTCTTTAACGAGCCTATCATGGACGTCGTGCAGAGCTTTTTAGAGAAAAACTCCGCTCCCGTGGTGCTAGATCCCGTCTGCGTCTCGAAAATGGGGCATAAACTCATCAAAGATAGCGCCATCGAGCGGCTAAAAGAACTAATGAAATTTGCCGCCGTCACGACGCCGAATTTACGCGAAGCCGACGTGCTGTTCGGCGATGATTTTACGAATCTGCCGTGCGACGTGATCGTGAAAAAACACATCATCGCCAGCAAGAGCATTGACACGCTCTACCGCAAGGACGGCAGCGTGCAAAATTTTGAGACGCCGCTAGCCGACCCGCTGGTTATCATAGGTGCTGGCTGCACGTTTTCTAGCTCGCTAGCCTGCCTACTCGCACGAGGAGAGAGCCTAGAGGGCGCCATCCAACAAGGCAAAGAATACATCTACAACGCCATAATCACCGGCATAGACACGAATCTAGGCGTGAGAAAACTGCTAAATCACGGGGTTAAATTTTAAATTTATCTCAAGCGGTTTTGGTTGATTGGGTTAAATTTGAGTCTGGGCGGATGGATTAAATTTGATCTAAATTTGGGTTGCGACCAGAGTATAAAATTAGTCAAATTTGAGTGCAATAGTGCGGAGGTTTGGCTCAAATTTGACGCTAAACTTGCTTTCTAAATTTGGCTAAATGTGCGAACCGTTTTGTTAAATTTGACTGCCGATGAGCGGGTTTCTCGGCCTACTCGTTAAATTTGGATGCGGATAACGGCGGTAAATTTAACCCATATCGTTTAAATTTACGCCGACTTTCAAATTTGACCCAAATTTACGGTCAAATTTAACACCTGGTCTTCTGCTTGTCGCCGTCAAATTTACCTAAAGCTTATCTGCGCGTCGTCCGTGCCGTCTTCGAGCGAGATGTTGTAGCCGCCGGTATTTGGCGGGCGTTTATAGATATCTTGCGGGCGGATATCCAGCACCTCGTCGCTGAAAAACACGCATTCGCGCTCGCCCGTATCCACGTCGCGCACCCAGATTTTGCCGTCGTCCACGATCTCCTCGTCGAACTCTATCACGCGGTTTTCGTAAATTTTGCCCAGCAGTCGCTCGTGCAGACGGTTCTCGCGCTCAAACTCCAGCTGCGCTTGCAGACACTCCGCCTCATCGATGAAAATCGGCTCCAGCGCGATCTTGTCGCCCTCTAGCACGCACTCGAATTTCTCCAGCGTAGAGCAGTCCACCTCGCTGCCGCCCAGCCTCACGACATCCTTGTTACGCATGAAGTAGCGGTTGGTGAGGTTGCCCATCAGCGCCTCGTACGCCGTGCCGCCTATCGCGCGCTTGAGTAAAAATTCGTTTTGAAACGCCAGCACTAGCTCCACCTCACACTCGCGCAGGATCTCTTCGTTTAGCTCGGTGTTCTCGCTTAGCAGCTTCGCCGACTCGTCGAGAAATAGGCTAATGGGCTTTTTTTGCTTCATCGTTACGCGCTTTAAAAGCTCGGGCAGAAAGCTGTTTAGTAAGAAGCTCAGCGCGCTTTTGTCGCAGCTAGCGGCGTTAAATATCACGATCTTGCCGCTATTTAGCAGCCCTGCGATACTCGCGTCGCCCGTAGCACCCTCGCCCTCGCCGTTTAGCGAGTCGTCGTTCATGAGGCCAAGAAAGGGCGACATCATCATCGAGTAGTTGCGAAAGTCATCCCTCGTGCGCTCGTCGCCGATGTCCTTGTAGCGGCTCGTTGCGTCCAAAAACTCGTCCGCGGTGGCCAAAAACGCGCGGTTTATCATTATCGTCTCGCGGGTGAAATTTAGCGTCGAGGAGTCGAGATTGTCGCAGATTAGGCTTAGCGCGTCTTTAAACTCGAGCATCTTTTCTAGGTCTTGCGAGAGGCGCAGTATCGTTGCGACGTCAAAGGTAAAGTCCCGTGCGAGCGTGCGCACGTCGGCGTAAAATGCATCCGTGTAGCAGTCGTTTAGCGGAGTGACTTTTTTAGCGAAAATTTTAAGCGCCTTTAAAACCTTAAAAAACTCCGTCGCGATGCTCGAGCCAAACTCTTCCCAAAACTTTTCTCTTGATTCCATCGGCTTTTTTACGCAGTTTTTAAAGTCCCGCGGCTTCATCGAGGCGATGAGATTTATCGGCGCGTCTAGCTTTGCTCCTACGCTCACGACGTCTTTTAGGCGGCCGGCTCTGCGCGCTAGAGCCTTGATCTTGGTGCTCTCGCCGCCTTTATAATCCACTGCAAATACCGCGTAGCCTTTTTGCATGCGGTCAAGCAAATTCGGATATATCATCGCCGTCGTCTTGCCGCTGCCCGTCTCTCCGATGATGGCTGCGTGCGTGAAGTCGCTAGGTATCAGCGCGCCTTTTTTCTCCGCGTTTTCCCGCGTTCTCGTAAATCCCATTATTTTTTGCATATTTTTCCTTGTCGGGGGCGATTGTAACGAAATTTGGTTTAAAGATTTAAATTTGACGGGGCGGCGGAGGCGTCAAATTTTGCCTTTGAGGCGAGATGCAACGGTAGTCTACAAAACCCGCACCGCAAAAATGCTAGACGTAAATTTGGCGTCAAATTTAGACTAATAAAAAACGAGCCCGGATTTGCTAAAAATAATCGCGGCAAATTTAGCTCAAATTTGCCAAAAGGCGGGCTAAATTTATTCGGCTTTTTTGCAGACGGCGGCCGAATGCGTGAGTAGATCGTGTAAATTTAGCACGTCCTTGCGGAAAAAACAGAGGCAAAGTCCGACGATGCTCACTCCTGCGAGCAAAAAGCAGGCGTAGCGGAGTAAAACGCGCATGAAGCCGAGCTTGCGGCCGCTGCGTAGGTCGATGAGGTAGATGTTTTGCGAACGGTAGCCGGGCGTCTGGGCTTTGATCGCAAAAAAGGCGCAGCAGATAAGAGCGACTGCGAGATTTGCCCCGAATATCGCAGTTTGGTTGTGCAAAAAGTCGTCCTTGCCGCCTAAAAAAACATAGGTCGTGAGGTAATATATCGGCATGCCGATCAAAAAAAGATCGGTGATAAAGGCCTTCACTCGCGCGCCGATAGTGGCTAGCCGCGCTTTTTGTTTTGCCAAATTTACTCCTTTTTTAGCTTTATTTTGGGCGCTCGTTTTGGATTTTTGAGCGTCAAATTCGCTCGCTAGCGCCCAAATTTATGCGCCACTACTTTGTCGTGGCGATTTACGGCCTACTTTTACGCACCGCCGCTTCGGTGCGGTAGTTTTACGGCTCGTTTCAGCGTGCCCGCCGCTTGGCGCCGCCTTATCCAGCTGGCCTCGCTCAATTCATAAACGGAGCTTTGGTTGCGGCCGAATTATGTATTTTCTCGGCACGGCGCAATCTTTATGGGTACTGCCGCCCTTGTTTGTTTTTGGCTTTGCAGCCGTTTGTGATAATCGATAATTTTCGTCTCGCATGTTTTTGCTAGGCCTGCTTGCGCTTGATTTACTGCCCGAGATACCACAAAATTCGGCTTGCCGAGTCAAATTTGATTTGCGATCGGTTTGCGTTCATTGACGCCCGCAAAATCCGTCCAAATTTGTGGGACTAATCAAACATGGCCGCGAAATTTGAAAATTTAGTTACCTCTGCTGCCGGGTTTTATCGCCTTGCTTCCGTCGGCGCAAAGAGGGCAGTTTGCGGGCTCGTAAATCTCAAACTCAAAGTTTCCAAGCGCGAAAAACGGCTTGTCGGCGGGCAGTTTGGCGCTAGCTTTAGCGACGCTGCCCTCTAAATTTGCGACCTTGCAAAAGCCGCGATTGGCAAGTGCGGCAAACGCCACGACCTTGCCGCCTAGGCTCTCGATCACGCGCGCGGCCTCCAGCGCCGAGCCGCCCGTGGTGATGATGTCCTCGCAGACGACGAATCGCTCGCCTTCCCTTACCTCAAAGCCTCGTCGTAGGCTCATCACGCGCTCGACTCGCTCGGTAAAGATGAAGCGTTTTTTTGCCGCGCGAGCTAGCTCGTAGCCAGCCAAAATGCCGCCTAGAGCGGGCGAACAGACGCTGTCAAACTCTACGCCCGATTTTTCTATGACGGCGGCTAGCTCGTCAGCTAAAGTGCCTGCTAGCTGAGGATCTTCGAGCACTTTGGCGCTTTGTAAATAAAACTGCGAGTGATTGCCGCTGCTAAGCAAAAAATGCCCCTGCAAAAATGCGCCCGCATCCTTGTAAATTTTCTCTAAATTCATTGTTTTCCTTTGTAAAATTTGAGCGAATTTTACCCTAAGCGCGCTTAAGCTACTATTTTTTGAGCTTTTGACGGCTTGCGATTTTGCGTTATTGTAAATCTCCACCGAGCCAAAAACGGCTAGCAGTTTTAAATTTGGATATAAATTTTGGTAAAAACAAGTACGGCGTGGTAAATTTAAAATTTGGACGAAATAGATAAACGTACTTTGGGGTGTAGCAAAAGCGGACTAAAATTTATGCTAAACGCGAAATAGCGGAAGATTTTTATAAAAAAGCGGCTCGTCAAATTTAACGAGCCGTATGCAAATTTTAAACTTTTAAAAGTTCGCTCTCTTTTTCTTTTACGAGCGAGTCGATCTTTGACGTGTAGCTGTCGGTGATCTTTTGGACTTCGTCTTGTCCTTTTTTGCTCTCGTCCTCGGTGATAGCTTTATCTTTTTCTAGCTTTTTAACCTCGTCGTTAGCGTCTTTTCTGATGTTTCTGATGCTGACTTTGGCTTTTTCGCCGAATGCCTTAGCGTGCTTTGCGTTTTCTTGGCGTTGCTCGACCGTCATCGGAGGGAAAAATAGCTTCACGCTCTCGCCGTCGTTGTTCGGATTTACGCCGATATTTGCCGCAGAGATCGCTGCTGTGATGGTTTTTAGCATCGGTTTTTCCCACGGCGTGATGCTTATGGTGCTAGCATCGCTCGTTAGTACGGTGGCGACTTGGTTTAGCGGGGTTTGGCTACCGTAATAATCCACGTAAATATTATCGACTATGCTTATATTTACCTTGCCTGTGCGAAGCGTGCTAAAGTCGCGTTTTAAGCCGTCTATACACTTGTCGCTATGCTCTTTTTGCTTTTTATAAATTTCATTCAGCATTTATATCCTTTACTAAAATTTTTGTCGTCGTTTTTCCGTTTACCTTAAGGCTCATTCTCACTTTATAGCGGTCGATCGGCTTGTTAAATTTAAGCGTCATCTGCCCGTTTTCAAGCTTGACTTTTTTTGTTTTTTGCCCTGTCATCGAGAAGTATCCGTGCGTCGCATTCTCTTCAGTTTTGATGATGATTTCGCTGATTTTATTGTCTTTTGGATAGTCTTGGGGCAGTATCCATTCGGCTTTTAAAAATTTGCTTGCAAGCGCAGACGGTAGGTGAGTGCCGTTCATTGCAGGGATTCTGTCTAGTTCGTACAGATCGCTGTCTGCCGCGACCGCGCCGGAGTTTTGGCTTAGTATCACCTCGATGCCGTGTTCTATCGCGACATCGCGTACCCTGTCATTATATTCGCCGAAAGGATAGGCGAAATAGCGCGGCTTGTAGCCCATATTTTTTTCGAATTTACTTATGCCGTCCTCAAAGTCGTTTTTTAGTTTTTCCTCGTTAAGACCGACCATATGCAAGTGACCGTATGAGTGATAGCCGACTTCGCCGTATTTTTCTATCTCTTTAATCTGCTCAAAGGTCATAAAGTCGCCGTATTTTCGTGCGGTGGCCTCGACGTAGATCATCAGCGCAAACGGATATCCGTACTCTAAAAATACCGGCAAGCCTTTTTCATAAAAGCTCTTGTAGCCGTCGTCTACGGTTAAAACGACCCAGTTGTCAGATACCGGCTCGCCGTTTTTTATCGCGTCAACGAGCTTTGAAAGCGGGATGACCTCGTAGCCTTTTTCTTTAAAATACTCAAACTGTTCGCGTAAATTTTTGCTAGAAATGTTGGTGCTAGGGTGCCTATCGTCGTCAAATCTGTGATAGTTAAAGATATGCGCGTCTGCAAGCGCAAACTGCGCCGCCGCGAAAAATGCGAGCGCGGAAACTAATTTTTTCATTGACGCTCCTTATTTTTTCTCGCTTACAGGAGCCGTAGGAGCGCTAGGAGCTTGCGGAACGACCGCCTCTGGAGCCGCAGGTAGCGACGAAGTATCGACAATGTCTATAAGAGATTTGCTGCTTTGCGTGTTGTAAACATAGCTTAGCGCTAGGGTATTCAGGATAAACAAAACGCCCACGACGAAGGTAAATTTAGCCAAAAATCCGGCCGGTCCTTTTGCACCAAATAAGCTTTCGTTGCTACCGCTATACGCGCCTAGTCCGATAGAGGAGCTTTTCTGAAGCAAAACGGCGATCGTTAAAACTACCGCGAAAATAAACTGCAATACTAAAAAAAGCGAATCCATTAAAAATCCTTTTAAATTTTCAAAATTAGTCGCGATTATACTAAAAAAGTTTTGAATTTGGGTTAAATTTCTTTTTCTATCTCATAAAGTTCGTAGCGCACGGCCTTAAAAATTTCGGAAATTTTAACGTCGATGAGCTTAAAACACTCCTCTAAAACCCTTGCGCTTTCTTGCGCGCGTTTGATGTTGGCTGTTTGCAAATCGTCCAAATTTAGGCGAAATTGCTCGTCTTTTAGACTCGGTTTTAGCACGTCGTTTGCGGCGTCGCGAAATTTTAAGAATTCTTTTTGCGGAATTTTTGATTTGTGGCGGAGATTTTTGATTTTTTTAGCGAGGACTAGGTCGTCAAAGCCATAACGCCTGACGTCCTCGACGACCCTAAGCCCTTCTTTTAAGCGGTTTAAATTTGCGTCTATTACGCGGTAGAGCCGCTCTTCGTTAGTCATCGCTATTAAAAAATCCTAAGATTCTAAGCAATGAAACGAATAAATTTAAGAAATCAAGATAAAGATCAACTGCGCCCTCGATCGGAGTTTCGTAGTTACCGCGTATGATATTTTGCGTATCGTAAAGGATGTACGCGCTAAATAAAACAGCGGCTACGCACGATAGCGCTACCTGAAAAATCGGACTTTGGAAGAATAAATTTAGTAGCATAGCCACGAGCAAAACGATAAGCGTGATGAAAAGCATCTTGCCCCACGTCGTAAAGTCGCGCTTAGTGTTCATCGCAAACACGCTAAGTCCGCCAAATGCTACGGTCGTAAGCGTAAAGGCTTGAGCCACTATCGCAGCGCCTCCCGGCATCGCAAAAGTGCGTCCCAAAATAGGCGTAAGCGTAAGTCCGCTAATGAAAGTAAAGGCAAAAAGCAGGATCAAATTTAAGCCCGCTTTGCGTTTGGCAAACATTAAACCGACCAAAAGCCCTAGCTCAAGTATCACAAATAGCCAGTAGTTGCCCGCTACCGTCGCTCCCAGCGAGCTATAAAGCCCGACGTAAGCTCCGACGCTGGCGGCTAAAAGCGAAGCCGCGAAAAGCTGATAGGTTTGCTTGATAAACGTGCTAAGCGCGCTTTGCGAATATTCGCTCGCAACCTCGTGCTCTCTTGAGTTTGCATAGTTTCTGTCGTATAAACTCATTTTTTCTCCTTTTTAAATTTTGACGCAAATTTAGCCAAAAATAGGTAAATAAAATATAAAAGATCGCTGAATTTGACGCGCGAAAAGCATTTTAAAAAATTTTGACGAACTTTGAAACGTTTTTGATATAATATTTTATAAAATTTTTATCGGGAAATGTAGATGCAAGGTATTTTAGACGGCGCAGTTAAATTTATGGAAGAGGATTTTTTAGAGCATAAGGAGCTTTTTGAGAGCCTGGGCGAGAAGCAGACGCCGCACACTCTTTTTGTCGGCTGTATCGACTCGCGCGTCGTGCCTAGCCTTATAACAAACACGGTTCCGGGCGACTTAGTCGTCGTGCGAAATATCGCAAACATCGTGCCTCCGTACCGCAAAAGCGAGGAGTTTTTGGCTACGACCTCGGCGATCGAGTACGCTTTGCAAACGCTAAACGTGCAAAACGTCATCATCTGCGGGCACAGCAACTGTGGCGGCTGCGCGGCTTTATGGATGGACGAGGCTAAATTTAGCAAAACGCCAAACGTAAAGCGCTGGCTAGATTTGCTAGAACCCGTAAAAAAGCGCGTGCAAAAGCTTTTCGGCGACAATATCGCAAAAAGAGAGTGGATAACCGAGCGCCTAAGCCTTGTAAATTCGTTTGAAAATTTACTGAGCTATCCCGACGTCAAGGCTAAATTTAGAGACGGAGAGCTAAAAATTTATGCTTGGCACTACATAATAGAAACGGGCGAAATCTACAACTACAACTTTGTAACAAAGAGCTTTAAACTGTTAGGAGTCGATAAATGAGAAAAATTTTAGCCGCCGTTTTTGCGCTGTGCATTAGCTTAAATTTGTTCGCAAATACCGCAAGCGACGATCTAAATGCGACAGACATCCTAAGCGTCGTAAATCAAATCAACGAAGCAAACTCGCAGATCGCCGTTATCAAGGCGCAGTCGGCTGAAAATAACGAAACCGCCGATAAAAACGTGCTTTTTAGAACCGTCTCGGAGAAAAAAGAAAAGCTGATCGAGCAGATCCCCTACCTCATCATGCAAATTGAAATCGACGAGGAGCAGGTGCAAAATTTCAAACAAGAGATGCAAGATCTGGAGACGAAAACCAAAAAGCTAAAAAACTCTAGCAATCAAAATTTATACGTCAAAAACATGCTCGAGCTTGAGCGCATGCGGCTTGACGAGCTGTTTTACTCCTCGCTTTTAAATTTGGAAAATATCTTTAAAGAGGGCGGCAAGGCCGTAAATGTCAAGCTTGCCGTCGAGGAGACGCTGCTTAGCTTTCAGACGGAGTTTTACGCGCAGTTTAAAGCTTTTAAAGACTCGCTAAGCGAGGAAGTAGCCCTAGCGCATAAAAGCGAGCTAGACGCGCTAGAGGCGCACAAAAAGACGCTTGAGGAGATACTCCACTATCTGCGCGATAACGCCGAGCTGCTCACGTCAAACTACATCATCTCGGAGCTAAATTTAAAAACGGCGATTGATTTTATCAACGAAAAGACCTCGTTTGCGAGCAAATTTAACGTCGGCAAGGCTGCGATTATATTCGTAGTATTTTTGTTTTTCGTCTCGTTTACGACGCTGCTTAGTAAGCTCACGCTGTGGGCGTTAATGAAATTTTTCGTCAAGCACGACTCGGATAGACAGACGAAAGGGCGCATCGTCGAGATCATCAAACGTCCAATGCTGCTCACTCTCATCGCCTATGCGATAGATATATGCGTCTCGATCGCGTATTATCCGGCTCCGATGCCGATAAAATTTGCAAATTTCCTCACGATCACTTTTGTTATCGCCGTCACTTGGCTCATACTTAGCGTACTAAACGGCTACGGCATGGTGCTCATCAACGAACTCACCAAAAAAAGCGGGCGCAAAGAGGTGATAAATTTGATCCTAAAGATCATCTATTTCATCATCTTTGTTATCGCGCTACTTATCGTGCTTAGCAAGCTCGGATTTAACGTCAGCGCCATCATCGCGTCTCTTGGTATCGGCGGCCTTGCTGTAGCTCTTGCGACTAAGGATATCTTGGCGAATTTCTTTGCTTCCGTCATGCTGCTCTTTGACAACTCGTTTTCGCAAGGCGACTGGATCGTATGCGGCGACATCGAGGGAACGGTCGTGGAGATCGGGCTTAGGAAAACGACCGTGCGAACCTTTGACAACGCCCTTATATTTGTGCCAAACTCCAAACTAGCTAGCGATCCGATCCGAAACTGGAGCAGGCGAAAGATGGGGCGACGCATCAGGATGCTAATCGGACTAGAATATAGCGCCACGACCGAGCAGATCAAAAAGTGCGTCGATGAGATCAAGCAGATGCTAATCGACCACCCAGACATCGCAAAGGGCGACGATATGGGCTCGAAAAAGGCTAGTCGATACGACCGCGGTATCGTCTCGATCGACGATCTAGCGGGATATAAGTCAAATTTATTCGTCGTCGTGGACGAGTTTGCGGATAGTTCGATAAATATCCTTGTGTACTGCTTTTCAAAGACGATAGTTTGGGGCGAGTTTTTGGCCGTCAAAGAGGACGTGATGCTAAAAATAATGAATATCGTAGAGGCCAACGGGCTTGGATTTGCCTTCCCTAGCCAGAGCCTATACGTCGAAGAAGTAAAAAAATAATTTTAAAGGAGAGAAAATGAGCGAAGAATTTGACTACGAAGAGGAAGATTTGGAGGAGGAATACTCTGAATTTGACGACGAGAGATCCGAGAAGTACAGCTATAACTACGACGAGAATGACTACGAATACGGCGACGAAGACGAAGAGGATAGCTACGAGATGTGATTTGCGCTCAAATTCGGCTTTGCGGGGCAAATTGTCGGCAGGCCGAATTTTGGAGCGTTTAAATTTAGCTTTTACGAGTAAATTCGGCGCGTATTTTTAGCTAATTTTGAGCCGAATTCGGCTTAAGACAGGACGGTTTGGCCATTTTGTATAGACTTTGTTTTTGTGCGATATGCAAATTTGTCTTTTTTAATTATTCTAGCAACCGCCACCTTCAAATTTAGGCATTTATATCAAGTTTTCGGATTTTATTTAGAGCTTCTAAAAGCTTGGTTACGTCCGTCCCTTTTTCCTGTTCGGCTTTGATAAATTTCTCGAAAAACTCGCGCTTTATATCCTTGTAAACGTAGGTTTGGCTTTTACTCGTCGCTTTGATCGGTTTAAATTTCTTTTCTTTTGCGGCGTCTGCTTGCGCTTCCTCCTTGACCGTTTTGTCAAAATCGCCTTTTTTTAGCGCGATTTTTTGTAGCACGTCCTCGATACTCTCGCCGTTTTTAAATACGTCTTTTAGAAATTTAAAAAACTCTTTTTTGCTCGCTTCGTCCGCGTAGCTCACGCGAGTTTCGAGATCTTGCCCAAGAAGCGTAATACGCTCTTTTGCGGGCGTTTGGTCGAAATTTAGCGCGCCGTCCTTGAGCGAAATTTTGACGTTTGCGTATTCGCCTAGGATTTTATTTGCCGCGTACTCGAGCCATTTATCTTTAAATTCCTCCTCGCTCATATCTGAATCCAGCAGCTTTGAGGCCTCGGCGTCCATTGCCAGACCGCTACCGCTACGCATGAGCCCTAAGCCAAACCCGCCCAAATCCACATTAAATCTCTTCATAAATTTATCCACGCTAAAGACGTCCCGCCTAAATATATCGGACGGATCGCCCGCGTGCACTATCAGAGCTCGCGTACTATCTACGAAACTTTTTAGCTCGGCGGCTTTTTCTTTGCTTACCGATGAGTCAAGCCCGTTTATCTTGCCCCAGACGCTTATTTTATCGTCTCTCGTGTAGCCGCTTAGCGAAAATATCCTCCTCACGGCTACTGGCTCGTTCGGATTTAGGCCGAGCTCCTTACGCCAATCATCCACAACCTTTTCAAACCCCATTTTTATGCCGAGCCACATGCTTAAATTTTTACCAGTTAGCTTTTCTGGATCAACTTTGTCCGCCCAAATTTTTAGTTGGTTGTAGTCTAATTCGCTTGGATTTACCGTATCATAATTAATCTGCGCCGTCAAATTTGACATCAAATTCGCCGCTTCTTTTTTCTCGCGCGTTTTTAAATTTTGCCCGCGAGCGCCGCTAAAATCAAAATTTGCATTTGCGTTAAATCTGTTTAAGCCGCTTATCATCTAAAATCCTTTTAAAATTTGGCTTTCTAACGATATCGGCAAAATTTGAGAAAAATTTAGTGCGAAGAATTTAACGTAGCTTGCTCATTAGCAAACAATTTATTTTATTCAAAATCCTTCCGCGGGCTTACGCAGTACGTGCCGCGACCCGAGTGTTTTGCTTTATAAAGAGCATCGTCGGCTCGCTGCAGCAGCAGGTCAAAGGAGTTAGGCCCTATCCTTCCCTCTGCGATGCCCGCGCTCACGCATAGTCTGTTAAATAGCGGATTTTCTTGACAAATTTTAAAAAATCGGTCGATCAAAATTTGCACCCTAGGCGCGATACTTTGCGCGGTCGCTCCGTCGGTAAATATCGAGATAAACTCGTCCCCGCCGATTCGCACGTTCATAGCGTCGTTAAAAATCTCTTTTATCAGCTCCGCGATCGCGACCAGGGCTTTGTCGCCCGCCTGATGTCCGTGCTCGTCGTTTACCTGCTTAAAGCGATCCAGATCCATATAAAGTATACTCATACGCACCGTTTTTAGCCCGTCTAAAAATGCGTCTAGCTGGTTACGGTTGGCTAGTCCAGTTAGCTGGTCGTAGTGGGCTAGGTACTCGATGTTTTGCAAATACTCGTGCTCTTTCGTCACGTCGCGAGCGATGCCGACGGTGCCGATGATCGTCTCGCCGTCAAATATCGGCGTTTTATATGTTTTTAGCTTGCTTAGTTTGCCGTCAGCCCGCATAACCTCCTCGTCAAAAAGGCAGGTCTTACGCGCTGCGACGACGTCGTCCTCGGTCTGGACGCAGACGTAGTCCGTTTGCTCGTAGATTTCTTTTGGGATATCCCAGATGTAGTAGTGATCTTTGCCGCGTACGAGCTCTTTTGGCTTGTTTACGACCTCGCAAAACTCGTCGTTTACCTCTAGATGTAGCCCGCCCATATCTTTAAACCAGATCATATCGGGAGATGAGTTCATCAGCGTTTGTAGCCAGGTTTTTTGTAGCCACGACTCTTTGCGCTCGGCGATTAAATTTAGCGCTTTTTCAAAGTAAAAGTCGTCTAAATTTGCGCTTTCAAGCCAAATTTCATCGGCGATCTGCTTTTGCTTGCCGGTTATCTTGCTTGCATCCCTCGCGTAAATCGCCAAAAAGCCGTTTTCGCCTATGCGGTTTTTTAGCTCAGGCAAATTTAATCCGCAGTCCCGGCTTGCTATGATTAGGTATTGGCATTCGTCGGGGATAGGCGAGGGGATGTCGCAAATGCTTTGTAGGATCTTAAAATCGTGTCCAAAGCGCGGTCTGGGCGGGATTTTACTGTATTGCTCAAGCTTATTTTTTATATCCTGGGTTAAACAAATATGCAGTTTGACGCGGTACATGACTGCCCTCTTTTGTTTTTGGTTATGATACAGCAGGCGAGCTTTAACGAGGCTTTTTGTGGCGGCCAAATTTGACCTTTTGCGAGGAGTTAAAATTTAAAAATTTGCTAGGTTAAATTTGAACGTAAATTTGACGTAAATTTGAAAAGGAGCGTCAAATTTACGGCAGGTCGCCGAGCCGTATAAGCTCACGCGAATTGCCGTAAATTTGCAAATTTAAATCAGCCTCCGTACATCAGCCTCGGTAGCCAAAGCGAGATTTCCGGGATATATGTCACTAGGACGAGTCCGATAAATAGCGTCAAAGTCCACGGCAAGCATGAGACGATTACGTCTTTTAGATTCATACCCGTTAGGCCGCTAGCGACGAATAAATTTAAGCCCACGGGCGGCGTGATCATGCCGATTTCCATATTTACGATGAGCAGGATACCAAAGTGCACCGGATCCACGCCTAGCGCAGTTGCGATCGGTAGTAGTAGCGGCACCATGATCATGACGACCGATGACGGCTCCATAAACTGCCCCATGATGAAAAGCAGGACGTTTACGATGATTAAAAAGCCGATCTTGCCGATATTTGCGGCTAGGATACTATCTGCTATCGTTTGCGGGATGTTTTCGCTAGTTAGCAGATACGCAAACACGACTGCGTTTGCGATGATGAAAAATATCATCGCCGTCGTGATCGCAGACTCTAGGCAGATGTCCCACAGGTCTTTAAATTTGATATCTTTATAGACAAATAGCGAAATAATAAGCGCATAAATCGCGCTAGCCGCAGCAGCCTCGGTCGGGGTGAAAATACCGCCGTAGATACCGCCGATAACGACTACTACGATTAGCAGCGCCCAAAAAGCTCTAAAGAATTTTTTTATCCGCTCGCTCCAAGGCTCTGGCGTAGTAGCTTTAAATCCAAGCCTTTTTGCTCCGAAATAAGTCTGAGCTATCATCATACCGCCTAGCATCAGCCCCGGCACCACGCCCGCCATAAAGAGCTCGGCGATACTAGCATTTGATGTCACGCCGTAAACGATCATAACGACCGAAGGCGGGATCAAAATGCCTAGCGAGCCCGCAGTCGTGATACCGCCCACGGCGTATTCTTTCGGGTAGCCGGCTTCTTTAATGGCAGTAAACATTATAGAGCCGATAGCTACGACGGTAGCGGGCGAGCTGCCTGAAACCGCGGCAAATATCACGCACGCAAATATCGAGCTCATCGGTAGGCCGCCGGGCAGGTGTCCGACCATGGATTTAGCAAAATCTATAATGCGTCTAGCAGAGCCGCCCTTGCTCAGTAAATTTCCGGCTAGGATAAACATCGGGATCGCCATGAGAGGAAATTTATTGATACCGTCGAAAATATACTGGGGTATCTCCGTAACGTCCAGGTCGGTAAAAAGCAGCATAGTTAAAACCGTACTAGCTCCCAGCGAAACGGCGACGGGAACGCCTATAAGCATAAGGCCAAACAGCGAGATAAATAAAAATGCGATGGTCATAGGCTCTCCTTAGCTTTTCTTGACCGAGTCGTGTATCATCTCGGCTTCGTTATTTACGATGACCTTATCGGCCGGCGTCATAGCGATCTGGAAAATTTTCTCTCCGGCGCGGTAGCTAGCTCCTAAAAAAGCGATCGGAAGCACCAGCATAGGTATCCACTGCGGCACGCCTAGATCCACGCTCATGGAATCAAGCTCGATCAACACCTGTAGATACTGCACGCTATAAACTACGATAAACATCAAAAATGCCGTCGTTAGTACGTTTGCAAAGATGAGATAGGCCTTTGCGACGATGGGCGGGAATCTCTCGATCAAAATCGTAACCGAGATATGAATGCCCTTTCTAAAGCCGTATGCGGCGGCAAAAAACGCCGACCATATAAAAAGGTAGTTCGTTAGCTCGCCCGCCCACGACCAGCCCGTGTTAAAGCAGTAGCGCATAACGACGTTAACGAAGGCTAGCAGCGTGCCTGCGGCGATGCCTAGCACCGCTACGGTTTTGTTTACCGAGGCGATGCCGACATCTAAAATCTCAAAAAATTTACCCATAAAATCCTACTTCGTATTTATCGTTTTTTCTACCAGGTCTTGACCGATCACGTTGTAGAAGTTCGGATAAATCGGCTTCATAGCCTCCGCCCATTTGCTCTTTTGATCAGCGTTTAGCTCGATTATCTCAAGCTTTTTGCTCTCGCCTGCGAATTTTTTAAGCTCACTTAAAATATGCTCTTCTTCTTTAGCCGTCTCTTCGCGCTCGAACGCCGTAGCCTCTTTTAGAGCTTGCGTTACGTGAGCCTTCATATCATCAGGCAAACCTTTCCAAAATTTCTCGCTCATAACGACTAAATACCCCAAATATCCGTGGCCTGATAGCGTTAAAGAGCTTTGCGCCTCGTAAAATTTGGAGTTATAGAAATTTGAAAGCGGGTTTTCCGTCGCATCGACTACGCCTTGTTGTAGGGCCGGATAAACCTCTGAAAACGGTAATACTTGCGGGTTGCCGCCGACAGCCTTGATCTGCTCTTCAAGCACCTTTGAGCTTTGGATGCGGAATTTTTGCCCCTTAGCGTCCGCAGGCTCTACGATAGGCTTTTTGCTTGAGCTAAAGTGCTTAAATCCGGCGTCCCAAAAATCAAGCGCGATGAAGCCTTTTTTAGCGATCATATCTTTTAGAGCTTGTCCGACTTCGCCGTCCTCTACCGCGTAAAGATGGGCGTTGTCTCTAAAGATAAACGGCAGGTCAAATAGCTGAAACTGCGGTACTATCGGAGTAAATTTAGAAAAACTAGGCGCAGCCATTTGGACGTTGCCAAGCTTTAGCGCGGCAAAAACCCTATCGTCATCCATCAGCGACGCGGCAGGATACACCTCGACCTTGATCGCTCCGCCGCTAAGCTCGCCGACTCTTTTTGCAAAAAAATCGGCAGCCTTGCCTTTTGGCGTAGAGGCGGCCACGACGTGGGCAAATTTGATCGTGTATGTTTTGCCTGCGGCAAATGCGCTTCCGGCCAGCGCGCAAGAAAGAAGCAGTGCGGAAAGTAACTTAATTTTCATCTGTGATCCTTTTTAAAAGATTAGCTAATTCAGCTAGGTGCAATTATAATTCATAAAAAAGCGGCTGCGTGAAAATGTTTCGACTTTTTGCAATAAATTTCAAATTTATGTGTAAATAAGTAACAATATCTCAAATTTGACCGTCAAATTTAAGAGCAGGCTAAAGTAAAATCTAACGCTAAAAAGACTAAATGTTACGAAAATACACATTATTTTATCAAATTTGACCTATTCGTGCGGTGAGACGAGTTAAATTTGATAAAACGGAAGCATCGGCGCGTTTGTTTGCGCGTTAATAAATTAATTACTTTTTTATTGCTATAATACGGATAAATTTTATTACAAAGGAAAAATTATGTTTGAACTTAGAAAACTGCCTTTCGATCCGAAAGCAAACGCCGTCGTTAGCGAGGAAACCTGTAGTTACCACCACGGCAAACACCACCAAACCTATATCAATAACCTAAATAATTTGATAAAAGGTACTGAGTTTGAGAGCGCTAGCCTCTTTGATATCTTGGTAAAAAGCTCAGGCGGCGTGTTTAACAACGCGGCTCAGGTCTATAACCACGACTTTTACTGGGATTGCATCGCGAAAAAAAGCCAAATGAGCGACGAGCTAAAAGCTCGCTTGGAAAAAGATATTCCAAATTTTAAAGAGGAGTTTTTAAAGGCTGCGACTACGCTATTTGGCTCAGGTTGGGCGTGGCTAGTTTACAATCCAAAAGAGGATAAACTGCAAATCGTACAAACTAGCAACGCGCAAACTCCGGTAACGGAGGGCCTAGTACCGCTTCTAGTCGCGGACGTTTGGGAGCACGCATACTACGTCGATCACAGAAATGCGCGCCCTGCGTATTTGGAGAAGTTGTTTGAAAACATCAACTGGGATTTCGTCTCGAGTGCTTACGAGTGGGCGTTAAAAGAGGGGCTAAATTCGGTTAAATTTTATGTTTCCGAGCTTCACGGCGGTGCTAAATCTTGCTGCGGTTGCGGCTGCCATTAATGTCGAAAAATCGCCGGTTTCGCGAGTTTTTTAAAAGCGGCGATAAATTTGCGGCGGCTTTTTTTCTAAACAAGCGTAAGTCCGCGAGTAAATTTAGCCTTGAGCAACGACTCCTTCTTGGCTAAGTTTACTTTATATAAACTATTTTGAAGTAATATTCGAGTCTCATTTCACAAAAAAGGACGAAAATGAAGAAGTTTTTAGTTTCATCTTTGGCGGCTTTTGCTGCAGTTGCTATGCTTAGCGGTTGCCACGCGCACAAAAGCGAGAGCGCAAACAAAGCACAAATCACCAAATCAGAAGCTGAAGTGATTAAATTTACGGGCGTAAACGACCCGAAATACGTCGTCAGACTAAGCTCTACCGATAAATTTAACACCGCGCTGCTAGAAGACAGCAAAGGTCACAAAATCAATCTTAAAAACGCAGTCACGGCAAGCGGCGTAAGACTAGCGAACGACGATATCGGTACAGAGATAACGTTTAAACGCGGCGAAGGTATCCTAAACCTTGCAAAAGGCGGCGAGGATATTTTCTTAAGATACGACGAATAAAAACTTTCCCGCCGAATTTTACGGCGGGGCTCTTTACTGCTCAAATTTACCAAATTTAACTCCCGCAAAATCTCGCCAAATTTGAACTTTCGCTTGTTTTTCATCCTTCTTTTAAAATTGCTCAAATTGAATATCTATTATCAAAAACGGCATTTATTAGCTCTCTATAAAACACCTAAATATACGCGCTTTCAAAGCTATTTTAAACTTAAAAATGACATTTTTAAAATGTCCGGAGCGCAAATTTCGGTCACTAAATTTTAAGCCAACTTTGCCTATACTTTCGTCAAATTTATCATCAAAATTTAACGTAAGGAATGAAATGAAATTTATCCTAAAACGCGACGGCACGAAGCAGGAATACCTACCATATAAAATCCAAGACGCGATCAAAAAAGCCTTTGAAAGCGAGTCTAAAGAGTACGACGACAAGGTCTTTTTGGATGTGATGGGGCACGTGTTTGACAGTGAAGTTTTGAGCGTCGAGGACGTGCAAGACTACATCGAAAAGGCGCTTTTTAACGCGGGACACTTCGACGTGATGAAGAGCTTTATGCTCTACCGACACACGCACAAGCTTCAGCGCGAGCAAATTTTAGGACTAAACGAAGATACGACCTACATCAACTCCACCCAAACGATCAGCGAGTACATCAACGGTACCGACTGGCGCATCCTGGCTAACTCAAACACCAGCTACTCAAACGCGGGTCTCATCAACAACACCGCAGGCAAGGTCATCGCCAACTACTGGCTAGATAAGGTGTATAGTAAAGAAGAGGGTCTCGCGCACCGAAACGGCGACTATCACATCCACGACCTAGACTGCCTCACGGGCTACTGCGCAGGCTGGAGCCTTAGGGCGCTTTTAAACGAGGGTTTTAACGGCGTGCGCGGCAGGGTCGAGAGCAAGGCGCCAAAGCACTTTAGAGAGGCGCTTTATCAGATGGC
>NZ_CAUPZM010000010.1:0-61191 GCF_963515975.1 Campylobacter showae
TGTCCTCATAGCTCAGCTGGATAGAGCGCAGAATTCCTAATTCTGAGGCCACAGGTTCAAATCCTGTTGGGGACACCACCGAAAAGTATTCTCAAATTTTTACTTTCCTTTTTCCTGATAAAATATTCGGCGCCCTCAAATTCCATCTACTCATTTACAAAAAATTCTAATTTATCCCCAATTTCACCCAAACCAACTCTTCTATTTTTAATCCCCACACCCCAACCAAATTTAACCGCATAAAATTCGATTTTATTTTTATTCTACCCCCAGCCCGTATAGTCACGTTTTGAGGCTAAATAAATCTTTAAATATTACTAATAAATTATAAATTACACCTTCATTTAAGCTTATTCTTTAAAGTTAAGTCCTATAATAACACTAGCTAAAATAAATTTAATCTAAGGAGGACGCCCAAAGACGCCAAGAGTAATAAAGGTATTTAGAGTAGAGTCGTAAATTAAAGATTTACAGGTAGATAGCTAACGTAAATTTAAAGGAGAAGCTATGAAAAACTCAAACGTTTCAAGAAGAGATTTTGTTAAGTTAAGTATGGTAGGCGCAGGAGCCTTGGCTTTAGGTGCGGTAAATGCGCAAGCAGCCGTAAACTCTAAAGACGTCAAATTTGACGAAGAGTGGGACGTAGTTATCGTTGGTTCCGGTTTTGCAGGACTTGCAGCCGGTATAACAGCAGCCGAAAAAGGCAACAAAGTCCTAATCCTAGAAAAGATGGGACGCGTCGGCGGTAACTCCGTTATTAACGGCGGAATATTTGCCGTTCCAAACAGCGACAAACAAAAAGCCGAAGGCATCAAAGATAGCAACGAGCTCTTCATCAAAGACTGCCTAAAAGCCGGCCGCGGCCTAAACCACGTAGATCTAATCGACACCATCGCTACTCGCGCGCAAGACGCATATAAACTAACTCTAAAATGCGGCGCTAAATACATAGATAAAGTTACTCACGCAGGCGGACACAGCGTACCTAGATCGCTTCAAACCGCTAACGGCTCGGGTTCTGGTATCGTTCAGCCGATGGTAGAATACTTTAAAAACCTACAAGGCTGCGAGCTAAGACAAAGAGCTAAATTTGACGAATTCGTCCTAGGCGAAGACGGCGGCGTAGACGGCGTAATCATCAGAGAGGATTATAAATTTGATCCAAAGAGCCAAAAAGACGACGCCGAAAACACTACGGGAACTAAAAAAGTTATAAAAGCTAAAAAAGGCGTAGTACTAGCCGCAGGAGGATTCTGCCGCGACGTATTCTTTAGACAAGTTCAAGATCCGTCTATCCTACCTACTACGGATAGCACCAACCATCCTGGCGCAACCGCAGGCGCTATGAAAGAGGCGTTTAGGATCGGCGCTACACCTGTTCAGCTAAGCTGGATACAATTTGGTCCATGGGCATGCCCTGACGAAAAAGGCTTTGGCGTAGGCTCTATGTTTAACGTAAACGGAAGCTTCCGCTACGGAATTTCAGTAGATCCAAGAACTGGCAAACGCTATATGAACGAGCTAGCAGACCGCCGCACCCGCTCTCAAGCTATGTTTAAAGTAATCGACGCAAAAGCAGATATCTATCCGATCAACTTCTGCGATAGCGATGGCGTAAAAAATATGGTCATACCTGAGCACTACACCAAACCGCTGGAATCTGGCGTACTAAAGAAATTTGAAACTCTAGACGAACTAGCGGCGGCTTATAAAATCCCTGCCGCAGAGCTAAAAAAGACCGTCGATAGATATAATAGCTTCGTTAAATCGGGCAAAGACGAGGACTTTGGTAAACCTATGGATAAAACCACTACAAACGGCGTAGATATCTCCAAACCACCGTTCTACGCTATGCGCGGTACGCCGAAGCTTCACCACACTATGGGCGGTATCGATATCAATACCAAAGCTCAGGTTATCTCGCTACAAACAGAGATGCCTATTCCTAGACTATTTGCCGCAGGCGAGATCACCGGCGGCGTACACGGAGCTAGCCGCTTAGGTAGCGTGGCGATAGCTGACTGCTTAACGTTTGGTATGATTGCGGGAGAGAATATAGGCTAATCATAAAACGAAGTTCTCGCGAGTTTATGCTTCGTTTGATCTAAATTTTATCGCTAGATGAACTAAATGTTCTATCTGCGCTCTAAAATTTAGATCCGCCTCGCCTAAAGCTCGCGATAATTCGTTTTAAATTTTGTATCGCAGGCTAAATTCGGCTTGCGGTACTTTTAAATTTTGTAAAAACGGCTTCAATCACTTTCAAATTTACCGAATTTTAATCAAATTTTGCCAGATAAAAGTTGATTCCCCGTCATTATTCTTAACCCAAATTTCGCTACAATCTCTCAAATTTATAAGAACAAGGGGTCAAATTTGCCAAATACTCAAAAACCTAAAATACGCTGCGACTGGGCGGAGAAAAGCGAGCTGGAGCGCGTATATCACGACGAGGAGTGGGGCAGGCTCATAAAAGACGATGCGAAATTTTTCGAGCTTATCCTGCTCGAGGGCTTTCAGGCAGGTATCTCGTGGCATGCCGTGCTGCTTAAGCGCGAGGCGATGCGAGCGGCGTTTGATGGATTTGACGCGCGCAAAATTTCGCTCTACGGCGAGGAGCAGACGGCAAAATTTATGCAAAATCCCGCACTCATCAGAAACCGCCTGAAGCTAAACTCGCTTGCCGCAAACGCCCGCGCATTTCTCGCCGTCGCAAGCGAGTTTGGTAGCTTTTACGACTATCTTTGGGGCTATCTGTTGCCTAAATTTGAT
Organism: Campylobacter showae; assembly: GCF_963515975.1. Classification (GTDB taxonomy): domain Bacteria; phylum Campylobacterota; class Campylobacteria; order Campylobacterales; family Campylobacteraceae; genus Campylobacter_A; species Campylobacter_A showae_F. Next base: position 2,773 of record NZ_CAUPZM010000010.1, read on the forward strand.
CCAAAATTTGACGGCAAGCCCATCGTAAATCACTACGAAAACATAAAGCAGATTCCTGCTACCACGCCGCTTGCGGGCTTCGTCGCAAAAGAAATGAAAAAGCGCGGGTTTAAATTTCTGGGGCCCACGAGCGTCTATGCGTTTTTGCAAAGCGCGGGCGTAGTGGACGATCATCTGGACGCCTGCTTTTGCAAAGGAAGCAGATGATGCCTGTGCAGAAGCGAGTTTTTAGCTACATAAAGGAGAAATTCGGCGCTCAGGGCGAGCGGATATTTGACAAACACCCGGAATTTGCCGTGTTTCGCCACGCGAAAAACCAAAAATGGTTCGCCGTTTTTATGCGCGTGGACGGCGGCAAGCTGGGGCTTAAAAGCGCAGAGAAGCTAGAAATACTAAATCTAAAATGCAAGCCCGATCTCGCGGCGATCCTGCGTGACGGTGATCAAATTTTGCCCGCATATCATATGAATAAAAAGCACTGGATCAGCGTAAATTTAAGCTCCAAAATCTCGCCCGAGCAGGTGGAGGATCTGATCGATCTTAGCTTTGAGCTGACGAGATAGCTGGCTAAAATTTACGCCAGCGGGTTTTGCGCCGCAAAATCGGTTTTTTAGCTTTCGTCTGATAAAATGCGGGTCAAATTTGAAATCAAGGAGAAAAAATGAAATTTAGCGGAAAAAACGTGCTAATCACCGGCGCAAGCCGCGGTATCGGCGCGCAGATAGCCAAAACCCTAGCGCAAATGGGACTAAAAGTCTGGATAAACTACCGCTCAAAGCCCGAGATCGCCGATGCCCTGCAAGTTGAGATCGTAGCAAGCGGCGGACAGGCTGCAGTGGTAAAATTTGACGCGACGGACGAGGATGAGTTTATAAAAGCGATAAATTTGATCGCAGATGCCGACGGCGAGCTAAGCTACCTCGTAAATAACGCCGGTATCACGAACGACAAGCTCGCGCTTCGCATGAAGACTGAGGATTTTACTAGCGTGATAGGCACAAATTTGACCTCGGCCTTTATCGGTTGCCGCGAGGCGCTAAAAGTAATGAGCAAAAAACGCTTCGGCGCCGTCGTAAACGTGGCCTCGATCGTAGGCGAGATGGGTAATGCGGGGCAAGCTAACTACGCTGCTAGCAAGGGCGGAATGATCGCGATGAACAAAAGCTTCGCCAAAGAGGGTGCGGCGAGAAATATTCGCTTTAACTGCGTTACTCCGGGCTTTATCGAGACTGATATGACGAGCGAGCTGGGCGACGAGATCAAAAAAACCTACAGCGACAACATCCCGCTAAAGCGATTTGGAAGCGCTAGCGAAGTGGCTGAAGCTGTGGCGTTTTTGCTAAGCGATCACGCTAGCTACGTCACGGGCGAGACTCTAAAGATAAACGGCGGACTATATATGTAAGGGCGTAAATTTACATTTTTGCGAAAGTTTAAGCTAAAATATATTAAAATCACGAAATTTTTAATTTTTAGGAGAAGAAAATGGCAATATTTGATGATGTAAGAGACGTAGTAGTCGAGCAACTAAGCGTGGCTCCAGATGCTGTAAAGCTTGAGTCTAAGATTATCGAGGATTTGGGTGCGGACTCGCTTGACGTAGTTGAACTAGTTATGGCTCTTGAGGAGAAATTTGAGGTAGAGATACCTGACAGCGACGCTGAAAAGCTGATCACTATAAACGACGTCGTAAGCTACATCGAGAAACTAAACAAATAAGTTTTTGTAAGGAGAGATCTTGAAAAGAGTCGTAGTAACCGGGATTGGGATGATCAACGCTTTAGGGCTCGACAAAGATAGTTCATTTAAAGCTATCTGCGAAGGTAAAACCGGCGTAAAAAAGATAACCTCTTTTGACGCGAGCGATTTTCCAGTTCAGATTGCTGCCGAGATAACGGACTTTGACCCGCTTAGCGTGATGGACGCTAAGGAGGTCAAAAAAGTCGATAGATTTATCCAGCTTGGACTAAAGGCTGCCAAGGAGGCTATGGCTGATGCAAATTTCGGCGAATTTGACGCTGAAAATTTCGGCGTTAGCTCGGCTGCCGGCATAGGCGGCTTGCCTAATATCGAAAAAAACTCCAATATCTTACTTGAAAAAGGCTCAAGACGAATTTCTCCATTTTTTATACCTTCTGCGCTAGTTAATATGCTAGGTGGCATAGTTTCGATAGAGCACGGCCTAAAAGGGCCCAATATCTCTAGCGTAACTGCATGCGCGGCATCTACTCACGCCATCATCGAAGCGGCTAAAACCATTATGGTCGGCGAAGCGCAAAAAATGCTAGTCGTAGGCTCCGAGTCTACGGTTTGCGGCGTAGGCATCGGCGGATTTGCGGCTATGAAGGCGCTTTCTACTAGAAACGACGATCCGCAGACGGCATCAAGACCTTTTGATAAAGACAGAGACGGCTTTGTCATGGGCGAAGGAAGCGGTGCGCTCGTGCTCGAAGAGTATGAAAGCGCAAAGGCTAGAGGGGCTAAAATTTATGCCGAGATAGTAGGATTTGGCGAGAGCGGCGATGCGTATCATATCACTTCGCCTTCACTTGAAGGACCGCTTTCTGCGATGAAAAAGGCTTTGAAAATGGCTGGAAATTTGCAGATCGACTACATTAATGCACACGGCACTTCGACGCCGACCAATGATAAAAACGAAACTGCAGCATTAAAGGCTCTTTTTAGCGGCAATGTACCGCCGGTCAGCTCTACTAAGGGACAAACGGGGCACTGCCTTGGCGCGGCTGGCGCGATAGAGGCCGTCGTGTCCATAATGGCTATGCAAGAAGGCCTTATACCGCCTACTATCAACTACGCAACCAAAGACGAGGAGTGTGATCTAGACTATGTGCCAAACGTGGCTAGAAAAGCTGAGCTAAACGCCGTTATGAGTAACTCTTTTGGATTCGGCGGTACGAACGGCTCTATTATATTTAAGAAGATATAATGGCAAGTTATCTAGACTTTGAACAAGGTATCAAGCAAATAGATGATGATATCGCAAATGCGAGGATTCGCGGCGATGAACATGCGGTGGAAATTCTAAATAAAAATTTAGAAAAAGAAACCGCTAAAATTTACAAAAATCTTAACGAGTTTCAGCGCCTTGCTTTAGCTCGTCACCCGGATCGCCCTTATGCTATTGATTACATCAAAGGCATGATGAGGGATTACTATGAGCTTCACGGCGATAGAGCGTATCGCGATGATGGAGCGATAGTTTGCTTTATCGGCTATATAGGCTCTAAAAAAGTCGTCGTTATAGGCGAGCAAAAGGGCCGAGGAACCAAAAATAAACTAAAAAGAAATTTTGGCATGCCTCATCCAGAGGGTTACCGCAAAGCCTTACGAATAGCTAAAATGGCTGAGAAATTCGGACTCCCGATACTATTTTTAATAGATACTCCGGGCGCATATCCTGGCGTTGCAGCTGAGGAGCGCGGTCAAAGCGAGGCGATAGCTAGAAATTTATTTGAATTTGCAAATTTAAAAACTCCAATGATAGCCGTCGTTATAGGCGAGGGCGGAAGCGGCGGGGCTCTAGCTATAGGTGTAGCCGACAAGCTAGCCATGATGCGAAATTCAGTTTTTTCGGTTATCTCGCCGGAGGGTTGCGCAGCTATACTTTGGAACGACCCGTCAAAACAGGAGCAAGCTACCAAAGCGCTGAAAATAACCGCCGATGATCTAAAAAGCTTAAATTTGATAGACGACGTCATAGAAGAGCCGATAAACGGCGCTCATAGAGATAAAGAGAGTGCAGTAAAAGCGCTTGCGAGCTATTTTATAACCGAGCTAGATAAACTTGAAAAGCTAAAAGTGGATGAGCTTTTAAACGCTAGAATAGCTAAAATCTTATCTGCAGGCGCATTTGAAGAGAGCAAATAACGTTAAAAAAATAGTACTCTTACAAAAAGTTTCTTGAACTTTTTGTAAGTTGCCTATTTATTTTGAATTATTTAAATTTATACGAGTCTTATACAAAATATTCGTAAAACCAAAAATAATCTTATTAAATTTAGTTTAATGACTTCCTAGCGCCAAAATACCCGTTTTATGTTATGTAGAAAAATTATAAAATAGTATTTATAAAATGCATTTAGGTCAAAAAAGGGTTTAAAAAATAAATTTGGCTACATAAATTTTAAATTTGCAAATTTGAAATTTACCCGCTCGCCGCTTAAAAAGTAAATTTGATTTTCCAGCCGTTTGATGAGTGAGGCGACCTTGTGCGCGGAGGAATCGAGGGTATCGTAGGCGATCTCGCTAGTTTTGGCTTTGTTTGCGCTTAGCGAGACATTCTCGCTTTCTGCAAAAACAGTGCACGTTGAGCTAATTTTGATCGCGGTATTTTTGCGGGCGGTTTTGTAAATTTCGCCCAGCTCAAGCCTCAAGCGGCCCGCGCGGATCTTTAAAAATTTGCCCGTGCCCGCCGAGCATTTGTCATTCATGATAAAATCCACGGGCTTGCCGTTTTCTATTTTGATCGCTTTAGTGTCTTGCCCGCCTACGCCCTCTACGGTGCAGTCTTGCTCAAGCAGAAAGTGCCTACCAAAGGCCGTGGCATAAAATTTCGCTCATGCTAAGCCGCGCGTACTCTACGCTAACGCGTCCGTAGCCCCGTAGCCGTCACGAAGTCCTCTGTGTAGCCTTTTTGCTCTAAAGCTTGCTTGATCTGGCGCGCGACCTTAACCGCGCTAAAGCCGCTAGGTAGCAAAAACAGCTCGCAAAATTCGCCGCGTTCGTCCATAACAGCGACCTTTGACGACGCACCGCCGATGCTGGTATCGATAAAATGCATACTCTGATCCGTAGAAAATTTTTCCGACACGCGGAACTTCGTTAAACTCAAGCGCAAATTTGAGCTCGGGTTTGGGTAAATTTGCAAAAACCGTAATGAAGATAAATTTATGCAAACGTAAATCGCGACCGCGATCTGCTTTGGTTGAAATTATAGCCAAAAATCAGGCGTAAAAAGCGAGGGAAAGTTAAAAAATATTTTTTACGCGTTAAATTTGAGATTTTTGACGGGGCGAGTAAGGGTAAATTTGACGATGGAAATTAATGTACGGCGTTAAATTTTAAGTTAGGTTTTGAGCTAAGCGGCAAGCAAATTTGATGGTCGTGAGAGGCGAGAGCAGGCTATCAAATTTGACTGGCGCAGCATGTAAGTTTAGCCCGATCAAAAACGGGCTAAAATACTAAAATCCTACCGACTAAAAAGAGCCAGCCTACCGATAAACCTCGCCGTCGATGATTGCCATAGTTTTATTGTCCTTGCCTAGCGGCGGAGTGTAGAAAAAGCTGTGGCGAACGACCGTACCGTCGTCGTATTTTAGCGTTAGCTCGCCTTGATCAAGCGTGTATGAGCCCTCGTCGCTGCGCGATTTTGAGCTGCCCCCGTCTATGCTGCCGCCTGGGGTACCCGAGGTTGCCATAGCATACGACGATCCGCCCGAGCTAAAGCGCCCTTTGCCGTCAAAGCAGTAGTATCCGCTCACGCCTACGCTCACAGTATCGCTGCCGCCCGACCAGCCGTACAGGGACGACGAGCTGTCCTTGCGAAACGAGAAGCACTCTTTTGGCATTTGGCTTGAAATTTGCGCCTGAAACATATAATATCCCGTGCCGATGGAGTTCCACAAAAAGGTGCAGTCGTCGTTCTCGCAGTAGTAGCTCGTGTCGTAGTCGTCGTTGCTGGTTATCGTTAGGATGCCGTCTTTGACCTTATACGTGCCGTCGATGCGCGTGCGCCAGTCGGACTTTTCTAGGCGGCTCGCGTATGTGCCGTCGTCGCGTAGGTAAAAGGAATAATCCTCGCTCGTGTTTAAAAGCATGTTAAATTTCGTACCGCCAAATACCCCCGAGCCCTTTTTACTCGCCCCGGCGCTACTGTGTTTGACGCTAGAGTCCTTTGCGGGTTTTGCGGGCTCGGCCGAATTTGAGCTTGATTTGCTTGCTTTTGCTTGCGCGCTACTTGCGCTTTTTTTAAAGACGAATAAGACCTCTTGCCCGTCCGCGACTTGTTTGTATTCGAGCATGCCGTCCTTTAGCCAAAACTCGCCCAGCCCTTTAGCGCTAAGCGCGTATTTGCCGCCGCCTAGACTTTCATAGCCGCTTTTGCCCGCGCTATTGTTGCACGAACCGTCCGGATTTACGCCCACGATGCCTACCGTCGCTTCATCGCCGCTGATCTCAAAAAATGAGTCGCTGAAGCACTTTTGTCCCGCGACTTTAAAGCTCTGCCCCTGCGCCTTTAACGAGACTAGCTCCCATCTGCCCTCGATCTCGCTTAAATTTGATCTGCCGAGGCCTGCTTGATTTACGGCGCCGTTTACGATGCCGGCTAAATTTACCTCGTCTTTTCTAAAGGTAAATACTATTTCGCCGTCGCCCGTGCCTTGTTTGTATTCGAGCGAGCCGTTATTTAGCCGTAGCTCTGTGCCGCCAAGCGAGTATCTGCCGCCGCCTAGGCTTTTTAGAGCGAAGTTTTGTTCGGCTTTTTCGCATGAGCTGTCGCCCGCGCTACTTAGGCTTAGGCGCGCGCTATCGCCGCTAGCCTCGATAAAAGAGTCTTCGAGGCACTTTTGGCCTGCCGTTTTAAACGTCTGTCCCTGCGCCGTAACCGAAACGATGCTCCATCTGCCCTCTAGCTCGCTAGCGCTTAAATTTAACCCGAGGCAAAGCGCCGCGAGGATTGCAAAAAATTTAAATTTAGCCATATTTTTCCTTTCGTAAATTTTTAAGCCGTCTGCGGCGGTTTTGCCTTCGGCTTTTTGTTGTCAAATTTGCCCTGGTTTTATGCCGATGGATTGCTATTCGTCCAAAAAATATATCGCGCCGTCGACGACCGCTCCGCCCGCCTTGCCTTCGCTAGTGGGTGGGATGTAAAAAAAGCTATGTCGCTGCGTCCGTCCGTCGTCGTATCTGAGCGTGAGCTCGCCCGCATCTAGCGTATATGAGCCCGCGCTACTGCTAGATCTTGTTCCTCCACCGCCCACATTGCTCATGGCGGCGGAGGAATAGGAAAAACTGCCGTCCTTGAAGCGGCCTTTGCCGTCGAAGTCATAGTACCCACTCACGCCGCCGCCCACGATATCTGTGCCGCCCGAGGCGTTGTAAACGGACATGGAGCCAACGGCGGTGAATGAGTAGCTGCCCTTTGGCACCTCATTTAAGATTTGAGCGTTAAAGAGATGGTATCCGCCGTCGCTCCACAAAAACGTGCAATCCGTATCCTCGCAGCTATATGTGCTTTGCTCGCCGTCGTTGGCGGTTTGTACGATTTTTTTGCCGTCTTTTTTATACGTGCCGTCGATGCGCGTGCGCCAGTCGGGCTTTTCTAAACGGCTCGCGTAAGTGCCGTCGTCGCGCAGATAAAAGGATATGTCGGTATTGGTGTTTATGAAGAGCCACTTGCCTGCAAACACGCCCGTGCCTTTTTTGCTCGCTCCCGCGTCGCTATGCTTGACGCTAGGGTCTTTTTCGGGTTCTAAATTTGAGCTTGATTTGGCTTGCGCCTGATTTGAGCTAGCCTGAGCCGCGCGGCTTTTTTTAAAGGTAAACAAGACGCCGCCCGCGCTTTGTTCGTATTCGAGCGAGCCGTTTTTAAGTCTAAATTCTCCCGCGTCGTTATCTAGCGCGTACCTGCCTGCGCCAAGGCTTTTGTAACCGCTTTCTCCCGCGCCCGTTTTGCACGTGCCGTCCGGATTTGCCGCTACGATGCTAACAGTGGCTTTGCCGCCTGCGATTTGGAAAAACGAATCCTCAAAGCACTTTTGGCCTGCCGTTTTAAACGTCTGCCCCTGTGCTGCGACCGAGTCGATCTCCCATCTGCCCTCTAGCTCGTCCGCGCCTAAATTTGAGCCGATTGCGGTTGCCATGGCTTTGTTTGCGGCCGCGTCTTTTTTGAAAGAAAAGACGATAAAATTGCCGCCGTCTAAGGACTGCTTTACCTTTAGTGCGTCTTTTTCTAGCCAAAATTCGCCGATAGGGCCCAGCGCGTATTTGCCAGCACCCATGCTTTTAAAGGCGTAGCTTGCCGCGCCGCTTTTGCACGCGCCGCCCTCGCCTACGGAGCTAAGGCCTAGCTTTGCCTCGCGGCCGCTAACCTCGAAAAACGAATCCTCAAAGCACTTTTGCCCCGCCGTTTGCACCTCCTGCCCGTCTATGTTTGCCGAGACGATACTCCACCTGCCGTCCAGCTCGCTGGCGCTTAAATTTAACCCGAGGCAAAGCGCCGCGATGGTCGCGAAAAGCTTGACTGTAAATTTGAGACCGTTCATATTTACCCTTTTTTGAAATTTGCAAATCAAAATTGATAGCCGATTTTAACACCGGGAAATAAATTTAAAGACGACCTAAATCAAGAAAAATTATGAAAAACTAAAACAAGCTAAGCTCTAACTTAAAAATGCGTCTATAAATCACGCTACTTAGTTCGCCTCCGCCAAGAAAATACAAATGATCTTGCCGTATTGCTTCGTTCATAGCGTAAAAAGCAGGATCGGTACGCGTTCTTAAAAATGCTGTAAAATCTATATTTATAGTTTTTATTACGCTCAAAACGTATCCAAATTTAAACTATAGGCACGTAAAATTAGTATTTGTTTGTGATCAAATTTGAGCCCAGACAAGGCGTCGCGAGTGCTGAGTAAATTTTACGACGACTTCTAAATCGGCGGATAAATTTTAGAAATTAAGGAGTAAATTTAAAGAGAGATTTGAGCCCGGAGTCGGGCTCAAATTTTAGTGTAAGTCAGACCAGACTTTGCGTTTCCAAAGCCATCCGAATATACCGAATATCAAGAAGTAGATCATCGCGTTTATACCTAGGCTTTCGCGCTCGGCTTTTTTGGCGTCGCCCGCTTTTGCCATATAGGCTACGACTTTGTCCTCGCTGGCTTTATTTAGACCCACGCGAGGCATCGAGGTGCCCGGTAGCATTTTTTGCGTGTCGTTTATAAATTTATGCAGATAATCATCGCCTTTTGAGCGGATCATCATCGATAAATCAGGAGGGTTTGAGCCCATGTAGGCGGCCAAATTTATGCGGTTGGTTAGAACGTATTTGTTTTCGTATTTCATATCGTGGCATCTCTGACACGCATCGAGAAATACCTTCTCGTCGCTGATTTCTTTAGGCGCGATAGACTTTAGATATGCGACCATATCAGCTATCTCGGCGTTTGGATCCTCTCCGCCCGCTCCGAAAAAGGCAGGCATCGGATACGGAGTTTCGTCGTTAAATTTATGCGTTAGTTTTAGCGCCTTGGTCGGATCTTTGATGAGGGCTGCCAAGAAATGCTCGTCGTATATCGCTCCCGCGCTACTAAGATCAGGCGGCACTACGCCGTACGCTTCGCTAAGTTCAGCAGCGCTCATAGCTGTCGGCATACCCGCAGCCTCGACTCCGTGACAGCCTGCGCAGCCAGCGTTTGCAAAGGTTTCTGCGCCTTTAGTAGCGTCGCCTTTGGCTAAATTTATAGCCTTTATATCGTTCCAAAACGCGGTGTAGTCTTCGAGGGATTTTTGTGCCTCTTCGAGATCTTTTTGTGCTCCGGCAACTTTTTTCTCGTCATTCAGAGCTTTTGTCGCATCGAGGGCTTTTTGTCTAGCTTCTACTACGGATTTGGCTTGATTTATATCCTCGGTGCCAAAGTCGTAATCGGCCGCACCGACGTGCGGATGCATGACGTTGTGCGCGTAAGGCTCGATACCCCAGTATGTTACGCCGGTTAAAATAACTACGATTATGAAAATTTTTAACTCTCTCATTTTACCGCTCCTTTTTTCTCAAGAGTCGTTATGATAGGTAAAACGACAAAAAGCAGAACGAAAAACGTAATGGTCGAGTAAAATCCTATCCATGAGTTTGAAATACCAAGCGTCACGCCGTCGGCAGGTAGCTTACCGAAGATCGTAAGCACGATCATATCGACCACTAGCAGCCAGAACCATACGAAAAAGCCCTTTCTCTCGTGAGCCGGAGCTACGACGTCGCTTCTGTCGTAAAGCGGCATGAAAAATAGAGCTACGCCTGCGATCGCAAACGCGATAAGGCCGATGTTGTAAGCTTTAAAGCCGAAAATGTCGAAGAAAAATCCGCGTAAAATCTCATACTGCCACAAGAAATACCACTCAGGATAGATGTGGGGAGGGGTTTTTAGAGCGTTGCCCGGCTCGAAATTTATCGGATCCATCGCAAAGTTGAAATGGAAACAGACTAAATAGAAAAAGAAAATCATAAAAAAGCCGATGTACATAAAGTCTTTTGCCAAAAATCCCGGCCAAAACGGAATAACTTTAGCATTTTTCTTATCGCCGCTTAGATATTTTTCAGCCTCGACATCAAAGTCTATCTCTTCGCCCGTTTCATTATTTACGTGCGGGACGCGAAGGGTGTAAAAGTGTATCGCGACGACTGCGATCAGCACGATCGGTAGCAAGCATACGTGAAGCATGAAAAATCTCGTCAAAGTCGGATCGCTAACGGCATAGTCGCCTCTGATCCACTCGACTACCGCATCGCCGATAACCGGGATGCCGCCGAATAAATTCGTGATAACCATCGCTGCCCAGTAGCTCATCTGCCCCCAAGGTAGCATATATCCGCTAAAAGCCTCGGCTGAAAACAGGATGAAGAGCAACATACCGCTCACCCAAATCATCTCGCGACCTTTTTTATAAGAGCCGTAGTAGATCGCCGTAAAGGTATGTATGTAGATGATCAAAAACACGACCGAAGCCGCAACCGCATGTATGTGACGCCATAGCCAGCCGTACTCGACCTCTTTCATTATAGTCAAATTTACGCTGTCAAAGGCTAAATTTATGTCCGGTTTGTAGTACATAACTAGCATAAATCCGGTAAAAATAAGCAAAGCAAAAAGTGTCGTTAGTATAACGCCCATCGCCCAGAGGAAATTTATATTTTTCGGTATCCAGTATTCGCTGACGAGTACTTTCATTAGCTTGTTTAAGGCGATCCTCTGATCTAGCCAGTCTAAAACGCCCGTTGATTTTCTGATGTGCATTTTCCCCTCCTTACACTTGAGCCGCTAGTTTTTCGTATTCGGGGCTGGTTTCGCCCAGAACGAGTTTTGTGCCGTCTATCTTAAACGGCGGTATGTCTAGCGGTCGAGGAGGAGGGCCGAAGGTATTTACGCCGTCTGCGTCAAATTCGCCTCCGTGACAGGCGCAAACGAAAACTTGTTTGCCGGGTTTCCACTCGGGAATACAGCCAAGATGCGTACAAAGCCCGATCGCGACCATATATCTAGCGCCCTCTACTACGATATCGCGCTTGTCGTTAGGCGCCATCGAAGCATCCTTTTTTAGAACGAATATCGGCTTTTTACGCCACTCGATTTGGCGCATCTCGCCATCTTTCATCGGGCTAAGATCTACAGTCGTAAATCCGGCCGCCTTTACGCTAGGAAGCGGGTCCCAGGTCTTTTTAACGGCTACGAGAGTCGCTACGCCGCCGACTGCGGCTACCGCGCCAAACGCTAGACCGATAAAATCTCGTCTTTCTTGTTTTACGGACATTACTTTCCTTTCAACGGTTTTTGAAGAATAATCGAGATTATACTCTTATGAAAATTAAACTTTTATTTTTCTTGTAAATAGTATAAATATTTAAATTATTTTTAAATAATCATTTACTATGTCGTATTTTTAAGGCTTTCGGAGCTAAAATTTGAATCCAAATTTGGCTTGGGCGATTAAATTTAACGGTTTGCAAGTCGGCTAAATTTAAATTCGGTTTTGATTTACCCGCACTGTAAAATTTGACGCCGATCGGCTTTAAATTTACGCCGTCAAATTTGCCGTTTTTGGCGGGCAATACTTGACTAAATTTGATTTAAAAGGAGAATTTATGCGTATCGCTTCGATCGATCACATCGTTTTAACGGTGGCAAATTTGCAACGGACGCTTGATTTTTACGTGCGCGTGCTGGGTATGCGGGAGTTTGATTTTGCAAACGGACGCAAGGCTCTGGCCTTTGGCTCGCAAAAGATAAATTTGCACGTAAAAGGCGAGGAGATTTTGCCAAACGCGCGAAACGCAAACGTCGGAACGGCCGATATCTGCTTGCTTACGGATACGCCGCCTGAGTCGGTTTTGGAGGAGCTGGAGGCTTCGGGTATCGCCGTAGAGCAGAGGGTAGTGCCGCAAACCGGAGCGCTTGGAGCTATAAGCTCAATCTACGTGCGCGACCCGGATGGGAATTTGATAGAGATTAGCAGATACGATTAAATTTGACGGGTTTAGAAATTTAACGCCAAAAAGGCGGAGCGTTAAATTTAACCTCAAATTTAACGCTCATCCTTGTTAAATAGCATTTTATCGCGGCTTACTGCGACTCCCTCGCGTTCATGTCATATAAAATAAAAATTGATAATAAAGTTTTTGCCTTATAAATAGCGATATTATCTTTTTTGGTAAGCATGACATAAACTTTTATATATTCTAAAGTGTAAAATAAAAATTGATAATTACAAAAGATAATTTGATAATATGGAGAAGAAATCGTTCTCTGGCATGTATTTAATTATATCTATATAATTTGATAATAAGGAGAAAAATTATAATTTTTTAAGAACATTTTGTATAGAATATTACAAAATAATTTTTAGGCCAAAAAGCAATTATGATAAAAGACTATATTAAATTTCCTCAACGTAAAATTAAAAAGAATTATCGTTCAGTTACGGGTCATTTCCCAAGTCTTAAAAACGGCAAATCTATCGGTTTTGAATCGTTATTGGAAAAATCTTATTTCTTGTCATTGGAATTTAATGATGACATTATTTTTTATTACGAGCAACCTCAAATAGAAATATTTTTTAAAAATAAAAATATGGTTTATAGTATGGATTGCTATGTGGTCAGGGGTAAAAATTTGGCACTTAAGGACTCTTTGGTTGAAATAAAGTATACTGAAGAGATCGAAAAGAAACAGATATATTTTGAAGAAAAATTTGAAGCAACAAAAGTGCTTGCCAAGAATAGAAATTTGAATTTTGAATTATTTAACGAAAAATCATTAAGTTCTATATATCTTAATAATCTAGATTTTTTATATAAATTTAAATTAAACCCAGTAGAAAGCGAACACGAAAATAGAATATTTGAAGTCCTAAAAAATAGCAAGAGCATGACTGCGTATAGTTTATCGAAATGTATCTCCTCTAGCCTTAAGGATTATCCTGTTATAGCAAATGCTATATGGTCGCTTGTTGCTAACAATAAATTAAGAACCAATTTAGAGAATAATAAGGTAACTATGAACTCGTTAATAGAGGTGGTATTATGAGTAATGTTATAAAATTTGATATAAATACAAATATTTTTTATAATGATCTAGAGTACTGTGTGAAAGCGTATACAAATTTTGATGAAGTCTTATTAAAAAGAACTATTGAACCTTTTAATGAAAAAATAGTCAAAGTAAGCGAGCTGATAAAAGAGCCGAAAAATGTTAAAAAACTTGATAAGGATTTGGTTGAGATAAAGAACGACGATTTTGAGGAGGCTTTAAAACGATATAAAACAATAGAGTCACTACTAAATCTTAAAAACAGGACTACCAAAGATGTACAAGCAATAGCTAAAAAGCATAAAAAAGGAATTGCCACGATATACAGATGGTTGAGTTTGTACGAAGAGTACGGTACCATAACTTCTCTGGCGAGCAAAAGAGAATATTGCGGAGCCAAGGGTAAAAGTAGGCTGGATGAATCCGTAAATACTATCATTCAAAATGTTATTGAAGACATGTATTTAAACAAGCAACGTTATCCACTGCTTAGCATTTATAATAAAATCGTTGAAAAATGTAGCGCGGCCGGGCTCAAAATCCCAACAAAAAATACCATACGAAACAGAATAAACAGTATCCACCCAAAGGTTATAGCCAAACACAGAAAAGGCATAAGAGTTAAAGAGACTAGAGGTATGCCAAATCGCTTTCCAGAGGTTAATATGCCTTTGGATATTATTCAGATCGACCATACGAAAGTTGACGTTATGGTTGTGGATAAAGAGACTAGACAAAGCATAGGCAGACCGTATATAACGGTAGCTATAGATATATTTAGTAGAATGATATACGGTTTTTATATTAGTTTGGAAGCGCCTAGTTATTTTAGCGTTGGACAGTGCTTGCTAAATGCAATTTTGCCCAAAGACGATATTGTGCGTCAATACCAAATTCAGGGGGAGTGGCCGGTTTATGGGCTACCTAGAAAGATCCACATGGATAACGGTAAAGACTTTAGAAGTATGAGTTTGCATAGATTTTGTGAAGAATTTAGAATAGAAGATATTTATCGTCCGGTAGCAAGGCCTGAATTTGGAGGAGCTGTTGAAAGAGTTATTGGAACTTGTATGAAAAAAATGCATGAAATACCCGGGACGACTTTCTCAAATACTTTTGAGAAAGGAAGATATGATTCCGAGGGGCAGGCCGCTATGACTATAAACGAATTAGAAAAGTGGTATCTTGATTTTGTAATAAATATCTATCATAAAACAGAACATAGTTCTCTGGGCATGACGCCTGAAGAAAAATTTTATCAAGGTGTATTTGGACTAGGCGAAGATAAGAGTATACCGTTTTTGCCGACTGTTCCAGCAGATACTTTAAAGCTTAGGATGGCGTTGTTGCCGGAAATAAAAAGAGCCGTCCAAAAAAACGGTATTACGATAGATTATATTACATACTTCAGCGAAGTACTTAGAAAATGGATTATACCTACACAATATAAAAAAATAAAGCCTGACTTAGATAACTGTGTTATTTGTAGAAGAGATCCTAGAGACATAAGTAAAATTTACGTTTATGATGAAGATATTAAAGATTATATAGTAGTTCCGTATGCCGATATAAAAAGACCAAAAATCAATTTATCTGAGTTAAGAGCCTCTATAGCCGAAGCAAAACGCGTCGTAACGGGAAGAGATATCGAGACTCATGACGTGTTTGAGGCATATGATAGGCTAAATCGGTATATCGAAAACGCAATAGATCAAAAAAAAATAGTAAAAAGAAAGCAAAATTCAAAGTTGCATCAGGAAAAAACTTTGCAATTAGACAAAGAACGAATAAATTACCAGGGGAAGCAAATTAAGTTAAAAGTAAATATAGACGACAATCAAGACGGATATGACTTATATCCGGTGGAATAAAAATGAGCGATAGAAATTTAATTTCCGAAGCGTTAGATTTTTTGTCAAAAAGCAATGAAGAAAGAATTAAATACTGCAAAAAAGATCACTGGATAGGATATCCGGCCGCCATTAAATTAATAGATTTGCTCAAAGATAAATTCTTGGATCCGCCGCAAATGCGGCATGAGGGATTGCTTGTTTATGGAGACTCGAATAACGGTAAGACGGCAATTTTAAAAAGGATGTATAATTTGTGTATCGGCAACTTGGGATATGTTGAATATGATAAGGAGTTAGTGTATGAAATTCCAATCATATATTTTCAAGCCCCGACTATTCCAGATGAAAGCAGACTATACTCCCTTATTCTAAATGAACTATTTGTGCCGCATAAACCGACGGCAAAGATTATAGAAAAAGCAAAATTAGCCGAAAGACATCTAAGAAAATTAAAAACTAGAATGATCTTAATCGATGAAATCCATAGTGCCTTAACTGGAAATTTAAATAGACAACGTACTTTTATTAACGATCTAAAGCAGCTTAGCAATAATTTATCTTTGACTATAGTTTTGGCGGGTACAAGAGAGGCATATTCGGCTTTATCTATCGGGGCTGAAACCGAGTCGAGATTTCCTGCCATAGAGTTGCCAAGATGGAGCAACGATAAAAAATTTAGGTCTTTCGTGGCTACCTACGAAAAGTGTCTCCCATTAAAAGAAGCATCAAATATGGCAGATGACCCAGAAATTATTAGCGCGTTATTTCATCAATCCAGCGGGCTAATCGGCAGAACGGTCAATCTCTTAAAGAAGGCTGCGGTAAGAGCAATTAAGTCAAAGAAAGAAAAAATAACAGTCTCTGATATAGAATATCTTCCTAAGTTGTAGTATGAAAAAATGGAAAAGGAGTAATGAGTGGATAAAAAAATATTTCTTTTTGATAGTTCCAAAGCCTCTAAAGGATGAATTGCTTAGTTCTTGGCTTGTGCGCGTTGCTATAGAGCATGGGCAAGGATTATCTTCTTTTTTGACATTATTTGTGAAAAAAGACGGTAGCTCTATAAGTAGGACAGATATAGACTTTTTGTATAATGAGAATCTTTTTGACTATTTATCTGAAAAAAGTAGTCTAAGTAAGCAAGATATATTGCAAATGTCGCTCAGGAGCGAAGAGGGATATTTGTTTTCGTGTAACGGCCTTTATCCGCCTAAACAGATTAGAAAAGTAACAGATAAGCGTACGCATAACGGTTTAATGTTTTGTCCAAAATGCTTATCGGAAGACAAAAATCCATATTATAGGAAGAAATGGAGATACTATTTTTATAATGCATGTCCTGAGCATGGGGTATTCCTTACCGATAGATGCTGGGGGTGTTACGAAAAGGTTAGGCTTGCAAAAATAAATTGCCATAAAGAAATTTGTTTTTGCAGTAAATGCGGTAAAGATTTACGTTTAATCACGACGGTGCGAATACGAGATAACTTCACATATGGATTAAAAGCTATAAAGTGGTTTGAAAATGGCCTAAAAAGCGGCTATTTTGTAATTAACCAACAAAAAATTCGCTCGCTTTCCGTATTTGAAAGTATGACGAAAATATGTTGCTTGTTGAATGGAATTGAGGGGCTGAAATTTAAAAATTTTCCTTTAATTGATGAGTATAATGCTATTTGTAAAAAACTTAGTGCGTATAGCTCAAAAAAGACGCAGTCAATACAAAAAGATTTTATATTGACTGCGATGACGTATCATCTTTTTCAAAATTATCCTAATAGCTTACTAAATTTTATTCAACAAAATCATATGACATATCGAGATTTTACGCATGATTTTAAAGATATGCCTTTTTGGTATAAAGAAGTGATAGGCAAAATTTTGCCGCCACAAAATACAACAGGCAGGATAATAGATGAAAATGAAATTATTGCAGCAGCTAAATATCTAAGAAATCTTGGAATAGTTGTAAATCAAAAAAATGTAGCAGATGTTGTAGGATGCCATTGTACTATTAATAGTGGATTTGTTAGGCTTTATAATAAACTCAATCTCTCAAGTTAGATAATAAGTGTCATAGGCCGTAGCATTTATTAAGATACTTGCTTAAATCTATTTTTGTTAAACTTTTTAAAACAAGATATCTTTTTGGAAGTGTGTAATAAATGATTTTAGTCGCCATTGTCTAGTAAATTTGTCGTCAAATTTACTATTATCTCTTTTTGATTCGGATCGCTTTGCGCTATGAGTAGTGCGAGTGCGGCAAGCGTGTTATTGCTGATTTTGGGGTCACCGTTGTTTTTATAAAGAAGCCCGCTTTTTGATAGAAATAAAATAAACATAAAAGCTCCGATTCGTTTATTGCCGTCGTTTTTGTCGCCTTTTCTTACGCCGTGAGTAACAGCTCGCAACCGCCGAAGGTTTGATAGATATTTTTGAGTATCCCTTCAAATTCTCCCGCTTTTTGCATTACGAAAATTTGCGATGCTTCGCCTTTTTGGATTAGCGATTCTTTTAGGTCGTTTATGGCGAGCATGGCTTCATCGTAGCCTAGAGTAAAATTTTCGCCCGCAAGATTTGTATATATACATAGAGTTTTATCGTTATATCTTTGCAAAAGCGTCCAAGCCTTGGCGTAATGCCTCACGAGATCAAGTTCTTCGCGAGATTTATGAAGATTTGTATTTACGGTTTTGCCTTTTGTGTCTGGATTATATTAATCCAGACACAAATTTGTCCTTTTTACTCAGTAAAATACTTTCAAACAAAAACAAACAAGGAGTTGGAGCATGAGAAATGAAAACTTTTACGTAGATAACGAGATATATGACCTTGCAATGCTTTGGATACTCCGTATGATTTTTAGAGCCGGAGGAGAAAAGGAGTTTTTAAGTCGCAAACCAGATGATATTTTTGATTTTTTAGGTATTTCCTCAAGTGGATCTTTTGATAATTCTGAGATAGAGATTGAGGCACTTAAAGCTAGGCTTGTCAACCTCGAAAAGAGTAAAATATTGTGCGAGCTAGAAGATTTAGAACACAATCTAAATTTAATTCAAGAAAATTTAGGACTAAGTATAGTCGAAAGGGATATTTTAAGATTTGTTGCAATTATGTATAATTATGATATTATATATAGTGCTTGTGAAATGATGGGTAGACTAAGTAATATACAAGCATTTAAAGCAATATCTAATATATTGAATTTGGAATTTAATGATGTTCAAAATGCATTTAGGAAAGACGGAGTTTTTGCCAAAACTTCGCTAATAAAATTAGATAATCGTTGGCCGGAAGGCCTAAGATCTAAAATCGACATCATAAATAACGACTTTATAGGGACTTTATTCGTTAAATGCGAAAGTATAGATGAAATATTTGCAAGCACGATAGAGCCGTGCAGTGAAACAAATTTGACTCTCAAAAACTATACTCACGTAAAAGAAGATACGCAAATTTTAGTCTCTTTTCTAAAGAATGCTATTTGTAAAAAGCAAAAAGGAGTAAACGTGCTCCTCTACGGTTCAGCAGGAACAGGCAAAACCGAGCTTGGTAAAGTTCTGGCCAAAGAGCTAAATTTAAAACTCTATGAAGTTTCTTACGCAGATGACGGTGAATACGCAAATGAAACTCAGAGGATAAGATATTATAGCCTTGCGCAAAACGTTTTATCTACCGGATCAAATTTACTTATGTATGATGAAGCCGAGGATATATTTAGCACTATAACCCATAGAGGAAAACAGTGTGGCAAAGCTTTTATAAATAGATCTCTAGAAACAAACGCAGTACCTACTATATGGATAACTAATGATATTTACAGCATGGACGATGCCGTAGTTAGACGCTTTAACCTAGCTATAGAGCTAGGGGTGCCCAATGAAAACATGAGAGCTAAAATCATCAAAGAATACAGCGCAAATTTGATAGATAATAAGCTAATAAAAAAGCTAGCGAAGAATCAATTTATAGCTCCCGCCGTAGTTAGCAACGCAAGCCTAGTAGTTTCAAATTTAAACACAAAAGACAAAAACAAGGCCTTTGAGCGAGTGATAAGCAACACTCTAAAAGCCCAAGGATACGGAGAGATAGAAAAAGACAAGCCAAGCGACGATCTACCTAGTAGCTACGATCCAAATTTCGTAAACTCAGACTGCGACCTAAACGAACTAATGCAAGGTATAAAAGAGAGCAAAGGCGCTAGGTTTTGCCTATACGGAGTGCCTGGAACCGGCAAAAGCGCCTATGCCAAATTTATCGCCAAAAGCCTAAGAAAGCCCATAATCATCAAAAAAGGAAGCGATCTTTTATCTATGTGGGTCGGAGGAACCGAGCAAAATATAGCAGAAGCTTTTAAAGAAGCAAAAGATAAAAAAGCCGTGCTTGTATTTGACGAAGTAGATAGCTTTTTACAAGATAGAAGTATGGCTACACGAAGCTGGGAGATAACTCAAGTAAACGAGATGCTAGTGCAGATGGAGAGTTTTGACGGGATATTTATCGCTACTACGAATTTAATAGATAATCTAGATAAAGCAAGCCTAAGAAGATTTGACCTAAAGTTAGAGTTTGGGTATCTATTGCCAAATCAAGCGCTAAATTTATTTAAAAAAGAGTGCGCCTTGCTAAAAGTCAAATTTGATGAAAATGCAGCTAAAAAAGTTTCAAATTTAGGCTTGTTAGCACCAGGAGATTTTGCTAGTGTGAGAAGGCAGGCGAAATTTAGACCTATTAAAAATGGAGATGATTTTTATGAGAGACTTGAGCAGGAAGTTGCTCTAAAGAATGAAGAGAAAAATGCTAGGATAGGATTTTAGGCTATCTTTAATTAGGTATTTCGTCGTGCATATCCGACAAAATACCTCTTGATGAGTATTTTAATAAGTCCCAATCAAAAGGGCTTTATTCTGACAAGAATTAAGATGTAAGGAAGTAAAAATGCATGAATTGTCAAAGCAAGAAAGAGTCGAACTTATGAATATAAACAATAAGCTTTATGAGTTAGAAAGAAAAATCTTAGATGTTATCGTAAAAATAGAAAGAAATCTAAGATCGCCCCAAAATAGCAGTAAGGTAGATGATTATAATATTATACTAGATGTTTTTTATAAATATAAAGATGATGGTGAAAAGATAGCCGCATTTGATAGAGACTATTTTTATATATCCAAAGAAATTCTTATGAGAGATGATGCTGTAGACATTCTTTGTACGCAGGATAGAAACAAATTTCAACACCAAGATCATACAATGAAAAACGAGTGGCGCTCCAGGTTTTATAACTATCTTTATGATGAATGTGATCTTTCTTTTGAAAATATACTAAATATTGGAAAGGTAGATGCTATATTGGAGACTGAAATATATTATATTCCGAAGATGCTTCATATAAAAACACATAACAATATAGATGACTATACATGTATAGACTATGACTGTGCTGAAATATTAAAGATAAATTCAGCCCTACAAGACATTCAAAAAACATTAATAAACGAAGCGATTTTGTATGAAAATGAATTAAAAGAGAAGTTAAAAGACGGTACAATAAAAGGGTTTGATATGAATTACGAGGTTATTTTTTGCGCAAGTGAAGAAGGCCCCCCCGCAAGACTATATAGTAGCCATCATCAGTGAACCGCTCAGTATGAGCAAAGAAATAAAACTCCCAGCCATTCAAAATAAGTGGACAAGAAATTACAATATCTATGGCGACAGTAAAGATAGTTACTGCTATCTTTACCATGCGCTTCGCAACTATACCAGCCTACGTTCATGTTCGAACAAGCTATATAGCATAACAAAGATAATTTTATATATAAGACTTAATGAATACTTTGAGGCGTAAACAAAGATAAAAAAATGATAGCAGGTAAACAAGGGACTAAAAGGAGTGGTTATAAAAAAACTATCCCATCAAATCAGCTGCATAAAACCACTTTTTTTGCGTAAAATATTCTAAGATGAAAACTACTTTTTACACAAATTTGGAGTTTGCTAATGGAGAAATTTAAAGCAGATATGAGAGAAAAGGGCGCCAATATCGGCTGCGTCCTTATTGATGTGATACTAAGCGAGATGTAAAGAATAGGACTATATAAAGGAGTTTGTGTTTGTACTTTTAGGAATATAGTGGACTAAGTGCAGTTTTAAGAGAGCGGATCATAAGGGCCCACTACGTCTTAATTACGCAAGAAAATAAGAGTGGCAAGATGGGGCTTGCTATATAAATTTCTAACCAGCAATTAGCTTAAAATACAAATATAAGCGACAGTTGGGGCATTTTCAACAATGCAAGTGACCTAAATAGCGCAAAACGTACGATGCAAAAATGAACATTTAGGACAATTTTATGTCTTTAAATTGGTATATATACTCTTTTACTCTAGAAATAAATTCATTTTCTTTGATTTTGATCTCTTCGATGCTAGACTCGTTTAAATTTACAAGTTCTATGCCATCTACTATAAATTTAGTGTTTAGATTTCCAAACCAAGAGTGGCTATGACATCTATCTTTGTTAAATTTATCCATAGGATACAAAAGGCCGCCAGCTACGACTGTTTTGCCCTGGTTTTGGTAGTAGCTCATATAGGTATTTATCTGAAAAAAGTCATTTCTATCAACATCGCCTAGTCCGTACTGATCCTTGCCATGCATATTCATGCGTTTATATTTTGTATCAAAAACAAGCACCTTATCACTATTGCTCATAACTATATCAGGTATGATCTTTCTTGTAAAAAATTTATCTTTATAAAGCTCTATCTTTGGGCTAGCCACGCTCCAGTCCTTGAACTCTTTTTGCAAAAGCTTACGCATATAAATTTCAAACAGCTCAGCCACATTTACTATAAAGCCTAAATTTTGCTTTCCAGTACCTTTTATGCCGGCTTTTTCATTTTCTATGATTAGACTTGCGTATTCTAAGACTTTTTTGTACGGAGCGTAGATTGGATTATGTAGAGATTTTGAATTTAAGGCGTTGTGTATGACATTAGGCGTTACAAGCCTTGGCTCCCTTATCTCACTTAGATAGCTTAAGGCGTTTACCACTGGTTTTATCAGCTCTTTAGCCTCTTTTTGTACTATTTTTAGTGCTTTATGCAAAACCAAAACTATATCGCCTATCTCTTGCCTCTCTCTATTTGCGCTAGAAATTTTACCGGCAAATGGGATATCGGTTTTTATAAATTTAGCCACATCGACTTTGCCCATAACTTTTGCCTCGTGGTAGCTTTTAACTTTATACTCTTTAGGAAGTTCTAATAAAAATGCACGCTCTAGCGTTTGTATAAAGAGATAGTAGATGATGATCTTTGACAAATTTTCCTTAGCATCTATGGATTTGCCAATCGATACATCATCTATATAAATATCGTTTGCAAAATTTAGCATTCGCTCTAAAAATTTGTTTGAAAACCTAGAGTTTATCTCTATATCTATACCGTTATGACTAAAGCTTCCTATGAAATTTCCAGTTTGGACGTAAAGCCCATCATCTTGCATCCTTGTGCTAATGATAAGCTCATCATATTTGCTCTGAGAGTCTGGCAAAAAAGAGAGAAATTTACCGCCTTCTGCTACATAGTGGCTTAGCGTTAGGCTAAATTCTTTCTTTTCTTTTTTTGATAGTTTTTTGCCTTGCTCGTAATTTCCGAAAAAATTATCACTTGTTACTATTGCCATATGTATCAATCAGCTCTGTTTTTATGTTATTTAAACGAGTATCTGTGTCTTTACCGCTATACTGAGTTCTTAGATACTCTTTTAAAAGCGGACTTATGTGTTCATTCCAGAGTTTATTTATCTCACTCTTGCTCAAATTTTTGGGCTTTATAAAGTATGAATGTCCAAGCTCATAGCTATCGTCTAGACCTAAATATTCACTATCAATTATACGATTGTTTATACTCTTACAAAGTTCAATATATGGTTCAATATATATCTTTAGTTTATCTTCGCCCAAATAGTGCTCAGCTATCACGCCGTAATCGCAACTATATCTTTTCCAGACAAACCTGCGTCTAAGCGCCATATCAAAGCTATCTATACTTTTATCTATATCATTCATCGTACCGATAAAGTACAAATTTTCCGGCACCCCAAAATAACCTTCGCCTGCTTCATCTACATAAACAGCGTGTTTTTCATTATCCCAAAGCGATGAATTTGCTGTTTTGACTAGCATCCCCTGAAGATTGCCTTTTTTGTCAAAGCTTAGCCTTTTATCTTCTTCTAGGCACAAAAGCAACTCGCCAAAAACCCTTGAAAGCTCAGCCCTATTTATCTCATCGGCCACAAAGTAATATTTTTTGAGTTTTTCTTTGCCATCTTTGCTATCTTGTAAATTTTTAAAAGCATCTATGCACATCTGCTTAAATACGCCGTTTTTTAACTCAAATTTCATTGCTCCATTTTCTATGCCAGTTGGCTTTACACCGTCCATGAAGTCCTCATAGCTATAGCTTGGATGAAACTGAACTATTTTATATTCATGATTTTCTTCTATTAGTTTTCTAGCTTCTATGGTTTGTTTGGTTTGATAGGTTTTACCAGTTCCCGGAGCACCATAGAGTATAATATTTTTAGACTCAAAGTCTATGCCTCCGCTCCAAATATTTTTTACTCTATCATCATAAAAAATATTTTCATTTAATTTTTCCTCATTTTTTAGAGTGTCTTTAAGTTTATCTCCTATCTCTTTTAGTTTCTCGTCAAGATCATCAGTATCTTTTTTACAGTATTTGCTCTCAAAGGCAGCCACGATAGCTTCCTTGTGAGCGTTGCTGATTATTGGCATATAATTTTCTGGATCAAAAAGATGAAGCAGGGCATTGCGCATTGATACCGACTTAGTTTGATTGCCGACCGTAATGCTACTGTTAGCTTTTAAGAAATCTATCTTCTCGGCATCTGCTACTTTTGGATCCCAGTTTTCAAGAAATCCTATGATATAAACAAGTTCATAAAATTTATTCGTATTATAATAAGTTCCAGTATTTGCAAATCCTTCAAAATCACTAAAAAGATCTGGATTTTTTTTAATTTTTATACTTGATTTTAAATTTTCAAAGAATTTTTCGAAGTATTGTTTTCTAGCTATTACTTTTTTAGGAGGCAATCTCCAAAGCCAAATAATATTCGCCATTAAGTCCTTTTGGTCGTCGTTTGCCTTTTCAAATTGCTCTTTAATTTTAATGTCAAAATTTTTATCTTCAGTTGCATCTGGGTTTTGGACAAAATTCTTTTTTAAAAAATCCAAATTTGATTCAGTTAAAACTTCTTTGCCTGTAAAAATAGATTCCCCGCCTTCCAAAAACATTGTTTTGTATTCTAAAAATGCATCTTTATAATTCAACGCCATTTTTTCTCCTTAAATTATGTATTCTAAACAAAATGTATAATGTAATTATTGCCTATTTTTCTGGACTTTTGATGTCTAGTTTTTTATGTTAAAATTAAAAAATGAAAACTATTTTATTTAAATATAGTTTAAAAAAGTATAATAAATCTTTTTAAAGTTATAAAGGTAAAAAATGAGCAATAAATTTTTATCAAAATCCCTCTATGTACGAGGTCTTCAGTGTCCAAAATCGCTATGGCTTAAAAAATATAAGCGCGATGTTTTGGATCAAAATACGGATCCTGCAGTATTTGAGACCGGAAACATAGTCGGAGAGCTTGCCTGTGAGCTATTTGGCGGTGGCAAAAGGATAAAATTTGATGGTGGCAGCTTTGATGAAAAGATAGTCCAAACTGAGAATTTTATCAAAAACGGCGAAAAAGCGATATATGAAGCGACATTTTGTTTTGATGAAATTTTAGTTATGGTGGATATCTTGCAAGTCGTTGATGGGAAGCTCATCATAAACGAGGTAAAAAGCAGCACGAGCCTGTCGGATGTCTATGTAGATGATGCGAGCATCCAGTACTATGTCATTAGCTCATTGGGATATGAGGTGGAGCGCATTAATGTGATATATCTAAACAACCAATACATTCGCGGCGAAAAGCTAGAGCTTGATAAGCTATTTACGGTAAATGATGTAACGGATCAAATTTTATCTATGCAAAGCAAAGTGGCTGAAAATATCAAAAAGTTAAAAGAGACGATCAATGATGATGTTGAGCCAAATTTAGATATAGGGGTGCATTGTTTTAAGCCCTATGAGTGTGACGGAATGAATTACTGCTGGCATGAACAAAGAAAAATACCTAATGGAACTTCTGTTTTTAATATCACAAGGATTAATAAACAAAAGGCAACCGATCTTTACCGAGGCGGGATAGTAAATATTGCCGACATTAAGGGCATAGACGCCTTTAATGCAAATCAACAAATACAAATAAAAGCCCAAATTAATGGGGAGGAATTGGTAGACAAGGCAGCGATTGGAGAGTTTTTGGATACGCTTAGCTATCCGCTCTACCACCTTGACTTTGAGACATTTCAGCAGGCCGTGCCTGAGTTTATAGGGCTTAGACCATACGAGCAGATACCTTTTCAATTTTCTATTCACAAAGATTATGGCAATGGAAATTTGGAGCATTTTGAGTTTTTGGCCGAGGTCGGAGCCGATCCTAGATATGAGCTGGCGCTAAATTTGATCAAATTTATCCCGCAAGATGCCTGCATATTGGCTTATCATGCTAGTTTCGAAAAGGGAGTGATACAGAATTTAGCCGCATTGTTTACACAATTCTCATCTCATCTTATGAGTATACATAGTAATATAAAAGACCTTGAAATCCCGTTTGCAAAGAAATTTTATTATCACCCAAAAATGTGCGGAAGTTCATCCATCAAGAAGGTATTGCCAGCTATAGTTCCTAGCTTCGAGAGCGCATATTCTAGCCTTGATCTTATACACAACGGCGGAGAGGCTATGAGTGAATACGCAAAACTAAAACATAAAACCAAAGACGAGCAAGACATGATTAGAAAGGCGCTTTTAGCATACTGCAAACTCGATACGCTAGCTATGGTTAAGGTTTTAGAAAAACTGCGTGAAGTAGCAAAATAGACAAAAAAGCGTCCGCTTTGATGGTTATAATGCCTATAGGTATTTAAAACCATAGGAGGCAACATGGATAGTGATAAATTTGAGTTAGCACGCGATACAATACTTCGCGCAAAAGAGATCATCGCAAACGCCGAAGCCGTCATCATCACAGCAGGTGCTGGCATGGGCATAGATAGCGGACTGCCTGATTTTAGAGGCGATCTTGGCTTTTGGAAAGCTTATCCACCTTTAAAGGATAAAAATTTAAGCTTTACAGAAATGGCAAATCCGCAGTGGTTTTTTAGCAGCCCTGAGCTAGCTTGGGCGTTTTACGGACACAGGCTAAAGCTTTATAACAAAACTACGCCTCACGAGGGCTTTGCGCTACTAAAAAATCTTTGCGAAGCCAAAAATGGTAATTATTTTATCTACACTTCAAACGTCGACGGGCATTTTGAAAAGGCGGGATTTGATAATGATAAAATTTATGAAATCCACGGCTCCATACACTACGCCCAGTGTATACACAATGATGACGGAAATATCTGGAATATGGACGAAAATAGCATCCTAGTAGACGAGGATAAATTTATCGCTACAAAGATGCCCGTTTGCCCCGAGTGCGGATGCGTGAGCCGCCCAAATATCCTTATGTTTTACGATCACGAATTTAACCACAAAAGAGCTTGGGCGCAACGCAAAAAGTACGATGCGTGGCTTAGCCATAATATGAACTCGCGCATAGTTATAATCGAGATCGGAGCTGGGCTTGCCGTACCAACTATCAGGATTTTTGGAGAAAGGATGACAAAAAGATTTAAGCGCGCCCATCTAATCCGCATAAATCCGGTAGATACTCACGTGAGCGCATATCGAGGCATGGCGATAAAGGCTGGAGGGCTTGAGGGATTAAGGATGCTCCTGGGTTAAACCAGGAGCGTAAAATTTGCCGATATTTTGCTGTTTTTTAGCGGCGAAATCTGATTTACGAAGTGAAATTCGGCGTCCGTTTTTAGCTCGCCTTTATCAAATTTACCGCTTTAACGATAGCTAAAAGCGAGATCTCGTCGCCCGAGTTTAACTCTAGTTTTAGCGACTTTACGGATGCCGTCGGTACTCCAAGACCGTTTTTAAATTTAGCGTGAAGCTCGCTTAACCTGCAATGAACGTCAAATTTAATCATCCTTTTCTCCTTTTGGTTAAATTTGATAAAATTATATATTCTAAAACGGACAAAACCGTGTCCAAATATGCGCCAAAAAGGAAACGAGATGACGATTTTGCACGCAAGCGATTTGCACTTTGACAAGGTCAAATTTGATCAAATTTTAGATTTAGAATTTGACGTTTGTTGTATAAGCGGCGATTTGATAGATGCTAGCCAAAAAGACGTCGCAGGACAAAAGGCGTGGGTTAGGCAGTGGCTTGAAAATTTTAAAGGAAAAATATTTGTATGTAGCGGCAACCACGACGTAGACGGCTCGGATGACGCCGCATGGATGAGGGCGCCAAACATTTGCGCAGACGGCGATATAAAGATGATCATGGGTGTGAAATTCGGCTGCGTTCCTTATCTTCGTACAGATATTTTGGACTTTGCGGAGTGCGATATATTGCTAACGCACGTGCCGCCAACTCGGACGCAAACGGCTATAGAGCGCGGTAAGGATTTTGGCGATAAAGAGCTTTATAGGGCGCTAAAGCACGGGCTGCTAAAAGCAAAAATCATCCTTTGCGGACACGTGCATGATCCGCTATCAAGAGTCGATAAAATCGGCAACTGCAAGATATATAACTCAAGCCTAAGGCTTAATATTATAGAAATTTAACCGCCCAGCGGCAACCAAATTTGTCAAATATGGACCGCAAAATGTCCTAAATTGAAAGTAAAATCATCCAAAAAAGGAGTCGCTATGGATGATATTTTGCTACCGCCCGAGATTGAAAACATCAAGCTTTATTATAGAGGCGTCTACCGCAGACTTAAAAACAAGCCCTTTATCTAAAAAGTAAGACCAAGGCAGAGATGAGTAAAATCGTAACGCTATTTTAAAAATTCCATTGTTTTTTACTATTTTCCTAAAATTTTATGAAACTCGTTTGTATAGATATTAAGAAAGGCGGTTATGGGCTCAAAATTTAAGTGAAAGAATCAAGGCGTGGCTTTTGGCTACAGGCATTTAAAAAGGTGCAAAAAATGTATCGGCACGAAAATCAAAAAAGGATAATCAATGATCTACGAACAAATAAAAGAGTTAACGCTAGGTAGCGATAAAAAGGCGCTTTCAAAGGCATTAGGCTACGCAAGGGAGAAAAACTTCAGTAGCGCTCTTGCGGATTTGCAAAGAGCAAATAGCCTAGACGAGTTTATATCAAGGGGGCATTTTGACTGGTCGCATAGCTCAAAAACGCTCATTTTGGCCCTTAGCGAGCACTTCGGCCTTAATATTAATGATGAGCTAAATGCTGCAAAAATCCGCTACGACGAGCGAGCGAAATTTAGAGGCTCATATATCTACATAGATACAAATTTTAAGCGTAGAGGCGAGCCTATTTTTGCCCTTGCTATGGCGCAGTACTTAAGGTATATCAGTCTAACGCCGTTTTTAGATGAGTTGTGTTTTAAAACTTTAGATGAGCAGCTAAATATAATCTCTAAAATCGTTAAATACTATTACCAAAAGACGAAATCGCTACCAGTTTTTGGTGAGATAACTGGCTTTAAACTATGTCTTCTAGGCAAAACCTATACTCTTGATACCAATGGAAATTTTATACAAAAAGAGATTTTTGAATCGATAGCTACGTTAAAATTTTAGACAAAAGAGAGATTATGAATTTATCCGGATACTACGAGCGGATTCACAAGTGTTGCAGATATTGCAGGATTTATTATGCAGATTATATTATAGATGACAGTGCGTTGTTGGTAAATTTAGCTAAAAATCTAAGTCGAGACGAACTTGACTACCTTTTACAAAACCACACGGAGCTTTGCTTGAGAGTAAATCATCATCTTTTCGAGTACGATGATTTAGCTCGCGCGGTGTTTTTTAAAAGCAAAAATAGGGGGCTGGCGATAAAAATTTATAAAATCGCGCAAAGCCTTTGCAAAAGCGGCATGGACTACTCGTTTTTAGCGATAGCTATACATAAAACCCTAAGGGTCAAAAAGTGGTGCGAGGAGCTTTTAGCCATGGCAGAAAATAGCATAAAAGACGGTCTTTGCTACGTAAATATGCTAAATTTTATAGAGATAAAAACACTAAGCAGACTTAAAGCCGAAAATTTTTTGCAAAACGCTTTAACGACAACAAATTTTAAGGCAGATTTTTATCTTACTATGGCACTAGAGTTAAAGCAAATAGGTGGCTTTGATGAGTTTGCGTATAAATTTTATAAAAAGTGCATAGAGAAGGATAGGCGCGATTATTATCTAAGCTATGCTCATGTTTTTATAAAAGACAAAGGCGAGCTAAAAGCGCTCGGAATAAAACCAAAACAAAAAGAGCCAAAAAGGGTCGTGACCTCAAAAGAGCATAAAAGCAAAGACGAATATCTAAGCGAGTTAAGAAATACGAGCGACTTTTATAAATTCTATGATATCTTAGATGATATGGCGGAAGAGTTCGGCAAGAAAAGATGGATTTTAGAGCTTTATAGGGACGGCGAAATTTACGCCAAAACCGCTGCCGATTATGCTTATATAGCAAGCGATGTTATGGATGATTTTAAAGATAAAATTTACGCCAAAGAGCTTTTGGCTAAAGCCGTAGAACTCTTGCCTGATCCAGATGAAACGTTTTTCGTGCTTGATATTATAAAAAAGCTTGGCGATAAGGAGCTTATGGCTATGGCTTGCAAAAAGCTACTTAACTTGTCTGATTCTATATATATGGAGGTCGCCGGCTACTTAAAAGACGTCGATCCAAATTTAGCCAAAGAGTGCGCCGTAAAAGCCGTAGAAAACGCCAAAACCAGAACGGAAATTTTACACGCGGCTACCGATGTTTTGGAGATTTTTAAAGATAAAGGATGGGCGATCGAGATAGTAAAAAGGGTATAATTGACGTGCTGTAAATTAAATTTAAAGGAGATGTGGTGACTAAACAAGAATTTTTAAGAAAGATAAACAATATAAAAGCTCAAAATGAGCAAAAGAAAATAAGAGGTTTTAACGATTATAATATTTTTTTGGCGCTTCATAAGGCTAGTAATGAAGTAAATTTGCATTCTAGATTTATACATTCTTTGCTTGATCCGAGCGGCTATCATAATCAAGGAACAATATTTTTGGATTTATTTATGCAGTCTTGTTCTTTTGATGAGTTTAAAATAGATATAAATAATGCGGAGGTAACAAGAGAAGACCATAATATAGATATACTTATATCCGACGTAGCAAATAGCAAATATATAATAATAGAAAATAAAATTTACGCAGAAGATCAGAAAGAACAAATACAAAACTATATTAAGTATATATATGATGAACTAGATGAAAAAGCTGACATTTATGTACTATATCTAACCCTCTATGGTAAGAAACCGAGTAATGCTAGCCTGGGGGAATTTAAGTTAGACGGTAATTATCTAAAAAACGGCAAACAGCAAGTTAAATTTAAATCTATTAGCTATAAAAACGATATTTTAAAATGGCTAAATGAATGTCGTGCCGAAATGCAAAATTTATTAAAATTTGATCTAATAATTTCACAATATATAGATGTTATAAAGAGTCTTATAGGTACTTACAAAAATAGTATAAGCGATAGCTTAACGGACTTTTTGCTTACAAAGGAAAACTATAAATATTTTTCAAGAAATAAAGATAAGGATGAATTTAAGATATATGAAAACGATTATGAAGGTGCCACAAAACAGATTATTGAAAATTTTTTAAATGATTTAACGGGAAAAATTAATAATGAGCTAAAAAGCTATGGAGTTATAGCAGAAAATATTCGTGGCGAGCGTATTAATGACCTTGATTTGATAGAGGTTTATACCTCAAGTACTCATCGTTTTTGGGAGCTAGCCGAAGAAAGAAAGTGTATTCTTTTCGGAATATATTCTTGGCAACATGGCAATAGCGAAAATGGGCTTTATATAGAAATAATAAATAATTATAATATGTCGAATGAAGATTTTAAACCAAATCAATCATTGGTTGGGCGTAAAATATTTGGTGAGTTTAACGGTAAACGAAAAAGACAATTTCATTATCAGAAAATTTTACCACTAACAAATGGCGATATCTGGGAGCTGGCTGATATTATAATCAATGATGACAATTTTTTAAATACTATATTTGATGCCATTAAGGCTTACATTATAGAGCATGTTGGCATTGTTAGAACTATTAACAAGAACTTAGAAGATAAAAAATTTGCTAAAAAATTTGTAGAAGGCAAAATAACAAGAAAAGAATTGGAACAATATGAGCAATAAAATACACAAAAAATTCTGGGGTCTTAGGCCATATATGGAGATTAGCGATTTTATGTCGTCTGTAAAGCCAAAACAACTGCTTTCTAGCGAATTGAACGATATCCTGTCAAAATGTGAGGATTTTAGAGAGTATTTGTATTTGGCAAGGCTAGCTTACGATGAGCTTGAAAATGACGAAAATAGGCAAAAGATAATAGAAATGATCCTAAAAAGGGCGTTGCAAGTATGTAAATATCCTAGGGAGTATTTTGATATAGCTAGAAGCGTCTATGAAAATTTAAACGATAAAAAACTTGCTAAAAAGATCATTGCAAAACAGATAAAAAGATTTAAGATAAATAATTATTTCTTACTTTGTAAGCAAAATATACTTAGTAAAAAACAGATCAAAACAGCTATAAAAAGCGCTTTAAGCTCAGGCATGAAAAGGCAAAGTTTTTTAAATTTCTTAGATATCTTAAGTAGGATAAAAAAGTATAAATCCGTATGCAAAAAATTTTATAAAAAGGCCAAAAAAATTTAACCGATGGCAACGACGCATACGACGATGAGCTTTTGAGAAGAGAAGCGGCTGTTTGGCAAATAATCAGATCGACCAACGCAAAATAGTCTACGTAATTTTATCCATGATGCGCATGCGACGTTATAGATCGCATGCGCACTTAAATTTTAGACATTTATCTCATTAAAATACTCTCCTATCTCATCTCTTAGCATATCGGCTAGCTCCTTTGGTTCAAGCACCTTGATAAAGGGGATGTAGTAGTAGATGAGCGGTTTTATCTCCATTATATTGGTGTACTCTATATCGATGATAACCGAGCCGTCCGGATCCTTGCCGTATATGCTTTGCTTGGCATACGGTTTCCTCTCAAAATACTTCTTTATCTGCGGAGCCAAAAGCAGCTTAGCTATCTTTGGTTCATCTAGCGTCGCCCATGCGGAGTTTATATTTTTTAACCTATCTTCTATTTTTGCCTCTATCTCAAATTTATCTTCGAGTATTTTAATGCTCGCAATGCTTTTTAGATGAAATTTTTTAAAGGTATCGTTTTTGCCCGTATCAAGAAAAAGCAAATACCAAAACCCGTCAAACATCGCTAGTTTTAAAGGTTTTATTTTAAATTTAAAGCCATTATATTCGCACTCTGCCAGTCTTTTATCTTTGGCGGCGTTTTCAAGCAGTTCGAAATTTGCAAAGTCTTTTTCATCTAGCTTCTCGTTGTTTATATTTGTTAGGATAGGGTGGTTTAGCCGGCTAGTGATCTGCTCTAGTAGGACGTGAGCCTTTGAGTAGAAATTCGTCCCCATGGTTTTTGAGATATTGTCCAGGATGTTTATGATGGTTCGCTCTTCTTGGTCTAGGTTGTCTTTGGCTTCGGTTTTATCCATGCTCCACATCCTGCCTTTTTTTACTGCCCCGTTTTTGGCTAGCACGTCATAAAGATCTCTTTGTATGGTTTTAGTGCAAACGCCCAGTTCCTCGGAAAGCTCAGATATGGAGTGGGGTTTGTTGCTGATAAGAACGGCTATATCGTTTATACGCTCGTATTTACTTGTGCTAGTTTCTGGTATGATTTTTTGAGGTTTTTGCATAGAAGCTCCTTTGGAGGGCATTATAGCGATATAAGACTTATAATTGTCTAGTTTTTAATTATTTTAATGGAAAAGTATTGGCTTACATGGGCTTCATATGGCCTGGAATTTTGATCGCTTTTTTATGCTGCAAATAGATAGTATGGGTAACTTTAGTTTTGTGGTTAGCGAAAATTATAGTAGAGATTTTCAAAATTTATAAAATATTTTTTACATAGAATGTTTTTTGATAATTGTAGATATCTAAAATAATATTATTCAATTAAAAAAGTTACGTATTTTAGTCGATGCTATAAAAATAGTTTCCCTAGTAAACTGCTAGTCCATCTAATTAAATTTTTTTCTGATAAATCTTTTACGTGTTCGTGATTTTTTGTAATGAATTTTAAAGGAGCGGTTTTGTGCCTTCTCTTAATTTCATCTAATGTTATATCATGCTCAAAATACAAGCATAGAAATGAATAGAAAGTTGCTTGCAAAATAGGCTTTTTTGAAACAATAACCCATGAGCTTGCTGATGTGTTGCTTGTGTTTTCTAAGTCTAACAGGCCAACATGTAGGTTGTTGTACTCAAAAGTAGCGGTAATATATCTTTTTGGACTTTGGTGTATTTGGCACTTTGACTTTACTTTTCCGCTTGCTTTGTTTATAAATTGTGGCAATGTTTGTATGTCGTATTTTATTAAATTTTTTATCGCACTTTGAGATTGTAAAAAATTAATATATTGATCAAACATTTCAAAGTTTTCTACATGTTCGTTATTGATCGATTTTTCTATATCTTTTTTTAAATTTGCATTGATTATTACTCTTCTTACTCTGTTAGAGCTTTCCGATGTAGATTCCGTAGCAGTCTGATCTACGGGTGTATCTGTCAAAATATTTTCCTTGAGGTGTAATATGGTAATTATATTTTCGATCGACTCCTCTTTGTCTTCCACCTCAATGCCTTGCAAACTACCGCAGGAAACATCTTTGTCCTGGCTAATATTGGCGTAAGAATAACCACGTCTTGCAGGTACTTCTCTTAGAATTTCCGTAGTATTTTCTGGAGTTTTTGACTCAACTATCGGCAATGATGTTATATCTTTCATTCTAGTGGTAAGATTATTTTTTTGTAAAATTTTTATCAACTTCGTAAAACCTAAATTTGAGTAATCGTTTGTGACCTCGTGAACAAAATAGGCCGGCATGTCATTATTGTCAAAAATTTTAGTAGCCCTAGTGTCGATTTTAAATTTTTCTGTAATTGGAAATTTTACTTTTATCGGAATTGTTTTAGTTATTTCGTTATGTTTTTCCTTCATGTATTTTAAATAAGATTGGATATATGCGCTTACATCCTTAAAGGCGTATGCGGGGTATTCTTGGCATGCAAAGCGATGAATGAAGGCTGCGTCGGCGTCGTTTAGCTTTTTACTTGATACTATTATTGCTTCCTGGCCTTTTATGGATACTGTTTGATACATGCTCTCCAGGTTGTCGTT
Organism: Campylobacter showae; assembly: GCF_963515975.1. Taxonomy (GTDB): domain Bacteria; phylum Campylobacterota; class Campylobacteria; order Campylobacterales; family Campylobacteraceae; genus Campylobacter_A; species Campylobacter_A showae_F. Next base: position 37,491 of record NZ_CAUPZM010000010.1, read on the forward strand.
TAGCACCGATTCTCTAAAATCGGTAGATCTGAAATAATAATATATAGCCACCGCAAAATGCGGAATGATTAAGTTGTAGTTTGGTAGCTCAAACTTAAAACAATTTATGTATTTAATGCTGTCTAAATATCGATCGGGCACTCCTCCAAAAATAGTAGATATTTTTTCTTCTTGTATAATGTCTTTTAGTCTGAATATGTTATTTGTTTCGGAGGTATCGATATCAAAGCTTAATTCTTGAATATTATCGTCGATCGCATCCTTTAATTTATTGCCATTTGAGAAATAATTTTGAACCGGAAAATGAGTAAAAAGGAGTTCTGGCGACATACTATATGTAAAAAAGTATTTTTTTGAGCAATTCTCGACGATGAATCTAAATTTACTATTGGCGTAATTATTAAAACATAGTTTTAGCTTAAACGGAAGCACTATTTTAAAAACATCATCTGGATTTTTTGCCATAAATAAGAGGGTTATTTTATTTGGTTTTTTATGCTTTGCCATTTTTTACTCTCATTTTTTATTGTGCATATTATCAATTTTTATTTCTTATTATCATTTTATTTTGACTTTGACAGTTCATCTTTATATAGATGTGCAAGATATCTATCGCAGCAGGCGTCACGCCGCTGATCTCGCTAGCCGCAAAGAGCGTCGGCGGGGCGAATCTCTCGAGCTTTTCGACTACTTCGTTACTAAGTCCGCTGATGCCGCGGAAGCTAAAGCCCTCTGGGATTTTCACGCTCATCATATCTTTCATGCGGTCGATCTGCTTTTTTTGCTCGGCGATGTAGTGCTGGTATTTGGCTTCGGTTAAAATTTGCTCCAAGCTCGCCTCGTCGAGTGCCTCGAAAAACGGATCTAGCTTGCGCAGTTTTTCGCCCGTGAAGCTTTTTCTGGCGACGATTTTTTGCAGGGTCAAATTTTGGCTGATTATCTCCTCGTCAAGGCTAGCTAAAAGCTCTAAATTTCGCTTCGTCGGCGTGATCTCGGTGCCGTTTAGCAGCTCTAGTCCGCGAGTCAAATTTGACCTTATGGCCTCGATTTTCTCAAACGTCGCTTCGTCTAGCAAGCCAAGCTCGCGGCCGTATCCGCCTAGGCGCAGCACGGCGTTATCCTCGCGCAGCAGCAGTCTATACTCGGCGCGGGAGGTAAACATGCGGTAGGGCTCTTTCGTGCCTTTGGTCACTAGATCGTCGATGAGAACGCCGATGTAGGCCTCGTCGCGGCGCAGGACGAACGGCTCTTTGCCATCAAGCGCAAGCGCTGCGTTTATGCCCGCCATCAGCCCCTGCGCACCCGCCTCCTCGTAGCCCGTGGTGCCGTTGATTTGGCCCGCGAGATAGAGTCCGCGCGCTTTTTTGGTCTCTAGCGTGTGTTTTAGCTCGGTAGGCTGGACGTAGTCGTACTCGATCGCGTAGCCGTGGCGCACGATGCGCGCGTTTTCAAAGCCTCTGACCGAGCGCAGCATCGCAACCTGCACTTCATACGGCAAGCTCGTAGAAAAGCCGTTGATATAGTACTCTGTGGCCTCTAGTGTCTGCGGCTCGACGAAAAGATGATGCCTGTCGCGGTCGCCGAATCTATTTATCTTATCCTCGATACTCGGGCAGTAGCGCGGACCCACGCCCTCTATCTGACCCGTAAATAGCGGCGCTTTGTCGAAATTTGAGCGGATGATGTCGTGCGTGGTAACGTTGGTGTAGGCGATGTAGCAGGGCAGCTGCGTAGGCGCGAAGTCTCGCGTGCGGAAGCTAAAGGGGCTTGGATCCTCGTCGCCGCCTTGGATCTCAAGCACGCTAAAGTCTATGCTTTTAGCATCCACGCGCGGGCAGGTGCCGGTCTTTAGCCGGCCGACTTCTAGGCCTAGTTCGCGCAGGCTATCGCTTAGATTTTTGGCGCTTAGCTCGCCCACGCGGCCGGCTTCTAGTTTGTTAAATCCGACGTGAATTAGCCCGTTTAAAAACGTGCCCGTCGTGATGATGAGCTTGCCGGTTTTATACTCGTTGCCTAGGTGGGTTTTTACGCCCGTGATTTCGCCGTTTCGGCTTAAAATTTGAGTCGCGATCTCTTGGCTGATTTCAAGATTTGGCGTATTTAGTAGCAAATTTCGCATATAGACGCGGTATCTATCCATATCGATCTGAGCGCGGCTGCCTCGCACCGCCGGGCCCTTGCTTTCGTTTAGCACGCGAAACTGTATGCCCACGGCATCGGTCGTTAGCCCCATTTGCCCGCCTAGAGCGTCGATCTCTTTTACGAGGTGGCCTTTTGCTAGGCCCCCTATTGCGGGGTTGCAGCTGGCTGCACCGATTTGCTCGGCTAGGATGGTGATTAGCAGCGTTTTTTTGCCCATTCTTGCGGCGGCGAGGCTGGCTTCGATGCCCGCGTGACCGCCTCCGACGACGATAATATCATAGTTCATATTCAAATTTTCCTTATCCTTAAAATTCTCGATTTTATCAAAAAACAGATAAAATATACAAAAATTTAAGGAGAAAATATGAGGAAATTTATCTTGATTTTAGCTTTTTTTAGTGCGGCGTTTGTGAGCGAGATCACGCAAAACGCGCAGATTGATTGTTAAAAAGGCGATATGGGCGCTTGCGCGGATTTGGGTAAGATTTACCAAAACAGCCTTGAGGGCGATGTGGTAGACTACGAAAAGGCGTTAAAATTTAACCAAAAAGCCTGCGACGGCGGCGTTTTGGCGGCCTGCGCAAACCTTGGTCTGATGCACGCTAGCGGGCAGGGTACGGACGAAAATTTCGCCAAAGCTGCCGAGCTTTTCGAGCGAGTCTGCGCTGGCACAGGGAAGTTCGCCTGCTCAAATTTGGGCGTGATGCACCTCGAGCGCGCGGGCATCGCCGAGGATGTGCAAAAGGGGCTAAATTTCTTACAAAAAGCCTGTGATAGCGGGGCCTTCGGCGGTTGTGTAAATCTAGCCGAGCACTACGAGTAGGCGGGCGAGCTAGCCACTGCGGCGAAATACTACGCCAAGACCTGCAAAATCGGCAAAGACGACTTTGATACGCAAAATATCGAATACAATAACAAGGCCTGAAAAAAGGCGTGCGAGAAGCAAAATTTGAAGTGAAATTCGGCTGTTTTTGTGGCACGAACTCTTTAGGTTTGTTTTTTGAGGATTTTGGGCGGAGTCGGCCTTGCGCGGCGATAAATTTGAGTAGATGCGGAAAAAGGAGCTTTATTTTGCGCAAATTTATCCGCTTTGCTTGCGGTTTTGGCATTAATAACACGGCGAGTTTTTGATTTAAATTCAAAGCTTAAGTAGGGCCGGCAAATTTACGAGAAAATGCGGCATTTTTGATTAAATTTAGTAGCGACAAGAGGTTAATTTGCTGGGTTCAAATTTGCTTGCGAGGCTTGTAGTTTGGGCTCAAATTTTACTTTATGCGACTCTGATTTTTTTGCGCTCGGCATAAATTTAGCCCGCATAACGGCGATCTTTACGGCGATAAATTTTGTAGCTAAATTTGAGCGATTTTAGAGCGCATTGTTTGGCTTAAATTTAGCTGCACTGCTTGCGACTTTGGCCTAAGGAATGTCGCGCGCAAAGTAAAATTTAACTTTCACGCGGCAGCGTGTTTAAAAATAAACCTTATCTATCTCGTCGATATTTATGCCGTGTTTGGATAAAAAATATCCTTTTACTTCCATATATGTCGCTTTATCAAATATTGTTATCATAAAGTAGCTACCGGTAGTAACACCCCAAAAGTTACCCGCTGTGCCATGCGACTTATCTAAGCAGATGACTGGGAAAAATGAAAATTTTGCATTCTTGCCGCCTAAGATGAGGCAGAAGAAAAATTTGGTTAAAAAATTTCCAATAGCATTAAATACTACAAAAGTAAGAGCAAAGCGCGCCGAATACGAAGACATGCAAATAAAATAAAGAAATATAGCAGCCATAATAAGCCAATACGGCCAATCTCTGGGCTTTTCGCTACCAAAGAAGAATGGTTTATAAATAAATTTCCTTAAGTCGTCGCGTTTCGAGACAAAAACCCTTTTACCTTTTTCGTAAAATTCTATACTGCTATTTTTTATCTTTAAAACAGGTCGCTCTTTTTTATAACCGATAAATTCCGATAGCACAAAAATTAGTATCGATAAAAATACAGGTATACAACTTATTAAAGCGTCTATGATATCGGTATAACCGTCAAAACTATTTAAAGCTCCTGCGCCATATAGTCCAATTATTAATTGCGCCATCTTTAACAAAACCTGATACGCTTCCTCGTAGTTTTTGAGAACTATTGGCTCTTTATCATAATCTCTCGAAAATTTGCCCGAGCTGGAATTTGTCAAATTTGAGTTTTGAAAGTCGCTGTTTAAATTTGAGGTTTGTTTGTTTGCCGTATTCAAATTTTACTCCCGTTACCCGCTAAATTTACCCGAATTTTAGCAAAATTTTGAGTTCAATTACGAAAGCGCGCCAAATGTACAAACTTAACTCCGTGCGCGAAATAAAAATAAACTCAAATCTCCCTCGCGATTTTGTTCATCTTGGCAAAAATTTCCGCTCGCTCGCCGTCTTTTAGGTTGCCCATCTCTAGCTTCGTCATCATCTGCATAAAATCAAATTTCTTAAACATTTTTGCGGCCTCTTTGGCTTCGCGTTCTAGTTTTGCGTAGATTTGCGCTTCGTTTTCGTCGCGGGCTAAATTTTTCAAAAACGAGCCGGCCTCGCCGCCGTGAAATTTATCCGCGTCAAATTTACCCGCCGCGTCGCCTAAATTTGCTTTTTCGTTAAATTTATCCAGCATCTGGGCAAAATCCGTCAAATTTGCCGCCGCAAGCGTAGAGCCGGCTAAAAATTTATCGCTTTTTTGACTCTGGGCGACTCGGTTTGCTAAGGTCTTTAAAATCTCGTTTGAGGCGCCGTTTTTGATCTGCATTTTTATCCTTTTTATATTACTAACGGCGAGTTCTAGCAAAAAGTATTCCGTCAAATTTGAAACGACGAGATTAAATTTTGGCTTAAGCTTTCTAAGGCATTATAGGACTAAAACACTCTTTTTTGTGTATTATATAGCCTATACGTAATATTTTTATATTCGCATAAGTTTAAAAGAGTGCCTATTTTACAGTAAATTTAAAAATAAACTTAAAAATAAATAATTCATAAAAATTAATCTAAAAAATACAAAATTCGTCAGGCAAATGACGGAAATAAATTTTTAAAAGTAATACAATTAGCTCAAGATTTAAGAGAAATCAAGAATCGTAAAACAAGTAGAAAGGAGAATTTATGAAACAACATAAATTTGTGATCGCCGATTACAAACGTTGTATCGGTTGCGCTACTTGCATGGCGGCCTGTTTTCGTAGCGCTTACGAGCGCGGTAAGCTTTCAAAAGCTAGACTAACAGTGCTACGTCAAGCAAAAGGCGTCATGCCGACGCAGTGTCGCCAGTGCGATGACGGTCCTTGCGCGAACGTATGTCCTACCGGGGCACTCAGGTTTGACGATAACTGCATCGAGCTGCACGAAGAGATTTGTATAGGCTGCAAACTCTGCACGATCGCTTGCCCTTACGGCGCGATAAGCTCGAGCGCCGAGCTCATGCCGTCAGTTAACTACGCGGTAGAGCCGAAGTACTACCTCGAGATCGAGAGCCAGGCGGGCGCGAAAAATACCGCGATCAAATGCGATATGTGTTTCGGGCGCGAAAACGGCCCTGCATGCGTCGAGGTTTGTCCGACCAGCGCGATAATCATGGTCGATCCGCTACACAGCCAGCACAAGCTTGGCAACAGAATCGAGCAGGAGGCTGCGCAGGATTTCGTAAATAAAATTTTACGCGGAAGCGGAAATTTAAAAGAGCCTCACGTTTTAGCCGATATCGGCGCTCAGGACGTGGATGCGGAGGCCGACGTTATCGTTATCAACGAGCTTGATAAAACTTCTAGCGAGCAAGCAAGAGAGCAAGCGGCGTCAAATTCGCGCGCTATGAACGACGAAAATAGCGGCGCACAAGGGGGTGCGAGATGGTAGGCGTGTATCTGCTTTTCTTAGTTAGCGCCGCCGTTAGCATCCTGCTCTATGGCGCGCAAAAATCAGCCGTCAAAATCGGCTTTGGACTAAGCGCGATCAGCTGTTTTTACGCGCTTTGCTACTTCGTGGCCAACATGGGCGTTACGCAGGGTTTCGCTCTAGGCGGGGACTTTTTATACGCGCCTAAATTTGAGCTAACTCCGCTTGGAAATTTCTTTAGCTTCGTAGTCGTCTTTATCGGCTTTGCCAGCAGCGTCTACGGTATGAGCTACGCGGAGGAATACATCAAAAAAGCAAACGTCGGCGTTTTCGCCTGTTTGTTTAACCTTTTTATCCTTTCGATGCTTCTAGTCATCAGCGCAAATAACGTATTTTGCTTCGTCGTTTTGTGGGAGCTTATGACGCTTATTTCGTCTTTCCTCATCCTCGTAAACGACGGCAAAGGTACGCTAAAAGCGGTGATGGTATATCTAGGTATCGCTCAGGTTGGTGCATTTTGCATCACGTGCGGACTGCTAATAATGGCTCACTATGCCGGCAGCGCCGAGTTTAGTAAATTTGCCCACCTAAATATGCCTGCTGCGGTTAGCGTCGTGGTGTTTATACTATTCTTAGTAGGATTTGGTAGTAAAGCCGGTATGTGGCCGTTTCACGTATGGCTACCGATGGCTCACCCGGCCGCTCCTTCAAATGTCTCTGCTTTAATGAGCGGCGTAATGATAAAGGTTGCGCTATTTACTCTAGTCAAATTTACGCTTTTCTTACCGCTAAGCATATATTTTGGTCTAGCAGTTTTGATCCTGGGTGCTGCTAGCTCTTTGTTTGGCGTTCTTTACGCTCTTTGTCAGCACGACTACAAAGCGCTTCTTGCCTATCACTCAGTTGAAAATATCGGCATCATCTTGCTTGGCCTTGGTACTGGTTTGTACGGTCTAGCTGCGGGAAATAACACTCTTGCCGCGATCGGATTTTTAGCAGGATGCTACCACGTAGTTAACCACGCGATATTTAAAGGACTATTGTTCCTTTGCGCAGGTTCGGTCTTACACGCTACGCACACTCGCGATATGGACGTGCTAGGCGGCCTAGCTAAAAAGATGCCTTGGACATCTGTTGGTATGTTTATCGGTATCATGGGTATCGCAGCGCTTCCTCCCGTTAACGGCTTCGTATCTGAGTGGTTTACATATCAAGGTATGCTTCAAGGCGCGCTAGAGCAGGGCATTTTCGTTAGATACGCCTTTACGCTTTCAGTCGTTGCGCTAGCACTTACCGGCGTACTAGTCGGCATGCACCTTAAGCTTTATGCCGTAATCTTTGCGGGAACTCCAAGAGATAAGAAAATTTGGGACAACGCAAAAGAAAGCCCGATATTTATGGTGCTAGGCATGATCATACTAATGATCGGCTGCGTGGGCTTTGGCGTTGGAGCAAACGTTGTCGTCGGCTACATAATGACGGCTGTAAATTCGATAGGCGGCGCAGGCGGTTACGTAGCTAGCCAGGGCATAAATTTGACATCAAATTTAGGCAGTATCGTTTCTACTCCGCTTATAGCTATCATCTTATGTTCTACTATGGTTTTGCCTTTTGCGATTTTAGCTTTCATGAAAGCAAACCGCGAGAAACCTCGCGAGACCGATCCTTGGGCTTGCGGATTTAAATACAGCTCTCGCATGCAAATGACGGGCGGTCCTTTCACCGGCGATCTAAGACGCATAATGAACTGGCTGTTTAAAGGTGAGAGAAAAGTCGTAACCAAGGGCTATTTTAACCCGGTCGAATACCACAACCATCCAAAAGATATCTGGTGGGGGCTATTTTACGAGCCTGTGATCGAGTGGAGCAAGAAAATAGCCGACAAAATAGGCATAATGCAAAGCGGCTACACCAACGTTTACGCGCTATATATCCTCGTATATCTTTGCGCGATACTAGCGGTTAGCTACTTTTTGATATAGGGGGCGTGAGATGGAAATTTTACAGACTATACTTTTGATGATATTTCAAGTCGTCGTCATCGTCTTAGTCGCGCCGCTATTTGACGGTATGGCCAGAAAGCTAAGAGCCAAACTACAATCAAAACAAGGCAGCGATTTCTTCCAGACGTATCGCGACATCATAAAGCTATTTAGACGCGGTAGAACCGTGCCTGAGTGCTCTCACTGGGTGTTTAGATGGGCGCCGTTTTTCCTATTTGCCACTTCGGCGGCGATACTAGCGGCTATTCCTATTACTTACAGCGATCCAACCACCGATAAAATTTTCGGAGCGTATTCCGATATATTCGTGATTCTTTACCTCGGCGCGCTTTTGAGATTCGTATTCGGTGCAGCCTCTTTAGATAGCGGTAACCCGTTTGCGGCTACCGGCGGCGGCAGAGAGCAAACTATAGCCGTCTACGTCGAGCCTGTCATGATAATGTGCCTAATCGTCGTTATGCTAGCGGCAGGAACGTCAAATTTGGTCGAAATTCAATCAATGGTAAAAAGCGGCCAGATCGGATATCAGATCCCAAGCTTTGCGGTTGCTTCGATCGCGTTTTTGTGGTGCATATATGTTGAAACGGGCAGAAAGCCTTTTGACCTAGCAGAGGCCGAGCAAGAGTTACAAGAAGGCTTACTAGGCGAATACGCGGGCTCTGATTTAGGCCTAGTTCAAGCGGCGCTTATCTTAAAACAATTTGCGATGATAGGACTTTTCCTCGCGATTTTCGAACCGTGGAATTTTAGCAATCCTTTCCTAGCCGTTATAATTTTCGTTTTAAAGGCGGGAGTGTTTTACGTAGCGGCCGTATTTATAGACAACTTCGGACCGAGGTTTAGAATGACTTCGTCCTTGCGCAAAAACGCGGTAGCCGCTCTGGCCATATCTTTCGTGGCTTTGACGCTTTACGTCGTGGGGGTGTGAGATGAATGCAGATATGACTATGTTAGACGCATTGGCTATCGGCATGATAGTAACGTCTTTGGCGGTATTTGGGTTACGTAACCTAAAGCTATCCGTCATCGTTTACGCGATCGAGACGTTGCTTTTAGTCGGTATATTTTCTATGTTGGCGTCTAAATTTAACGCGTCGCAGCTATCCATGTGGGCGGTAGTGGCGTTTTTTACGAAGGTTTTATTCGTACCGGCGATCTTGCTTTGGTTGATTAAAAAGCTTAACGTCGTTAGCGAAGACGAGCCTGTGGGCGGCTTTTTCGTGAGCCCCGTTATAGCGATGGGATTTTCTCTAGCCATAGCGATGAGTATCAACCCGATATTCCTTCAGTTTTCGCTAATCCAAGAGAAAATAATGCTACTAGCCGCGGTTTGCGTGTTTATGATGGGGGTTTTCGGCTTTATGCTTAGAAACTCGTTTATCAAGCAAATTTTAGCCTATTGCCTTTTTGAAAACGGCATACATCTAAGCCTAGCGCTCATGGCTTACAACTCAAACGAGCTTGTCGAGCTTGGAATTTTAACCGACGCGATTTTTGCGGTTATCATTATGAGCGTTCTTGCGATTAGATTTTATAAAGCATACGGCAGCCTTGATACGTCTAAGGCTACGAATTTAAGGGGATAGAGATGGATAGTTTAACTTTGATATTAATTTTACCGCTTCTTGGAGCGATACTGCTATTTTTCTCTCCGAAAAATTACGCTTTTTTGAGCTTGCTTCACGTAGCAGTTAGCGCGGTTACGTCTTTAGCTTTGCTATTTAACGTAAGCAAGGTTTTAACGGGCGGTACGTTTTACGCGCACGATAAATTTTTGTTTTTAGACAGCCTTGGCTGCGTATTTTTGATACTTATCGCGGTTACGGGACTACTAGTAAATTTATACGCGACCCACTATATGAAATGGGAGCTTGAAGAGGGACATATAAATTTAAGCGCGCTTAAGAAATACTACGCGCTTAGCCACGTGTTTATCTTTACGATGAGCTTAAGCGTCATCTGTAACAACGTCGCGTTTATGTGGGCTGCGATCGAGGCTACTACGCTTTCATCGGTGTTTCTAGTCGCGATCCTAAAAGATCAAAAATCAACCGAGAGCGGCTATAAATACATAGTCCTTTGCTCTATCGGCCTAGCGTTCGCGCTTTATGCGACCGTGCTTCTTTACTCTGCGACTTTTGCAGAGATAAAAGACGGCGAGGCTGCGATGTTGTGGACGGGCATAATGGCAAACGCTAAAAATTTAAGCCCCGACGTCGCTAAGCTAATCTTCGTCTTTGCGCTTATCGGATTTGGCACCAAAGCCGGCCTTGCTCCTACGCACACCTGGCTTCCCGACGTTCACGCCCAAGGCCCTGCACCGATTTCGGCTCTGCTTTCAGGCGTTTTGCTAAAGTGCGCGATGCTAGCTTTATTTAGATACTACGCTATCGCGGCTCAAGCTACGGGTATGGAGTTCGTCCAAAGCGTGATGATAGTTTCGGGTCTTATTACGCTATTTGTGGGCGGAATTTTCCTAATCAGGCAACACGACGTAAAAAGGATGTTTGCCTACCACTCTATCGTGCATATGGGCGTTATAGCTTTTGCTTTGGGAGTGGGTGGATTTTTCGGGCTATTTGCTGCTATATTCCACTGCCTAGCTCACAGCTTTACCAAGGCTCTTGCGTTTTGCTCAACGGGCAATATCGCTAGAATTTACGGACACAAAGATATGAGCAAAATGGGCGGTATGATAAAGATAGCTCCCGTAACTACGATGATGTTTGGCGCAGCGGTTTGCTCGCTGGTAGGCGTGCCTGCGTTTGCGATATTCGTTAGCGAATTTAACGTCTTCGTCGGCGCCGTAAATAGCGGTCAATACTTTAGCGTCGCCTTATTTGCGATAGCTCTTGCCATCATCTTTATCGCGGACTTCTCGCACTTTAACTTAGCAAGCTTTGGCGAACCTAAAGGCGCGGTCGTTCACAATAAAGAGATGAGTATATTAGAAAATTTACCGCTTATCCTGCTTTGCGCTTTGATTATAATCTTTGGCGTTTGGCACGTGGATAACTTTTATACGCTGGTTGAAAATGGCGTTAAGATAATAACTGGAGAACTATTATGAGAGGCGATAAATTCGTTGAAATTTTAAAAACAAAGGTAAAGGTTCTAGAAGTAACCCGCCAAGACGACGATCAAATCACGGTTTTAGTGGACAGAAACGACCTTCCGCTTGCGGTTAAGACCCTTTACTACGATATCGGCGGTTTCATCTCTACGATGATACCTAGCGACGAGAGGACTATAAACGGCTGTTTTGCGCTTTACTACGCTTTGTCTATGGAGGGCGGCAAGATGACGGAAGAAGACGACTTTGCCGCTGAGGATAAGTGCTTTATCACCGTTAAAACGCTAATTCCCGGCGTCGATCCGACTTTTCCGTCCGTTACGCCGCTAGTGCCTGCTTGCGTTTGGTACGAAAGAGAAGCCTACGATATGTTCGGCCTAGTAGCCGAGGGCTTGCCCGATAAGCGTAGATTGGTGCTAAGCGACGATTGGCCGGACGGCCTTTATCCGCTTAGAAAAGACGCGATGGACTACCGCTACCGCCCAGATCCCGTCGCTCACCAAGACGAGCCCGATACCGAGTTTTTATTTCCAAAAGGCGATAGCGTCATCGACGTGCCGCTTGGACCTTTGCACGTAACTAGCGACGAACCGGGACACTTTAGGTTATTTTGCGACGGCGACGAGATCATAGACGCGGACTACCGCCTCTTTTATCAGCACCGCGGTATGGAAAAGCTAGCCGAAAACCGTATGAACTACGATCAGATGGGCTACCTTGCAGAGCGCGTCTGCGGCATCTGCGGCTACGCTCACGCGATTGCGTGTATAGAAGCGGCGGAAAAGGCTATCAGGCTTGAAGTTCCGCTAAGAGCGCAGGCTATCCGCGTGATTTGCCTTGAGATCGAGCGCCTTCACAGCCATCTTTTAAACATCGGTCTAGCTTGCGAGGTAACGGGTAACTATAACGCTTTTATGCATATCTTTAGGGTACGCGAGTACTCTATGGAGTTAGCCCAGCTAGTAACGGGCGGCCGTAAAACCTACGGTAACGTCATCATGGGCGGACTTCGCCGCGATATGACCGATAACGAGATAAAAAAGGGCATCGAGATGATAAACAAGCTCGACGTTCAAATTTCTGAAATTTGGGACGCGGTTATGGACGATAAACGCCAAATCGCGCGCTGGAAAGGCGTGGGCGTGCTAGATAAGCAAGTAGCAAGAGACTTTAGTCCCGTAGGTCCTAATATGCGAGGCTCGGGTCTAAAGCGCGACAACCGCTATGACCACCCTTACGATTTCTTTAAAAATATCGAATTTAAAGTCTACGTAGAACACGGCGGAGACGTATTTAGCCGCGAAGTCGTGAGATATAACGAGCTAAAAGAGTCCATACATATCATCAGGCAGTGTTTGGAGCTAATGCCTCAAACGCCGATATCAATCGATCCAAAAACGATGATAAAGCCTGAAAATTTCGCCCTCGGACACGTAGAAGCTCCTCGCGGCGAAAACGTCCACTGGATCATGCAAGGCAGCGCGCAAAAGGTTTTCCGCTGGAGATGCCGCGCGGCTACTTATAACAACTGGCCTAGCCTTCGCTATCAGTTCCGCGGAAATAACATTTCAGACGCGGCGCTTATCGTTTGCTCGCTAGATCCGTGCTACTCCTGCACCGACCGCGTTACCGTAGTGGACGTAAATACCAAAAAGAGCAAAATTTTAACCGAAAAAGACCTTAAGAAATTTTGCCAAACGGGCAAAATTAGCAAAAAGGATTTAAGATGATGAAGTTATTTGACGTAACCGAAAAATACGGAAAGGCGACCTATGCCTATCCGTTTGAGCCTTATAAGGTACCCGAAAATTTCCGCGGGCAGCCGTTTTACACCTACGAGCTTTGCATAGGTTGCGCGGCGTGCGGCGTAGCGTGCCCTAGCAACGCCATAGAGCTAAAGATGAACGAAAAACAAGACAAGCTCGTGTGGCAGTTTGACTGCGGACGTTGCATATTTTGCGGACGCTGCGACGAGGTTTGTCCAACGGGCGGCGTGCGCCTAAGCCAGGGTTTCGAGCTAGCGGTTAAATTTGACAAAAGCGCGCTAATACAGCGCGGCGAGCTAGAGATGCAAAAGTGCAAATGTTGCGGCAAACCCTATACGCCGGTTCGCCTTATCAACTATACTTTTTCAAAGCTTAGCACGGCAAATTTGCTCCCGGGTAGACTAGAAGAGGCTAAAGACTATCTATATATCTGCCCGGAGTGCAAAAAAGCCCAAGCCGTAGAGCGCATAACTAAAGACGTAGAGGAGGGGATAAAATGAGCCTTTATCAAGTTCCCGAAAATATAAAAACGGCAAACGACCTAACCGCAAAGTTAGAACATCTAAAAAATATCAAACGAAGCTTTAGCGTCTACCGCATCGACTGCGGCAGCTGCAACGGCTGCGAGATAGAAATTTTCGCCGCTATCACGCCGATGTGGGATCCGGAGCGCTTCGGATTTAAGCTAGTAGCCAACCCTCGCCATGCGGACATTTTGCTCTGCACGGGTCCGGTTACGCGCCAGATGTATTATCCGCTGCTTCGCGCTTACGAAGCGGCTCCCGATCCAAAGATCGTGGTAGCGTTTGGCGCATGCGGCAGCACGGGCGGTATCTTTTACGACGCTTATAGCGTTTGGGGCGGTATAGATAAGATTATCCCCGTAGACGTCTATATCCCGGGCTGTCCTCCGCATCCTGCTAGCGTCATCTACGGCCTTGGTATGGCTCTTGGCATCATAGATCAAAAGCTACAAAAAAGAAGCTTCGAACAAGACGACTGCAAAGCCCCCGCCGTAAAAGAGTCTATCATAGGCGATATACTTTTCGAGCGCGATTTGGAAGCCGAGGCAAAGAGGCTAATGAGCTATATCTTCGGCAGGACGCTGTTTGCTAAATATATGGATGCAGCCAAAACTTCTCCTAATATCCACGACGTAGCGGCTACTAAAAAAGTAATGCTAGAGGCTATCCATAAAGAAGAAGACCCTAGATACGCCGAGTGTATGGGACTGCTTTACAACGACGTCTATCTAAAATACGCCAAAGCAAAACGCGATACGCAAAACGCCATCGACGTTAAAAAAGAAATTTGGGATAAACGATGATAAGAGTCTATAAACTCGCCCGCCGCCACATGGACGAAAACGAAAAGATGCCAAAAGAGCTAAAAGATATCAAGCTATTTTCAGTCTGCGTCGGACACGGCGTGGGGACGGTGGACTTTAGCGAAAAAACGCTCGAAATACCCGACGAGGAGTTTGAGCGTATCGTCGCTAACGGCGGCGAATACGTCAAATTTAAGCTGGGAAATTTAAGCAAGTATTTTGAAGTGGAGATATTTAGGGAGCATGCGGCTAGGCTCATCCCCGAGCTTTGCGAATGCGAGCTAAAAAAAGAGCTTGAAAATCTGCGCGAGGGATATCTGGTGCTTAGGAAGGACTTTTGATGAAAATTAGCTCAAATTCGGCAAACGCTTACGGGTTAAATTTAGCGCGCGGAGGGCTTTTGGGATGAAAAAGGCTTTACTCTGCATCGGCAATCCCATGCGCGGCGACGACGACGTAGGCAACGAAACAGGGCGGATCGTCGAGGCGAATTTGAAAGATTGGCGGGTATTTTACGGACAGGACGTGCCTGAAAACGAGTTTGGCGCGCTTCGCGAATTTGAGCCCGATATCATCGTCGTGGTAGACGCCATGAGCGGGTTTAAAGACGGCGCGATCGAATTTTTTGATCTAAGCAACAAACGCGACTATATCTACTCGACGCACAACTTGCCCACGCCCGTACTTTTAAGCTACCTGCGCAAAATTTGCCCCAAAACGATATTTTTAGGCATTAGCGTGCTGCTTGAAAACGTGCTTGATTTTAAAGAGGGCTTAAGCGAAAATGCGAAAAAAAGCGCGCAAAAAGCTTACGAGCGCATTTTGGAGATAGATAAAAATTTAAAATAGGAGAAGGACATGTTAAATCCTGCAGAAACCGCGCAAGCGGTGTCAAATTCGATGGAGCACAAGGCGCATACTCCGTTAGTGAGCATTATTTTTCTAGCTATCATGGCGGGCGCGGCGATTGCTATGGGCGATATTTTCTGGGCGCACTCAACCGTGGGCATGGCTGAAAAGCAGTCTATAGGACTGGCAAATTTCATCGGCGGCATCACCTTTAGCTGCGGACTTATGATGGTCGTTTTTTACGGCGGACATCTATTTACGAGCTCGGTTTTGAGCGGCGTTAGCGCGTATGAAGGCAAGCTAAATTTAGGCAAGACCTTTAGCTACTGGGCGATCGTTTGGATTTTTAACTTCGTCGGCGGCGCGCTAATTGCTTATATGTACTACTACTCTGGCTTACCGCTAAAATACGACGGCTACATCTTGCAACACTTTATACCCTCAGGTATAGGCAAGGTTACCGCGCCGTTTCACGAGCTATTTATCAGAGGAATATTCTGTAACGTGTTTGTTTGTATGTCTATCTGGACTGCGACCAGCGAGAGCAACTTAGCGGGCAAATTTTTTGCCATTATGTGGATGATCGGCGCGTTTGTCGCATGCTCTATGGAGCACTGCGTGGCAAATATGTTTATCATCACTGAAGCCATCATCGCTAAAGCTCACTACATCGCGGCAAACGGCGGCGACGTCAATGCTGCAGCAGCGTTGCTCCACACTACGACCGATAAGCTAGATGTGCTAAACTGGGGAAATTTCATCGTTAAAAACTTGGTTCCCGTTACACTAGGCAATATCTGCGGCGGACTTTTCTTTGTGGGATTGGTTGGATTTATGGCGAATAAATTTGACATGAAAAAGAAGTAATTCCCCGGCTCGGCTGGATTTCAAATAGTTTTCGGCTAGGATACTCGGGTCACGGACGACCGGTCCGCTCCCGTCGTATCCACCAAAAACTATTTAAACTACACACAACCCGTCTTGAATATTTATCACATAGCTTACTAAATTTACAAATTTAACTGTATTAAATTTAAAAACTCAAATTTAGCGTTTTTGCGGTGCGCATCTGGGCTTGTAAATTTAAATTTTAGTTCGTATAGCTTTGTAGTTTTTCATAATCCACTATCAAAAATTCATGCGGCGTTATGCGCCTGATGATGTCGTCTTTGATTAGTTCGTTAAATGCGGTGCTCGCACTTTGGCGCTTGAGGCCGACGAAGCTTGAAAGCACCTTTAGCGAAAACGGTAAAAAGACGTAGTGATAGCCGTTTTGCGTCAAATTTTGCTCGGCGGCGAGCTCGACGAGGAAGTTCGCGATGCGCCCCTTTGCGCTTTCAAACAGTATCGATTTTATGATTTGGCGCTGCAGTAGCGAGATGTTTACGAGCGTGTCGGCGTATGCTTTGGCAAATCTCTCGTTTTTTAGCAGTTCGCCCATGTCGTCTGCATCGATCGAGTAGATCTCGCTGTCCTCTAGGATCTCTAGCACGCACACGTCGTCTATGATTGAGATGTTGTCTTTTTGGAGGTGATAGACGATAAACTCCTCGCCGTCCTCGAAAAACGAGAGCTTGCCCGAGCCGCTTTTAAGTATCACGACTTTGATGGATTCGGCGTAGATCGTAGCGCCTTTGGCCAGAAACTCGCGGTTAAATTTGGCGAGTTCGTTTTGATCCAAAACGTCTAAAATATCGGTCTCAAGCAGGCCTAGTCGTGATTTTTTCAAGTTTATCGTTTCTTATGATTATTATTTGGCGATTATTTTATCTTAAATATTTTTAAAGTGTATTAAATTTACCGAGGCAGGGCGCGATTATCCTGTTAGTTTTGCATATTTGCGTCGCGGCAAAAAATCGGGCGGCTAAAATTTAGACGGTAAATTTAGCCCGCTCTGAGGCTAAATTTTATAAAATAGCTCAAAATTTAAGGACGAAAAATGTTTAACGGACTGATTAGAGAGATCGCGCAGGTTGCGAGCTATTCGCAAAATACCCTGCGACTAAAAGCCGCATACCGCCCGAATTTAGGCGATAGCATCGCGGTAAACGGCGCATGTCTTAGCGTGACTCAGTTGCACGCAGACGGCTTTAGCGTGGAGCTTAGCGCTGAGACTAGAGCGCACATCGCGACGGAAAATTTGCGCGGACGCGTGCATATCGAGCCTGCGATGCGGTTAGCCGACCGCGTGGACGGGCATCTGCTACAAGGCCACGTCGATGCTATCGGCGAGGTCGCGCGTATCGAGCGGCGCGAAAACGGGGTTGATTTTTATATAAATTTGCCCTCTAGCGTCATGCCTTTGATAGCGAACAAAGGTAGCATCGCGGTCGAGGGTGTGAGCCTCACGATCAACGAAGTTTTGCCGACAGGCGTGCGCCTAACGATCATCCCGATCACTTTTCGCGAGAGCTTGTTCGGCGAGTTTGAGCCGGGGCGCCGCGTAAACGTAGAAAGCGACCTGCTAGCGCGCTACGTGGCTAGGCAGCTGGAGTTTGGTCGCAGCGCCCAAAACGGCGGCAAAGGCGAGATCAGCTGGGATGAGTCGCAGCATATCGCGAGCCTTTATTAGGTTTGGCGGGTTAAATTTGACGAAAATGAAGCGGGAAATTTTAGACGTAGTTTTTGAGAGCGAGCGCTTGAAGCTTGGCTTTACGACGCGTTTTGGTGGGGTAAGTGATGGTGCGTATGAGGGTTTAAATTTGGGTGATCACGTCGGCGACCTGCCTGCAAACGTCGCTAAAAATCGAGAAATCCTAGCCGAGCAAATCGGCGTCGCGTCCGACAATCTAAAATTTATGAACCAAATTCACTCAAACCGCGTGGAAATTTTGCGAAATCTTGATGATGAGCTACCGCCTTGCGACGGCGTGATAACAGCGCTTAGAGACGTAGCGCTTTGCGTTTTGGTTGCCGACTGCTCGCCTGTTTTGATAGCAGACGAGCAGCGCGGCGTGGTTGCTGCCGTGCATGCGGGCAGGGCGGGCGTAACGGGTAAAATTTGCACGAACGCGGTAAATTTGATGGCGAGCGAGTTTGGCTGCGAGGCGGGCGATCTGCGCGTATTCGTGGGTGCAAATATCAAGGCGCGAAACTACGAGGTGGGCGAGCTTGATTTGGCCGAGTTTAGCCGCTATAAAAATGGCGGCAAATTTGACATGGAAGCGGCCTTGCGGGACGAATTTGCGCAGCTTGGCGTTGAGCGAGTGGAGTTTGATCCGCGCTGTACGTTTGAGACGCAGGGGATATTTTCCTACCGCAGAGATGGCGTCACGGGACGATTTTGCGGCTTTGCGATAAATAAAATCTTGCCGAAATAGCCGTATGAGCCCTAAATTTGGGCGCCGACGAGCGTGCGGCCAGACGAGTTTAGTTAAAATTTCATTTATGTTTATCAAAAAGGGCTAAAATTTAAATCGAAACCTCATAAAAAGGAGTCAGTATGAGAAAAATTTTACTTTGTTTGATTGTTGCGGCGAGTGCGCTCTTTGCGGCGCAAACGAGATCCTCAAACGAGATGGCAAGTGTCCCTGCGAGCGCGCCTGCAAATTCGGCAAATAAGCAGTTTGAAGACGCGTTAGCGATGTACCGAGTCTCGGATTTTAGCGAGGCGGCGAGACTGTTTAATCTAGCGTGCGAGGGCGGACACGCGCGTGCTTGCTACGATATCGGCGCGATGATCGCTAGCGGCAAGGTCGCGGCAAAACAGCCTGAGACGGCGGCTAAATTTTACGAGCGAGCTTGCAAAATGGGCGATAAGCTGGGCTGCTACGCATTAGCGTACGCTCATCAGACGGGCGTCGGCGCGGTAAAAGACGAAGCGCGGGCGTACGAGCTCTATAAAAACGCGTGCGAGCTAGGCCTAGCCAAAGGCTGCAACGAGGCGGGCTACATGAGCGAGCGCGGTATGGGCATGCAAGCGGACGTCAAAGCTGCGGTTAAATTTTACGAAAAAGCTTGCAAGATGGGGCTAGACGTCGGTTGCGAAAACGCTAAAATTTTAAAGCGTTAGACCGCTAGCGTCATAAATTTAACTCAGGCGCGTTTTGTGCTTTGCTTTTTGTAAAAATGCGCCCGAGTTTCGCGCTAAATCTAAATGCTTTACTCGCTAAGACATGATTTGTCTTCGTAAATTCGTAAAAATTATTCAAATTTTGCTTTTGGCGATTAAAGAGAGCGATTTGCCGTATAAATTTACAAAATAAAGCCGCAAATCTAAATTTTAAAACCTCTCCGAAAATAAATCCAAATTTTAATCTATTTTGGCTACAATTTGACATCAAATCTCAAAAACAACCGAAAGGAAAAGTATGAAAACGCGTAAAATTTTAGCCGCTGCGATACTTGCGGGAGCCGTTTGTTCGGCGCAGGCGCATATGTTTTGGGTGGACGGGGCGAACGACGAAAAGATGGGCAAATTCGTCGCAAAAATGGGCTATAGCGACGATTTTCCAAACTACGAGCCCATAATGCAAGAGCGTGTGCATCTTTTTGCGCCCGTTGCTCTGATTGGCAAAGACGGGCATAAAAAAGAGCTAGCGCAAAGCGGCGAAAACTACCGCTACGAGGGCGAAAAGCTGGGCAAAGGCACCTATATCCTGCTTGCGCGGCAAAATCCGATGTATTCGCTAAAAAAACGTAGCGACGGCAAGTGGATCATAGGCAAAAATAAGCTTGATTTAAAAGATTTAAGCGACGTGCAAATCTGCCGCCTTATGACGATAACGTCCAAAAAAATCCTAAATTTAGGCGAAGCAGACGACTTCGTCGCTAAGCCGGTCGGAGAGAAAATCGAGATCGTGCCGCTGCAAAATCCGGCTAGTTTTCGCGTGGATAAGCCCTTTAAACTACAAGTTTTGGCTGACGGCAAGCCGCTAGAACGCGCCAAACTAACCGGCACTTTTGCGGGATTTTTAGAGGATAAGCGCGCGTTTTACGGTATGACCGACGCGCAGGGCATCACCGAAGTCGTAGCGCTAAGGCCCGGCTTTTGGGTGTTTGAGGTGATTTATGAAAGGCCTTATCCGGATGCCGCAAAATGCGACAAAGAGACGCTAAAAACGACGCTAGGTTTTGATATAAAAGAATAAATCGGCGCAAATTCGGGCTTTGGGTAAAATTTGAGCCCGAATTTACCTTAAATTTCATATAATCGCTTCGTAACCTAACGCAAAAACGAGGAAAAAATGCCGTACGAAAATTTTAAATCAAAAAATCCTCTCGCGACAAAAATCGCTGCAAACGCGAGAAAATTTGACGTCCAGACACTGCAAAACGAGGAGCTCGTAAATTTGCTTTTAAACGAAAAAAGATCGAAATCTCTAGCGAGCAAAAAGAAGCCATCGAGCGCGTATTTACGGGACTAATGAAGATAGAAGAAAGCGTGCAGCTAAGCGGTTAGGTTGCTAAATTTGACTCCGCCCGCCTAATCTACAAAAATAAAACCCAAGCATCGTCCAAATCGCCGTTTCTCCGTCCAAAACCGAAATATCCGGTTTTTATCAAATTTGATGTAAAATGACGGCGCGACATCGCAGTCAAGAAAGCCAAAAAACGTAAAATTTATAAAAATCCAAAGCAAAGGAGAAAATATGCTGTTACTTAAAAATGCCGATCTATACGCGCCGGAGCACGTCGGTAGGAGCGACGTTTTGCTCGGCGGAGGTAAAATTTTAGCCGTTTCTAAGGGGCTTGATTTTCGCCATTCTACTATAGACGGGCTTGAAATTTACGATCTGGAGGGCAAAATTTTAGCACCCGGACTAATCGATCAGCACGTGCACATCACGGGCGGCGGCGGCGAGGCGGGTTATCACTCTAGAACGCCCGAAATAACGCTATCGCAAATCATCCGCTACGGCACGACGACGGTCGTAGGCACGCTGGGCACCGACGGGTGCACGAGGAGCTTAGAGAATCTCTACTCAAAGGCCAAGGCGCTTGAATACGAGGGCATCTCGACCTTCATCCACACGGGCTCTTACGCGCTGCCTAGCGTTACATTTACGGGCTCCGTCACGCGCGATCTGGTGCTCATCGACAAGGTCATCGGCTGTAAGATCGCGATGAGTGATAACCGCGGCAGCTACCCGACCTCTCAGGAGCTCATCAAGACCCTGACGCAGATCCGCATCGGCGGTATGATCTCGAAAAAAGGCGGCGTGCTGCATATGCATATGGGCGGGCTAGCGGATAAATTTGACCTGATTTTTAGCGTGATCAAGGATTATTCATTCCCCGTTAATTACTTTTCGCCGACGCACTGCGCGCGAACCAAAGAGCTCTTTGACGAGGCGATCAAATTTCAAAAAATGGGCGGCTACATCGACATCACGAGCGGCGGAAGCCAGTTTATGCCGCTTCACGAAGCCATCGCGTACGGGCTAGCTAACGGGCTAAATTTAGAGCGCCTAACGATGAGTTCGGACGGCAACGGTAGTGTGCCTAGATTTGACGAGAACGGCGCGCTGGTTGGCTACGGCTGCGCTTCGTGCGAGACGAATTTAGAGGTCTTGCAAGCCTGCGTCAAAAATAAAATCCTAACCATCCCGCAAGCTCTAAGTATGATGAGCAAAAACGTCGCAAAATACCTAAATCTAAGCGGCAAGGGCGAGATAAAAGTAGGTTTTGACGCCGATTTTGCGGTATTTGACGAAGCTCTAAACCTAGATAGCGTGATCGCGAAAGGGGAGTTTTGCGTAAAAGAGGGCAAGCTCATGAAAAAGGGATTTTTTGAGTAAATTTTAGAGTAAATTCGCCGCTTTATTAAAATTTGGCGAGTTTAAATTTGACGTATGATCTTGCTCGCCACTTGCAAGCACCTCATCTTTGCAGCGCAAAATTTAACCGCGCCTAGGCTTGGATTATATTAATTTTAGCTTTAATTCAGTTATTTTTAAATATAATCCAAGCTTCAATTCACACACACCAGTCCTAAAATTTGGTTGCGTTTGTCAAAAGCAAATGTTAATGGGTGTGGAGGAGAAACCTAAATTTCGGGGAAACCCACAAGGAGAAAACTCATGGTAACAATGAGAGATTTGCTAGAGTGCGGCGTTCATTTCGGACACCAAACGCGCAGATGGAATCCGAAGATGAAAAAATTCATTTTCGGCGAGAGAAAAGGTATCTATATCATAGATCTACAAAAAACTATCCGCTACTTCCGCTACACTTATAACGTCGTGCGCGACGCGGCTGCCGAGGGTAAAACGATACTTTTCGTAGGTACTAAAAAGCAAGCCGGCGCAACTCTAAAAGAGTATGCCGAAAAATGCGGCATGCCGTACGTAAATCACCGCTGGTTAGGCGGCATGATGACAAACTTCGGCACTATCCGCCAATCTATCCGCAAACTCGAAGTAATCGAGGCTATGGAAGAAGACGGCTCTATAAATTTATTAACTAAAAAAGAAGCTCTAATGCTTCGCCGCAAAAAAGAGAAGCTTCTAGCGTCTCTAGGCGGTATCAGAAACCTAAAAACCGTGCCTGATATGATTTTCGTCATCGACACAGTAAAAGAAAAAATCGCCGTTCAAGAGGCTAACCGCCTAAAAATCCCTGTCGTAGCTCCGATCGATACAAACTGCGATCCTGACGTTATCGACTTCCCGATTCCTGGCAACGACGACGCGATCCGCTCGGTTCAGCTTTTCTGCCAAGAGATGGCCGAGGCTATCATCGAGGGACGCTCTCAGCTTGAAAAAGACGGCGGCGAGCTAGAAGAAGGCAAAGAGGCCGTAAGTCAAGCCGAAAAAGACGCAGTCGTAAACGAAGCTGTTAACGAAGACTTCTCAGAGGACTTCAGCGAGGATGAAGAGTAATGGAAATCAGCGCACAAATGGTAAAAGAGCTCCGCGAATCAACCGGAGCCGGAATGATGGACTGCAAAAAGGCGCTAGCCGAGGCTAACGGCGATATGGAAAAAGCCGTTGATATTCTTCGCGAAAAAGGTCTAGGTCAAGCTGCTAAAAAGGCTGACCGCCTAGCTAGCGAGGGTCTTGTGAGCGTTGTTGTTTGTGATCACTGCAAAACCGCAACTATTAGCGAGATAAACTCTGAGACCGACTTTGTTGCTAAAAACGCTCAGTTTCAAAATTTGACAAAAGACACTACGGCTCACATCCAAACAAATTTGATAAAAGACGTCGAGAGTCTAAACGCAAGCGTTATCAACGGTGTTAAATTTGAGGATTATTTCAAAAGCCAGATCGCTACTATCGGCGAAAATTTGGTCGTTCGCCGCTTTGAGACTATAAAAGCGGACGACAAAGGCGTAGTAAACGGCTACGTACACTCAAATGGCCGCGTAGGCGTACTAATCGGCCTAGCTTGCGAAAGCGCAGAAATCGCAAACAAAGCGGCTGAATTCGCAAGAAATTTGTGCATGCACGCAGCCGCTATGAAGCCAAGCGTCATAAGCTACAAAGACCTTGACAAAGAGTTTGTCGAGAAGGAATTTATCGCACTTCGCGCCGAGCTTGAAAAAGATAACGAAGAGCTAAAACGCCTAGGCAAGCCTCTTCATCACATCCCTGAGTATGCTAGCCGCTGCCAAATAGGCGATGCAGAGCTTGCAAAGGCTACAAAAGCGATCGAAGAAGAGCTAAAAGCCGAGGGCAAACCTGAGAAAATTTGGGATAAGATCATCCCTGGCAAGATCGAGAGATTTTACGC
>NZ_CAUPZM010000011.1:0-60085 GCF_963515975.1 Campylobacter showae
GGCGTTTTTAGCGACAAACCGCCGTTTGGCTACGTCGATAAAGAGGGCAAAAACCAAGGCTACGACATATACTTCGCCAAACGCATCGCAAAGGATCTGCTAGGCGACGAGAGCAAGGTTAAATTTGAACTCGTAGAGGCGGCGGGCCGCGTAGAAGTGCTAGTCGCGGACAAGGTCGACATCACTTTGGCAAATTTCACCAAAACCCCCGAGCGCGCCAGAGTCGTTGATTTCGCGCTTCCGTATATGAAGGTGTCGCTTGGCGTAGTTAGCCCGGACGGCGCGGTCATAAAAAGCGTGGACGAGCTAAAAGGCAAAAAACTAATCGTCAATAAAGGCACGACCGCGGATGCGTATTTCACGAAAAATCACCCTGACATCGAGCTTATAAAATACGACCAAAACACAGAAACCTTCGCCGCTCTGGTCGATAAAAGAGGCGCGGCGCTAGCGCACGATAATGCACTGCTTTTTGCGTGGGCTAAGGAAAATCTAGGCTTTACCGTCGGTATCGAAGCTCTAGGCGACGTGGACGTAATAGCGCCTGCGGTTAAAAAAGGCAACAAAGCGCTGCTTGAGTGGCTAAATAACGAGATCGTAGAACTAGGCAAGGAAAATTTCTTCCACAAAAACTACGACGCTACACTAAAACCGATCTACGGCGATAGCGTAAATCCGGAATCTCTCGTCATTGAAGGCGGGAAGCTGTAAAAATAGAGGGCAACTTAGCCCTCTATTTTAAATTTCTTTTTCTTTATTTATCCTATTTTTTATAGAATCATAAACAAGAACTCCAAAAATTGAAAGCATCAAGCTTGACAAAAATGCGATCGCTATAATAATTGCCTTTTTTGGCTTAACTGGGTTTCTTGATACGACTATATCGGAAACTATTTGAGTATTTTGATAGTTATAGGGATTAAGCGAAAGCTCAACGAGAGATCTTTGGTCCAAGAGTTTATTTAGCTCCTCTATTTGTAAATTTACCAGCTCTCTTTGTAGTGTCGGCAACCTATCGTTTATTATAGTATCCTTTTCAGCCTGCATATTCTCTAGCTCTACACTAGCGAGCCTATCCAATCTATCTTGTGCATTAGGTTTGGTTTGCGTCAGCAACACCTCTTTTTGTTGCTCAAGAGATATTATGCTTTGTTCCAAATTTGTAATTTGACTATAAAAACCCTGCTCCAGCATTTGTTTAAGTATTAAATTTTCGCCCATCTTTATATTTTTATTTGCTTGAAGTTCTTCAAGTTTGGCCTCATACGCCTTTAGCCTTTGTTTGTTTAGTGCGATATTTGTTTCTACAGATGGTATGTTTATATTATCTATCACGGATATGTTTCGTTTTGCTTCAGGTATGGTAACCTCGCGCATATATGTTATTTGCCTGTCTATACGCGGAATTTGTATAGACTTTAAATATTCCATCTGCTGTTCTTTTGCAACTACCGTATTATTTTTTAGAAAATTTATTTGACGATCAATATTTGCAAGCTGAACCCTCTTGGTTTCTAAAAATGCATCAAGAATACTACGATGCTCATCAGCCAGATCGCCCACTATTTTATTCACCTGCTCTTTGGCAATATCGTTTGATACAGCAACAACTTCTATATTTAGAAATTTTTTATTATTTTTCTCTTCAGATATTTTTTGTACTCTATACTCAACCCCCTCGACATCTTTTTGTAAATTAATATATTTTACGGTTAATTTTTGTACAACTTCTGCGGTATTGGCCAATAAAACCTCTTCACCTTTGTCATTTTTATAGTATCCAGTTTCAACTAGTGCGGCAACTTTATACCAAGGAGTAGTTACGGAAGCATACAATACAGCCATTAATGAAGTAGTGCCGGCAACCAAAAAAATAAACTTTTTATAACCCCACATCTTCTTAGCCAACTCAAACAAATCTATCTCGTCATTCAAATTTTCTGATTGCATTTTCATCCTCGCTAATTAGTATATATTTAAGATATATTATACTAAAATAGTAATTAAATTTCTACTGTGTTTAAAGGGTGACTTTGTCTTTAATAATTCTTGGAGAAAAATATCATTTCGACGACTTGGAGTTTATTAAGGTTAATAAAAAATTTAAAAAGATAGATTCTATAAAATACAAAAATAGAGACTCCAGAGAAGTGAGAAAAGATATAGAAAGTCTATTAAAGCAAAGTTTTTATAAATATTTGGTAATAAACACAAAAGTCTATGTAGACCCCAAAATGATAAAATATCTCACCTTACTTCAATTTCGCCTACAAAAGAGAAAAATCCAAATAATAACCATAGAAAATTTTTTAGAAAAATTTCTATACAAATGCTACATACCGGACGACAACTCCGATCTAAAATTTTTAGCCGATATAAGGCCCTACAACAAATTTGAGTTTTGCCTAAAAAAAATAATAGACTATACCGGCGTGAGTATTTTATTTTTAGTGCATTTTTTTGCTAAATTTTTTATAAACCATAAATTATCCGTAGAATCTCCCGGCTCATTATACTTCATACAAAATAGGGTCGGACTAAATGCAAAAACTTTTAAATGCTATAAATTCCGTACAATGCATGAAAATTCATACCACAATCCTTATACGAGCGAAGACGATGATAGAGTTTTTAAATTTGGTAGATTTATGCGAAAAACCAGGATAGATGAGATACCGCAATATAAAAATATCCTAAAAGGAGATATGCACCTAATCGGGCCTAGGGCAGAATGGGATATACTAGTCAAAAACTACGAGAAAGAGATCCCGTACTACAATGAACGGCATTTGGTTAGGCCGGGCATAACAGGCTGGGCGCAGGTAAATTACCCATATGGATCAAATATTTATGATACCAAGCAAAAACTAATGTATGATCTTTATTATATAAAGCATTGGTCCTTATGGCTTGAGCTAAAAACCATAACAAAAACGATTTTAGTAGTGGTCGGCAAAAAAGGGCTTTAGCTTTTAAGACAAGGTTTTTAAAATCTCAAGCATAGTTTTAGCTAACTTTTTTCTATCATAGTCGCTTGCAAGCCTTAAGCAACCAGCCTTACATTCATTATAAAAATCAACGTCTGTTAAAATATTTAACTTTTCTAAAAAATCCTTCTCATTTTCAGGCTCAAAGCACGCCCCTGCGCCATATGCTTCTAAAATTTCTTTAGCCTGTCCTTCTACGCCCAACAAGACGGGTCTTTGCATGGCGCTTGCTTCAAAAATTTTAGACGGAATTACGGTTTTAAAATTATCGTCTTTTTTTAAGGGCGCAAGCATTGCGTCACAAATCGATAAAAATCTTGGTACCTCATCTTTTGACACCGAGTCCAAAAATGTTACATTTTTTAGGCCAAAATCGGCGGCAAGATTAACTATTTTTTCTTTTACCGCGCCGCCCCCCACAAATAAAAAGTGAAATTTCTCATCTTTTATTTTTGAGATAGTCGTTATTATGAAATCCAAGCTATGCGCCATGCCGTGAGTGCCTATGTAGCCTACGATAAATTTATCTTTTAACCCAAGTTGATTTAAAAGCTCTCTATCCTTGTCTCTGGGGACAAAAAGATCCAAATTTGAACCGTTAGTTATAACTTTTATTTTATTGCCATCCATTCCCCTTGCTATCAAATTTTGTCTAAAGGCCTCAGTAACCGCAATCACCAAATTTGAGCTTTTATATAGACCAAGTTCGATTTTTTCTAAAATTTCTATTATTTTACCCTGCTTCATGGCACCCACAGTTTTAATCGACTCAGGCCAAAGATCCCTAAGCTCAAAAACCCAGGGTCTTCTTTTGATTTTTGCCAAGCCGCATCCCGCCCAAGTAGTAAAAAACTGCGGAGACGTAGCGACTATTACGTCAAATTTCTGAAAAAGTCCGACAAAAAAAGCCATAAAAGCAAAGCTAATATAATCAAGCACCCTCTTTACAAAGCCCTCATTTTTACTCATATAGCTCCACACCCTGATCACGTCTATGCCGTCAAATTTTTCTCTTTGATATAGCTTATTTTTGTATCCATTATAAACTTTACCGTGAGGAAAATTCGGAAAGCACGTAAGCACGGTCACCTCTACGCTCTCATCCTTTATCCATTCTTTTATATGCTCGTACGTCCTGGTTGCCGGAGCATTGACCTCGGGAGGAAAGTTATCGGTTATAAATAAAATTTTCATATAGCTATCTTTAATTCTAGTTCTTTCGCAAAGCAGATCTCCAAAACAAATGCGCTTTGAAGCTTATTGTATCCTAGCGCATACATGCATTCTTTTATCTGAAAATCTTTGTCTTCTAAATTTATGTATTTAAATATCTCTTCTTTTGTGATACTTGGGTGAAAATGCAGCCTTGAAACAGCCTGCGTATTCTTATTTAATCCGTCATTTATAGTTATGAGATTTTCATCAAATTTCCAGCTTCTGGTATGTAAAATTCCAAATTTTTTATATCCGTCATGCGTTACGCTAACAAAATTGTCGCCCGTCTTCATATTTACTATTTTAGCTCTATTTGCAAGCCTAAAAGAACCCCACGTATCGCTACTGCTACAAGAATTTATCTCTATGGTATTATGGGCGCGGGTACTTTTTTCATACGCCCTTCTTTGATTGTTTTCGTAGGTACTAATGCCACAATCCACAATAAAAGGCTTGCCGTCAATATAAATTTCAAAAGAAAACGTATCTGCATGCGTATGCCCTGCTATATAGCTAGCTTTTACGTCTGCAACATCCAAAACGCACTCATATCTACCCCTGCTTACTTTTTTATATCCGCTAGCAAAGCTAGACGCCTCAAATTTATCAATACCTAAATTTTTAGCATATAAGAAAAGATCGCTTGAGGTCGGAGCAATACCGCTTGTGCTATCGTTTAGCATTGGTATATCGCCGTTTTTATAAGTGATAGCCTTTAAGTAGCCCAACATCAAAATAGCTTTTTCTTTTAAAAAATTTAAAAAAACAAAATCTTCGCCGTTATTTTGTATCAAATTTATAACATCAAGAAGCCTAAAAAGCATAAGCTGATGATACATAGGGCTTAACTCGAAATGAGCGCCGTCTGATAAAATTTGCTCGTTCAGTTCGTCATAAAGTATCTTTTTGCCTATATTTTTTAAGTTATCGTCATTAAAATAATACCCTCCAAAAATAAGGCTAAAACCATTTTCCAGCAAGTGATTCCCAAGCAGATGATACTCTAAGTTGTCGAGCAAAATGTAGTACTGAGCATAGAGGCTATCATTTATGGCGCTATCGTTTATGTCGTATTTTGTTAGAAATTTTATCCATTTCATGGCGCGCAAGCTTATAGGAAACGGCTCCAAACCGTCCTTTGCAAAAGGAATTTTTCCTATAAAATCGTATATCAAGCGCACATCGTCTTTTTGATTTAAAAATTCAAAATAGTTAAGATTATAAGTCCAAAGCTTGCCGTAGCTACTAAAATTCCAGTCGATTTTATCTTTAAAATCATGGTCTAAATTTAAAAAACAAAATTTAGAACCGTCAGCAAAATCGGTATTTTTAATGCTCTCTCGCAAATTAAGCTTCACGGCTTTTGACGGTCTTACAAGCTGGTACTTAAATCCGGTAGTCTTTCTAAATTTAGCTCTTAAAAAATAAAATAATCTATAATATACCTGAATAAATTTTAGATATTTTACCGTATTTAAAAGCCTAAAAATTTTATCCATCTACGACGACCAAACCGTTTGTCCTCAAGGATTCTAATATCTTAAAGGTCGTTTTTGTCGTATTATAAATACTTTCAAATTCTATGGCGTTTTGGCCGTTTTTTACCGATTCTTTAAATGCAACAAATTCCCCGACAAAACCCTTATCCTGATTTGAACTTTTTTCGGTCGTAGTTTTGCCTCGTCTATATACTTTAAGCTCTCTAAAATCATTAAGCTGCATACTAAAGCCGTTACCAAATAGCTCTATATGCTCTTTTGGCATAGCGCTATCGCCATATGCATAGTAGCTTATCGTAGCAATGCTTCCATTTTGGTATTTTAAAGTTATGCTTACGTTATCTTCATCTGGTATGGAGTGGTCATTTTTACTTAAACTAGTTGCGTGAACGCTTTGTACTGCGCTGCCCATCAAAAAACTACAAGCGTCTATAAAATGGCAAACTTCACCCACTATTCTACCGCCGCCTATATCGGCATCTTGTATCCAAATTCCTCTTGGTATAACGCCTGCATTTATTCTATAGTTTATCGCCACCTGACCTTTTATCTGCTCTTTCATTTTTCTTATCATCGGAGCAAAGCGCCTGTTAAAGCCGACCTGCAAAATACTCTCGCTACGATAGGCCTCTTTTATTTTTTCAAGCTCGCTTTCGCGTATGCAAAGCGGTTTTTCTACAAAGCAGTGCTTTTTTGCCTCAATCGCCCGCATAACTTTAAAAAAATGCTCGTTGTGCCTGGTTGTTATAAATACGCTGTTTATCTCGCTATTTTTAAAAATTTCATCGCTATTGGTCGTAATATATTTAAAATCATACTTCTTGCCGGTACCTTCAGCACTCACTCCGGTCGCAGTGCAAAGCCCTACAAGCTCTATGTCGCTAATCTTTTTTAAATTAGGCAAAATGACGGACTTAGTGAAATTCCCGGCACCGATAAGCCCTATATTTAGCTTGTCTTGAGATACGATTTTATCGCTTCTTTTAACCACTT
The DNA here is from genome assembly GCF_963515975.1 of Campylobacter showae. GTDB lineage: Bacteria > Campylobacterota > Campylobacteria > Campylobacterales > Campylobacteraceae > Campylobacter_A > Campylobacter_A showae_F. The sequence continues at coordinate 6,695 of NZ_CAUPZM010000011.1, forward strand.
TGTGATCATCTAAATTTATCTCATTTTTATAGTTTAAGATAATGCCTAAATATTTTTCCTTTATTCTGCCTTCTAGCAAATCATAAGCAGTCATGGCGTCGTCAAAGTCATATGAGTGCGTAATAAGCTCTTTTGGGGTTATTTTACCGTCTTCGATGAGTCCCAAAAATGCCTCAAAATTTCTTTGCTCCGTAAATCTGACCAAATCATAAGGATAATCAAGCCCCTTTTCTTCATAATCAGGATCGTACCTGCCCGGCCCATATGCCATGGATAACTTTATATCGAGTTCTTTTTTATAATAGCTATTTCTAGGAACATCCATTCCGACCAAGCCGACCAGCACCACCCTGCCCCTCATGCGGCTTATCTCGGCCGCATCGATAATAGGCTGGTTTGAAGATGTGGAAGCCGTTATGATAACTGCATCAGCGCCATAACCATTTGTGAATTCGCTAGTCTTAGCTATCAAATCAGAAGCATGGCAAACCTCGTCGCATCCTATTTTTTTGGCCAAATTTAACTTATCTTGATCTATATCGCTACCTATAACCTTGCAGCCGTTCGCCTTTAAAAGCTGAACCGTAAGCTGACCTATGAGGCCAAGCCCTATAACCGCCACTTTTTCGCCTATTAACGGAGCCGTTTGCCTAATGCCTTGCAAAGCTATCGCGCCTACAGTTACGAAAGAAGCATCTATATCGTCTACCTTATCCGGTATTTTTACCATCAAATTTTTAGGCACGTAGTTTATTTCAGCGTGGTTTGCATATCCGGCACCTCCGCAAGCCACCCTGTCGCCTACATTTAGTCCGCTTAAATTTTCTCCGACTTGCACTACCTCGCCAGCCAAACTATACCCAAGCGGTATCGGCGTATCAAGCCTTGTAAAAACCTTTTCGAGGGTGTTTTTCACGCCCTCTTTTTTCATCTTATCCAATACCTGCTTTACCAAATCCGGTCTATCTTTTGCTTTTGCTAGCATTGATTTTTTAGCAAAATCAACCAGCATTTTTTCAGTTCCGGCACTCACAAGACTTACGTTTGTTTTAATCAGGGCACCGTTTTTGTCGCATATTGGAGCCGGTACGTCAAAAAGCCCAAGCTCGCCCGTTTTAAATGATTGTATTAGTTGCTTCATCTACTATTTTACTCCATTCGCTATCTAAGTCAAATACTCCGCTCACTTCCCTATCAATAACCATATCCTTTATAAATAACATCAGTAGCGTAGAAATCTCGATTTCATTCCACTCTCTCTTATAGTCATTTATGGCAAATGGTTGCAATATGGCATTTTTATGCCCCACATCTTTTGGTCTATATTTCTTTTTAATTAATTTTTCTTTTTGCCAAATAGTCATTAACCTAAAATCATCTATCTTGGCAATTGTTTGATCATATTGAAAATTTATCGTTTCATTTATGCCCTCAAATGGGTCACTTCTTGCAGTAAGAACAATAGAAATAAGATCATTTAACTCAGTTGTTATGGTTATCGCTATATTGTCATCAAATTCATCTGCATTACTATAAGCTATTGATATAATATATTTTCTTGGCAACCGTCTCCAACAAAATATATGAATCGCCAAATCTATCCAATGCCCAACATTGCCACATATCCTAGTGCCCTCTTGTGGCTCCCTATACCAATGATTTTTATCTATAAAATGCCCAGATATAAAACAAGATAAAGTTATTGGCTTTTTTTCGAATATCTTTATTGCTTTTTTTAAATCCATAATTGCACCAGAAAAAGGCCTATTATAGCCAGCATAAATACTTACATTATGTGTCGATACGCACCTTACGAGATCTTTTAGTTGCGAATGAGTAACAGATATTGGCTTCTCTAAATAAACAATTTTATTATTTTTTATCGCCTCTATTGCGTATGTTGTGTGACTAAAGTGATTTGAAGCTATATATACAATAGCTATTTTAGGGTTAGAAAAAATATATTTAATATCCGGAGTATGTTCCAGATTGTAAAATTTTTCAAAAGAGACTTGATTGTTTTTATTGATATCGTATGCCGCTAAAAACAAACTTGGAGCTTTTTTAAAAACAAAATAGCCAATTGTAGCAAAACCAAATTGCCCACAACCAATTAGTCCAATGTTTTTAACTCTCAAAGTTGGCAAAAAAATATTCAATACCCTCAATCTGCCAAAAATCTTAAAAAGTGTTCTTTCAATACCATAAATGCAAATATATCTAAATACTTTTTTGAGTCTTAAGATCATCTATATAGTCTTTTTTCTAATCCAAAATATTGCATAACTTTAGCACCAAAATTAATAATATTTATTTTACTTTTATAATCCAAATATGTTCTATTATCCCCCTTATATATTTGCCACAATTCATCACTTGTTAGATTTAATTTTTTGGCAACAAATTCAAATTCTTGCAATAATATATCCTCTGGCAATTCACTTCTTGATATGCGGCCAAGAGCCTCTTCTCTCGTCATTTGACCAGTCATAATCAGGCTTGAAAAATGCGCCCGCCTCTTTTCAATATTATGTTTTTTTGGTAACCAAAAATCCTCATAAAATCGTGTAAATCTAGAATCATGGTGTTTATGCTGAAATTTTTCAAATCCATATAAATCATAAAGTTTGGCTTCAGCGTCTTTTTTCACAAATGGTATAAAATCCAACGGCTTTACCACCTGCATTCCAAGCATATATCTATAAAAAATTTTATAGGTAAGAATATCTATAATTGGAAATTTCTTTAATTTAATCTTGCCAAATTTACTGTGTATGTCTCTTATTAGTGTAGAATCTATGCCTGGATAGGCTCCCCATTCTTGAGGCTCCTTGCAACATTCAGTAGAATAATTACCGCCCGTCAATATATACTTAATATTATTTTTTCTCGCAAACTTATATAAAGTTGAGAAAAATGCAATATCTTGAGGCATATCTTGGTCTCTGATCTGCGATTTCAAAAAAGCAACCTGAAGATCTCTCATTTCATCCCAATCAATTGTCTCCGTATGAAGCTTCAAGCCAAGCCCCTTAACCATTCTTGCTATATTTTCCTCCGCTTGCTTCATATTCCACCCAGCGTTCACATGGAGCAAGAGCGGCCTTAGCCCCATTATTTCTTTTGCAACATAAGCAGTATACGAGCTATCCAATCCTCCACTAAGTCCTATTATACAGTCAAAATCATTATTTTTGTTATTTCTTTTTATTTTTTCTGCAATACGCATTAAAGCATCGAGCCTACCCTTACCATAATTCCATTCGGGCAATATATTACTTTTAAAATTTCTACAATGATCGCACTCTCCATTTTGATCAAAGACTATTTTTTCATCAGTAGTATCCATTATGCAATTTGTGCAAATTTGATATTCTCTATTTTTCACTCCATCTTTCCTTTTTATAATATTACTGCCATTATCAAATATAATGACCCTTATTAGTATTTAGTAAAATTAACAATATATATTTTATCCTGACCATCGCTCCAATTTGACAGAAGCATTATAACAATTTTATCATAAATTACTCTTTTATCATGCACACTACCGCCTACTCAACAACAGTTGCTTAATTTAATGTTTAAAAACTTAAAAATAAAATACAAAATCACGAATGAAAAAAATATTGGCAAAAATATCCCCAATGAAAAAAAAGAATATATTGGAGAAAAAATAAACACGGAACTTATTATAGCCAAAGCAACGCAACTAATAAAATTCTTATTTCTTAGTAACAGAATAGTATTGTATACAAACAGCAACACCAAAATTGCCACAATTACCAAAGCTCCAATTGGTCCAAAATCATAATACAATGGCAGCAATAGGGTTGCGTAGTTTCCGCCCAGCTCCCACTCTTCTAAAATATCACCTATAGTAATGATGTTAAATCCGAGCTTGTTTAATATCATTACTATAGGATAAAATTCCATAGATCCAAAATAGTAAGCGTTTGGTGGCAAATTAGAAACCAATCCCAAATCTAGAATATACAATGAGTGCGTCAGATAAAATACAAGATATAAAATAAAATATGATGCAGTACTGATGATTTTACTTTCCGAGTATATTAAATTCACCCAAAAGTCACTAAATTTTATCTTATAAAAATATTCGTTTAATTTAATCCTATCAATCATGCTAATTCCATTATATTCATCTCTTGCAATAAAAATATACAAAAATACTATCATAATTAAAATAGCGCACACAAATATACCTATTTTGTTTATAGCAATTTTTCTAGCATTGGCAAACCTTATAAAATAAAAACACAAAAGTATCATGATAAATGAGACAAAAATTGAATTTCGACCACCGCCAAACAAAAAAGTAATATCCCCAACGACAAAAATAAATCTAGCCAAATTTAACTGCACAATAGATAACCTATCATGCTCCCACATTGAAAACATTAAAAGTAATATATGAAAGCCAGATAAAGATGTGACCAAAATACCAAGCGGAGTCCCAGAAACAATACTTCCATTCATTGTTTTTTCTCTAAGCTCAATAGATGCAGACGCATAATTGAGACTGATATTCAAACTATCTAGCTCTATTAAAAACCTAGTAGTTGCAATAATTATATAAAATATTGAAATAAACAATAAAAAATAATATATTTTATTTATGCTAAAATTTGGCGCATTATATACTCTTTTAAGTTTTTGCCTAGTTGTAAATAAAATTATAGATATCATATAACAAAACACCACAAAACAAACAAAAAACAATACAACAAAAATAGTTACTTCACTCAGCGGTTGCCAACTAATAAACAAATTTCTGATACAAATATACGACAACCAAATAAATACAAAGAAGTATAGTGGATATAATAGTTTCTTATTTATTTTCATTCCTCAATCTTCCTATTAATAGCCACATAAAATATAATGCAGAAAAGTTAAGCAATACTCCAGTTTTTATCAAAAAGTATATATATTCTAATTCAAATCTCACAAATAAATATGATAAAGCTATATTAAATAAAAAAAGGGAAAACATAGCCCATACAATTTTTTTAAAAAAATCGAGATAAAGCGCAATAGAAGATATTGTATTTATTGTGAAATAATTACCCAGTAAAATAGCCATAACCAAAGAATAGCAAGCTATGTTGTCAAAATTATACATACTTGATATACCAAAAATAAAAAATACAAACAAAATTAACAGTATCAAAAATATCTTATAATTATATATTAATTTATTTTTAAAAAAAATAAAATTTACATCATGCCCTCTTTCGCCTATATCGACGACATTGGTATAAGCTAGTGTCGATAAAGCAAGAATAATAAATTGTATCAAGTTGTATGCCAATGAGTAAGTTGCCAAATCTGCACTATAATACTCCTTAGCTATAAATCTATCGCAAAAGAAAAAAAGCATAATCAAGATAGTTCCAGCATTAATTGGAAAACCTTTTTTTAGCATTATGAAATATTTTTTTATATCTACATTATTACTTTTATACAATTCTAGCTTATTATAGGCAATTAATAACCACAATAGAAACGCCAATATCATTGAGAAAAATAAAGTATTTATTGTTTTTCCATCGTATCCACCAACATAAAATATGGCAACAGAAATAACCAAAAAGATAGAAATAAGCGGCTTGAGCCCAAGTGCCAATACAAACATCTTTTGAGTTTGAAGTTTTTGCTCCATAAATACACTTAATACCATCAAGAAACACAAAACAACAAATAGTATATTGTCAAAATAAACCCATGCAATTGGCACCACAACTATCAAAGCATAGATGGTGCCAAAAATAACCAATTCATTAAAATAATTGCTTTTCAAGTTATAATTGCAATACAAAAAGCCAGACGAAACGCCAAGCATAAGGAATGGCGATGAAAATATAATAAATTTATAATACTCAAAAATTGAATATAATTCCTTCTCAATAAACGCTGGCAATACCAGCACCTCAATGGCCAAAAAAGAATACATAAGGTACCTATAAAAAATTAGCTTCAATCGCTAGTCCACCTTATAGTATTCGACAGTACTTTTTTTATAAGCTCATCTTTATCCTCTTCTTTTTCAAGATAAACTTTTTCATATTTATTATTTGTTCTTTTATCATAGTAATAATTCGAACTAGCAAAATAAACATTTTTTCCATTAACTAATGCTTCTATACCAGTGCTGCCAGTCCACACAAGAAAATTATCAAATGTTTTCATAACATCCGATGTTTTCATAAAAGGGTCAAGTATGACTACATTTTTTATAGAATTAAGTTTTTTGTATAAATTTATATCTTGTCTAAAGCACATAGCGGGGTGTTCTTTTAGGTATACACTCCATCCATTATCAGAAAAATACCTAACAGCTTCTACTAGAGATGTAACATAATCAACATTTTTAATATCGTCAGACCAATACTCTATGGTTGCTTCTGGATGGTAGTGCATTGGGATATAGATAGATTTTTCAGCAATAGCTATATTGTTCCTAAAAAAAGAAAAAGGAAATAGCTTGCCAAATTTATCAATGGTGGCAGAATACGGTGTGCTAGCATAGTCATACTTGTAGTCTCCAAATAGCTTGTGCCTTATAAGATAAAAAATAATATACTTTATTTTATATTTAAAATAATATAGCAAGCCACTATAAACGGCCTTACTTTTTAGAATGGCCATATGGGACTTAAAATCACCTGTTAATTTTTCCTTCAATAGAACAATTTCTTCATTTGTCACCTCTCTAAAAATATTAAATTCTCCATAAACAGTTACTCTCTTATAACCACCTATAAAAAAAGAAGAAATACCAGAGATAACACATTCATAAAACTTTGCAATTCTAATCAATACATCCATAACATAATTATCAACTGGATGAACTATTAAATACTTAAAACTATTCTTCGAAAGTATCTCTATGGAAGATTTTGCGACCTTTAAAATAAGCTCTTTAGCCTTTAGAAATTCTATATTTCTAAGTAGTCTATCTTTAATAATAATTTCAGTAAAATTAATATATTCTTCTATAATTCGCCAATCATCTGTAGTCAAATCACAAATCTCATACTTATTTAAATCTATATAAAAATCACAAATAGGATAGTCTGATATTGTAAAATATTGATCTGACTTAAAATAATCTTTTGCAAATTTTAAAGTCAGATCATTTTCCTCTTTGTTTCTACTATAAAACACTAAACACTTACTTCCAGAGCTCATATAATCCCTTTATTTTTTCATAATCAGCAGGTAGTCCCATATCTATCCAATAGTCTGTAATTTCAAAACCTTTCGTTATTTTACCAGCATTTCTTACAATATCAAACAAGCTAGGCAGATCAAAAAACTTATCTTTTGGTACATAATTCAAAACTTCGGGATTTAAAACATATATGCCAGTATTTATAAAAAATTCCATTATAGGCTTTTCTTTCATTGCTTCTATGGTGTTTTGATTATCTATCTCGACTACCCCATAAGGTATCTGATGACTATCCCTTCTTATACACATAGTGGCTATGGCATTTTGTTCATTATGGTATAATAAAAGCGCATCATAGTCTAATAATGATAAAACATCTCCATTTGTTACAAAAAAAGACTCATTTAACTCCATATCAATCAAGCTCAAAGCACCTCCCGTACCAAGTCGCTTCTTCTCTTCAAGATATTTTATCTCTATACCAAATTTACTACCATCTCCAAAATATTCCTTTATTACATCAGCCTTGTAATTTACGCTCAACATAAATTTTGTAAACCCATAGGATACAAACATGTCAATAATATGTTGCATCATAGGCTTAGTTCCTACTTTTAACATGGGCTTAGGAGTATCTTTTGTGAGATCGCCCAGTCTAGTACCCAACCCACCAGCCATAATTACAACCCAATTTGGCTTTAAACTAAAATCTATATCATCAAGAGCAACTATTTTAACAAATCTATCTTGGTCATCAACGAGTGGCATGTGTCTTCTGCGAATCTGCTTCATATAGGTAATCACCTGGTTTTTTGAAGAGTTTATATGAAGCTTGTAGGGATTTTTATTTATAATACGCTCTAGATCCAAACTATTATTTAAAATAGCCTTTCTTATATCTCCATCCGTTATGATACCTAGTAGTTTTTGATTTTTATCAACTACAGGCAACACACCATTTCCATTCAGATCGAGCAGTCTAATTGCATCATTAAAATTTATTTTATCACTAAGTATTAATACATTATTCATCTATAATTCTTCCTTTCTACCAAATAACTACAATACTTACTAAATTTAAAAATTACAAAATTTCCAGATATTAATAGAAACAATATCCATAAAATATTATATTCATAAATAGTTTCATGAAATATCGATAATAATAATAATGGAAAATGAATAACATATAAGGTATAGGAATACTTTGATATAGTATAAAAAAAATCTTTTAGATATAAACTTGTTTTTGACAAATAGATAGAATAAAACAAAACCATAGTAAGTGAAACTACGATCATTGTTCTGTAGCCCGAACTTGTATAAGGCTTAAAATAATTAGCCCTAAAGAGCAGTAATCCAAATAAAAATATCAACACTATAAACAGTATTTTTTTTAGAGTATAAATATTATATTTTTTAGAATATCTAATATAATATGATAGCACACCAATAAAAAATACTATCATTAAATACAGAAATTGCTTATTGTGAAAATGCAACTGAAAGTATACAATAACAGCAAAGATAACAATAGATATATTTCTCTTAGAATTATTTAAATTATAATTAATAAGAAATAATGAAATAGTTGCCAGCAGTACATAAAAATAAACTTCAAAATTTAACGACCATAGCGGTCCGTTCATAGTTATGCTGTTTATGCTTGGGATAAAGCTATTTAAAAAAAGAAAATTATAAAATATCAACTCCCAATCATATCTTGCTTGATCTCTAGCTACATATTTGGATTCTGGCAGCCAATATTCGCTCCCGTTTAAAGAAAAATATTGTATGCAAAATACAACCAATATACTCAACAAAAATGGAGGCATAATTCTATTTATTCTTTTTCTTGCAAATTCACCAATATCTATTTTTTTATTATTCTTTAAATAATTTAAATGTAAACTCGAGGCTATAGAGTATCCAGAAATTAGAATAAAACCCACAACAGAATACGCAGCTATGAATTGAACCATACCCAAAACAACGCTAGTCTCACTATAAAATAAAGGCAATAATAATATTTGATACGTATGGGCAAAAACTACCAATGTAGCAAAAAAACCCCTAAAATAATTTAAATTCTCCTCATACATTAATAATCTTTTTTTCTTGCAATAAAAATTCTATATACCTAAAATCCTCCAATGTGTCTACATCTATAGATCGATTCCTTGGCATTACATAGGCATATGAATTATTACTATAGTATTTTTTTTGCTTTATCAAGTTGTAATCAAAAACAAATATCGCACCATTTGGAAAATAACTTTTTCTAATTTCTTGACGATTTAAAAGATTTTCATTAAATATATTTTCAAATTTTCCATCCTTTGTAATATATTTATGCCACTCAACAGGATGGTATTCTTCAGTATAGCTAATCACGCTATCTGCATTTTTGTCCTTAAAAAGCTTAATCGCACCATCTATATCCTCTACCGTTCTCATCGGAGATGTGGGTTGGAGTACTACGAAATTTTTAATATCATAGCCAAAACATTCGTTTAATCTATCGATTGTATATATATAATTATCAATAGCTTTTGCATGATCACTAGCTAAGTGATCAGGTCTTAGAAAGTAACTTTTAGCCCCGTACTTTATAGCAACACTTTCTATTTCTTTGTAGTCTGTAGAAACTATAACTTCGCTAATATTCTTTGACTTTAAAGCCTCTTCTATAGTATACGCGATCATTGGTTTCCCAAGCAAATCTTTGATGTTTTTACCGGGCAACCCTTTTGAGCCACCCCGTGCTGGAACTATGGCTATCATGATTAAACAATATCCTCTTTGCTTAATATATGATCATATTTTAGATCTTTATTTAGCACTCTTCCTATCACAAAATCAGTCATTTCCGGCTTTATTCCAGTTCCTGGTCTTTTATAGTCTATATCAGTATATTTTATAACATCACCTTTTTTCATATCTCTTGCTAAAACTATGCTTCTTCTAAATTCTTGCTTTTTTTCATCTGTTTCCGTGGCAGTAATCCTAAAGGATCCCATGGCTTCATTTATTCTTTTTGAACCCTCAACTATAATTTTCATTTCATCCTTATTGGCTGAAACTTTATGATCCCAACCCTCCATATTTTTATCCAATGTAAAATGCTTCTCTATCAAGCAAGCCCCCAAAGCCACAGATGCTAAAGGTATGGCGGTTCCCAAAGTATGATCCGAAAAGCCTATCGGGTAATCAGGATAAGCTTTCATAAGTGTTGTTATATTATTTAAATTTACATCACTATCCTTTGGGGGATAAGTTGAAACACAATGTAATATTACAATATTTTTGTTTCCAGTATTTTCTATGGTTTTTATAGCCTTATCAATCTCATAAAGCTCACTAAGTCCGGTTGCCAGAACCATAGGTCTATTTTTTTTAGCCAAATATTCCAAAAATGGGTAATTGTTTAAATCCATAGAGGCAACTTTTATAAACGGTGAGTTTAATTTATCCATTAAGAAATCAGCCTCTTTTTTACTAAACGGCGTAGATGTGCAGTCAATGCCTATTTCATCTGCAAATTTTTTCATTTCCAAAAGCTCTTCTTCGCTTATAGCATAAGCATCTACTATTTCTTCAAGAGTATAATCTGTTCTATTTCTATAATCATCGGCTATAAAATAATTATCTTCATATTTTTTTCTACTAAATATTGTATCTTTAGACCAGCTCTGAAATTTAACACAGTCTGCGCCAGATTCTTTAGCCTGCATAATAAGCCTTTTGGCCAACTCCATATCACCATTGTGGTTGGAACCCAATTCAGCTATTATATATGGTTTACAAAAATTGTAAACATATTTTGCTTTTGTTAAATTTACTTTCATACCAATATTCCTTTAAATCAACTCCCACCAAAGCGGATAATTTATATGCCTCAAATCAGCAAACCCAATATCATTCAATTTTTCTAGCTCAAAAATATATTTAGGATAAACTTGCTTTAAACTTTCATAGTGTTTTCTTTTTACATATAAAAATTTTTGAAAAACTACTTCTGTTAATTGTCCAAGTCCAACCATGTTTTTTTCATACTGCCTATAATAGCTAACTGTTTCATTTGTAAAAATTGCTTTTTTGTCATCAAGCAACATATGCGAAAATATATACCAATCAACAGCAAGTATATTTTCATCTATTAGTATTTTATCCAAACACTTTAGCCCCATTGCGCTATTCGAAAGACCAAATATATTTTTGTCTTTTATAAATTCAAAATCAATAATTTGCCTGTTTCTAACCCTATTCGACAAATATCCTTCATCATAAATACCAGTCTCATCAAAAAGACTTAAGTCATTTACGACAATATCGTTATCTTCAAGCAATTCGAGTGATTTTTCTATACGGTTTTTAGCAAAATAATCATCACTATCTCCAAAAACTAATATGTCATAACCTTTTTCTATACAATAATTTATTCCCCACTCCCTATTTTTAGCAGGAGTATTTGAATATTTAAGCTCAACAATGCTTAATTCTTTACTATATTTTCTTGCAATGTCTTCGAAACCATCAAAACCATCATTTACAACTACAATATCAAAATTTTTATATGTTTGTTCTTTGAGTGAATTAAAAAAATCAATTAAATATAGCCTGTTCGCAGGGAAAACAGTTGTTAGAACTGCTGTTCTCATTTTACCAAACCTCCCGCCTTTATAAAACCACCTATTTCCACATATTCTTTTGAGACAGAATTACTTCCAAAAAACGTATTTTCTTTTACTACCACCCCGCCGTTTATCACGCTGGCAGTCGAAATATGGCAATTATCTCCTACAATACTATCATGCTCTATTAGTGCTTTTGTATTAATTATGCAATTTTTTCCTACTTCAACATTTGAATTTATAAGCGCATGATGAAAAACTACACTTCCTTCTCCTATCTTAGAATATCTTGATACATAAGCTAGGGGAGATATGATAACAGGCATATTAAAACCTATTTTTTTTGCTTTCACAAAAAGACTTACTCTTAAAGCATTTGATTTTATGTGCCCCATAGAGATGACCGCATTTTTGCAAATTTTAAAAACTTCACTCAAGTCATTATCGCAACCGATAATTTGATAGCCTAAAACTCTTTTACCGATATTTTCTTTTGTGTCTATAACGCCTATTATCTCGTATTTGTTTTCTTGCTCTACTACGTCTATTACGCTTTTGCAGTGACCGCCGCCGCCGATTAGAACTATCTTTTCTTTCATAGTATCACCGAACTAGGGATATTAACGACTCTTTGCTCTAAAAATTTTGCGTTTTCCAAATTTGCCTTTTGGCAATTTCTATACATATCAAGCTCATTCATTAAGCGCCAAATCGGTCTTGTCATCACGCCATTTTTATTTGAAAATTCCAAAAAATCATCTCTTTGCACAACGTCACCAAAAACAATAGCTTGCAGCCAGTAATTTGATTTCGCATTTTTTGGCTCTTCTACAAATTTTATATTTTTATTAGCAAAGAATTCTTTATATTTGTCGGCCAAATCTCTTTTTGATATTAAAAATTTATCGAGTTGCTCAAGCTGCGCTATAAGCAAAGCGGTGTTTAAATTTGGAAGGCGATAGTTATACGCCGCTTCATCATGCACGTATTCGTAAGCGTGTGGTATTTTGGCAGTAGTGGTAATATGCTTTGCTCTTTTTGCTAAATTTTCATCATCGGTTACTATTGCTCCGCCGCCTCCGCTCGTAACTATTTTATTGCCGTTAAAAGAAAAAGCTCCGACTTTCCCAAAAGTCCCGGTATGCTTACCTTTGTAATAACTACCAAGACTCTCTGCTGCATCCTCCACCAATACTATATGCCACGCATCGCAAATTTCTTTTATTTCGTCTATTTTGCAAGGATGGCCGAAAGTGTGCATCGGAACGCAGGCTTTCACCCGTCTGCTCGTAGTCTTATTTATGCACTTACTATCTATGATTTCGCAATTTACCTCTAGAAAATTTTTCAAAGCTTGCGGACTAAGCCCCATGGTGTCCAAATCTACATCCACAAATACAGGCCTTGCGCCTATGTAGGATATCGCATTGCAAGTTGCCACAAACGTAATCGGTTGAGTTATAACCTCATCGTCTCTTTTTACGCCCGCCAAGATCAAAGATATGTGAAGTGCAGACGTGCCGTTTACGGTAGCCACGGCGTATTTACTACCGACTATTTTTGCAAAATCCTTCTCAAATCTGTCCACGTACTGCCCTACGCTTGATACAAAAGTAGATTCTATGCAGTCATTTAGATATTTTTTTTCATTTCCTATAAATCTAGGCTCGTGAAGAGGTATAAATTTGTCGGTATTAAATGTTTTTCTTATAAAGTCTATTATCTCTTGCATTCTACATCTTTCCGTCTAGGTATTTACCGGTATCTTTGTATCCAAAATCAGGGATTAGTTTAAAAAATTCTCTCACGATATCATCTTTTGTCCAAGATAAATTCTGCTTGTACTTTTTAATAGCTGCTTCGAAATTATTTAAAAGGTCTTCGTCATATAGCAGGTCGTTTTTTATGATGCCGATACTTTCAAATTTATCCATATCCAAAATTTCTTTATCGGTAAAAAACTCTTCAAAATCCTTCTCGCCGGTCGTGTCGCTAGCAGTAAATAAGCATGGATACTTACCTGTTTTAGGCAAAGTCTTGGCCAGCTCTCTCGCCTCGTCTTCATCCTCGCACAAATACGGCTCATATCCTAAATTTTCCAAATATTTAACGGCTATCTCTGAAAAAGTTATGAGATGCAAATTCTCGCTTAACTTCGGAAAGAAAATATCTCTATTTTCCCCAAATATACAAGACATCAAACAAAGTTCTCCGCTTTCTTGCGGTGTTACGAAATATCTTTTTACGTCATTTGGCGCTACAATGGGCTGGTTTTTTTCGATCCTTTTATTAAACCCATGAAGTAGCGAACCGTCGCTAAAGGCTACGTTAGCAAATCTTGCCATAGAGACATCGATTTGTTTTGATTTTCTCATCACAAACATCTCCATAATTCTCTTGCTTGCGCCCATCATATTTACCGGATTTGCGGCCTTATCCGTACTTACGCAAAAATATTTTTTCGTACTGTTTTCTATTGCCTGCATTAACGTCTTATCGGTGTTGAAAATATTCGTTTCGCACATACGCATAAGAGTAAATGGGTCTTTTTCGCTTCTTACATGTTTTAAGGCCGACAAATTTAATATATAATCATATTTTCCATCATATTTTATGAAAGCGTCGTATTCATCGCTTCCGATATCAAGAGCAAATGTTTTAAAATCACCGTCTATATACCCAAAACTACTCCTAATATCTCTAACCAATTCAACCATGTTGTTTTCAGAAATATCGACGACGTGAAGTTTTTTAGGATTTCTTTTAAATATTTCTTTTGTTACGGCCTGGCCGATACTGCCGGCTCCGCCTATAACTAGAAAGGTAGAATTTGAAACTATTTTCAACAACTCATTTTCAAATTTCCTAATATCGGCATAGAAAAGCTCGTTTGTGCGCCCTATTAAATTTAAAATGCTCATTATTTAAAAACTCCGCAAAAATCCAAAACTTCTTTTTCAATTTTTAGCCCTTTAAATTCCTTATGTCCGACTAAAAACACGATAATATCAGAAATTTCAATAGCCTTTTTGTAGTCAACGATCTCAAAATCTTTGTGAGTCTTAATGTTTGGCTCCACAGCAATCACGTCGACACCTTCCGCGATCAAGCATTTGGTTATATTTAGCGCAGGCGACTCTCGCAAATCGTCGATGTCTGGCTTAAAAGCAAGCCCCATGCATGCTACTTTTGGCTTTCTACTATTTTTTAATTCAAATTTCAAAGCGGCGTTTTTGATCTTTTCTATGCTCCACTCTGCTTTGTGATTATTGACCTCTCTTGCGGATTTGATCAGCCTCGCTTCATAGCCGCCCGCATGCACTATAAACCACGGATCGACCGCTATGCAGTGCCCGCCTACGCCGCAGCCCGGGCTTAAAATATTAACTCGCGGATGGCGATTTGCTAGCGAGATAAGCTCCCAGACGTTAATGCCGAATTTATCGCACAAAATGCTAAGTTCGTTTGCAAAGGCTATGTTTACGTCGCGGAAAGAATTCTCGGTAAGCTTCGCCATTTCGGCGGTTCTTGCGTCCGTTTTTAAAATTTCGCCTTTAACGAACGTCTTATAAAATTCCGCCGTTTTCTCGGCAGACTCCCTACTTAACCCGCCCACGATCCTATCGTTTTGCGTGAGCTCTTTTAAAATTTTACCGGGCAAAACCCTCTCCGGGCAGTGAGCTATATAAATTTTACTCGTATCTACGCCGTTTTCTTTGAGGATTTTTTCCACCATCTCCGTCGTACCCACAGGAGATGTGGATTCTAAAATTACTATATTTTCATTTTTTACGTACGGCGCTATTGATGCCGTAGCGCTTGAAACATAATCCAAATTTGGCACAAAACCATCACGAAACGGAGTCGGAACGGCTATGATAAAAATATCGGCAAAATCGGGCTTTATGTCCGCCCTTAAATTTTCGCTACTTATAGCGCCTTTTACAAAAATGTCAAGCTCGGGTTCAACAATGTGGATCTTGCCTTGATTTATCGTGTCTACGGTACTTTTTACGACATCCACTCCGTGCACTTTGTAGCCTTTATTTGCCAAAAGCGCGGCTGTTGGCAGACCTATATAGCCAAGTCCAACCACGCAAACTTTTTGTCTCATTATCGCTCCGATCTTAATTTTTTTACAAATTCCACTATTTTAGCGCATGTATCTCCATCTCCATACGGACTTCGCGCGTTAGACATTTCTTGGTAAATTTTACCATTATCAAGCAAAATTTGAGCTTGCGATACTATATTTTCCTTATCAACGCCAACGAGCCTAACCGAGCCAGCTTCGATAGCTTCAGGTCTTTCGGTAGTATTTCTCATTACAAGCACGGGCTTACCTAAACTAGGCGCCTCCTCTTGTATCCCGCCGCTATCAGTGATGATAAAATATGATTTACTCATCAAATAGACAAACTCATCGTACTCAAGTGGCGAAACAAGATGGACATTTTTTATATTTGACAAAATATTTTTTACAGGCTCTTGTACGTTTGGATTAAGGTGCACGGGATAAACTATATCAATGTCCGGATTTTTAGCAGCTAGGCATTTTAAGGCCTCACAGATATTTATAAAGCCCGCGCCAAAATTTTCTCTCCTATGTCCGGTTACGAGTATGATTTTTCTATCAAAATCTAAGTTAAATTTTGAGTTAAGAGAGGCTAAAATTTTATCTTTTAGATTTACGTTTTGCTCGATAGTTTTAAGCAGTAAAAACAAAGCATCGATGACGGTGTTTCCTGTTACTACGATATTTTTTGGGCTCTTATTTTCTTTTATAAGATTTTCTTTTGATAAATTTGTAGGAGCAAAGTGATAGTTTGCGATTATGCCGACTAGTTGCCTATTTATCTCCTCCGGAAACGGCGAATAAATATCTCCGGTCCTTAGCCCGGCCTCAACGTGAGCCACCTTAATCTGCTTATAAAAAGCAGCCAAAGACGTAATGCTAGCAGTCGTAGTATCTCCGTGCACAAAGACTATATCGGGCTTAAAATTATCTAAAACATCTCGCATTTTTAGCAAAATCCTAGACGTCAGATCGTACAGATCCTGCCCCGCTTGCATAATATCCAAATCATAATCAGGCACTATCTCAAATATCTCTAACACCTGATCAAGCATTTGTCTATGCTGAGCCGTAACACAGACCTTAACGTCAAATTCCTGACATTTTTTAAACTCTTTTACTAAAGGAGCCATTTTGATAGCTTCTGGACGAGTACCGAAAACGATAAGTATTTTTTTCATAGTATCCAAAGAATAACCAATCCTATAATTGAAGTTTCAAAAGCAAACATATTATTCTATAGCCAAGACCCAAATTGTTTTGCTAAAAATTTGGATATTTTATAAAAAATTCAATTAAATACGAATTAGTCTCAAATAATTTTTGATTTATGAATTTTGTGCGAGATTTGGCTAGAAAGTAAGAAATTTAGAAGAAAACCTGCGGAAAGCCGAAGCCCTCCGCAGATAAAGGCGTATTACATCATTCCGCCCATGCCGCCCATGCCGCCCATATCAGGCATCGCAGGCATCGGTTTATCCTCTTTTAGCTCGCTTATGGTAGCTTCCGTGGTTAGAAGCAGGCTCGCCACGCTAACCGCGTTTTGTAGAGCCACGCGCTCGACCTTGACCGGGTCGATGATGCCGGCTTTAAACATATCCACATACTCGCCCGTAGCCGCGTTGAAGCCGTAGTTATCATCTTTGCTCACGCTTACGGAGTTTGCTACTACGCCCGCGTCAAATCCCGCATTTTCAGCGATCTGGCGTAGCGGAGCGGTTAGGGCACGTCTTACGATATCTGCGCCGATAGCTTCGTCGCCGCTTAGTTGTAGATCCACTTTTGCGCTCGCTTTGATAAACGCAGCGCCGCCGCCGATCACGATGCCCTCCTCTACGGCCGCTTTAGTCGCGCTTAGAGCGTCGTCCACGCGGTCTTTTTTCTCTTTCATCTCAGTCTCGGTAGCAGCGCCCACCTTGATAACCGCTACGCCGCCGCTTAGCTTAGCTAGGCGTTCTTGTAGTTTTTCTTTATCGTAGTCGCTAGTAGTTTCCGCGATTTGAGCTTTTATCTGGATGATTCTAGCGTCGATTGCCGATTTCTCGCCTGCACCGTTTACGATAGTCGTATTATCCTTGTCGATGATGACGCTTGAAGCTTGACCCAGGTCGCTTAGAGTCGCGCTTTCTAGCGTTCTTCCTAGCTCTTCGCTCACTACTTCGCCGCCTGTTAATATCGCGATATCCTCAAGCATCGCTTTTCTGCGGTCGCCAAAGCCTGGAGCCTTAACCGCAGAGATGTTTAGTACGCCGCGAAGCTTGTTTACTACTAACGTTGCAAGCGCCTCGCCCTCGATATCTTCAGCGATGATTAGTAGCGGTTTGCCTGTTTTTTGAATCTGCTCGAGCACAGGTAGTAGGTCTTTTAAATTTGTAATCTTCTTGTCAAATAGCAATATGAACGGATTGCTTAGCTCGACCTGCATCTTTTCGGCGTTTGTGATGAAGTACGGGCTTAGATATCCGCGGTCAAACTGCATACCCTCGACCACGTTTAGCTCGTCGTGGATAGATTTTGCTTCCTCGACGGTAATGACGCCGTCTTTGCCGACTTTTTCCATCGCGTCAGCGATCAGTCCGCCGATAGCAGAGTCAGAATTTGCCGAGATAGTGGCTACTTGCGCGATCTCTTTTTTATCGGTTACTTTGCGCGATAGGCTTTTTAGCTCGGCGATTATAGCTGCGGCTTGCTTATCCATACCGCGTTTTACCTCGACCGGATTTGCGCCTGCGGTGATATTTCTTAAGCCCTCTTTAAAGATAGAGTGCGCCAAAACCGTAGCTGTAGTCGTACCGTCGCCAGCCTCGTCGTTTGTTTTGCTAGCGACCTCTTTTACTAGGCCTGCGCCCATGTTTTCTAGAGCGTCTTTTAGCTCGACCTCTTTAGCTACGCTCACGCCGTCTTTGGTGATCGCAGGAGCGCCGAAGCTCTTTTGCACTAGCACGTTTCTGCCGCGAGGCCCCATCGTTACTTTTACCGCGTCGTTTAATTTTCTAACGCCTTCATATAGTCTATTTCTAGCCTCGTCTGAAAAAAATATCTCTTTTGCCATCTTTTTTCCTTTAAATTTAGATTATTTTAAAACGCCCAAAACATCTTCGATTTTTAGAACCAAATATGTTTTACCATCAAGCACGACCTCGGTGCCGCCGTATTTTGCGAAAACTACGCTATCGCCCACACTCACGCCTTCTACCTCGCTTGATACCGCCAAAACCTTGCCGCTTAAAGGTTTTTCTTTTGCATTATCGGGTATAATGATGCCCGAAGCGGTCGTTTTGACGTCCTCAAGACGCTCGACTAAGACTCGTTTGCCTAACGGTTGAAAATTCATGATTCATCCTTTATGGTTTGATTTTTACTTTTTTAGCACTCTTTTGTTTTGAGTGATGAAATTATAGTCAAATTTTTAGAATTTGTCAATAATTTAGCTAAAATTCTTAACAAGTCTTAGTATAATCGGCTCAAGTTTCATAATAAAATTAAACTAAATCTAAAGGATAGACGATGAAAATATTAGGCGCCCTGCTCGGACTGGTTTTTGCTTTGCTTATCGCGGCTTACGTCGCGGCCTTTACGGATTTTGGCAACGGCTTGGTTAAGCCGTATGCCCAAAATTTGATCAAAGAAAAAAGCGGATTTGACGTCAAATTTGACAAATTTCAGATCCGCCCGACGAGCGTAGATATCGTAGCGAACGTAAACGGCGAGATCGTAGCGAACGTAAACGGCGGGCTTTCGATTTTCTCGCAAAGCCTCGATCTAAAATACGACGTCGCCGTGAGCGATCTAAAAAGCCTGGGCGTCAAGCTAAACGAAGCTATGAAAATCTCAGGCATCGCAAAGGGCAAATTTAGCGATTTCGCCGCTAGCGGAGTAGGCCAAATGCTAGGCTCAAACGTCAGCTTCGACGCAAATTTAAAGGACTACAAGCCGCTTTCTTTAAAACTCGACGCCAAAAATTTACAGGTCGAAAAAGCTCTAGCGCTAGCAGGTCAGCCTATCTACGCGCGCGGTAAAATCTCCGCCGTAGCAAATATAGTAGAAAGCGGTGGCAAGCCAAACGGCACCGCAAATATCGATATCTTGGACATCAAAACAGATAACGCGCTCATCGCAAAGGATTTTAACGTCACTCTGCCGTCAAATTTCGCCGCAAACGGCAAAATCGTAGCCGACGTTAAAGACGGCATCGTAAACGCCAAAAGCGCGGTGATCACGCCGCTAGCAACGATCGGCAGCGACAAGACGATCTACGATCCAAACTCAAACACCCTAAGCAGCGACGTCAAACTTATCGTGGACGATCTGGCTAAATTTGAGCCTGTCATCAAGCAAAAGCTTAGCGGAGCGTTTAAAGCAAACGGCAACGTCATCGCCACCGCCGGCGAGCTAAAAAACTTCGACGTCAAGATCGAAGGATTTGGCGGCAACGTCGATGCGGTGCTAAACGGCGGCAAACTAATAGCCAAAATCAGCTCGCTAAAGCTTGACGAACTAGTTAAAATCGCCGCTTTCCCGGCGTTTGTCGGCGGAACGATCAGCGGCGAAGCGGTGCTAAACGACGTGCACAACACGCAAAATATCTCTGGCTCGGTTAAGCTAGCCACCAAAAACGCGCGGCTAAATCCGGCCGAGCTAAAACAGGTCGCAAAGGAGATAAATTTAAGCAAACCTCTAGCCTTTGAACTAAACGCAAACGCCGATGTGGCGAGCTCGAAAGCCAAATTTAACGCCTCGCTAAACTCCGAACTTCTAAAACTAAAGAGCCTAAGCGGCGTTTACGGACTGGATGATAAAAATGCGGACGTCAAATTTGACGCGGGCATCGATGATCTGGGCAAATTTGAAGAGCTAATCGGCAAAAAGCTATCTGGCAAAGTGGACGTCAAAGGCGCGGCAAAGCTCGCAAAGGGCGCGCTTAGCGAGCTAGATCTAAACGCAAACGCGCTAGGCGGCAAGATAGATGCGAACCTCAAAAACGAAAAACTCACGGCAAATTTAAGCGCGCTTTCGCTCAAAGACGCATTTACGCTGGCTGCGCTGCCAAACTATGCCGACGCCGTGATCGACGGATCCGTAAATCTAAGCGGACTGGATCCGAAAAATCTCAGCGGTACGGCTAAATTTAACGTCAAAAACGGTATCGTAAACAGCGCCGTCGTAGTAAAAGAACTAGATAAACGCTTCCCAAGCGGCACGAAATTCGACGCTAACACAGACGTCGCTATAAACGGCGGCAAGGCTAAATTTGACGCGACAGCAAACCTCGTCTCAAACGCAAACAAGAACCTAATCGCGCTAAAAAATCTAAAAGGAGACTACGAGCTTGAAAGCGGCTCGGCGAAGGCGGATTTTGAGCTTAGCATAAGAGAGCTAAAAGAGATCGAGTTTTTGGTCGGACGACCTCTTTACGGGCCTTTGCTAGTTATCGGCGACGCGACGAAAACGGGCGAAAAGCTAAGCGCGAACGTAAATTCGCGGCTATTTAACGGCGATCTTAAGGCAGTCTTAAAAGACGATATCCTGAACGCAAATTTAAAAAGCTTTACCGCCAAAGGTCTCACCGACTTTTTGGGTCTCTCGCACGTCTATGACGGCACTGGCAACATGACGATGGACTATAATCTCGTCTCGCAAAAAGGCAAATTTGACGTCATAGTGGACGAAGGCAGGCTTGTAAATACCGATTTTACCGAGCAGGTAAGGACCTTCACGGGACGCGACATCACGAGCGAAATCTATAAAAATAGCAAAATAAAAGGTACGATAAACAAAAACCTCATCGACTTTAACGCCGATATGAACGCGACTAGAAGCCACGTCTCGGTAACTAGCGGCAAATACGACATGGCAACCAAGGCCGTAAATGTGCCGATCAAGATGAACTACGAAAAAACCGACATCGACATCACGGTCACGGGCACTAGCGACAACCCGAAATACACGATCGGCTCGGACTACCTAAAGGGCAAGGCGATCAAAGAGCTGGATAGATTTTTGGATAAGAAATTCGGCAAAGACAACGAAAACGGCACCACGGGCGATGCAAAAAAAGACGCCAAAAAAGATGCGATAAAAGGGCTTATAAAGGGACTATTTTAGGTAAATTTGAGCTAAGCGCGGCGGTAAATTTGACGTCGAATTTGAGCAAAATAAGTTCGCAAATTTAAAGCCAGAACCCGTTTGCTCGGCGCGTCAAATTTGGGCTACTCAGCCAAATTTGACCGCTCGGCTCGGCGATCAAATTTACGATTTGCCGGGCGGTAAATTTGAAAGCCGCTTTGCGGTCGCCAAATTTGGACTTTGCTACTCAAATTTGCGGCTTGGATTTAGAGGCTGAAAAATTTAGCTTAACGTCAAATTTGACACACTATTTCGCAGTTAAATTTAAACTGCTCGGCGTTTAATCGGATCAAATTTGATTTTACCGAGCGAAACGGCGGCAAATTTAACCAAGACAGACTCAAGGAAATATTTAGCGGCAGATACGCGGTGTGCTTAAAAAGACGCCCGAGCAAAGCCAAAATAGTAAATTTTAAATGATAGAAGTTTTAGAAGCTGGCGCTGCGCAAAGCCGAAAGCCAAATCAACGCCCGCCCATGAATCAAAAACAACGGCAAGCAGAGCTCACTCGCCGCATTTACGCCCCCGCCAGACAATCAAAATCTAGCGAGGCGCGAGATCTTACTTCGCCTTTTTAACGAGTTCTCTAAATTTAACGCAGCCTTCCGTATATCCGTAATCGCAAGAGACCCCGTAAATATCCATCGCTTTTTTCATATCCTGTTCGCTCTTTTCGTATCCTTGCGCGAGCATATAGCAGCCTTGCGAGTCTTTGTGGTCGCAGGCTAGCGAGTAGTATTTGCGGACTTTTTGCGGGTCTTTCGCGCCGCCGTATTCGCCGCTGTGATGAGCAGCCGCCCTATAGCACGCCTCGCCGACTCCGCCCTCGCAGGCCTTTTCATATAGCGCCGCCGCCTTTTCGTAGTCTATCTGAGAGATTTGCCACAGTATGGTACCCTCGTACACCGCGGCTACGGCCGTGCAGCCGTCCATGTCGCCCATATCGCAGGCCTTTTTATATAGCGCAAAGGTCTTTTCGCCGCCGCCATCGTCGTCATGCGAGAGACCCTGCTCGCCCAAAAACGCCGCCATATAGCAACCCGCGGCATTTTTATCGTCGTTGCAAGATTTTTCAAACAGTCGCGCGCCGTTTTCGAAGTCCGATTTTTTTAGATAAATTTTCGTGGCTTGTTCAAAGTTTCCGCCAAAAGCCGCCGCCGCCAAGATCGCAGCTAAAATAATCTTTCTCAACGCATCCTCCTATTTGCTAAATTTTTTAGATTTGGCGCAGCCGCGACCAAGGCCGTTTTCGCAAGCAAGACCGTAATATTTCGCCGCTTCGGCGCTATTTTTAGGCGTTCCGTCGCCTGACTCGTAGATATCGGCCGCGTTGTAGCAGCCCTCGCCCTCTCTGGCCTCGCAGGCTAGTTTATAGTATTTTAGCGCATCGGCGAATTTCGAGGCGTTGTCGTGCTGTTTGGCTATCTTTAGGCAAGCTTCCCCGTCTTTGCTCTCGCATGCTTTTTCGTAAAATTCGGCTGATTTTTCCGTGTCGTCCTGCTCTACGACAAAATTATCATTTGACGGCGTAGAGTCATAAAAATCGCCCGCCATAGAGCAAGCTTTAGCGTAGCCAAGATCGCAAGCGCTTTTATAAAGCTCGAAAACTTCGCCGTTTATTCGCGCATACTCCTCATCGTCTTTTAGGTCGTATGTTTGATAGGCTTTTAGCTGCGCGGCTATGTAGCAACCTACGGCGTTTTTATCATCGCGGCACGATTTTTCGTAGAGTTTGGGTACGTTTTTATCGCCCATATCTTGTAGGTATTTTTTAGTAGCGATTTCAAAATTCGTCTGCGCGGCCGCCAATCCGGCTAAAATCAAAACGAGATAAATTTTCTTAAACATAGCGGCTCCTTATTTTTTGTTTTTGTAAAGTTTTCTAAAATCGGCGCAAGCTCCCCTAGAGCCATAGTCGCAAGCTAACCCGTAAAAATCCATCGCCTTCGTCTCGTCTTTTTTTACGCCCTCGCCACTTTCGTACATATCAGCTAGCGCGTGGCAGCCGCTCGCGTCCTCGTACTTGCATGCGGTTTCGTAAAATTTAGACGCTTTGGCTAAATTTTGCTCGGTGCCCCCGCTGTTGTAGTCGTAGTATCCGGCCACTCTCGCGCACGCGGCGCCCACTTTGCCCTCGCAAGCTTTTTCGTGAAATTTCATCGCTTTTTTATAGTCGGTTTCCTGCCCGGCCTGTCCGTTTTCGTAGATGTCGCCCAGAGATTTGCAACCGTCCATATCGCCAGCATCGCAAGCTTTTGAAAACTGCTCGAAGCCTTTTGCCTCGCTAGAGTTTTGCGAATAGGCGTTAATGTTTATAAAGCCCGCGGCATAGCAACCTACGATATTTTTCTCCTCGTAGCAAGACTTCTCAAAGAGCTTTAAGGCATTGTCGTAGTTGTTTTGAGCTAGCTCCGCGCTCGCCTCCTCGAAAGCAGGCACGGCGGCAAAAGCCGCGGACGCCAAAAAAGCGGCACAAACAATTTTCTTTAGCATTTGTTTTCCTTAAATTTGATTATTTTTCGCGAAATCTAAAATTTGGCGCAAACTATCTGCCCATTCTATCGAAAAACCACATAAAAGCAAACATTAGCCCCGTGGCCTTGGTTTTGGTTTCGTCGAACATAAACTCCCGCGCCCGCTCAAGCGGCACGTAAACAGGCTCGATACTTTCGCCGTCTATGCCGCCGCCTTTGCCGACTTTCATAGCGTCGTTTATCACGGCAAAAAACATCGTCTGCTTCGCTCCGCCAAAGCCCAGCGCGCCGCGAGTGGATGTTATGCGCTCGACCTTACTCACGGCAAAGCCCGTCTCCTCGGCGATCTCCTCGATGACGGTCTGCTCCTCGCTCTTGCCTTTGTCCATCAGACCCGCGCAAAGCTCGTAGGTATAGCCCTCGTCGCCCTTTTGCGTCAAATTTAGCTCGCGTCCGTCTTGTAAGTTAAACCAAACGGCGGGGCGAAACTGCTTAACTAGCAAAAACGCGTCCTTATCCTCGTGATAAAGCAACACCGAGACGCTGTCGTGAGCCTTGATACACTCCCATCTGACGGACTTTTCGCACAGATCAAACGAAATTTGATACGGCTTTACGTAGTGCGGGGAGGTTAAATTTTCTATTTTGATATTTTTTACAGAAGTATCCATTTTGCCAGTCCTAAAAAGCTAAAAAAGCCGACCGTGTCGGTAACGGTGGTAAGCAGCACGGCCGAGCCGACGGCGGGGTCGATGTCAAATTTCTTTAAGGTTAGCGGTATCAAAGTACCGAAAAATCCGGCGAAAAACAAATTTATCAACATCGAAGCGCCGATAACGACGCCAAGCATCGGGCGATTAAACCACAGCGCAGCGATAACGCCCATCAAAAATGCAAAGGTTAGTCCGTTTATAAGTGCGATGCCGACCTCGCGTTTTAGCGCATTTGCGGCGTTTTTAAACTCGATTTCTCCCAGAGTTAGTCGGCGCACGGTAACCGTAAGCGCCTGCGTGCCGGTGTTTCCGCCCATGGATGCGACGATAGGCATCAGTACCGCAAGCGCTACGTAGCTGGCTATCGTCTCGTCAAAAAGCCCGATGATAGATGAGCTGATTAGCGCCGTAAATAAATTTATAAGTAGCCAAACCGCTCTCGCGCGAGTGGCCTTAACCAGGCTCGTATCCTCCTCCTCGGCTTCGTCGTCGACGCCGGCTAGGTTATAAATTTGCTCCGTGGCGCTTTCTTTTATAAAGTCGTGGATATCGTCGGTGGTGATACGACCGAGCAAATAGCCCTTGCTATCGACGACCGCGATCGAGTTCATATCGTAGTTTTCGACCGTTTCTACGACCGTCTCGATAGGCTCGTTATCGACGGCTACATTGGGTTTATACTTATCCTCTTCGCTCTTTGAGATGATCTCTCTTAAGGTTTGGTTAAAGTCAAATAGTATCAGATCCTCAAGCGGCACCGCATGGAGCAAAACGCCCTTTTTATCGGTGATAAAAAGCTGCGAGACGTTTTCTAGCTTGCCCTCTTCTTTCTCGCGTCTTAGCCGCTCGACCGCCGTTTTTAGCTGTTCGTCGATATGCGCGCTAAAAAGCTCCGTCTGCATAAACGCGCCCGCCTCACCCTCGTCGTAGCTGCGGATACGTAAAATCTCCTCCTGATCGTCCTTATCTAGGCCGTCAAAGAGCTCCTTAGCCTTTTGTTCGTCGATCTCCTCGATATACTCCAAAAGCTCGGCGGCGTCGTCGCTCTCTAGCTCTTCGATCGCCTCGATGATTTTGTCGCTGGGTATCTGCTCGATCACGTCCTTTAGCATGTGATCGGGCATCTCGATCGCTACGTCGCCCAGGATCTCGGGGTCGAGCTTTTCGAGGTATTCGCCAAAAAGCTCCTCGTCATGTTTTTTGAGCGTTTTTAGGTGCTGGGCGAGATCGGCGGGGCTTAGTTCCTTATCGATCGTCTCGTTTAGATGCGAGTCTAGCAGTTCTTTGGCTTCGTTTAATTGCTCGTTTTCTTCCATCACTTACTCTTTTTGTCGCTTGACTCGGCGGTTTTATCTTTTGATTTAGCCTTTTTATCGGCGGTCTCTTTTTGTTTTTTAGACTTATCTTTGCTAGCGTTTACGTCCTTCTTCTTTTTAGACTCGCTTTTTGCCTCTTGGCTTGGTTTGTCCTTTTTCTTGTCCGCCTGCTTTGGTTTGTCTTTGTTATTTTTAGCGGACGAATTTGACTCGGTTTTTTTTGCCTCTTTGCTTGATTTTTTAGGCTCAGCCTTGCTTGCCGCCTTGTTTGACGCTTTTGCGGAGGTTAAATTTGACTCCGGTTTTGCAGATTTTGCCGCGGCTAAATTTGCCGTTTCGTTCGCGTCCGTTTTTGACTCGGAGGAGTTATTTTCGGCCTTAGGCTGCACGGTCAAATTTGGCTCAGACGTAGTTAAATTTGACTCCGTCAAATTTGCATCGTCGTTGCCGCTTACAGGCTCGCTAGTTAAATTTACGTCCGCGGCATTTGGTTGCGCCGTTAAATTTAAATCATCGCTCTGCAAGGTTAAATTTACATCGCTTTTCGGTTCCGCGATCGGGTGCTCCCAGTCCATCGCCGCGTCAAATCTATACTCTTTTTCAGGGATTCTATCCTTGCCAAGAGCCTTTTTTATCTCGGGTTCTAGCCGCTCTACGCGGTTTTTAAACTCCCTTTCTTCTTTTGAGAAAAATACGCTTTTAGCCACCTTTATCTCGGTTTCAGGATTTACCGCGGTGCCGTTTTTATAGACGCCAAAGTGCAGGTGCGAGCCCGTACTCATGCCCGTGTTGCCCACATAGGCGATGAGCTGGCCTTGCTTGACCTTGACGCCGGTTTTTATACCTTTAGCAAAGCCGTTCGTGTGCGCGTACAGCGTCTCGTAGGCGCCGGCATGCTTTAGGATCACGACCTTGCCGTAGCCGCTTTTGGTACCGACGAATTTAACCGCGCCCTCGCCCGCAGCCTTTATCGGAGTGCCTTTAGGAGCGCCGTAGTCAACGCCCAAGTGCGCCTTATAGCGCTTTAGTATCGGATGAAAGCGCTTGGGCGTAAACGGCGACGTGATACGAGCGTTTGAGATAGGTCTAGTGAGCAAAAATTTATCGCTTTTTTTGCCGCTTTTGTCGTAGTATTTGTTTTGATGTCTATAAACCGTGTACCTTTTACCCCTGATCTCTATCGCCGCCCAGTCGATTTCAGGCATACCGAAAGTGCGACCCAGCCTAATCTTTTGCTTGTAGCTCATCGCGAGCCTGTCGCCCTTTTTCAGCCTTTTAAACTCGCCGTCGCCGACCTCGCCTTTCATCGCTAGATAAAATCCATGCGCCAGCGCTACGCTGCCGGTAATTTCTATGATGTCTTGCGACGGGTTTGCGCTAACGGGCATACTAAGCACGCGGTCGTAGGTCTGATATGAGATCGGAGAGAGCTGAAATTTAAACCCGCCGTCGTCGTCTTTGTAAATTTGCGCTTGAAGCTCTTCGTTTACGGGGATCAGCACCTGAGATATCCCGCCCTTTTCGTCCTTTGAAATTTGATACGAGATGCCTTCCTTAATCTCGTCCAGGAACTCTTTATCCTCTGAGTCCAAATCATAATAAAGCTTTAGCGGGATGGAGTTTTTTTCTAAAAACGTCAAAAAGCTATCGCCCTTGGGCCAACTAAGCTCCTGGACGGTAGATTGTATAGGCGCGGCGGCGAATAAATTTACCGCCAGCAGTAAAGCTAATGAAAATTTCTTCATAAAATCCCTTGATTTAAAAGCCGTATTTTACTCGAAAATTACTTACATTTTGCAAAACTAAGCCAGTTTCAGATATAATGAGCGCTAAAATTTCAAACTTTCAGGAGATAAATTTTGAAAAAATTTCTTTTATTTTTAGCGGCGGCTTGCCTCGGTTTTGCGGCGGAATTCTCGATGAGAGAGTACAAAACCCCGCTAATAAGCGTGGATGAGGGCGTAGGCACGATCATAGACAGCTCGGACATCGTCGTAGGCAGTAGCGGCGTCGTGATGCATAAATTTGAAGGCTCTCAAAGCTCAATCATCGCTCGCGCCGTCGTTACGGAAAAAGACGGAGGCTTTGCGAAGGTGCGATTCGAGGTATTTGACACGTTAGCGCAAAAAGCTCTACCGATACCGGGAATTTTGCCTAAAGGCGGCGACGAGATCATCCTAAACTACCTATACAACCGCTCGCTCATCATCGTGCCGAACAAAGAAATTTACGCCGAAGTAACGAACGCTTTTAAAGATATCACCTTTATCCACCCCGATATCGTGGGCTCGTACCTAAGCTACGAGTATAAGCCAAACCCTAGCCGCGACGATTTTCGCAAAATGTGCTCTCAAAGCGCTGCGGGGCTCATTTTTATCGCCATGAACAACGAAGCGCTTTTTGCCGATTGCCAGAGTTTCGAGCCGCTAAAACGCTTCCAAAGCGGCGCGGTCAAATACTACCAGCTGCCTTTCTACACTCGCGTCAAGGACATCGATACGGTATTTTGGAAATGGGGCTCGGAGCAGATCAGCGACTTTGACCGCCACTACAAAGCTCTTTTGAAAGAAAAATGATGCACGAAAAACACGCTAAATTTTTTGTAAATTTACTAGGCGCGGACAACGCCTACTTCGACGACGCGCACAGGATCGCCTACTGCTACGACGCGACCAGAAAGCGACATTTGCCCGACGGAGTGCTTTTCCCTAGGGACGAGCGCGACGTTAGCGAGATTTTAAAGTACTGTAACGAAAATAAAATCATAATCGTGCCTAGAGGTGCGGGTAGCGGCTTTACGGGAGGTGCGCTAGCGCACGAGGGCGGCGTGGTGCTTGCTTTTGAAAAGCACATGAACAAAATCCTAGAGATCGACATGCAAAACATGGTCGCCGTCGTGCAGCCGGGCTGTATAAATATAAATTTACAGCGCGAAGCCGAGAAGCTAGGGCTTTTCTACCCGCCAGATCCCGCCAGCCAGGAGTACTCAACGCTAGGCGGCAACGTCAGCGAAAACGCAGGCGGCATGCGTGCGGCAAAATACGGCATCACCAAAGACTACGTCATGGCGCTACGAGCCGTGCTGCCTAACGGCGAAGTGATCCGCGCAGGCAAACGCACGATAAAAGACGTCGCGGGATACAATATCGCAGGCATCCTCATCGCCAGCGAGGGCACGCTAGCGGTAATAACCGAGATCACGCTAAAACTCATCGCAAAGCCTAAATTTAGAAAAACGGCGATGGGAATTTTTCCTAGCGTAAATGCCGCGATGAACGCCGTTTATAAGACGATGGCGGCAGGCGTGACGCCTGTAGCTATGGAATTTTTAGACGCTCTTTGCATACGCGCGGTCGAGACCAAATTTAACAAAGGCCTACCGCAAGATGCGGGCGCTTTGCTCATCACCGACGTAGACGGCGACGTTTTAGACGGGCTAGAGCAGGATCTTGCTACGATAGAGCGAGTGTTTAGAGAAAACGGCGCTAGCGAATTTAGGCGCGCTAAGGACGAGAGCGAGCGAAACGACATCTGGTTCGCCCGCCGCAACTGCTCGCAGGCGATAAATATCTACGGAAATTTAAAGCTAAACGAGGACATCACGGTGCCGCGCTCAAAGCTACCCGAGCTGCTAGAGCGTATCGGCGGCGTCGCTGAAAAATACGGCGTGCAGGTGCCGTGTTTCGGCCACACGGGGGATGGCAACGTACACACTAACGTCATGGTAGTGGACAAAACCAACCCGACGCAGGTAGAGAGCGGACACAAAGCGATCGAGGAAATTTTTAAGATCGCGGTGGAGCTTGGCGGTACGCTTAGCGGCGAACACGGTATCGGTATCAGCAAGGCCGAGTTTATGCCGCTTGCCTTTACGGACGCCGAGATGGAGCTTTTTAGAAGTATCAAAAAGGCGTTTGATCCGAACAATATCCTAAACCCGTTTAAAATGGGGCTGTAAATTTGGCGCAAGGCGTAGCTGATTTTTTAAAAATAGCCCTTGACGCCTTGGTGATTGTTTTTTTGGCTGTACTGCTTTTTAGGAAAAATGACAAAATATCTTTTCGGCACGTCGGTTGCGGAGACTTGCTTATACGTCCTGACCCGTTTTTAAAGATAATGTACTTTTTAATGTTTTCATGTTGCGGCGCAATGTTGCTATCAAGCCGAGTGGCACATAAAAAATTATTCGCCGACTATAATCTGCTGCTATTTCTTTACGATATGCTATCGGTTTGCCTTTTGGCTTTCGCTTTTTATACCCTGATGCAAAAAGGCATAAGAGTCAAGCAAGACGGCATCTCAAAAGAGATAGGATTGTTTGGCTTTAAACGCTCCTATGAAGTTAAATTTGACGAAATGATTTATGATGTCGGAGTTGCTCTCAGAGGCGATGAAAAAGTATTCAAAATAAAATGCGAAAACAGCGATACTAAATTTGGATTTGGGTCATTGTATGCGAGAAAAGACATGGATGATTTAGAAAAATTGATACGCAAAAATATCAAATTTAAAAACCTTAAACCTCTAAGTAGCTAAATTTTAGGACGAAAATGGTCCAGCAAAAATACTAAAAATTACAGAGGCGGAAATCATCCGCCTCATTCTTACGCCTACGTTTTAAAATTTATACTCCAGCTTCACGCCGCCGCTTACGCCGTAGCTTCTATCGTTATCTAGCATTCCGCTAAGCTGATAAGAAACCGCAAAATTTTTGCTAAACTCCGTGCTTGCAGACAAATTTAGCTTATAGACCAGCTTGTTGTTGTCGAGCTTGTAGTCGACGTATTCATTTGAGTTATTAAGCGAAACATAAGATTTGTCGTCAGAGTTATAGACGTTTTGTTTTACTAAAAATTGAGCCGCAAATGCATTTTTGTCGCTATTTAGCACATACTCGAGGCCGACCCCCAAAGCTACGTTAAAGTCGTTTATGTCTTTTTGGTCGTATATGTCGTTTTTAAAACCCTTTACTCCGTTTGCGCCAAATTCTAGCGCAAGTACGGGCTTGATAGCCTGAGCGTATTCGCCGTTTGAGCCGAGGGAAATTTTATATTTATAGTAGTTACTCGAAAGGACGCCCGTGCTTCTTACGCTAGCCTTTTGCGAATCGTTTAAGCTGCGCTTAGAGTTTACGAAGGCTAAATTTAGATTGCTCTGTATCTCGTGAGCGTCTCGCTCAAAAAATCCATACGCTCCAAAACTGTAAATTTTAGCATCGTCGCTCATGGCGCCAGAGCTAAATTTAGCCTTGCTCACGCCCGCGCTAGCGCCCAAAATAAATTCGTCGTAGCTCCTGTCGTAGCCGATATTAGTACCGTAAAATTTTAAATCTCCGCCGCTATCTTTATCTTTAAAGTACGCTCCGTTTACGTTCGCCCAGAAGTTATTTCTCAGCCTATCCGCCTCAGCCGCCTCATAAGCCATCGCAGCAGTTGGTTTAAAGTCGCTCTCAAGCCCGGCTAGACTAAATTTAGAGATATCAGCCTTTGCCCTTAATTGCATAATTCGCGACAGTCTTGAGTTGATCAGCTCGTTGTTGTTCTGCAAGGCCTTAACGCTGATTTTTAAAGATGAAGCCGAAATTTCCTTCATATCGGATTCCGCCTTTAGCGCCATACGCTTTATCGTTTCCATATCGGCGCTTTGAACGGCATTTTCATATTCAGGCGTATTTTTTAGCATATTTAGGATCTTGTTTTGTCTTTCGCTAAACTCTGCTATTTTTAAACCCTGCTCCACTCCTGGCGTTACCTGCGGATTTGAAGCCTGCTTGTCGCTCAAGCTCATCAAAATTTTGCCGTCTTTTATGGTATAGGTAGTAAAAAGATCATTAATCTTTTGCTCCATATTAAATATTGCGCCCTTGTTTACGATATTTGTAGCGCTTACTAGTGTGTAGGTTTTATCGGCTGTCATTTGCCCTTTTAAAGCAGTCGTAAAGTCGATATTAAATTTCATCCCCGCGCCAAGTGTCAAAACCTTTTTAAAGTCCAAAATCGGCTCGTCTGCGTTGCCGAAATCTTTAATATTTAAATTTTTCGTTACGGTCGTATCAGGCTCAAAGGTTAGTTTATTTGCTCCGCTAACTCCTAAGTCTTCTATTTCTAATTTGCCGCTTCCAGCCACTATGCTACGAGTAGGAGCGGTATTTTTGCCGTTTACGACAAGTTCTCTTAGCTTTGTGGTTGTGCCGCCGACTTTTAGCATACTGTCGCTATCCATGACGATTTTATTTTTAAAACTTACGTCTTTAACTAGCAAATTTCCTTTTTCTACGTTTTGGCGGTATTTTAATCCGTCATCATAGGTGTTTGATCCGTCAAATTTATCTATATAGTGAGCCAAATCGCCGCTTAAATTTATAACCGAGTTTGCGGCTTTTATTTCGCCGTTTAAGTCAGCTTCCTTGCCTATCGTAAGCTCTGAGGAATTTAAATTTATACCCTCTTTTGCGTTAAATTCTCTTTTGTCCCAATCAGGCTGAGACAGCGTCGACGGACGAGTTAGATCCATATACTCGGGCAAGGTTAGGCCTGCGGCGGCTATTTTATCCTTTACCGCCTGCGTTAAGACGCTAGTATCTGCCGTAGCGTGAGCGGTCGGGTGTCCTTGCAAAGTCACTTTGGCGTTATTTAGAGTCAGGCTTCCGTCTATATCAAAACCGCCGTCAAACACAAGCTCTTGTCCTTGTCCATCGTGTTTTATGTCTATATTTTTGTCTACGCTCGCATGAAATATCGTATCTTTACCGTTTTCGCCGCTCACAGTAAGTGTCGATCTTTGCGTGCCTAGGTTGGTTATTTTGGCGGCGTTTGAGTTGGCCGAAACATTGCTAAAGGTTTGATTAAATCCGTTTAAATCAAGCTTTCCGCCGCCGTTTCCAAAGAAAATTTTATCTTTTAAGCTATCGTCTACGCCAAGCTTTAACAAGCCTCTACCGCTCGTTACGTAAATATTTTCAAAAGCGTTTGCCGTTTTTAGCTCTACGACGCCGTCGCCCAGCCTTAGAGCTTTATTACCGCTAGAATTTACGATTAGGTTTCCTTTGCCGATCTTGTGAATACTCGTATCTGAAACGACGTTTAAATCTAGACTTGCTCTTCTAGCAACGTCAAAGCCTGCAAGTTTTTTAATCTTACCGCTACCGCCGATCGCGACATCCCCGTTTTTGACCACTATTCCGCCGTGCCCTAGATCTAAGTCCGAATTTAGCGTTACGTCGCTTGTAGCGGTTAATATATTGTCTTTGTTTTGCACAAGTTGCGCATCCGTAACATTTGATCCAGCCACGTCGTTTTCATAGTCTTTTTTGTAGTCGTTAAAATCGGTCATCGTTACGATTGAGGCGTTGTTGCTATTATCGGCTACCGTGGATAAAACCCCTACTAAAACCCATTTTTGCGCCACTGTATCGTACACGAAAAACCCAGAACCGCTATCGCCCGGCAAAAGCCTATTTCTAAAGCCTCTATCGGAGGTCATAAACATATAAACCCCAGGCCTATTTATACTTGAAAGATTAGTTTTATAATGTGCCGAATAATTCACGCTTATTTCATTTACGCTTCCGCCCAAAGCCTGGTTAACGATACCTTGATCTTCAAATTCTCTTGCGCTTACGACGGTGTTATATCCGTCCGACTCCGTCTTTGGTTTTGGCTTTTCAAGCCCAAGCGCTCCGGTGCCCGCCTGATAGGCAAGGACGTTATCGCCTCTAGCCCCGCCGCTATTTTTTATATCTTTTATATAGTCTTCTATCTTTTTTGCATTGGCCTCATCTTTGGTTCTATCAGTACCTGAGATATCTAAATTCGGCACATCTAGCGGATCAATTTGTCCCTCTACGATATATTTTGTGGTTCGCATATAGGCTGTATCGGAGTTGTATAGTTTTTCCGTAGAAGTTGCCGTATGCGATGTTAGATATTCGTATTTTGTATTGCCAAACCACCCTCTATTTTCATTAAAATTACTAGCCGCAGCAGCCCCCAACGTATGATTTGCCGTTACGACGAAATTTCGTCCCAGAGAGGTAAAATTTCCTTTATTATTCCTAGCGCCGCTATTTGGGATTTTATCAAACGTAAATTTGTCGCCGTTTCTTTGCGCAAATTCTAGCGGAGCGTCTTGCGGAGCAAAAACGCCCTTATTTTGCGCAAAATCAAGATAATCCCTATAATAATTCGTTCCTATATCCATAACCTGCGAGTTGGCACAGGTGCACAAAATGCTAGCTAAAACAATCGAAATACCAAATCTATTATTCACAAATAACCTCCAAATTATTTACTTTATTTAAATTTCATAATAATATTATAAATACAATTTAACAAATCTCTAATAAATTTTGAAGGCGCATTATATACGCTTTTTAATTTTTTTGCAACCCTTAGCAAAATATTCTTTATTTTAAAATCTTTAATTGTAAAATACCTAAAATTTAAGGATTTAAGATGACTGCGCAAAAATTTGAAAAGATAAAACAAACGCTTAAAATTTGGCTCACGGCGATGCTAAAGATCAAGGACAAGCAGCTGTTGCACTACGCATCAAGCCTGAGTTTTCACACGATGCTCTCCATCATCCCCGTGCTACTCATCTCGCTCTCGCTTTTTACGCAGATGCCAAGCTTTAGCGTCTATTACGCCAAAATCAAGGAATTTATATTCGCCCAGCTACTACCCTCAAACCAAGACGCGATATCAAACTACATCGAGACCTTTTTACAAAACAGCTCGAGCCTTGGCATCCTCGGCCTTGGCGCCATCATCTTTACTTCGATCATGTTTTTTGCCGATTATGAATACGTCATCAACCGCATCATGCACACGCAAAGCCGCAAATTTTGGAACTCGCTAAGTGCCTATTGGACACTCATTACGCTGGCTCCCTTAGGGCTTGGGCTTAGTTTTTATCTCTCAAATTTATTTCAAGATATGCTAAACTCCAGCACCTACACGAAGTGGATAAATTTTCTCAGCATATTTCCGTACCTCATCATTTGGGCGATATTTTGCGTGACGTATCTCATCTCGATAAACCGCCAAATCGCCCTAAAAAACGCGCTTTTTAGCTCGTTCGTAGCCTCGCTCATCTGGTATCTTGGCAAAAATATCTTCGTCTTCTACGCCGCAAACAACAAAACCTATCTTAGCATCTACGGTTCGTTTTCCGTAGTGCTGCTCTTTTTCGTGTGGATTTACGTGTCGTGGATCATATTTCTTTACGGCGTAAAGCTGTGCGCGTATCTGGAAAAAGCGGGCGAGAGCGACAAAGAAGCTTAAAAAAGCGCGGCAAAGCAGAGTAAATTTAGCGGCACGATAACGGCGGCCAAAATTTTGCTTTTGACGCTTGCTAAGCTCAGCGCGTTGTAAAGCAAAAATAGCCAAAACGGCACGTTCAAATTTACCCCCTTTGCGCGCCATGAGAGGAATTCGAGCAAATACTCGTCAAGCGCCCCGCCAGCGCCAAACGCGTGCAAAAGCGCGCTAATCGGATAAAATAAGCTAAAAAGCGGCGTGAGCGGTAAGACGGCTAGCTGCTGGGCGCTAACGAGCGGGAAAAAGTAAAGCACGGGCAAAATCATCGCCGAAAATACCCAAAAATTTAGCAAGATAGCGTTGCTTAAATTTGAAAATCGCTCGCCGAAGTGCCGCAAATACAGATAAATATAAAACACACCCATACACGAAAAATAAAATCCGATGCTAAAAAGTAGACTCGGCATCAGCGCCACGGCAGCGCAAATCACGACGAAAAGTAGCTCAAAGCTAACGACGCGCACGTTTCTAGCGAGCAAAAACAGAGCTAGTAATCCCATCAAAAACGCTCGCAAAAAGGACGGCACGAAACCGATCAAGGCAAGATAGCAAAACAAAACCGCAAAAATCGCGGCCGAGAGGTCAAATTTAGCGTTTCGATACGGAAAATAGCGCGCCTGAAAATAGCGGTAAATCGGGCGCAAAATAAAATATAACGCCCCAAAAATCAGTCCCAGATGATAACCCGAGATCGCGATGAGGTGCGCTACGCCGTAGAAATTTACGTCTTGGCGCAGCTCCTTGCCCACGGGCGCGGCCAAAAACAGCGCGGTAAAAAGCTCTGCCATTTTTTCGCTTTCGTGCTGCTCGGCAATAAACTCGAAAATTTTATCGTAAATTCGTTCCTTGCTCGCGGCGTACCTAAGTTCGGCTACGCCGTAGCTAGGCATATAAAACGAGCCGCTTAGGTACTCTTTAAATTTGACGTTTTTGTTTTCAACGCCGATTAAAATTTGCTCGCTCGCTCCCGCGTCAAAGTCCGCCCGCGTCGTCGTGTAGAAGCTAAAATCATTGGTTTTTAGCTTCAAAACGCGGTAAATTTTACCTTTTTCGTTCGTTTTTTCGTAGTTTTGTAAAATTTTGGCTTGCAGGATAACGCCGTTTTGGGCTTTAAATCCCCAAAATTTATAGTAGCTAAAGCCCAAATTTAGCGCCAAAATGAGCGCGCACGCAAGGCAAAATATATAAACCTCGCGCGCGTTTTCAAAGATAGATTTACGTTGCGGCTTTTGCAAAATTTGAGCTTAAAGGGCGCATTTTAGGCGTTTGGGTTAAACTCCGCTACGTGCGCGGCGCCAAAACTCTTATCTACAAAGCGCGTAAATTCCTTCTGAAATATTACCTCCACCGTGCCGACCGGGCCATTTCGGTTCTTGCCCACGATGATTTCGGCGTCCTCTTCGATCTTGTTAGGGACGAATTTACGCACGTACTCCTTGCCCTCGGCATGCGCCTTTTTCTCGGCCTCCTTCTCCTCCTGCTCGCGGTAAACCTCGTCGCGGTAGACGAAAAGTATCATATCGGCGTCCTGTTCGATGGCGCCTGATTCGCGCAGGTCGCTTAGCATCGGGCGTTTGTTCGCGCGGGACTCTAGGCTGCGGTTTAGCTGGCTAAGCGCGATGATAGGCATGTCTAGCTCGCGCGCTAGCAGCTTTAGTCCGCGCGAGATTTCGGCGATCTGCAGGTGGCGATCGGAGAAATTTGACGTCGCCATCATGAGGCCGATGTAGTCGATGACGCACAGCGTGATCTCGGGATGCGAGGACTTGAGCTTGCGCATCTGCGTGCGGATCTGGTGGATGTTTACGTAGCCGCTGTCGTAGACGAAAAGCTTACGACTAGCCATATCGTCGCACGCGTCGCTTAGGCGCGACCACTCCTCGTCGTCCATTTTAGCAGTCATTATGTTTTGTAGCGGGATCGAGGTTTTGGCGCTTAGCATACGCAGCATGATCTGCTCGGCGGGCATCTCAAGTGAGAAAAATACCACGCCGCCGCCGCGCATCAGCACGTGGTTCATTAAATTTAAGCAAATCGTGGTTTTTCCCATACCCGGGCGCGCCGCGATGATGATGAGGTCGCCGTGCTTAAAGCCCTTGGTCATCTCGTTTAGCTGGCGAAAACCCGTGTCGATGCCCACGATATCCTTATCCTCGAGCAGTTTTTGCTTTTCTAGGTGCGCGATGACGTCTGCGATGATGACGGGAGCGTCCTTTACGACGCCCGCGCTCTGCCCGTCCATTAGCGAATAAAAACTCTGACTCAGCTCGTCCACCATATCGCGGCTGGGCTTATCCTCGCTCACTTTGCTAGGTATCTGGTGCGCGATTTTTACTAAGCTTCGTTTGATAGATTTTTCTTTGATTTCATTGGCGTATTTTTTCACGTCCAGGATTGAGTTCGTGCCGATGATCTCGCTCATAACGTTTTCGTCAAATTTACTTCCTAGTTTGGTTTTTAAAAATCCCGTTTCTACGGGCAAATTTTCATTCAGGCACTTTACCATCGCGTCGTAAACGTCGCCGTGAGCGCGCAGGTAAAAGTCAAACGGGCTTATGATATCGAAAATCTCGCTTAGATTATCCGCGCTATAGATGATAGATGCGAGGATCGCGCGCTCCATATCTAGGTCGTAGAGATTGTGCATATCGATGTTTTCTTTTGCCATTTTCGTGTCCTTTTATCTTGTTAAATTTGCCTGCGTTTGGGCGGATTTTATAAAATTTGGATTCAAATTTGACGCTTGCGCGTAAATTTGCTTTAGCTTTGAGCAGTCAAATTTGAGTTAGCGCCGTAAAGAACGCAGTTTCGCAATTAGATTCAAATTTGACGATCAAATTTAAACCCGAGCCGGAAATCAAATTTATCGGCTCAAATTTGACCGAGCCGAGCCGAGCGTCGCCAAATCTCAAATTTGACGCCCGAAATTTACGCCCGCGACTTTATCTCGTCGTCGATCTCTAGTAAAAATCTATCCACTAGCTCGCTCTCGGGCAGCCTTGCAACCACCTCGCCTTTGCGCATTATCATGCCGTTTCCTTTGCCAAACGCTATCGCCACGTCCGCGCCCTTAGCCTCGCCGATCGCGTTTACGACGCAGCCCATCACCGAGACGTTTAGCGGCTCTTTTATGTGCTTGGTTTTTTCCTCGACGAGCTTTACCGCAGCCATGAGATCAGCTTGCAAACGCCCACAGGTCGGGCACGAGATGATATTTAGCCCCTCTTTTTGGCGGCCACTATCTTTTAGGATCGCTTTTGCGACCTTGATCTCTTCTTCTAGCTCGCCCGTGATACTAACTCGCATCGTGTCGCCGATGCCTTCTAGCAACAGTCCGCCTAGCGCGATCGCGGACTTTATCGTCGCGTGAAAGCTAGTGCCGGCCTCCGTCACGCCCAAGTGAAATGGATACGCCACAAGCGGCCTAAGCGCGCGATAAGCGGCCATCGTGCGCTCGACGTCGCTTGATTTTAGCGAGATTTTGATATCGGTAAAGTCAAAATCCTCGAGCAAATTTATATTATAAAGCGCGCTTTGCACCATCGCTTCGACCGTGCGACCGTATTTGTCCTCAAACTGCTTTTCTAGCGAGCCCGAGTTTACGCCGATGCGGATAGGCAGATTTCGCTGCTTGCACGCGTCCACAACGGCTTTGATGTTCTTTTTGGAGCCGATGTTTCCCGGGTTTATGCGGATAGCGTCGACGAACTCGCTAACTATCACGGCGTAGTTGTGGTTAAAGTGAATATCGGCGACGACGGGCAGCGGGCTAGCCTTCACGACCTCGCGCAGCGCGGCGGTGTCCTCTTTGTCAAACACGGCACAGCGCACGATATCGCAGCCGGCAAAATAAAGCCTCTGTATCTGCTCTAGCGTGCCTTTTACGTCTTTTGTTTTACTAAACGTCATCGACTGCACCGATATGGGCGCATCTCCGCCTATTTTTACGTCTCGGATTTTTATCTGTTTCGTGGGGTATCTTTGCAAATTTAGCCTTTAAATTTTATTGTGAGATTATATAAAATCTTGGCTTTTAAATAAATTTACCGCTCCAAAACCTACTCGCCGAAAACCTCGCGCCTATACTCCCGCGTATCTATAAATTTCTTTTTTGATTTTCTATGTGCGCGTCTATGTTTTTGCTAGTTATCTCTACGCCTAGCCCCGCATGCTCGCCCTGCCCCGACAAGAACTCCAGCATCATATCGCCAAGCTTTGCGTTATAGTGGCTAGCCTCCCAGTAGTACGGCGAGGCA
This sequence comes from Campylobacter showae, assembly GCF_963515975.1. Classification (GTDB taxonomy): domain Bacteria; phylum Campylobacterota; class Campylobacteria; order Campylobacterales; family Campylobacteraceae; genus Campylobacter_A; species Campylobacter_A showae_F. The sequence continues at coordinate 46,804 of NZ_CAUPZM010000011.1, forward strand.
AAATTTCTACTTCGCTACGCTCTTAGCTGCTAGCAGAAGATTTTTAAGCGTAGGCTAGGCAAGGACCTGCCGAGCTTGAAAATTAAATTTAAACGAAGTATAAGTAGAAAAAGACAAACTGCTAGGTGTTTAGATCCGGATAATCCCACGCATTATACTCATCGCTCGGATTATCGTTTTCAGCCCCCTTGCAGCACAGCCACTCTAGCCCGCCGCGCCTTTCCATCACGACCTCTTCATCAAGACCTGCACTCTTAGTGCCGTTTACTCTGGCATTGACGCACGCCCAGTGATAGCGGTAGACGAGATCGAGCGCCTGCAGGATTTCATCAGTATCCCGCATTTTTACGCACTCCGAAAAATCGCCGCTAAAGGTCTTCATTACAAAATTGCAATCGCAGATATCCTTTGGGAAATCCAGCTCTTTTACTAGCCCCATCGCCCAAAGCAGCGCCCACAGCGACTCGTATTTCCAGCCCATATTTACGGCCTCGTCGTAGCTCGCTTTGCCCTCTATGACGCGACGCTCCATGCGCGTTAGCTTGTCTATGCACCCGAAGCGGTTATCGAGAAAATCCTTCGTGCCCTGCTTGTCTTCGTCCGTTAGCTCGCCGTTATCTCTGATCGTGCAAGCGCACATTATCGCAGCAAACGAGCAAATAGAGCGTGCGATAACCTCGTCCTTTTCGCGCAGTGCGACCTCGCCCGTCTCGTATCGTAGCGGCAGATGATCTATAAAAGGCACGCCTTGCGATTTTAAAATTTCGATGCTTATATCCTTGCGCTCCTGCGCGGTCTTGCCGATCTTTACGGCGCTTGCGCTTCTTTTTCGCGCGCTATCGGCCACTTTTTTAAAAAAGTCAAAAATACCCACGCCTTCTCCTTAAAATTTGCATAAATTTATGCGGGTATTTTAGTACAAAAATGCCCAATTTTCTCTTACGGCTACGCCTGACTCGCTAAATTTGACAAGATAAAAAGCAAAGGCAAATTTAATAATCAACGCTTGCTAATCCACAGAATGTAAAAAATAAAATTTAGTGACTTTTTCAGAGTTCCGCCGGTGTGGTGTTTGGCGCAAAAATTAGTCTGGGGTAGAAAAAGAAGATAAAATTACGGTAAGACCGTAAATTTAGGGATAAAAACGGCCGCGAGCGGAGAGATGTCTAAATTTAGGCCTACCGCTCGCCAAAATCCGCTATTTTATTTACCTGCGCAGCTTTTGCAGCACTCCAAAAGCCTGCGTGCCGCATTTGAGGCTACGATTAGCCCCGCGGCAGACATTATTATATCTTTTAACACCAGTCGTCCGGCACCCGATAGATACGGGAAGCCGTGATTAGGGCTTTCGGCGATACCGAGCGCCGGATTGCCTAGATTCGGCACCCAAGTCTCAGGCGTCGTTATCAAAAAGCTAAGCGTTACGATAGACATGCCAAACGTCAGCAGCCCGCCGATAAGCCCTAGTTTAGGGAACCAGATGCCAAGTAGCACTAGCGTACCGATAGTGCAGATCATCGCGCCGATGAGGTACGAAACCGCGTAAGTACCGTTTTGTTTATGCCACTCGATGTTTTTAGGCACGACCAAGCCTTCCGGATTTTTGTGTAGGTTGTACTCGGCGATCATTTTGCCCTTGCCGTTATCTACGATATCTTTTTTGCTATACATATAGCTAAAAAACGGGCTGTTGGTTACAAACGGCACGATGCCGTCGGCCTCGTATTGCACGACTTTGAGTCCGCCTATCCACACCATTACGATAAAAATCGCGACGCTAACGTAGTTTACGAAATATTTTTGCGAGCCTGCTAGGGCTTGTAAAAATTTTTGCATTAAGTTCCTTTAGGGTGATTTTTATAATTTTAATTAGACTGTATATTTAAGGCTAGATAAAATTATAACGGGATTATATATAAATCATATAAAATTCTGCTTAAAAAGATAAGCATTATCATAAATGGAAACTTTAATTACATTTTAGTTTTGGATTAAGCAAGACTTTAAATTTGAAGTTTATAGAATACGGTAAAAGCTTAAGGCATTATCTGATCATATAATGTCTATATTTGCGAGCGATAAAAACAAAAAAGCAAGCAAATACATCTTTTACACACAGTAAAAGCATAGACAACACGAAGGACTAAAATATTCGTAAGAGCTAAAGCACGTAAGGCTGGATTGAAAATCTCTTCTGCAAAGATTGCAAGCATTTGATTAACCGTAAATTTAAGAGACTCGATCTAAATTAACCAACCTGCGTTCGTCAAATTTAAGATTTTATAAACATCGTAAAAATCAAAGCGGCTAAATTTGTATCAAAAAACAAGCTTAACTTGCCGGACGGCAAATTTATCGCAACTTAAATTTCAAGATCACATAGAATGCAAAATTTGATTTTACAAACTTTGCAAAATGCTTACAGCAACGTATCTAAGCCCTATAAATAAAAATCAGACAAAAGCAAAATTTACGAGAAATTTATCGGATCCATATCGACGTCAAAGCCGTGCGCGGCGCAGATGCGAGCGGCTTTGATAAGCGGAGCGTGCGAGGCGCAGCGCAGCAAAATCTCAAAGCGAAATTTACCCCCTAAAATCTCGACTCCGCACTTGCCGTGTCCGACTATCTCGAGCGAAGATTCTACGGCGCGTAAATTTTCAAGCTCGGCTACGCAAATTTCAAGCCTTTGTTTTGCCGCCTGTTCGCTTTTTTCAGAAACGACAACGCGCAAAAGCCTAGCAAACGGCGGATATATCGGCTCTCTAGCAAGCGTTTCCTCCTCTAAAAACGCATCATAATCCTCGATAAAATTTTCAAAAAACTCCCGCTGCCTACTTTGCACGACCACGCGCCCAAGCCCCGCGCGCCCGGCTCTGCCGGCTACTTGCATAGCAAGAGCCAGCGTCCGCTCCCTAGCGCGAAAATCAGGAAAGCTCAAAAGATCGTCCACGCCCATGATAACAGCCAAATCTACATTATGATAATCATGGCCTTTGCTAAGCATCTGCGTGCCGACTAGCGCGTCTATCTCGCCCGCGTTAAAGGCCTTTAGCGTCTTTTCGAGCTTGTTTTGCGTCGTGATCTCGTCGCGGTCGAATTTTGCTATCCTAGCCGCGGGAAACGCCGAGCGCAAGGTCTCCGTTAGCTCGTCGGTGCCGATTTTTTTTGCCTCGATCATCTGGCTACCGCATTTCTCGCACGAGCATGTAGCAGACGCCGTAAAGCCGCAGTACTGGCACTTTAGCAGATTACGCCTTTTATAAAAGCTCATCCCGACGCTACAAAACGGGCACTTTATCGTGCTGCCGCACTCGCGGCATGAAAGATAGCGGAAATTTGCGCGCGTGGGTAGGAAAACGACCGCCTGTTTGCCTCCCGCAAAACTCGCCGCAAGCTCGTCCAGCACAATGCCGCTTAGCCCCGTCTCGCTCTCGTCGTAGATAAATTTTTTCTCGCTTTTAAAAAACGTGCCTTTTAGCCTAAAATGCGGCTGTTTAGCAAAGCTGGTTACGCTTGGCGTCGCAGAGCCTAGCACGACTTTTACGTCAAATTTGCTCGCGAGAAATATCGCGAGGTCGCGGGCGTTATAGTGCGGATTTTGCGCAGATTTGTAGCTGTCGTCGTGCTCCTCGTCGACGATGACGAGTCCAAGCTCGGTAAACGGCAAAAACAGCGCCGAACGCGCGCCTGCGATCAAATTTATCTCGCGACTCTGAAATTTTTGCAGGATTTCGCCGCGCTTTTTTGGAGTTATTTTAGAATGCCAAACGCCAAATTTTTCGCCAAAATAGCTTTTTAGTCGCTTTGTCATCTGCGGTGTGAGCGAGATTTCCGGCATCAAAAGCAAAACTTGTTTGCCCGCGAGTAGATATTCGCGGATAAGAGAAAAATAAATCTCGCTTTTTCCGCTTCCCGTATCGCCGAAAATCAAACTCGTTTTATGGCTTTTAGCGAATTTTAGCGCTTCTTGTTGATCTTGGTTTAGGTTTGGATTTTTTGGGAAAAATTCCGTTGCAACTAACTGATCGGAGCTTATTTTGGGCGACTGTGCGGGATTATTAAAATTTAATTTGGCAGCAACATTTTCATTTAAGTTCAATTTTTCTTGCAAGCTATTATTATTTAAATTTTGGAGTAAATTCGGCTGCGATGTTTCGTCAAATTCCGTAGTCAAATTTGACTCTTTGCCATCGTCAAATTTTGCATTTGTCTCGTTTTTTTCGCTCAAAATTTGCGCTTGCGTTAAATTGAACACTTCGGCCTCTAGCGGAGTAAAAAGTCCGGCCGCAACAGATAAATTTACGACGTAATAGTGCGAGATAAATTTTAAAAGCGAGATTTGTATCGGCGTAAGCGTAGCGGGCAAAATTTCTAAAATTTCAAGCGTTTTAAAATTTGGCTCTGTCACTCCTTGCAAAACATAGCCAATAATTTTTTTATTTTTTATATTGATTAAGACTTGGGTAAAATTTGAGATTTTAAAATTTGAATGATAGGTAAGCGGCTTAAGATTTAAGCCGCTAGGTAAAATTTGGTAGTAGAGCATTACTCCGTTAAGGCGCTACAAAGGCTATCGGTTCTAGGGCACGAAAAAGTGCCGCTTGCCTGATCATAGGTAAATCTAGTGGAACTTCCACGAAGTGTAAAAATATAGTCATTCCCATCCTTGGTCCATCCGCTTTTATTATCAATTTTTATACCGCTTTGTAAAACATTTTCAAATAAAAGTCCAGTAGTGCTACCTGCTTTCTCGAGTGCGGGATAGGTAAAATTACCGGTTAGCATATTTGCATTATATGCATTTGTAACGGCGCTTTTTATCGATGCTATATCAGATCTAGCCCTAACCAGTACCGCATCATCTCTGCTAACGAATAGCCTAGGCACGGCGATTGCCGCCAAAATACCTATAATAACTATAGTAAAAACAAGTTCAATCATAGTAAATGCTCGCTTCATTTGCATTCCTTTTGTTTTTTAGCAAGATTATACCACAATAATCTATAAATAAAATCTAGGCGATAAAATTTAAAAAGGCCTAAGACTCGCGAAAGTCTTAGGCCTCATATGTAACTACTTGATTAAAAAAATTAGAATTTAATCGTAGTAGTACCACCGATAGCTATACCTTTTTCTTGTGTAGTTGTAGGATTGCCACCAGGTGTTGTTGCTGGAGTAGTTTTTGTATATGTTTTCTCCATTAGATTCTTAACTGCGCCGTTAGTAAGAAGTCTTGGGCATATAGTGTTAGCAGTCGTTGCATCATCACCATTGCTAAACGTAATCACAGGGGGATTATTAGCATCGCCTGCTGTTACTGTAACTTTTACGCATTTTTTACCAGCAGAATCCATCTGACCTTCTAGTGTTGGAGTTCCAACAAATTTGACGCCAGTCATGTCAGTTAATGCTGCACCTAGAGCAGCTTGTGATACATAGTACGATGATACATCGCTAACTAAAACGCTCATCGCTCTAGCAGTTTTAACAGCCTCTGCGTCATCTCTAGAAGCAGCTAGTCTTGGGATAGCTATAGCAGCTAGGATACCTAGTATAACGATCACGAAGATCAACTCGATCATTGTAAAACCTTTTCTCATATGAGACTCCTTGTATGAATTCTACATACACTTATGTAGTTAAACGGAATTATACGACTTTTAACTTAAAAAAAAATAAAATAGCAATAAATTTATAAGGAACGTGTAAAAACGAAACGAAGGTGCGAATTTTAGCCGATCTCTTTGCTGAGCTTTTGAGCCAGTGAGCGCAGTTCGCGCTCCTGCTGATAGTTTTCATAACATTTTTGCACAAAGGCGCTTAGCAGTTCTTTTACGTCAAGATATCTTTTGCCATCCGTAAAAGTATCCCACTCGCGTTCAAAGCTTTGCGCAAATTCGTCTTCAAGGCTAATAGTATAAGAAGTAGAGGCGATTTTGACCGTTATTTTTCTCATAGCTTATTTATTTTCCCAGTACTGCTTCGATCTTGCGGATAACGTCGTCGCTCTCGGTGTTTTTAGCTCTTAGATCTTCTTCGAGGCGTGCGATTTGATTACTCTTGGCTTCGTTTTGTGCCTTCACGCTTACTAGCTCGTTGCGTAAAGATTCATTTTCATCGCAAACTTCGTTATATCTAGCTAGCAGGTCGTTTACTCTATCAGTTAGGGTATTTAGCACTTTATCGTCGTCAAACATCATTTTTCCTTAGTTTTGGTATAATTTTACGTAATTGTAACAAAAAAAGCTGATTTTTAAGGTAAAAAATGAAAAATTTTGAAATTTCGTCCAAATTTAGCCCGAGCGAGGATCAGGCCCGCGCAGTCGCTAACATCGTCGCGTCTGTAAAATCAGGAAACAAATATCAAACGCTTCTAGGCGTCACGGGTTCGGGCAAGACCTTTACGATGGCAAACGTGATAAAAGAGCTAAATATGCCCACTCTAATCATGACGCACAACAAATCCCTTGCCGCGCAACTTTATAGCGAATTTAAGGGCTTTTTCCCTAAAAATCACGTGGAGTATTTCATCAGCTACTACGACTACTATCAGCCCGAGGCCTACATCCCGCGTCAAGACCTTTTTATAGAAAAAGATAGCTCCGTAAACGAAGAACTCGAGCGTCTGCGTCTCTCTGCGACGGCGAGCTTGCTCAGCTTTGACGACGTCGTGTGCGTGGCGTCGGTGTCGGCCAACTACGGCTTAGGTAATCCTAGCGAATACCAAGGCATGGTCGCATACCTAAACGTCGGCGATAAAATCAACCAGCGCGCGCTACTGCAAAAGCTAGTGGATATGGGATATAAGCGAAACGACGTTTATTTCGACCGCGGCGACTTTCGCGTAAACGGCGACGTGGTGGACGTATATCCCGCGTATTTTAACGACGAGGCGTTTAGGATCGAGTTTTTCGGCGACGAGATCGAGACGATGTATAGCCTAGATGTGCTGGAAAACAAAAAAAGACACGACCTGAAAAAATTTATCCTCTACCCGACCAGCCAGTTTATCGTGGGCGAAAACCGCCTCAAAATCGCCATCAAACAGATAGAAGAGGAGCTGGCGGAGCGGCTAAAAGAATTTAGCGAGAAAGGCAAGCTCGTCGAGGCGCAGCGCCTAAAACAACGAGTGGAATTTGACCTAGAGATGATGAGTAGCACGGGCATGTGCAAGGGCATCGAAAACTACGCGCGCCACCTAACAGGACAAAAGGCGGGAGAGACGCCCTACTCGATGTTTGATTATTTCGAATTAGGCGGCAAGGACTATCTAGTCATCGTGGACGAAAGCCACGTGAGCCTACCACAGTTTCGCGGTATGTACGCGGGCGACCGCAGCCGCAAAGAGGTACTGGTGGAGTACGGATTTCGTCTACCGTCCGCGCTTGACAATCGTCCGCTAAAATTTGACGAGTTTATAAACAAACGCGCCAAATTTCTTTTTGTCTCGGCGACCCCGAACGAATACGAGATAAATTTAAGCCGCGGCCACGTCTACGAGCAAATTTTACGCCCGACCGGACTGCTTGATCCCTTAATCGAGATAAAAGACAGCGAAAATCAGGTGGAGATTTTATTTGACGAGGCGAAAAAAACCATCGAGAGAAACGAGCGGGTGCTAGTCACCGTGCTCACTAAAAAGATGGCCGAGGAGCTCAGCCGCTACTACACCGAGCTTGGCATCAAGGTCAAATACATGCACTCAGACATCGACGCCGTCGAGCGAAACGAGATCATCCGCGGGCTAAGAGGGGGCGAGTTTGATATGCTCATCGGTATAAATTTGCTAAGAGAAGGGCTTGATCTGCCCGAGGTTAGCCTCATAGCCATCATGGACGCCGATAAGGAGGGCTTTTTACGCTCGACGACGAGCCTGATCCAAACGATGGGGCGCGCGGCTAGAAACGTAAACGGCCAAGTGCTGATGTTTGCCAAAAAGATCACCAAATCCATGCAAGAAGCTATGGATACGACGCTAGCGCGCCGCAAGATGCAAGACGAATACAACCGCGCCCACGGTATCACGCCACGCTCGGCCAGCCGAAACATCGAGGAGAGCCTGCACGTCGAGGACGGCACGGAGATCTTGAGAAAAGGCGCAAATCTGGAAAAAATGCCTGCCGCCGAGCGAGCGAGTATCATAAAAGAGCTAAGAAAGCAGATGCTAGAAGCCGCGGAGCAGCTGGAGTTTGAGAAGGCGGCGGCATTGCGCGACGAAATCGCCAAAATACGTAAACTATGAAAGCGTTGTCTTTTGCGTATCTTTAAATGAGTTTGCTAAAATTTTGCTCGACGGACTACCTGTCCAGCCTACGCAAAATTTTATCTACACAACATTTAAATCTATCGCAAAATACTTCCGCCTTATCGTTTTGCGTTCAAATTTGGAGTCCAATTTGGCTAAATTTGTAAATTTCGGTTTCAAATTTTACTCACCGAGACCCATATCTTGACGGTACCAAATTTAACTCCGTCGTAAATTTGAAAGCGCGTGCGCAACGCCAATTTTAAACCTGCGCAAAGCGCAGCAACCTCTCACGTCGTCGAGGATAGTGGATTGTTAAGGGGGAAGGGAACTCTTTTGCTTCAGCTACGCTTCGCAACTGCAAAGCAGAGCGTAATTCAAGCCCCCTCCCCCTTAACAAGAAAGATTGATTTATGCAAAAAATCTAATTTTTAACGCCAAATTTAACCAACTCAAATTTAACGTTTTAAAGATTCGGGTCTCGGCGGATAAAATTTCAAATTTTAGTCAAATTTAGCCTCAAATTTCGGCAAATTTTACTCTCCGTCCTCGATATTTTCCTGCATAAAAACCCGCATACTCGGAAACTCGAGCGCGCAAAGACGGCCGAAATCATGCTTATAAACGCAGCCTGTGTCGATATTTGCGCTAAATTCCGTGATATCAGGCTCAGCGATCGGCGTATGTCCGTAGACGTTAAAAACGCCTTCGTTTTGGCTAAAATCGCCTCTGCTGCAAAGCACATGCCGCCTAAACTCCGCCGCGCTATCGCCGTGAGAGTTGCGTAGCGCCCACATCCGCCCAATCGCCGAATGCGACGCGACAAGCCGCCTGCCCTGTGCGTTTTTAAACGCAGCAAGCTCCAAATAAAGCGGTAAATTTGATAAAAACTCTAAATGCGCGAGCTTTTGTGCGCGACTAGCTTTGGCATAGGAGGCAAAAGTCTGCGCGCCGCCGTTTAGGTAAAACCAGCGCGGATCGCTAGGCGTCTCGCCGCGTAAAAATGCATCCTTGTGTTGCAAAAGGCGGTACTCGTGATTGCCCATCACGGCCGCATAGCCGCGCCGCATCGCTAGCTGCACGATCTCAAAACTTCCCTCGCCGCGGTCTATCAGATCTCCGACGAAGCAAATTTTAGAATCGGTGCCCCGCGCCAAGCGATCTATCAAGGCGCAAAGCGTTTTATAGCAGCCGTGAACGTCACCGATGAGGTAAATTTGGTCGTCATAATCATCTAACATTTTTATTTGCCTATCTTAAATTTAGCTCAAATTTTAGCCATTTTTTATAAATTTTACAGTCGCTTTCACGCTCTTATACGCTTAAAAACAAACAATATCTACTAAAAATCACATTTTTTATATATTTTTTATTCTTTATCTCTTATAATATCATATAACGATAAAATTAGTTTTTATACTTCAAGGAGGTTTAATAAATAACGCCGACGACCTCAAATTTAGTCGTAGGCTTAGCCGAGAGTACATTTAACCCAACACCAAAGACGAGATAACCAAATTTCATTTCAAGGGAGAAAAAATGAAAAGACGAAATTTCTTAAAGCTTAGCGCATTAGCCGGCGTTAGCCTGCAAGCTAGCAGGATAGAGGGCGTTACCCAGACGCTTTTTGACCAGAAGAAAGTTTTTTGTGCAAATAGATTCGGTCCGTTTTACGCAAACGTAGTCAGCGGACAGATAACTAGCGTAGATCCTTTTGAGGCGGATAAATTCCCAAGCACTTTAAACAACGCCGTTGCAGATTGCGTCCAAAACGAGAGCAGAGTACTGTATCCTTGCGTTAGAAAGAGTTATCTGGAGAAAAAGGGGCCGAACAAACCCGAGCTTAGAGGCGAGGAGGAATTCGTAAGAGTTAGCTGGGATACGGCGCTTGATCTAGCCGCAAAAGCTCTAAAAGAAAATTTTGAAAAATACGGCTCCGAGAGTATCTACGGAGAGTGCTACTGGTGGGGCGGCAGCGGTAAAGTTAGCTGGGGTAGAGCTACGGCTAGGAGGATGCTAACGATACTAGGCGGCTTCGTCTCAGAAGACGGCAACTACTCCTACGGCGCGGGTCACGTTATCATGCCTCACGTTATCGGAACCATCGAACCAAACGAAGCTCCGACAAAATGGGAAGCAGTACTAAAGTCCGCCAAAACGATAGTATTTTGGGGGAGCAACCCGGTAGTAACTAATGAAATAGGCGTAGGCGCTCCTACTCACGAAGGTTACGACGTGTATGCCAAACTAAAAGAGATGAACGCAAAAGGCGAGAAGAAAATTTACGCCGTAGATACCTATAAAAACGATACGATTAGGTATTTAAACTCGGACTTTATAGGAGTGGTGCCGGGAACCGATACGGCTATGATGATAGGTATGTGCCACTATCTATACGAAAATAAACTATACGACGAAGCATTTATAGGAAAATACACCGTCGGATTTAATAAATTTAAAGATTATTTTCTAGGCACTCACGACAAAGTAGTTAAAAATTTAGACTGGGCTAGCAAAATTTGCGGTGTAAGCGTCAAAAAGCTAGAGGAACTTTGCGTGTCGTTAGCCAAAAACGAGTCTTTGATAATAAGCGGTTTTGCCATCCAAAGGCAAGATCACGGAGAGCAGTCGTATTGGGCTCTCATCACGCTAGCCTCGATGCTAGGACACATAGGCAAAGAGGGTTGCGGCTTTATGACTTGCGATCAGGGGCATAAAACCAGCACGGATAGCTTTATCGCGCCGGCTCTAAAAGGCCTAAGCTCGGTTCCTAGCGAAAAATACACCACAGAAAATAGCCCTTGGGTAAAAAACAAAGGCTACGTCATGCCAAACAGCAGAATAATAGACGCACTCCTAAATCCAGGCCAAGAGATGCAAAGAAACGGCGAAATTTACAAACTCCCGCACATGAGAGTTTCCGTAAGCGCTAGCGGCTCGATATTTACGAGACATCAAGACATAAACCGCGCGGTACAAGCGTGGAAAAAGCTTGATACCGTGATAACCATAGAGCCATATTGGACTAGCGGAGCTAAGCTTAGCGACATAGTCCTGCCTGCAGCTATAGAGCCTGAGAGAAACGATATAGAGCAGTCAAACGCTACGGGCGAGTATATATTTGCCATAAAACAAGCCGTCCAGCCTATGGGCGAGAGCAGAAGCGATTTTGAAATTTGCAAAGGAATTTGCAAGAGATGGGGCATGGAAGAGGTATTTACCGAGGGCAAGACCGAGATGGAGTGGATAAAAGAAATTTTTGCCGACGCCATGGATCAAGCCAAAGCGCTCGGATACGATAATTTGCCTACGTTCGATGAGTTTTGGGAAAAAGGATACGTAAAATTCGACAAAAAAGACGAAGAGAAAAAATACTATACTAGATTTGCGAATTTTAGAGAAAATTCGAATAAATTTAGACTCGGAACGCCGTCCGGAAAAATCGAGATTTACTCGCCCGTCATCGCAAAAATGAAATACGACGACTGCTTTGGGCATCCGGCATGGTTTGAGCCTACCGAGTGGCTTGGCGATAAAGAAAAAACTAAAAAATATCCTCTCGCGCTAAACACTCCGCACTCTCGCTTCAGACTGCACTCTCAGCTAGATAACTCCATAGTTAGAAAGTACGCTGAAGTAAACGGTAGAGAGCCAATATTTATCAGCCAAAGCGCGGCCAAGAAGCGCGGCATCGCAACAGGAGACGTGGTCAAGGTGTTTAACGATAGGGGCGAAATTTTATGCGGAGCGATAGTGAGCGACATAACCTAAGACGACGTCGTAATCGTATGCGAAGGCGCATGGTACGACCCCGAAGTCTACGGCAAAAAGAGCCTATGCCAGCACGGATGTGTAAACGTACTCACAAAAGACAAAGGCACGAGCAAGCTAGCGCAAAGCAACATCGCTCATACGAATTTGGTCCAGGTCGAAAAATATAAAGGCGCAATAAGGCCTATCAGAGCGTTTTCAAAACCAAAAATCATAGGCGCTTAATTTAAGGCGGGGCTTAGGCTCCGCTTTTTTAATCTTGTAACTTCGTGTGGTTTTATTTGCGGTAGCCTTATTTGAGATTACTTGTCTTGTCGTTTTTGATCCGCTTCGGTGTGCATTAAAGTTGCTGTTTCAAAAATAAAATAGACACTGTCGTCGTCAAATTTAAACGCCTCACTCGCCGACGACTAACATCACGCCAAGCGCTATCATAGTAACGCCGACGAAAAACTCCAAAATTTTCCATGCGGCCGGCTTTTGAAACAGCGGCGCTAAAAATCTAGCTCCGTATCCGAGCAAAAAGAAAAACGCAAACGACGCGCACATCGCGCCCGCGCCAAAGAGTCCCGCGCGCTCGCTAAATTTCGTAGAAACCGAGCCTAAAAGTACGACAGTATCAAGATATACGTGCGGGTTTAGCCACGTAAAAGCTAGCGTAAGAAGCGCCGTTTTAGCCGTACTGCGCGCCTCCTCGCCGCCTGCCGTTAGCGCATGCGAGGCGCTAAACGCGCTATAAAGACTACGAACCCCGTAAATGCTCAAAAACACAAATCCGCCCCAAAGCGCGGCCGTTTTGATGATAGGGTAGCGCTCAACCGCATAGCCAAAGCCCGATACTCCCGCAAAAATCAGCGCGACGTCGCTAAGCGCGCAGATAGCGCAAACGAGAAAAACATGCTGTTTTTTGATGCCTTGTTTTAGCACGAAGGCGTTTTGCGCTCCGATGGCTAAAATCAGCGATAGTCCGAGAGAAAAACCAGAGAAGAAGGCATTGAAAGAAATCATTTTATCACTTATATTTTGTTTTTAATTTTTTGACCGAAATGCGTGCGACAAAAAACTCGGCTAAGTAAAATTGCCGCACGCGTAGATTTTTTGCAAATTTGCTCGCCGAATTTAGAAGTTTCAAGATGCGGGTCTCGGTGCGTCAATTTTGAAGCCGAAATCTAAAAATTTGACTTCAAATTTGAGCGTAAAACGATAAGGCGAAGTATTTTTGTTCTAGACGAGGCGCTTTTAAATTTGGCGACGGGAGTTACC
>NZ_CAUPZM010000012.1:0-58991 GCF_963515975.1 Campylobacter showae
TATTTTGAGATGATTTTTGGGGTTGCGCAGGTAAAATTTAGCGTAGGCTGGACAGATAGTCCGCCGAGCTAAATTTTAGCAAGCTCCGCAAAAAGCACTCAAAAGACGAGCCGCCAAATTTGTAAATTTATCCCTTTAAAAATTCTATGATTTTTTCTTCACACTCCCCGACGCTGCCGCTAAATTTACTCTTAAACTGCGATCTATTAAACGTCCGCTGACGCTTGGCCAGCTGCGCCGTATGCGTACAGATGAGCTCCTCTAGCTCGGTCTGGGTTTTGATCTCGCCTCTCAAAAACTCGCCGCACTCTTTTAGACCGACCGAGTTTAGCGGCTTTGGTCGCTGCGGATACCGCGCAAAAAGCTCCAGCGCTTCGTCCAGTAACCCCTGCTCAAACATCGCCCTAGTGCGCTCTTTGATACGCCCCCTCAGCTCGTCCCTATCCCAGCTAAGCTCGAAAATCGCCAAATTTGACGCAACGGGAGCTAGGGTATTTTCGCGCAGATACGCGCTCGCGGCATCATCCCGCCCGCTAGAGCGCAAAAACGAGTAGATATCAAACCACTTTTGCAAGCGGTAGGTGTCGTTTGCGCTAAATTTGACGGCAAACTCTGGATCAAGGCTTGAAACAAGCTCGTAAATTTGAGCGTTTGATAAGCCGCTTTCTACGCGCTCAAATTTAGGCGTGAGACCCGACAGCAAGGCCTTTAGATAAAATCCGCTACCGCCGGTTATGAATAAATTTTTACAGTTTTTTTGCGCAAATTCGCGAGCCGTTTTATAAACCTCAAAAAACATCCCGACGTCAAAATGCTCGTCCGGCATCAGCAAATTTACCCCAAAATGCGGCACTGAGGCTAGCTCGGCTGCGCTGGGCTTGGCGCTTGCGATATCTATAAATTTATAAACGCAAAGCGAATCAAGACTCAGAATCACTCCGTTAAATTCGCTTGCAAGCTTTAGCGCGAGCGCTGTTTTTCCGCTAGCGGTGGTGCCGATGATGGCGAGTTCTTTCATAAAAATGCCTTAAAATTCGTGAATCTGCTCAAATTTTATCACAATTTACGCTTTTATAAGATAAAATAAAGCAAAAATTTCAGGAAGATTATGCAAAAATTTATAAATATTTTAAAAGATATTAACGAACTAATCGTCTTTAAGCACTCGATTTTCGCGCTGCCTTTTATATTTACCGCGATGATAACGGCGAGCGCGCAGGTAAACGGCACGGCTTGGTTTGGCTGGAAGTTGCTTATTTTGGGCGTTCTTTGCGCAGTTTCGGCGCGAAATTTCGCGATGACTTTTAACCGCTACAAGGACGAGGATATCGACAAACTAAACCCGCGCACGGCAAATCGCCCGAGCGTGGACGGGCGTATCGGCAGGACGAATTTGCAAATTTTTATCGCGGCAAACGCCGCCATCTTCGTGCTAGTTGCTTATCTCGTAAACGAGCTCGCGTTTTGGCTGAGCTTTCCGATCTTAGCCGTGCTTGGCGGATATTCGCTTTTTAAGCGTTTTAGCGAGCTAGCGCACCTAGTCCTTGGCCTCTCGCTAGGCCTTGCGCCCATCGCCGGAGCCGTCGCGGTCACGGGCGAGATACCGCTTTTTAGCGTGCTGCTCTGCCTTGGCGTGATGTTTTGGGTGGCGGGATTTGACCTGCTTTATTCGCTTCAGGATATCGAATTTGACCGCGAGCACGGGCTTTTTAGCATACCTAGCGTTTACGGCGAAAAGGCTACGATGTTTATCTCCGCGATCTTTCACGCCACGGCCGTGATCTTTTGGCTACTTTTTGCATGGGCGGGAGGGCTTGGCGCGGCGGCATATGCGGGCATTTTGCTTTGTGGAGGCATCTTAGTTGCCGAGCACCGCATCGTTAGGCGAGATTTTAGCAAGATCGATCGCGCGTTTTTTACGCTAAACGGCTATCTGGGCATACTTTTTTTCGTTTTCGTTTGGGCTAGCTTATGAGACTGGTTCCGGCAAATTTAGACATAGTTTTTGAGGAAGCGGGCGAGCGCGAGAGCGAGTTTTTGCGCGAATTCGACAAGCTAAGCGGCAACGAGGACGATCCGCTGGGAGCGTGGATAAAGCGCGCCAAAGCAAAGGGCGACACGAAGGAAAGCGATCAGGTGATACTGACGCTACTAGTCGAGCTTCACCGTAAATTTGACGAGCTAAACGCCTATATAAAAAACGAGAAATTCATAAAGCTCGAGCTTGCGCAATCTAGCGTACTGGACGGGATAAATTTTGAAAACTTTAGGATAAAAGAGGCTAAATTTAAAGAAGGCGTCGGCTACTACGGACGCATTTTTATGCCTATTTTTCCGAAGCGAGACGTGGCGATATTTTTTGAAGCGCTAGATGAAAAAACCGCCAAAATCACGCGCATAAACGAGAGCGACGAGAGCGACTACAACGGCTACGTGACGGCCAGAGAGCGCGCTATGATAAGAGAACTAAAGGAGATGAACGATGAATAACGACTTGATAATATTTGTCATTTTCGGGCTGATTTTGACGGTGCTTTTCGTGCTGGTTTTTATAAAAGATTTAGAGGCTTCGAGAAAATTTTCAAGATACGAAAAAGCGATCGAAGGCCTGATACAAGAGCTTCACGCGGTAAAAAAGCAGGTCGCGAGTTTAGACCGAAGCGAGCCGGCCGAATTTGACGTAGTGCAGCTAGAAAGCAATCTTGAGCAGCGTCTAAATGAAAAAATAAATCAAAAAATAACTCCGATAATAAACACCCTCCAAGGCATCGAAAGCTCGATAGATAGCTTCCAAAGCCAGCAACAAGATAGGCTTTTTACGCTTGAGGAGCGCACAAAAAGTATCAGCAAAATCTCCGCTCCAAACGGCGAGGACGACGAAAAACGCATCGTGCAGATGTATAGCGAAGGCAAAAGCGTCGAAAGCATCGCAAAAGAGCTGTGCGTGGGCGTCGGCAAGGTTGAGCTGACGCTAAAACTGCGAGAGCTGATATAGCGTTAAAACCTAGGCGCGAAATATAAAAAAATAACATTATTTTCATACGCGAATTTTAAAAAAATTTAAAGCTTAACTTCCTATAATGCCTTTTAACCAAATCAAAATTAAATGGTTTTGATAAAATTTAAGGGCGGAAAAATGTTAATAGACGGGCACGGACGGACGGTTGATTATCTGCGTATTTCAGTCACGCAAAGATGCAACTTTAGATGCAAATACTGCATGCCTAAAACTCCGTTTAGCTGGGAACCTAGAGAAAATTTACTGAGCTTTGAGGAGCTGTTTTTATTTGTCAAAGTCTGCCTGGACGAAGGCGTAAAAAAGATCCGCATAACCGGCGGCGAGCCGCTACTGCGCAAAGACTTGGACAAATTTATCGCGATGATAAACGAGCATAGTCCGGACGTCGATCTAGCCATCACGACAAACGGCTTTATGCTCAAACACTACGCAAAAGCCCTAAAAAACGCGGGCTTAAAGCGCATAAATATGTCGCTTGATAGCTTAAAAACCGAAAAAGCTAAATTTCTAGCACAAAAAAGCGTTCTGCACGAGGTTTTAGCGGGCCTTGACGCTGCTCTTGAAGCCGGGCTAAAAGTCAAGCTAAACACCGTCGCGCTAAGAGGCGTAAATGACGACGAGATCGTCTCTTTGCTGGAGTTTGCGCGCTCTATGGGCTGTCAAATTCGCTTTATCGAATACATGGAAAACATCCACGCGACGGGCGAGCTAAAAGGCATGAAATCGGCTGAAATTTTAGACGTTATCGCAAAAAAATATCGCTTCGAAGTAGCCGAAAAGATCCCGACGGGACCGGCTAGCATCTACAAGCTAGAGGACGGCTATACCTTCGGCGTCATCGACCCGCACAAACACGACTTTTGCGAGAGCTGCAACCGCATACGCCTCACGGCCGAGGGGCATCTCATCCCGTGCCTATACTTCGAGGATGCGATGAGCATAAAAGACGCCGTAAGAAAGGGCGATATCGCGGGAGCTAGCGAGATATTGCGCCAAGTACTGCAAAATAAGCCCAAAGAAAACAAATGGGCGATCGGCGCTCAAAACGAGACCTCAAGCCGCGCCTTTTACCAAACGGGTGGCTGAAATCAGGGCTAAATTTACGTCAAATTTGGCGTGGATTTGGCCTGCTTTTTATCAAATTTAACCGCGCTTGATTTATACATTTTTATCCGTAAATTTGCCGCCGTTTTCTAACAAAACCCGCTCAAATTTGACATAAAATCCGCCTAACTCCGTAAAACCACCCTTCAAATTTTGCTATAATCGACCAAAATTTAAAAGGCGAAATTTGAGTTTAAACCTAGTCGAGAGTTTTCTAAGCATCCAAGGCGAAGGCGCAAGCAGCGGCCGTTTGGCGATTTTCTTGCGGTTTGCTGGCTGCAATCTAAACTGCGCGGGCTTTGGAGTGCGCGCCGTCTCGCCCAAAACCGGCGAAACGCTAGTTGGCTGCGACACGATCCGCGCGGTTTTTACGGGACATTTTTCATATCAAAAAATCTCGCGCGCGGACGAACTCATAAAAATCACGCAAAATTTGAGCACAAATTTACGCCAAAAACCCATCATCGTCATCACCGGCGGCGAGCCGCTACTACATCACAAAAATCAAATTTTGTTAGATTTTTTAAATTTTGCGACCGGCGATGGCTACGAGCCGTATTTTGAAACAAACGGCACGATAGAGGTGGATTTTGCCAAATTTGAGATTTATAAAAGATGCCGTTTCGCCGTTAGCGTCAAGCTCGAAAACAGCGGCGAAAGCGAGGCTAGGCGCATAAATCAGGCCGCGCTAAAAGCCATAAAACAAAACTCCTCAGGTAGTTTTTATAAATTCGTCCTAGATAAAAAAAGCGTAGAAAATGGCTCGGCGATAGCGCAAATTTCGCGTATTTTAGGCCTTTGCGACGCGGAAGTCTTTTGTATGCCGCAAGGTTATGATAAAATAAGCCTCGAGCAAAACGCCTTATCCGCCGCGCAGTTTGCGATCAAGCACGGCTTTAACTACTCCGATCGCCTGCACATCAGGCTTTGGGGCGCAAAAGAAGGGGTTTAAAGCCTAAATTTAGGCGGCGTTACCCGCATCTTTACGGCGCGATACGGTAAAATTTAATAAACGGAGCTAAGATGATAATAAGAAAAATGTTTAAATTTGAAAACGCTCACATCGTTAGATTTTGTAGCTCAAAACGCTGCAAAACCAGCATTCACGGGCACTCTTACAGGGCTGAAATTTTACTTGAGTCGAATTTTCTCGATAACGCGGGGATGGTGTATGATTTTGGTCTGATGAAGCAGGGCATCGGCTGCATCATCGATAGCTTTGATCACTGCACGACGATATTTAGCGGCGACGGAGCCGAGTACAAAAACGACCTCAAAAAGCACTCCGCGCGCTGGATCGAGATCCCGCTAAACCCCTCCGCAGAGCAGTTTTGTAGGATATTTTTCGTGATGATCGATAGGCTTTTAAAAACCACGCAGATGCAAAACGGCGAGCGCGAAGTGAAGCTTCACAGCGTCATCGTCCACGAGACCGACACGGGCTATGCGCAGTGCTTCAGAGAGGATGCGTATAACGCCAAAATGGGCGAGGTAAATTTAAACGAGATCGTCTTTTCCGAGGGCGTGAGAGCCGAGTGGGAGGACGCGGAGCTGTTTGAGAAGATCAAGCTAGGCAAAAAAATAGTAAATCCAAAGGAGGTCTAGCGCAAATGAGGAAAATTTTTGCGATTTTGACGCTGGCGGCGCTGTTTTTTAGCGGTTGCGAGGAGAAAAAGGAGCCCGCGTCGCTGGATCTTGGCGGCACGGTGCCTAGCGACGTACCTATCGCGCAAAGCGACGCAAACGTAAGTATCGACGAAAATATGCCGCCAGAGCCGGTGCCTGAAAAATGAAATTTAACGAGCATCTATCAGAACTCTACGAGCTAGCGCGCTCCATCCACATCGGGCTTGCCTTTACGCTTTTGGCCTTAGTCACGGCGCACTTTTGCCTGATAAATTTCGGTATAAACTCGCCAGCCTACGCTAAACGCATCAGACTGTTTTTGCCTACCTACTACGCGTTTTTAGCTGCGATGATGCTTACGGGGCTACTTTTGATGAGCGTTTTTTACTTTTATCCGAGCCTCAAAGCTCTCGTTATGATCGCGGTTTGGGCGCTACTTATCGGACTTGGGGCGATGGAGTTTAAGCGGCTAAAAACTGCGATGAAAACTAAAAATTTCGCCGCTTTTAGAGCCAAAATGCGCCTAAAAATCGCGGCCGATTTTGTTTTGATACTAGTTGCAAGCGGGGTGAGATGAAATTTTTATATTCAAAAGAGGCCAAAAACGAGCAAATTAGGCTTGAGGGCGAGGCGTTTTTGCACCTAAAGGCACGGCGCGCTAAGGTAGGCGAGCGCATCGACGTGCGAAATTTGACCGACGGACAAAACCACATCTATGAAATCGTAAATTTAGACAAAAGAGGCGCGGAGCTAAATTTGATATTTTCGCACGACGTGGAAGCGCGAAATAGCGATCTAGCGCTAGCTTGGGCCGTCGTCGATCCAAAAACGATCGAAAAAACGCTGCCCGGCCTAAATGAAATGAGTGTAGCTAAAATCGTCTTTTTTTACGGCGAGTTTTCGCAAAAAAACTTTAAGCTCGATTTTTCGCGCCTAGAGCGCATTTTGATAAGCTCGTGCGAGCAGTGCGGACGAAACGATTTGATGAAATTTGAAATTTATAAAAGCCTGGACGAAATGGTTAAATTTTACCCAAACGTCGCTCTTATCGACTTTGAAGGCGAAAATCTAGACGGCTATGCGGGCAAGGAAATTTTAGCGGTCGGGCCCGAGGGTGGATTTAGCGGAAGCGAGCGAGAGGCGGTCGCGAAAAAATACGGACTGAGAGCAAAAAATATTTTGCGCTCGCAAACGGCGATTTTAGGCATAGCGGCTAAAATTTTGATTTAAATTTGATTTTTTACGAAGTTTTTTGTATAATCTCACCTTACTTTAAATGAAAATTAAAAAATCAGACGATAAAAGGATAAAAAATGAAAAAAGAAATTCATCCGGAATTTGTTGAGTGCAAAGTAACTTGCGCTTGCGGCAACACCTTCACTACGAAGTCAAACAAAAACGAGATCAGAGTGGACATCTGCTCAGAGTGCCATCCGTTTTTCACGGGCAGCGAAAAGATCGTAGATAGCGCAGGCCGCGTCGATAAATTTAAGAAAAAATATAACTTAAAATAATCCTTTGCTATATTTCGTTCCTACGCCGATAGGAAATTTAAGCGATATCTCGCTTCGCGCTTTGAGCGTTTTGCGCGAATGCGAGGTACTCTTTTGCGAAGATACCAGAGTCGCAAAATCCCTCATAAATCTGCTAAATACGCGTTTTGACGCAAATATAAATATCCAAAAATTTATCCCTCTACATACGCATAACGAAGATGAAATTTTATCCAAAATCGAGCTTGAAATTTTTGATAAAAACGTCGCATTTTTAAGCGATGCGGGCATGCCGGGCATCAGCGATCCTGGAGCCGCGCTCGTAAATTTCGCTATAAAAAACGACATCGCATACGAAGTGCTAAGCGGATCAAACGCCGCACTCTTAGCCGTCGTCGCAAGCGGTCTTTGCGAAAAAGAATTTTGTTTTCTAGGATTTTTGCCAAATAACGGCAAAGAGCGAGCCGCAGCTATACAAAATGCGCTAAATTCGCCGTTTCCCGCGGTAATCTACGAAAGCCCCAAACGCATACTTTCGCTTGTTTTAGACTTTGCCAAGCTTGAGCCGGATAGAGAAATTTTTGCCATAAAAGAAGCTACGAAGAAATTTGAAACCAAATTTAGAGCCACGGCAAGCGAGTTGGCAAAAAAACTGCAAAATACGAATTTAAGCGGCGAGTGGTGCGTCGTCGTACAAAAAAATCCAAATTTTACCTCAGAAAAAATCACTCAAAACGATATTTTAGAGCTTGAAATTTCGCCCAAAGCCAAGGCCAAACTCCTAGCCAAAATCACCGGCAGAAACGCCAAAGAAATTTACTCCGAACTCACTCGCTAAAACCCAAATGCGCGCTTAAACAAGCGACGAATTTATCCGAAATTTAGCTAAATTTTACCGATTTTTAGCTATTATCAGACGATGATAATATACGGAAAACAGCTATTTTTGCACATCATAAAAAACTATAAAAAAACCGTCAAAACGGTCTATCTCGCTAAGGAGTGCGACAAGGCGCTATTTTTGCAGATCGTAGGCGTCGGCGCGCCGATAAAACGCGTGGATAATCAAAAAGCTCAAGCTCTCGCGCACGGCGGCAATCACCAAGGTTTTTTAGCCGAGGTCGAAGAGTTTGAGTTTAAGAGTATCGACGAGATAAAAAAACAAAATTTTATAGCGATTTTATACGGACTTAGCGACGTCGGAAACATCGGCGCTATCGTTCGAACGGCGCATGCACTCGGCTGCGGAGGCATCGTAGTCGTTGCTAAAAATTTGGCGATGGAAGGCGTGTTGCGGGCTAGTAGCGGAGCAGCCTATGAGGCAAATATCGCTCTCATAGAGGACGGGCTTGGCTTGCTAAACGAGCTAAAACAAGTCGGATTTAAAATTTACGCCACGGCAAGCGGCGGCAAAAACGCTCACGAGGTCAAATTTAACCAAAAAGTCGCGCTCGTGATGGGCAGCGAAGGCGAAGGTTTGCACAAAAAAGTCCTTGCCAAAAGCGACGAAATAGTAGGAATAAAAATGAAAAACGACTGGGACAGCCTAAACGTCTCGGCTGCGTTTGCCATACTTTGCGATAGGATTATAAATGAATGATATAAGTTTGATAAAAGAGCTGGGACTAAACGAAGTCGCGAGAAGAACTCATATAGAGGCCGAACACCTAGGCTACATCGCTGATAAAAATTTTGAAAAATTGGTACGTTTAAACGTTAAAGGCTTCATTAAAATTTTAGAGCGCGAACTGGATATCGATTTTGCGCAGTGGATGAGCGAATATGAGGCGTTTATGTCCGAGCACAATCAAAACAATGAGCACAAAAGTATAACCGTATCGCCTAAGATCTCCGCATACACCGCGGACGGCGGGCACTCTAATACAGGCGTGAAACTTTTTATATTAGCGCTCATTATAGCCGTTGCCGGCGTAATTTATGTGCTTAACGAAGGTGATTACTTTAGCAATGTTTTAAATATTTTTGAAGACAAGAACAAAAGCGTCACCTATACCGGAGCCGTCGCCGTCCAACAAGCGGCCAAAAGCCTAAACGAAGCAAAACAAGAGAGTAAAAACGCTACAAACGACGAAAATCTATACGCTATAAAAAATCTCGAGCCGATTTTACCAACCGAAGAAAATGCATCCGTAGCCGTTATCGTACCTGAAGTAAATTTGAGCGCAAGTAGCGACAAAAACGAAACCACGCAAACAAATAAAGAAGAAAATATCACGCAAAATCAAGAGCAAAATACCTCAAGCGATGCCCCCAAAGAGATAAAACAAGCAAGCGACGATAAAATTTGGCATCTAACGGCAAGCACAAAAGAGATAAAAATCGTACCGCGCAAAAAAACGTGGCTGGGCGTTATAAATTTGGACGAAAATAAAAAGCGCTCTTTAGATACCGCAAATAGCTTCACTATCGAAATAGGTAAAAAGCAGCTCGCGGTAACCGGACACGGCGACATAAACCTTGAAATAGACGGACAAACGATCAAATTTGGCGACGATAGGCCAAAAAGATTTTTAATAGAAAAAGACAAGGTTTCACTGCTCACATACGACGAATTCGTGGCTCTAAATAAAGGCAAATCGTGGTAAAAAAGCTCGTAATTTTAGCCGTTAGCGCGGCCCTTTGCCTTGCAGGCAGCGTAGTAGATATAGCAGGCGGTCTGCTCGGTCAAAATAGCGCAAAAGCGACTCAGCTCTTTGGCGACGGTTCGGCATATCTAAACGCAAGCGGCAAACCCGATATCGCTAAAATTTCAAACGTTTTAAAGTCAAATTCGCTCCTGCGTCTATCCTACAAACAAAACGTCAAGGTAAATATCAAATTTATCTCGCGTCAAAACAACCCGCTACTTATCATGAAAATCACAAAAGACGCCCTAAACGGACTAGGCTACAACAATATCCTAACGAGCGAATTTTCTAACGCCGGAGGTGCTCTTTGGGGCGTGACGATCGACACTAAATTTATCCCAGATCCCGGCTCCCTCTACGCTGCGCTTAAAGAAAACGGCACCGAGATAACGGACATAAATAGACCCGGCGAGCTATCCTACGAGTACGTTATCGACGCGTCAAATTCCTCTATAAATCAAACTCCGGTGCAATTTTCGCAAGAAGTTCAGCTCTCAAAGCCACTCGAACCCTATCTCATCGACGTTAGCGGAGCAAAAAGCGCAGTCATAAGCGCTAGCGCAGAGGATCGTTGGTCTGCCGTCGTGAGAATTTTGGATAAAAATTTAAATTTGCTTGACGAAAAGCAAACTAGCAAGCCCGTAAATAGCCTAAAAGTCTCACTCCCTCAAAATGCAAAATACATAATGATCGACGACGCGGTCAGCCTAGAAAATATCAAACGGGGACTCAAAATCTACCTAGAATAAGGAGAAATTCATGTTTGACGAGATTAGATTTAATACGATAGAACGACTTCCAAACTACGTATTTGCCGAGGTAAACGCCATAAAAATGGCCGCGCGCCGAGCGGGCGAAGATATCATCGACTTTTCGATGGGAAACCCGGAAGGCCGCACGCCTCAGCACATCGTCGATAAACTCTGCGAAAGCGCGCAAAAAGACAAAACTCACGGCTACTCGGCGAGCGCTGGCATCTACAAACTACGCCTAGCCATCTGCAACTGGTACAAGCGCAAATACGGCGTAAATTTAGACCCCGACACCGAGGCCGTCGCCGTTATGGGTAGCAAAGAGGGCTTCGTGCACCTAGCTCAGGCCGTGATAAACCCGGGCGACGTCGCCGTAGTGCCCGATCCCGCATACCCGATCCACACGCAGGCGTTTTTATTCGCCGGCGGTAGCGTGGCAAAAATGCCGCTAAAGTACAACGATAAATTCGAGCTTGACGAAAATAAATTTTTCGAAGACCTGCTTCACACTATCCGCTCAAGCTCGCCGAAACCAAAATACGTCGTCGTAAATTTCCCGCACAATCCTACGACCGTAACCGTGCAAAAGAGCTTCTACGAGCGGCTAGTGGCTATGAGTAAACAAGAGCGTTTTTACGTGATCTCCGACATCGCCTACGCAGACCTTACTTTTGACGGCTACAAGACGCCGAGCATCTTTGAAGTAGAAGGCGCAAAAGACGTCGCCGTCGAGTGCTACACCCTATCAAAAAGCTACAATATGGCCGGCTGGCGCGTAGGATTTTTATGCGGAAATAAGCGCCTTTGCGCCGCTCTTAAAAAGATAAAATCATGGGTTGATTACGGCATGTTTACCCCGATCCAAGTCTCCGCAACCGTCGCGCTAGACGGCGATCAAAGCTGCGTCGAGGATATCCGTCAAATTTACGAAAAACGCCGCGACGTGATGCTAGAAGCCTTTGCAAGCGCAGGCTGGGAGATGCATAAGCCAAGCTCAAGTATGTTCATCTGGGCAAAAATCCCGCCGCAAGTCGGAAACATTGGCAGTCTCGAGTTTTCCAAACAGCTACTTACTAAAGCAAGCGTCGCGGTGAGTCCGGGTATCGGTTTTGGCGAGGGAGGCAACGACTACGTGCGCCTCGCTCTCATCGAGAACGAAAATCGCATCCGCCAAGCGGCGCGAAACGTCAAAAAATATCTGAAAGAATTTGCATGAATATAGCCATTTTAGGCGTCGGTACGGTCGGAGAAGCCGTAGCTAAAATTTTACTCCAAAACAAAAAACTGATCGCGGCAAGATGTGGCGAGGAGATAGTTCCGGTCATCGGCGTCGTTAGAAATTTAAGCAAAAAAAGAGACGTCGCCATCCCTCTCACAGACGATATAGATAGCGTTCTGGAGCGCGACGATATCGACGTTTTCGTCGAGCTCATGGGCGGCGTAGAGGAGCCTTTTAGAGTCGTTAGCAAAATTTTAGAGCGTAAAAAGGCCGTCGTAACCGCAAACAAAGCGCTACTAGCCTATCACCGCTACGCCTTGCAAAATTTGGCGCAAAACACACCGTTTGGCTTTGAGGCTAGCGTCGCGGGCGGCATACCTATCATCAGAGCTCTTCGCGAGGGTCTTAGCGCCAACCACATCCTAAGCATCAACGGGATCTTAAACGGCACGAGCAACTACATCTTAACCTCGATGATGAGCAAGGGTTCAAATTTCGCGGACGCGCTAAAAAAAGCGCAAGAGCTAGGATACGCCGAGGCCGATCCAACCTTTGACGTCGGAGGCTTTGACGCGGCGCATAAGCTACTGATCCTAGCTAGCATCGCATACGGCGTGCACGGCAACCCCGAAGACATCCTGATAGAAGGCATCGAAGGCATAACGCCCGAGGATATATTTTTCGCCAACGACTTCGAGTACGTTATCAAACTGCTCGCCATCGCCAAAAAAACCGGCGACAAGGTCGAGCTGCGCGTACATCCGGCGCTAGTGCCCAAAGATAAAATGATAGCTAAAACAGACGGCGTGACAAATGCCGTGAGCGTAGTGGGCGACGCGGTCGGCGAGACGATATTTTACGGTCCGGGCGCGGGCGGTCCGGCGACGGCAAGCTCAGTCATCAGCGATCTGATCGACATCGCCAGAGACGGCAAATCTCCGATGCTAGGCTACAAAGCGCCGTTTGAGCTAAACGCGCTTGAGCTTTTAGACCCGAGCGAAATTTGCACGAAGTATTATTTTAGGCTTAGAGTCGAGGACAAGGTCGGCGTACTGGCTAAAATCACAAATTTAATGAGCGAAAACAACCTCTCTATCGATAGCCTGCTACAAAAACCAAAGGACGAAAGTCCGTATGCGACGCTATTTTTCACGACGCACACGAGCGTGGAAAAGGACGTGAGGCGCACTATGGAAATTTTGCAAGAGCAAGAGTTCGTAAAAGAAAAACCTTTTATGATGAGGATAGAAGAGTAAAATTTGGGGCTTAGGGCGTATCTTTTCGGCAAAAGCTCGGAAGATCTGGCTTGCGAGTTTTTGCTAAAAAACGGCTACGAGATCCTCGCTAGAAATTTTAGCTCCAAATTCGGCGAAATCGACGTCGTCGCTAAAAAAGACGGCGTTTTACGCTTTATTGAAATCAAAGCTACGCAGGGCGACTATGAGGCCGAGTATCGCCTCACGCCCGCTAAATTTAATAAAATTTTAAAAACTATCGATTTTTATCTGCTGCAAAACGGCGCAAATGCCGATTTTCAGGTCGATTTGATCGCGATAAAAAAGAGCGAGATAAAGTGGATAGAAAATATTAGTTTGTAAAAATTCTTATTTAGCTAAAATTTAAATACTTTTGTGTATAATTACAACTATCTTTAAAAAGGAGAATAAAATGGGAAAATACGTAGAACTAACGACTGCGAATTTCGACGTCGCCAAAGAGGGCGTCGCGCTAGTAGATTTTTGGGCGCCATGGTGCGGACCTTGCCGTATGCTTGCTCCGGTCATCGACGAGCTAGCCGAGGAGTTTGAGGGCAAAGCTAAAATTTGCAAAGTAAACACCGACGAGGTACAAGACCTAGCCGTAGAATTCGGCATCCGCTCGATCCCTACGCTTCTATTTTTCAAAAACGGCGAAGTCGTAGAGCAAATGGTCGGCGCACAATCAAAACAAGCCATAGCCGATAAGATAAATTCGCTTCTTTAATGGTTTTTAGACGAGGAGGAAGCCTGCTTCCTCTTACCTCCGTTTTTGCGTCCTTTATCGGTGCAGCGCTGGTAGCAGGCGTATTTGCTTACAATAATTACAGATTTTCGCAGTATAAATTCGTAAATTTTAACGAGCTGGTTTTTTACGAGCAGGCTCAAATTTTCGCACCGCAAGACGATAAATTTTTACTCGTGGTTTTTAGCTCCAACCAATCAAACTGGAGAGAAATTTTAAAAACTTCGACTAAGGATTTAAAAATCGTAGCCGTGGACTTGCTCCAAAAACGCGCGCCAAGCGAGGGAAATATAAATTTCGTCGCTTCGGATATAAATACGATTTTAAAGCTGATGCACGTCCTAAATATCACGGCTTTGCCCGCAAGCGTGGAGCTAAAGGCGCAAAAGGGTGGCATTTATAAACAAGATTCGAAAATAAATAAAATTTAAAGGAAAAAATATGTTAGATTTAGCGATCATCGGAGGCGGTCCTGCCGGACTTAGCGCGGGACTTTACGCCACTCGCGGCGGATTAAAAAACGTCGTAATGTTTGAAAAAGGAATGCCCGGCGGTCAGATCACGGGCAGCTCCGAGATAGAAAACTATCCGGGTCAAAAAGCGCCCGGCGAGAGCGGCATCGACTTCATGAGCACGTGGGTCGCTCAGTGCACGCATTTTGGCCTAAAGCACGAGATGGCGGGCGTCGAGCGCGTAGTAAAAAACGCCAACGGCAGCTTTACCATTAGGCTTGAAGGCGGCAAAGAAGAGCTTGCCAAAGCAGTTATCGTAGCCACCGGCTCTACTCCGCGCCGCGCGGGCTTTGCGGGCGAGGACGAGTTTTTCGGCAGAGGCGTGAGCACCTGCGCGACCTGCGACGGATTTTTCTATAAAAACAAAGAAGTCGCGGTTCTAGGCGGCGGCGATACGGCGATCGAGGAGGCCTTATATCTAGCCAACATCTGCTCGCGCGTCTACATCATCCACCGCAGAGACGAGTTTCGCGCCGCTCCCGTCACGCTAGAAAAGGCTCGCGCTAACGCCAAGATCGAATTTATCACGAGCGCCACTATCAAGCAGGCTTATGGCGACAAAGCAGGCCTAGCAGGTCTAATCATAAACACGAAAGATGGCGAGCGCGACCTAAAAGTGCCGGGCGTTTTCGTATTCGTCGGGCTTAACGTAAACAACGACGTCCTCCGTCAAGAAAACGGCGAATTCGTATGCCAGACCGAGGATGGCGGCCAAGTGAGCGTCGATCTAAAGATGCAAACTAGCGTGCCGGGGTTATTTGCCGCGGGCGACATCAGAAAAGACGCGCCAAAACAAGTCATAGTAGCCGCAGGAGACGGCGCCGTGGCAGCCCTTAGCGCGCTTAGCTACATCGAGAGCTTGCACTAAGACTTATCAAATTTAGCCGAGCTTTTCGGCTAAATTTCTCTTTTTACTTCAAATTTTCTCAAATTTACCGAGTTTTGCTTTGTCCTTTTAAATTTAGTCAAATTTGCCTTTATTTAAATTTCCCCGCTTTTTCAGAGATTTTACCCCCAAATTTCACTCAAATTTAACCGCCCTTTGGCTAAGATTTCGCAAATTTGACTTAAGGGATAAATTTGAACAAACTCGCACTTAGCCTCGCCGCTCTTTGCCTCATCGTTTTCGTAAATTTTATTTACGAAAAACTATCCGGCCCCACTCGGTTCGTCGTTACCGCCGATACTAAGATAATCCCGGGTTCGGAGCTAAGCAAATACGTAACGCAAGAAGAAGTGGACGATTTTGCTTTTAGATACTGGGATATAGATAAGCAGATAAAGGACGACGCATTTGCTGAAAATTTCCGCAAGCTTTTAAAATCAAAGCAAACGGATCAAATTTTAAAATTTATGCAAGATAATAACATTAGCATAGACTCTCCACTAATAGACAGCGTTACTCCTTTGATGTACGCTAGCTTTTACGACGACGAAGTCACGGCAAAAAGGCTGATAGATATGGGCGCAAACGCTCATGCGCAAGATAACTACAAACTCTCGCCCCTGGCATAGAAAACAACTCTACAAAGACCGCTAAGCTCTTGCTTGATAGCGGGGTTAAATTTGATGAAGTAAAGACGGTGCAGTACTACATAGATCCTCCGTTTTATAACAATATCGAAAAGCTTATCATAGATGGAGACGACGTAAAGATAGTATATCGAGATAATTACCAAGTCAATAAAGAATCCAAAGACGTAAACGATCCGATAGGATATATAGTAACCCATAACTACGTAGAGATGACCGAACTTGCTCTTGCTAGCGGGTATAGACCAAAACTAGACGATCATCCTAATACGTTTTTTCACGGGCTAAGAGACGATTCCGAATTTATGCGATCTTTATATATCTTGCTAGATACTATCCCAAACTACGAACCCATGCTAGAGCTTCTTTTAAAATACGACGTCGTAGGGCAGCCCACTAAAGAGGAGCTAAAGAAGGCGTATGAGGAGTGCTATAAAAGCTATAGATGGCACATTGATAATTGGAAAGAGGAAATAGATAAAAATCAGACCATACCCATACTAATACGTATGTCCATAAAAAATGGAGAGAGGTATTGCCCAGATAAAGATGGGGCATTTAGTGATACCTATATGTTTATACGATGGGCAAACGAAAAAAAGAAACTAAAAAGTATGATAAGTTTTTGGGATACATTAAAAGGCGACCCAACCAAGGTAATTTACGTAGATAGCAACCGAAGTAAATCAAACTCAAATTTACAAAGTAAATAAACAAAAGGAGATAAGGCGTCAGCGAAAATTTGAGTTAAATTTGAGCGAATTTAAATCAAATTTCGTTTGACGAGGGAAAAATTTAGCTTCAAATTTAACAGTCCTTAGTCAAATCTAAAGCCAAATTTTACCCGTCGCCCGGGCGGCAAATCAAATTTACCGCCGAGGCTTAAATTTACTTCGCCAAGGCGGGATCGTTTACGCTTATCACGACGTTTTTCTCGTCCAGATAGAGCTTTGCCGCATCTTTCACGTCCTGCTCGGTGAGCGCATTTACCGCGTTTTCGTACTCGTCAAGGCTTAAAATCTCATCGCCAAAAACCAGCTCGCGCATGAGCGCCCGCGTCCAAAACTCGCCCTGAACGTAGGATTGGCGCATTTTTACGAGCGCCGATTTTTTGAAATTTTGCAGATAGCGTTTGACGTCCGCGCCGCCTTTTAGCTCGGCGACGTTTGATTTTATCTCGCCCAGCACGGCGTTTACGTTATCAGGCGCAGCCGTAAAACCAAAATGCGCGGTGAAGCTTTCGTACGGATATTTTGCGAGATTCATATGCACGCCCAGGCCGTAGACCTGCCCGCGGTCCTCGCGCACGTCCTCGCGTAGCATCATCGAAAGCACCGCAGATAGGGCGTTTACGCGCAGTAACTCCGGGCGCGAATACTTCACGTTTTCGTTTTTCATTATCATCGCGGCATCGCTTCGCTGCGTGGTTTGGTAGCTTCGCTTAAACTCCCGCTCGCCCGCGATCGTCCTTACGCCGTCATCTACGAAGTTTTCACGCTGTGTGCGTGCGGGTAAATTTGCCAGATATTTTTGCAAAAGAGGCTCGACCGCAGTCAAATTTAGATCGCCGACCACGATAAAATCATACGACGCCGCATTGGTGAATTTCTCTTTCACTATCTTTTTTACGTCGTTCATCTGCAGCTCGTTTATGTCCGCGGCCTCGAGAGGGTTTGTTCGCGGGTTGTTTTCGTAGAAAAATCTCGCAAATTCGTCGCTAAATTTACGCTCGGGCAGATTTTTGGTTTTTTCTAGCTGCTCAAGCTTGTTGATTTTTGTCTTTTTTAGCACGTTTTCGTCAAATCTAGGCTCGCTAAACTCCAAAAATAGCGCGCGCAAAAGCCACTCGAAGTCCGCGCTAGCCGAGCTTGCGCTGTATCCTTGCGAAAGCTGATCGATAAATTTGCTATAGCTTAGCTGCTTGCCGCTTAGGATTTTGGCCAGATCGTAGTTGCTAAACTCCCCCGCCCCGCTCTCGTTTGAGGCCTCTACGGCTAGCGCGCCCTGCTTTGGTTTTGGCAAATTTGACGTACCGCCGCGACTAACCGCGCTTAGCCAGACGACGTCTTTTTTGGTTTTTACCTCCTTAAATGCCACGCGCGCGCCGTTTGGCAGCTCGTAAAGGTAAAAATCAAGCTTTTCGTTATGCTTTTTCGAGACGAAATTTTTAGGCTTTAGCGCGCCGTAGTCGAAAAGCTCGCTCTTTGCTTGATTTGAGGCTAGCGTATCGTATGGCTTTGCCTCTGCCCAAATTTGATCAAATTTAGCCTCGTTTGGCTTCGCTCCTTTGGCGCTAATCACGTTTAAAGTTTTTGCGTCGATGCCCAGTATCCGCCTAAATTCTGCGTTTACGTCATCTAGGCTGATCTCATCAAGCAGCGCCAAAGTAACGTCACGCAGGTCCTTTTCGCCTAGCAACACACCGCCGATCCTGGTCGTCTCCTCGATATTTGCCGCGACTGCGCTTGAGCGCTTGTTGCCCGCTTGCAAATAGGCATTTTTAGCCGAGTTTATAAAATCTTTTTTTGCGCTTTCAAAGTCCGCCCGGCTAAAGCCAAATTTCTGCACGCCCTTTAAAACGCCCGCCAGGTCGCTAAGCGCGCCGATAAAATCATCCTCGACGGCGTTTATCTCAAAGGCGTAAAGCACGTTTTGATCCTCGATGATCGGCGAGTAAAATCGCCCGCGCAGGGCCAAATTTCGCTGCTCGTATATCATCGCGACGAGGTCTGAAATGTAGTTTGCGAGCAAATTTTGCCTGAGCCTTTGGATCTCGCCGTCAAATTTATACTTTTGCGCGAAGATCAAATTTATAGAGTTTAGCCCGATCTCTGCGGAGTCGTAGTTGTTTACGCTAAAGCCGCTTTTTATAGGGATAGTTTTATCGGGGCTCGCGTAGTCGTTCGTGTTTTTAGCGGAGCTAAAGCTTTGCTTTATCATCTCCTCGATGCGCTTTTTATCAAAGTCGCCGACTGCGATAAATTTCATAAATCTAGGCTGATACGTCCTGCCGTAAAAGCCCTTTATGGTTGCTACGTCGACGTTTTTTACGATATTCATATCGCCGATGGGCGACCTTTTGGCGTAGATGCTGTCGCCGTATAGCTCTGGCACGCGGTTTTTGATGTAAAATCTATACGCGGGCGTGTTTCTAGCGCGCTCCTCCTCGATGATGATACCACGCTCTTTATCCAGCTCGGCCGCGTCAAAGCTCACGCCGTCGATCCAGTCGCGAAAAACGCGAAAAACGTCCTTTAAATTTTGCTCGTTTACGTGGATTTCCAGCAGATAGCTCGTTTGATCGTAGCTAGTCTGCGCGTTTAGATCAGCGCCAAATGCCACTCCGAGGCTCTCTAGCTTTTTAACTAGCTCGTTTTTGTTAAACTTGCGGCTGCCGTTAAACGCCATGTGCTCGGTAAAGTGCGCAAGTCCCAGCTCGTTTTCGCGCTCGTCGGTCGAGCCGATGTTTACGACTAGGTAAAAATAGGCCGAATTTGCGGGCTGTTTGTTCTCTTTGACGTAGTATTTTAGGCCGTTGGCTAGCTCGCCGCTAATAATGGCGGGGTCTTGGGTCAAATTTAGCTTTTGCGCATTTTTATCGTTTGCCGTCAAATTTAACGCGCTCAAATTCGCATCCGCCTGCCGCGTTTTGGCAGCCTGCGCTATCGGCGCTTGTTTAGCAAAAACGCTCGCCGCAAAAACGGCTAGAAATAAAAATAAAATTTTCCTCATCGTCGTCCTTTAAATTTAAAAAGCCGATTATATAGCGCGATTTTTAATATTTTTGCCCGCGCGCGGCGAAGACGGCGGCCGTGCTAAATTTATTTTTTATAAAATTTATGCTAAATTTAGCCCAAATTTTAAAGGATAAATTTTGGTAAAAATAGGAATCCACGGCGCAAGCGGCAAAATGGGACGCATGATAATCGAGTGCCTAAAAAACGAGCCAAACGCGAAACTCGGCGCGGCTTATACGATAGAGCCGCTTGACTTTGCGTTGCCCCAGGGCGCTATCCTCACGGATAAATTTGACGAGCTTTTCACAAACTGCGACGTCGTTATCGATTTTACGATCAAAGAGGGCGCAATAAATCTGCTAAACTACGCTCGCACCGACCCAAAACCGCTAGTCGTCGGCACGACGGGTCTTGGCGAGGACGGCGCGAACCTGCTAAAGCTCGCAAGCGCGGCGATGCCGATACTTTACGCCACCAACATGAGCCTTGGCGTCGCGGTTTTAAACCGCTTAGCGGCGCTAGCTTCAAAGGCTTTGCGCGAATTTGACGCCGAGATCGTCGAGCAGCACCACAGGCACAAAAAAGACGCTCCAAGTGGCACTGCGCTAACGCTTGGCGAGCGCGTAGCGGAGGCTAGAGGGCTAAATCTAAAAGACGTTTTGGTGACCGGTAGAGACGGGCTAGTCGGAGCTCGCAGCAAGGACGAGATCGCGATCCTAGCGGTGCGAGGCGGCGATGTCGTGGGCAGGCATACGGTCGGATTTTACAACGACGGCGAGTTTATCGAGCTAAATCACACCGCAACTAGCCGAGCGACCTTTGCTAAAGGCGCGATAAAGGCGGCCGTGTGGGTTGCCGGGCAGCAAAGCGGGCTATACGGGATAGATGATTGCCTTGGGCTGTGATAATAAGCGGCTTGGCTTTTTCTACTTACTTTGCGTTGAAATTTAATTTTTAAGCTCGGCAACCCGCGCGGTTAGCCTACGCTTAAAAATTAAATTTCGCCTTAATTAAGCGAAAAATCCTTCGCCTTATCGTTTTACGTTCAAATTTTGATAATTAAATTTTAGCATGAGAGGCAAAGTATCGCGAGATGATTTTTGAGGTTGCGCAGAAATTTTCGTCCAAGACTAGACATGTAGTCTGTCGCAGGGCGAAAATTTCAAGCTCCGCAAAAAGCACTCGCGAGACGAGCCTAAAAAAGGAAAAATTAAAATGTGTGCGATAGTTGGAGTAATAAATTCTAAAGACGCTGCGCGAACGGCATACTACGCGCTATTTGCGATGCAACACCGAGGCCAGGAAGCAAGCGGCATCAGCGCATGCGACGAGGGACACATCGAGACCGTCAAGGGTCGCGGGCTCGTGACGGAGGTCTTTAACAAAAAGAGCTTTGACGCACTAAAAGGCGACATGGCGATCGGACATAACCGCTATGCCACCGCGGGCAAAAGCTCTGCCGCCGACGCCCAGCCTATCGCGGCAAACTACGCGCTAGGCTCGATCTCGGTCGTGCACAACGGCAACCTCGTAAACAAAGACGAAGTCCGCAACGCGCTGATCGCCGAGGGCGCGATATTTCAGACCAACATGGACACCGAAAACATCGTCCACCTCATCGCTAGAAGCCACAGCGAACACCTACAAGACCGCATCGTCGCGGCACTAAAGCAGGTCAAAGGCGCCTACTGCCTACTCATCCAGTCGCGCCACAAAATTTTCGCCATCCGCGACCGCTGGGGCGTGAGACCGCTCTCGCTAGGACGCCTAAAAGACGGCGGCTATATCGTAGCTAGCGAGACGTGCGCGTTTGATTTGGTTGGAGCAACCTTTATCCGAGACGTGGAGCCTGGCGAGATGCTGGTTTTCGAGCAGGGCAAAAGCGAGTTTGAGAGCGTGCGCCTTTTTGAAGCGGAGCCTAGGGTTTGCGCGTTTGAGTATATTTATTTCGCGCGCCCCGATAGCGTCATCGAGGGCAAAAGCGTCTACGAAGTGCGCAAGAAAATGGGCGAAACGCTAGCTAAAAAAAGCAAGATCGACGCGGACTTCGTCGTGCCGGTACCAGATAGTGGCACGCCGGCGGCGCTAGGCTACGCAAACGCTAGCGGGATACCGTTTGAGCTAGCTATCGTGCGTAATCACTACGTCGGTCGCACATTTATCGAACCGACGCAAGAGATGCGCAACCTCAAGGTCAAACTCAAACTAAACCCGATGGGGAGCTTACTCAAGGGCAAAAGCGTGGTCGTCGTGGATGACAGCATCGTGCGCGGCACGACCTCCAAAAAGATCGTCGAGCTACTTCGTCACGCGGGCGCGAGAGAAATACACTTTAAGGTCGCTTGCCCCGAGCTAAAATACCCTGAACGCTACGGCATCGATACCCCGAGCTTCGAGGAGCTAATCAGTGCAAACAAAACGCCCGAAGAGGTGTGCGAATATATCGGCGCGGACAGCCTCGAGTTTTTGGGCGTGGACGAGCTGGTTAGCAGCATCGGCAGCGAGCGCAAGTACTCGCTGGTTAGCTTTGACGGGGATTATTTTATCAAGTAAATTTGGCCTTTGCTGCTTCAAATTTGACCTATTTGGACAAATTTGAACTCGTCAAATTTGAGTGGCAAAACCCGCATCTTGAAAACACGAATTTTTGTTTTTGACGTTTTTGCTTCAAATTTGGATTTTTATAGATTTAAATTTGATGAAATTTATGCCCGAAATTCGGCGAATCAAATTTTAAAATTTGATTTCGAGCGCCATACTGCGTAAAAATGAAAATATTTTATCAATATATAAGCAAACGTTGAATATAATTGCGAACTTTAACGTCACGGTAGCTCAGCTGGTTAGAGCGCTGGTCTCATAAGCCGGAGGTCGGGAGTTCAAGTCTCCCCCGTGACACCAGCTCAAAACCTCTCAAAAACCCTAAAAATACGATATTTCATCAAATATAATCATCACAAAACAGTTAAGCATAAAAGCTTTAAATTTGTCAAATCGTCAAAATTTTGACAAAAGATAGGGCACAGTTTGGGGCACACTAAAACCGCCTATTTTCAAGACCAATCAACAATATCTTTTTGCCGTTAGGGCACACTCAAATTGTTTTTACAAGTCTGTTTTTAACGGATTTATAAAAGTAATTAGCCACGCTATACCGCCAAAGCTCTATTTATCCACCCGTTGTTATCCCCCTAATAAACTCCCATCATTACTCATTAACGTCCCGCTTTCGAACCCAAGATCGTATTCTATATCCCTATCATAAAACCTTCTGACGTTATACCCTGCATTTTCAAATTCATCAAGTGCTGAGCTTACGCTTACCAGCCCGCCTTCATTATTATTTTGCGGCATATCGTCGTCTTTAAATTCATTTGGCGCTCTAAAAGCGCTTATTAGATTATTTACCGCCTCATAACTTTTAAACCCAAATTTAGCAACCTCTAACCCTTTCGTAAGATATAAAAGCGAGCTGTTGGCAGACGTTATCCCGCTGGCGGTTGCCCCTGTATTGTAGCCCCTAAGCGCCGAGCTAAAGCTATTTGCTTCGCTTGAAAACATCACGCTATTCGTGTTTTGATAAAGGCTATTTGCCGCGCCGCCCGTCCCGTTTGCCCAACTTGCGGGGCTTATGCCGTGATACAAAGATGATGTTTGAGATAGATTTTGAGAGTTTGCTAGACTATAATTAGGCAAGGTCGATGCGCCGGCTTTAGCGGCGCTAGGGCTAAAAAAGTTAGATATACTCCCCCCTATGCTCAATAAAGCGCCGACCGCCCCCAACCTCGCGCCTATCTTAGATAGTGTCTTACTACCACCTATCATGCCGAAGGTAGTAATTACCCCGCCAACGCCCGCAATAAGACCACCGACAGCCCCCACCCCTGCAAGAGAAAATAGGCCTGCCCCGGAGCCTATAGTGGACGCTAGTGTACCTGCGGCCGCCCCCAACACATAAATACTTGCCACAGCTATCACACTTGGCAAAACTGCTTTCCAGGATTTTAATTTAAATGGGTTAAATATTTTTTTCCCCCCTCTCTCTGTGCGAGTGGATGTTAAGGAATTGAAATTTTTTAGAAACCATCTTAGATTATATGGCATCATGGTATCTGCGAAAAAAAAGGGGATTACTTCTCTAGTATATTCCCCATAGATTACAGCTACTCCTGCTTGGTATAATTCAACATCCCCGTAAGGGGTAACTATTCTTGCTATAATCGTACCAAACCTTTTTAATATATCACTGTTAAAATACGGTTCTGTATGTGTATAATAAGTCAAATATGTGGAATGATACACAAGCATTTCACGATTATCTTTCTTATAGCTCTCAATATGCTTACTCCTAGCAAGAAGGTAAAAGCGCATACCGGAGTTATGGTCAGTTATATAGCGCGCGTCATGTATACGCGTATCACTATACCCACTCGAGTCCTTCATAAATTTTTTAAATGCTTTAACTTCGGCTACCCTCTGCCATATGGCCGCGTTTGTAATATCGGCTATATAGTCTCCACTAGGTTGAGCAAACCACCCAGCTTTTTCTGCTCTTGCCATTATTTACCCACCTCTTACGGGGTAATTTTGTCTATAGCGTCGTACATTTTTGTTGTCATCTCCGCGGGGACATTTACGCCGCCAACAGCATAGCCAAATACGCCATCTTTTAGTAGCGTCGCTTCTTGTATGCGTAATTTATCATCGAATGATTGGGTTTCTCGCTCGATAGCCGCCTTTCTAGCTACTTCGCTTTGAGCTTGTTTTTCTATTAGTTCCGCTCTCTTGGCGTTAAAATCCGCTTCCTTTTCAGCCAGCAAAAGCCTCTTGTTTGCAAGATCGAGCTCTTTTTGTTTTAGAGGCAATTCTGCTTCAGCTAGTGTTTTTTGAGCCTGTATTAGCTCTGTTTGCGCTCTAATTTGAGCTGCCCTTAGTGGGAGCTCCTCGCTCTCGCTAAGTAGCCTGAGCGCTATCTCTTGAGAAGTGGTTGTTACGCTCTGCGACATATTCATTAATGCAGAGACTACGGCCTCAAATTTCTTAATATCCGTTATGGCAGACTTATCGTAGTACTCATCTAGCTTTTTAACCAGTCTGTCATAAGGTGTGTCGTTCGCCATGCTGTCAGCTAAAACCTGTTTGTATAATTCGCTGTAAGTGCTCATTACACCGCCTCCGCTCTATTACGCCAACCGTTAGCATAAATTCTAAACTTTGGATTTTTTTCGATCAGGCCGTTGTAGTATTGAAGCTCCGCTCGGTCGAATTCTTTATCAAATCTTGCCTCGTCAAAGCGGTTTATCGCCGCGAGTGTCTGCTTGCCGACGATGCCGTCATTTACCACGCCCACCAGCTGTTGCGTAACTCTTACGGCAGGCCTCACATCCACATTCACACCAAAGATGAATATTTCGTTTGCTTTGAGTTGGCTCTCGACTTCGCTCAGCCTCATACGATCCCAATACGCTTCCTTGTAAAATCTACGCACCTCGGCACGTAAATTCTGGTTGTTATAAAGCGCGCGGGATATTTTCTCGATATTGCCGCCGTATGCGACCGCACCTAATATCTCGTCCCAGCCTTTCCAGTGCGGGTGGGCGTTTTGGTATATTCCCATGAACGTCCACCCCTTTTCTGTTGGGTTTCTATCAAGCGCATCCTCGGGCTTAGAAAACTCCAGCCCCATTAAAATTTGAAAAGCCTCGTTAAAATTTGCCATTTGCTATCCTTTTTAGTTTATTTTCCTCGAAAAACGCGCGTTCTTTATGCTCGCCTTTTTTGCCGACGTTAAAGCCCTCGACGGGGCGATGATAGCCCATTACGCGGCTCCACACGGTGCATCTCGTGCGCTTTTCTTGCAGGCTCTCTAGCATCTCGCTATTTGTCATCTTTCCACTCCTCGTGCCTAAAATTTCCGCCGTAGTCGTCATACCCTCTACCGTAGCCGCCGTCGCCCATCCCCTCTATCTTTTTATCCGCGGCTTTGTTTATTTTCCGCCTTGCCCATTCAGCGCCCATAAAGGCGATAATACCGCCAAGAGCCAGCGACCCCTCAACCTCGTGTATAAGGAGTTTTGAGATAGCAAACGTAGTCCAGCATAGAAACATCGCCGTCAGAGTGGCGATGGCAAAAGACAGTCTCGTGCGATGTTTTCTCGGTTTTCCGTCGTCGTCGAGCAATCCCAAGACGCCGCCGATAGCGCCTACTACAAATACCCAAAGCAGGTATAGGTATTCTTGAAAATTCATCTTATCGCCGCCCCGAAAATCAAGGCCAGGAGGATGGATAGAGCTATCTCTAGCGCTCTTTTTTTGCTGATTTTAAAGCCCATGATTTTTTTGATTACCATTTCGCTCATCGTGCGCTCCTTACGCATTGTTTTAGCAAGTCCTCGCAGGTTTTGAAATACTCCATTAGCTCTCGCGCGCTTTGCGGATCGCTTGCCTTGAATTTAGGCTTGGCGGGCATTTCCTCGATACAAACCACGGGGATTTTGACCTCTTGATAAACCGTGCGAGTGATTACGGTCGGCTCTTTAGCTGCACAGCCTGCCAATATTAGCCCGCACGTTGCCGCTGCAATAGTTTTATTTAGCAGCTTCATTGATTAGCTCCTCGTAAAATTTGAGCTTCTTTTCGCACTCGGCATCTTTGACGGGTATTTTTATTTTTTCAAATTTCGTTACTACCCGCTCTTTGACTTCGGTCGTATCGGGGGCTTGCGCTTTGATTTGCTCTAGCTTGGCGTTTTGTAGTGCAATTTTTGCGTTGCACTCAAAGAGGTTGGCCGTCGCAATTTGAAAATTAGCTTCTTTTATCGCTAGCTCCTTTTGCGTTTCCATTAGCCCAGCTTTTGCATCCTTGATGTCGCCTTTTAGTTTCCAAATTTCAACCCCAAGCCCTAGTATTACGCCGGCTAGTCCGCCAATCACGATCAGCCAAAGTTTGTTCGCGATTAGAAAATTCATCACGCCCCCTTTAATAGTTTCACGACAATTACAATAGCTATGATAGCCGCCGCTGTGATCACGAATTTCTTTGTGGACGGCTTCATTGTTTGACCCTTTTAAAAGGGTTGATAGCCCAAACGGTTTTTAACACCTTTTTATCGCCCGCGTCCATATACTCGGCCTTGTTGTCTTGCCTCATCCCTACGACGTCCATCAGCTTCCAGCCTAGATATATACGGCAATACCATTTTGATTTGCCATAGCGTATTTCGCGGTAGTAGCCGAAACGCTCGCGCCCATCTTTCATCTTGCAGGTCACCAGACACAAGGTCGATTTTTGACCTTTGTTGTAGGTCGCTAGCGTATCGCCGATCGTGCGCACAGTATTTGCGTCTATATCCTCGACTTTGACGCCCAGATACTTCGCGCTGAATACGCCTATACGGTTTCTATATAGCCAGCAAAGCCTCGCCCAATAGGTGCGGTTCTTGCCGTTTGGGAAATGCTCGTTTTTCCATCCGTCGTCGCCGTTGATACCGTAGTCGTTCTCATCGAACCACGCCGCCCATTTAGGCAGGTGCTCAGCCTCTTTCTTGCAGAACGCAAGAGCAATAGGTACAACTAGAAAATGAGCTATCTCTACAGGTAGCTCAACGGTAAAGTTCTTAAGAACCTGAAGTTTCTGTTTTAGAGTTAGTTTCATCTTTTACATCCTTATTTTTATATTTTGGACTAGCCGGACATTCTTCCCAATTGCATTCACCTTTTTTATCTAGTTTGCTTGAACAAACTGAACATCTTTTTATTTTCTTTTTCATCTTACTCCTCCTTGTCTAAGGTTTGTTTTTGAATTAATAGGGTTTTATACTCTTCCCTTAGCTCTGGCAGAACTCGATCGTTGCCGATCAGTAAAGCATTTCTGATTAGCTCTTCTTGCTCCTTTATTTCCCCCTCAAGCTCATGCAGAGCCTCAAGACGCTTGTCCGCTTCTTTGGGGGCAAACAAAGCCTCTTCTTCCTCTTTTGTGAGTTTTATAAGACCAAACTGAGCTATTTCTTTTGCCAAAAACTCTGCATCTGTGTCTTTCTCATAAGCATATATCTGCCCATTTAAATCTTTATATCTGTGCATATCTCCTCCTTATCTTATTTCGTACCACTGAGACAACTGTGCACTTCCACCAAGAGTTAATTTATATTTTGCATTGGGAAACACAAAGCCTGTAAGCGTTGATGTTGTTCCAAACCCTACGGTAGCAAACGCAGTTTTTGCAATGCTCACTCCATCCACATCTAAAGAGGCTGTGAATGTAGAACCACTTGAAGCACCCAGTGTGGCTTGAATAATCACAAAGATTGGCTTACTTGAAGTGTTTGTATAAAGTTCTCCTGCACGTTTACTCCCAGTCATAGTTTGAATAGTTTGATTTACCCCAAATCCTTTCTCAGCTCCTCCCCCAAACTCTAAAAGTTTAGAAAGACTAGCGGCTCTGATTTGATTAGAGTCATCCTGATTGTTTTGCCTAAAAAGGATTTCGCTTGTCGAAGTTAATAGAGTGTCCTCTTTTGGGGCAGACATTTTAAATTGCGTTGCTGTGATGTTTCTTCCGTTAAAGTCTCCGCTACTATCTCTTAGAACTGCTGTGTCAGGGTAACTCCCCACAGTTAAAGAAGTTGCAACAATGTTCCACCCGATTGTGCTGTTTCCTGCTTGAGAACCTCCAAATCCTGCACGATATATTTCTGCAGTACCTTTTCTGTACCAAAGGATATTAAAGTCATTCCCGTCTTTTAAAACGTGGATAACTCCGTATGCTGAAGGGTTATTTGAGCCTTGAATAGAGTCATGGTTATAGCTATACCAGCCAGCTTCTACAGTTCTCCAGAAGCCTACACTTCGATAATCGCCTTTTGGTAGCCCGCGCTTTATAAGAACTTGCTCGGCTTTAGCAAATGCTGAGCTATCAAGTCCGTCTAGTTTGTCGCTATCGGCGGCTTTTTCGGTTTTGCCAAGCTTACCATTCGTTTTTTTTGAGATAGTGGTGGCGAAATCCGCATCATTATTGAGTGCTGCAGCAAGTTTCTCAAGGGTATTTAACTCAACCGGAGCAGAGCCAATTAGGTTGTCTATCTTGCCGTCTATTTGAGCTTTATCATAGCTATCGTCTATTTTTCTATACTGTGACCCATCGAGCTCGCCACTTTTATCTGCCAATAGCTTCGTTATCTTCTTGGACGAAAATGTTTGGGTAGTACTTTCTATTGTATCGTTTATCAGCCCGCTAGA
This sequence comes from Campylobacter showae, assembly GCF_963515975.1. Lineage (GTDB taxonomy): Bacteria > Campylobacterota > Campylobacteria > Campylobacterales > Campylobacteraceae > Campylobacter_A > Campylobacter_A showae_F. Next base: position 28,881 of record NZ_CAUPZM010000012.1, read on the forward strand.
AAGCAGCCCCTTGATGTCCTTTTCAAGGTTTTTAAGACTAGCTTGTAGTTCAGCAAGTTCGGCATATTTAGCTTCAAGTCTTGAAGCCATGTTATTAAATTCGGCTATCTTATCTCTTGTTGTGTCTGCTTTGGTTTCGATGTCTCTTTTTATCCCCTCGATAGAGCTTTTATCGTTTTGTATTTCGGCAACAAGCTTCTCGATACGTTCTTTGAATTGCCCCCCGTCATGGCTTAGTTTTTTTAGCTCTGTTAAATCAACGGAGCTTATCGCCTTCTCAAGATCAACTGTGTTTTGTAAAAGAAAATTTAGTGCCTCTAATGTTTCGCTCGCTAGTTTTAAATCATGAATACTAGTCATTTTTTTAGTTCGCTTTTGTATATAGTCTCTTTGGTTTTTTTAAAAATACCCGCAACATTTTTAAAAAAATCTAGTAAATTTATTCTGCTCAGTTTTGTGCCATTCAGCAAAATTATTTCAAGTTCTTTCATATGTCAAATTCCCTCCCGTAATTAGCGTTATAGTCGGCAATAGCCTCTAGCGTAAGCGTGCGGAAAAATGCATCTTGCCCTATTAAAAAAGCAACATAGTTAATTGCTGCATAGGTCAAGACTTCATCTATCATTATATGTTTCTTATTATCAACATCGGCGAAGTCTGGCTTGTCTGGGTAGCAAAGAAAACTGTCCTCGTCGATATTGCGGTATACTCTTTCGCCTGTTTTTCTGCGTATTAATTCAACTGGGACGCACTTGTTACAGATAAACAACATAGCTTCCAAAAATAGCTCGCTAAGCTCTTCGTCCGAGGGGAGCTTGCGTCCCCCCGCGATTTTTAAAGCCAAAATCTCTTTAGCTCTCCTCACTAGCATTTTATGCCTTTAGACCGACCCCGATCACAAACGCATCGGCATTTCTGACTTCCAAGCAGCTCTCAGTGTAATACCTCTTTTGTATCGCTGTTTTTGATGTAGTAACGTCTTTTAGCTCAGTAGGTACAAGTAGCCCGTTTTTCATATACTCAAAATCGCCCGCAATCAATGCATCACCTAGCCCATATTGAGGAGACAAAAAGCGGTGAAGCCTGAAATTTACTTTGCCAAAGTCGGTGTCCAGGCTAACTACGCTTGAGTTGATGCTCTTTTCGTTGCCAAACTGACGAGTAGCAAATTTATTGATCGCAGGCTTTAGCCCTGCACCTACAAATACGTCTCTTGGCGTACCGCCCGCATCATAAATATTTTGCAGAAGACTATGCAAAATATCCTCAGTTAATGGCGTGGCAGCACCGGTCCAATTTTGAGTAGCATCATGTGCTACAACATTTCCTCTTTTGCCTGCAGTCCAGCTGGCTGCGCCTTTGGAGACGTAGTAAAATAGCCCCGCCATTTCGCCAGCAGTTGCATCCGTTCTTACCGAAGGAGCTTTGAACACCGATTTTTTAACATCGGTATCTCTGCCTAGACCAAATAACGCATATTCCATATCTAGCTTATGTTCCTTTGCCCTTTTGGCTATCTCGCGCGGAAGTTCTTTGCCGCCGTATGTAGCTACAGCTTGCATACTTCTTGATACACTGACGTTCGATGTAAAAATCTGTACGGCGTTTGATGTTTTTTGCACTGTACTTTTTCTCACATCATCAAAGTCGCTAATCTCAAGCTGCGCGTTCTTTTTAGGCGCAGCAAGCGTGTCGGTTAGCCAGCTGTGCTCGATGCCTTTTACTTCAGACGTGCCAATAAGGCTAAGTATAGGCGTTTCGTCAGCCCCTATTAGGATAATTTTGTCATAGACAGAGGGCTTTAAACCTTGTCTTGAGGTAGCTGGGGCTTGATAGCCCGTAGTAGTAATTGCCATAGTTTCTCCTTTTTGTGGTTTTAGGGAAATTATGGCTTAAGACGTAGTCCTAAATCTACCTAGTTTTTGGGCAAATACGGTGTTGATTGTGGGGCAAGCAAGAAAGGGGAAGCCCCCTCTTTAGATTTTATTTTTTTCTTGTGTGTTGTTTGCGGACATTGCGATCAATCGCCTTTTTGCTGCATTGATTGCGGCAAGTTTTGTTTTTGTAGAAATGCCTTCACTAGCGATGGTTTTTTGTAGCACATTGCCAATCTCTCCGGTGTCGTCTAGCTTGATTATCTTTTCTACTAGACGATCGGCGGGATTTTGTGGTATAATACGTCCAGTGGCAGACGAATACGCCTCGCCAGCGGAATTTGCGTCCTGCTTTAGCGCAGTTTTATCGGCGGCGCTTAAAGGTGTTGGGAGCGTGGATGTCCCAGCCGTCTGCCGGCTTACTCTATCCATACGAGATAAATCCCTTTGCCTTACTTTTGTTGCGTGCATAACTTTCCCGCTTTGTTTATCTATCGCAAGCTTGCCTATTTTATTATCTTTAAGCCTCTTAACAATCAAAGCGTAATCAAGCCTATAATTCGTAAAGAAGTGCGTAGGGTTTTCCTTTATTTCTCTAATTAGCCTAAAAACGTCGGATGGCCTCTCGAATATTTCAGGATGCTTGCCGGCTAAATACTCAAGGTCGGCCGTTATTTCATCAACGGTTATCTTTGATAAATCCCTGACGTTAGGGGCTAAATCGGTTTTTACGGCATAGTCAGTTTTTGCCGCGCCGCCCTCCCTCATCGTCCAACCCTCGCCCTTTACCGCCTCTTGCTTTACCCCTGCGCTTTCGATTTTACTCCCTTGCTCGACGGCTTCTTTTACGAAGTCGGTAAAAGCCTTAGCCTGTTCTTTGCTTGTGCCGTTTTTCTCCATAATCTTTGCGTAGTCATTAAGAGTACCGCCCGATTTTATCGCTTTAGCGGCTTCCCTTAGATGATATTCCAAGGCCGCGTCATTGCCGATTATCGGCACATATTTTAGAGCCGTTTGACGCACCGCGTTTATGAATGCGGTTTTACTCGCGCCGCTAAAGGTCGTGGCTATGCCTTTGTTAAATCTAGTTGGCATGATAAATTTATTATCAAGCGCTGCAAAAATCTCAGCTAAATTCCCTCTTGCTTTTGCGAGCTTGTCTATTTCTCTTGCGATCTCTTTTGCCTGCTCGCTTTTAAAACCTGTCTTTTGTAAGGCCTCGTTTAACTCTTTGCCGTTTAGAATTTCCCTTACATTAAAAGTTCCTGTTTTGCCGAGCGCACTCTCAAAATCGTCTTTTATGGCCGCCAGCTCAAACTTCTGTGCCTGTTCCGGACTAAGCTTTGAGATAAATTTATCATAAAGCCCGCCTTGTGTGTCTCGTAGCCTCCTAAAAGCACTCATAATATCTTGCGCCGAGCTTTCGATATTCGTCATCGTTTTAAAAAGCGGGCTTTTTTCAAAACCTTTGTAGTCTTTGTATTTTTCTAGGCTTTCTTTTAGATATGCCCTAGCCGCGTCGTCGCCTAGTAGATCGTCCATCGCACGCTCTAGTATCTCTTTGCCTTTAGCAAAATTTACTTTAGTAGCGTACGAGTTTTTGTCGGAGTTTAGAATTTCATTTAGTTCTTTGTTGTAGTTAGCTCTTAGCTCGTTTAAATCTTTTACACCTAGCTCGCGCCCTTTAAGGCTATCAAAGCCGCTCATCACCCCGCGCGTTTTATCGCTCGACTTATCGAAAATGTTTAAATTCGCCGCAAACTCCTCTTTCATCTGCTCTATTGCGTCGTCGCTTAGTTTTACTTTTTTGCCATTTTTAAACACATCCAGATTGTCTATGGCTTGCCCGAAGCCATCTTTTGTTGCCTTATAGTATTGTTCTATTACTTCTTTTAAGCCCGTTATATCGCTTTGCCCTATCATCTCGCGCAGACGATTGACGTCGCTTTGCGCCAAATCGGCTAAGTTCCTAGCGCCTTGCCCGCTCTTGTCGCCCCTTAGAGCATTCAAAAGGCGCTCGGCTGATTTTGGGTCACTAAGGGCTAAGTTTAAAATTTTTTCACGTTCGGCATCAAGCCCTTTTGTGTTACTGATTGCAGTTGCCACATCGTCGAGATGAAGTTTTTGAGCAGCTTTCGCGCTAAGCTCTTTTGTTTTGTTAATTATTGGGTTTAATAGTTGCAAATCTGTTATATTGCCACCGTCCACCTTGTAGCCGCCCACCTCTGCGGCGTTTTTTAGCATTGCTTCGGCTTCGTCCCCCGCAATCGCCTCGGCCGACTTCATCGCCCCTTTTACGTTTGCCGTAGGTATGCTAGTCAACGCCTGCTTCCCTAGATTTACAAGAGGCATTTTGTCTGTTACTTTGTCTGCCAAATTTATCGCTGGCTTGCCGTATTTCATTGCGCCGCCTACTATGGTATCGCCTGCGATGGAAAATAGAGCCTCCTCGCCCATCTTTTTTGCCGCATTAGCCAAATTTGCCTCTTGCCCAGCGTAGTTTGAGTTGTTTAGGTAGTCTATGCCACTACCTCCCGCCGCACCCAAAGCCCCGCCCGTCATATTTTGTAAAAAACCGCTGCCTTTTTTTACCCCCAACGCTGTGCCTAGCATAGAACCGGCGTTGTCTCTCATCACTCGCCCAATTTGGTTTATTAGCCCGTCGTCAAGGTCAAAAAGTTCGTCGCCCTTTCGCAGATACAAATTCCCGTTATATTCGCTTAGCCCATCAGCCAGCTTACTTTGCCTAATAGAGCTTGAAACGGTTTTTAAGAACTCGTTCTTTTGCCTTTTTACGTCATCGCCGCCAAAAAGCAATGGATTTGCGTTGTCAAATTTTGAAATAGCATTATTAACTGCGCTTTTTATCTCCTCCGTACTTTTTGCATTTGAAATGTCGGCACGGTAGTCTTTGCTAGCTCCCGCCATGTCAGCGGCCGCATTAGTAGCCACGCCGCCAAAAAGCTTTAAGGGGTTTAACGAAAAGGGCAAAATCTCTGTTTGCAGACCCTTTTCCATCGGCATAGGCTGTATATTTTTGCTTGCCTGCTCAGCGGCTATTTGTTTTCTTTGTTCATCGGTTAAATTTACGAATTGCATTTATATTCCTTAGTAATCGTTTCTACCTTGCTTCACTATCATTCCGCCGTTCGCACCTCGTTGCTGCACCGGCTCAAGCGTCTTAGGACTTATCCCCGTTAGCCGTTCTATGTTGGCGGAGAGGGCGTCTAGATTTTTTAGTTCAGCCTCGATGTTGTCGCTATACACTCCGTTTGGGAGAGTGGCAATAGCCGCGTCTATGTCGGTATATGCCAGGTGTGCCGCAGCTGTTAAGGTAGATAGAAAATTTTGCGTCGAAGGATCGCCGTATTTTGGCATAATCTCTTGGAGCGCCTGCAATACCGCGTTACTTCGCGCAGTTTTTGCCATTTTTGCCCTAAGTGTGTTTATTGCCACCCTTGCGTTAGTAGCCTCTTGGCTATCGCTATTAAGAAATTGAGCCACCGAGTTAGCAGGCTTAGTTAACCCGAACCAACCCGTCTCTTTTTGTGCCCCGTCGGATACTATGTTTGATATTGTAGATGCAAGTTTTATCGTTGAAATATTGTCAGCAAGAGGTTTTAAATTTTTCGTGCTGGCGCTTATGATTTTCGGGTTTAAACTGCCGCCCGACTTCATTTCGTTGCGCAAAATGGCGTCCAAATTTGCATCATCCAGCGCGCCAACGTCTACTCCGTATTTTTTACCTATTTTTTCTCTTAGCCCGCTATTTTCCTTTAGCAAGGATTTTGCGCTCAAAATACTATCCTCAACCTCTTGGTTTTTTGCTTTTCTCGTTTCTATGATTTCCTGTTGGGATAGCGGGTTATTCCAATACGTGCCGCCAAGCGAGGCGATTTGCGTTCTTATATGCTGATTTATCCCTCGCTCGATTTGTTCGTCATTAAAGCCTTGTTGTTTTAAATTATTTTTTATGAGTTCTAAATTTTGTGGAGTTACGCCGATTAGCGCCGCAGTCTCAGCATCCATTTCGTTTAATAAATTCGCCCTGGATTTCGCCAATATCGCGTCCTGTAAATCTTGATCGTTTTGTCTGTTCTTATCAAAATCCAATCTTCCCGCACTTGTATTCGCATTCATTCTCGACGTGTCGGCATTATATGCCATCGTATTTGCGTTCATCGCTCCGATCCTGTCCTGATTGGCATAGTGTGTGGCAAGATTGTTCCAGTTTTTTACTTTTTCGGCAAGTTCGTTTTGCTTGAATTTTTGCGTAAAAGCGTTATTGCTCGCCGCTTCCGCTTCCGTTGCCAGGTTGTGTCTTGCCGTTTCATCGTTTTTAGCCCCGGTTAGTGCCTCGCTCGCTAAATTTGATCGCATAGCCTCGTTAATTTTCATCTGATTTTGGTTTTTTGCTACATTTTCTTTGTATATATCCCAAAGGGAGCGGCCAACCGCCCCAACTGCATCTATCATATTAGTGTTATAATTAAAATCCACTCTGTTTGGATTGAAAAACGCCATTTGCTGCCCCCTTATGCTTACTTTATTTTTTTGTGCTATACGTTGACATATCCCACGCATTCGCTAGGTTCTGCTCAGCTTGATTTTCTCTTGCAATTTGGCGTTCAGAAAGCATTTTATTAAAATCAAATGCCGCCTTTTGTTGCTTCATTAGATTTTTTGCCGCCTGTTGTTGCGCTATGCCCGAGTAAATATTGCCAGCTGTTCCTAACGCGTTCATCCAGTTTGCCGTACCGGCGGCGTCACTACCTCCCAACCAATTGCCTGCGCCTTTTAAAAGATCCATAAAGTTAAACGCCATGTTTTGCCTCCTTACAGCATGCCTGCTGTTTTTAATATTTCAGCGCCTAATTCTACGTCGCTAACATTCTCGCCTTTTTTTATTCTGTCAAATGCGCCCGCCTCGTTTGTGCCCCTATTGCTGCCGATTATTGGGTCAGGCTCGCCGCTTACTTTAGCTAGGCTAATCATAGCCTTTGCGACAGCTTTCCACCCGTCGTAATTTTCGCCAAGTAATGGCATAAACCCATTTTCATCCGCGAATTTGCCAAGCTCCTCTAGTTTGATTGTCGGGAAGTCTTTTTTAAATTCGGCGGAGTTTTTATTAAAAATTCCCTGCTGCCTTGCTTGCTCTGCCGCTGCCGCTTGCGCCGCCTGAAACTGAGCCAATTGTTCTCTGATTTGCCCAATGTCACCCAGCCCTATACTATCAAGCATTGCTTGCTGTTCGGGCGTTACGGCGGACGCGCTTTCCTTTTGCGTGGCTTCACTTTTAGGCGCTTCCTTTGGCGCTTCTATCGCCTGCTCAGTGGCACTTGTTTCTTGTGTCGCTGCTTGTTCTCGCGGCTCGCTCACTGCCTCGCTTGTCGGCTCTGTTGCTTGTTCATCGTTGCCAAATGCGCCCATCAGCGCGTCAATTGCTTCGTTTTCAGTCATTGTCGTTCTCCTTGTATTCGTTAAAAAAATCTAAAAGGCCATCAAATATTTTTAATGTTTCGATAGCTCTTAACCTAGCCTGCTCGCTCAACATTTTGTCTTCCGCGACGCATAAATTTTCGTTATACAGCACGGTCAAAAACTCTACAAAATCCTTAAAGGGCTTTTTCTCACATAGGCCCGATAGCTCCCGCTTGAGGCACAGCTCCTCCCATAGCTGCTGGAATATCCGCACCCGCATATTGCCGATCAACTAGCTTGTCCTCCTTCCCTATAAATTTGTCTGGGTTTTTAATGCCGTAAAGCGGTAGAAGCTCTAAGAGTATTTTTTCATTAGCCTCTTTCATTCTGGCCGCACCCTCTCCGTCGCCCACCTGCAGGCACATTCCAAACTGCGCCCCTATAACCCCGCTAGCATCCATAAGAGATTGTTTTTGTACCTCTTTGTTTAGCGCCCCAATACCTGTGTTCAAATTTATGTTAAAACTCGGCACTTCGCCGCGGTTAAATCCAGCAAAAAATATTGGGTCGCCGTATTTCCATACAAGAAACGCTAGTCTCTCAAAAATCGGCTCGAAAAATGTTTCATTGTATGTTCTTATATAGCCTTGCAGCCTTACGCTGCCCTCATTTGCCATAATGGACGCCATGGTCGCAGTTTCTCGCCTAGTTGTGGCTGCGCCGTTTTGCTGAGGCGACACCCCGCTAACCTCGCTCATTTCGTTTTCAATAGTTTGCAAGGCCATCATTGCGCCGTTAACATCCCCAGGTGGGATTACGGTAATGCTTGCAGGAGCGTCAGTGAATACAGGCACCCCAATCTTGTATATCTCATCTCTAGCTACGTTCGCCGATTTCGGCATTACAGTTTTTGGCATTACTTGGTTTCTTACTACGTCGGTTACGGAGTTTCTAGTTACATTTAGCTCCTCTTGTAGTGGCAACATGGATGCTAGCACTGGATCGCCGTAAGCGCAGACATAATTCTCGTCGTTTTTGCCCTTTACTTGTGGTAGCATATACCCAAATACGAAAGGTTGCCCGTCTTTTAACTTTACAGCGTCTCTTAAAACATTACCATCGTAGATTGTGCTGACCTGCCAAATTTTGTTTTTTAGCTCGTAAATTTCAAAAAGCTCAAATCTTTCATAGGGCTTCTTGTCATCGAACGCATCAGGGGCGTCTATCTTAAAAACTCCGTTTTTTATAAGCTCTTTTATGTCCTCGCCCGTTAAATAAATCCTGTGCACGATAAAACGTATATCGTTTAAATCTTTTGCGTTTGGGTCAAAAAATATTTCGCCAATGTCTATCTCATCTATCCTTGCGCTACCGTCTTGCCAATATACTTTAACAATGGATGACGCTGTAAACGGTGCTTTTAGAAATATCGGAGCAAATATTTTATATAAGTTTATTTGCTCGCAATAATGGTCTATTGCCTCTTGCCACCTGTCTATTACATCGTTTGTAGAGTTGATATAGGGCTCAAGTTTGGCGAACGCGTCGTTATTAAAATATGTTTCTGTTAGCCCGTCATAAATCCTCTTGGCTTTTGAATTTAGTTTCGGTATATAATTTTTGCTTTTGTCTCTACTTTCTAAAAATTGATACAATTTTGGCTCTAACACTAGCAGATAAGCGTCATTGAGCTTGTCAAACGTATTTTTGTAGTGGTTATAGCCGTTCATCGCGATTTGCCGCAATTCATCTAAATACCCAGCCCTATCGTCCATTTTTACCCCCTAAGTTGTAATAAGTGTTTTTGCATATGCCCGTCAGCTCGCATACTCTGCGCATTTTTACCCCTTTGGCCTTGAGGGCACTTGCAAATTTCACTCTATGTTGTTTTGATGGGATAAACCTAACCCCTCTCATCCATTCGCAAATCATCGCGGCGACAGAAAGCTTAACCGCTTCGTCATCAAGCGGGGCAATCTGCCTTATAACGCTAGGGTCTATCCTTTCGTAAATATACTCGATTTGTAGTCCTAAATCTACCTTGTTTTTGGGAAATTGTGCCATTTGTTTGTCCTTTTTTGGTGTTTCCAACTACCACCCAAAATTCTCATCTTGTGAATACTCGCTCTTAAATTTAGGCACTACTTTGTCAAAAAACGTAAGTGCTAGAGCATCCGCATAATCAGGGCTTACCCCGTATTCTTTTTTTATCGCGTCTTTTGGGAGAATTAAGTATCTCTCCTTGCTGTCGTATTCGTATTCAATCATTTGCAATTGCCTTTTTACTTTTTCGTTCGCGTCCATAGATAGTAGACTAAAGGCGTCGCGCAAAGAAAAATACATCTCTGCGCGCTTGTTTGCATATCTGCGCTCGTCGGTAGCTTTAAAGCTAGCTTTTGCTTCTCTTACGATGTCTCGAAGTCCTAAGTCACACAGTGTGTCATATACCCCCGCCCCAACGCCGATCGTATCTATAAAGATCACTTCCGGCTTATACTCTGCGCGTTCGTATCGCCCGTATATTTCTCTTGCTAGCCCCGTGACGCTTGCTACCCTAAAGCCCTCAAAGCTTTTCACGCGGTAACCCTCTCTTTGGCAAAGTACGCTTTCGTCGTCTCCGTCGCGAGCCACGTCAAGCCCCCAAACGCCCAGAGCTTTTCCGTTAAAATCCCACGCCGCGCTGAAAGAATTTTCTATCATCGAAAGTGTAAAGAGCGCGTTTGTCGTCGTGTCTAAAAACTCGCCGTAAATCTCTTGCCTTACTACGTCGCTACCCGCTCCGCCCAGTTCCGCGATTAGCTCGTCTATCTCGCCGTGACGCAGCATGGGATTTTTGTAGCTTGATATTTGAAAATTTACCCAGTCTTTATCGTTTCTCATCCCGCGCGAGGCTAAGTCGAAAAACTTATTTTTCCCCTTTGGTACTCCACCGATAAAAGCCCGCGACGTCGGGTAGTCAAGCAACATCGGGCGTATAGCGTTATCCCACAAATAGGCGTTTTTTAGGATGATACCCGCCTCGTTTAAAACCACGACGTCATAGCCAAAGCCCTCGATATTTTCGGGACGCTCCGCCGATCGCATATCCATATACGCGCCGTTTATCGTGAGCTTTTTATCCTGCGCGTGAAATTTCCATAAATCTTTTGGCAGCTGCTTAAGCTCGGGCAAGAAGTATCTTTCGTAGTATCTTTGCAAGTTGCCCGCCACCGTATCGACCCAAAGTATCTTTTTACCCTCTAGTAGCCACTCGATACAAGCGTTAGCCATACCTTTCGTAAAGCCGCAACGTCTACCTTTTTCTATCGTGGTAAATTTCGCGCCATTCTCAAAAAATACCTCTCGCTGCCAAGGAGCGTATTTTAGATTGAGTTTAATCTCGCTCACAAAGACCTCAAAAAGTCGAATATGCTACCGCCAAAAAACATCTTATCGGCCATCCAAAACTTCGCGCCCTTTATGGCTACATCAAGCCACATCCCAAAAATAAGCAATATTGAGAACATGAGTATCGCGTCCACCACCCATAAGTATTCTCCTATGTTGTTCTTTCGCCACCATTGTTTAGCCCTTGTCCACATCTACTAAATCTCTCCTCTCTATCACGATTTTGGTTTCCTCGCTTTGTTGTACGTTTGCATTGTTTATCGTAGTGCTCGCGGCTCTTTGATTTACGCCGAGCGTTAGGCTGGCTTTATCTATCGCGTCTTGTAGTGCCTTATAGTCGTTTGCGTTTAATTCCACCGGCTCGAAATTTTGCACCCCGTCGCCGACGCCCACCTTTTCGTATTTGGTGTTTTTATCTAGCATTTCCGTGATTTTGGCTAGGTTTTTTTGAGTAGCATTAAAAATCAGCCCGCGATTATACGCCTCGTCTTTAGCAGCGCTCAAAATACTGCTCATTTCTATTTCTGATTTTTGAGCTTGTGCCGATAATAACGTTATTTGAGCTTCTACTAAATGCTCATTTTTGGGTGTTACCCCTTTGAGCAAATTTGCTACCGTTCCATTTGATACGGCGTATTTTTTAGCCAGCTCCCTTTGTGAAAACTTGCCCGTATGAAAATCAGCCAAGATTTTTTCTTTTATCTCGCTTGTTATCTTCGCCACCTATTTTCTCCCTAGCTCACTCTTGATAAAATCTATCGCCTCGTCCGAGCCGTAGCAAACTTTCGCCTTTGCATATCCGTAGCAGTTGATAGTATCTACCCAATCCTCTTGCTCGTCCGATACCCTGCTTAGGCTCTTTTTTGCGCGCTTCATCTCGACAAATACGATCTTGCTCGGCAAAAATACGAGCATATCGGGAAAACCCGCGCTAGTTCCCATAGCTTTGAGTTTCTTTTTGTATTGCACGCTAGCTACTCTTTCGTTTGCTACGTGGGTAAATTTTAGATTATTTCTTTTTAGCCAGCCGGCAAAGAATTTCATCTCCCAATCCTCTAGCGGCACTTGACCGGTCGCTTCTGCATACGCTAGAGTGTTTTCGTATTTTGGTATCATCAATACCCTACCTCTACGTATTCGCCCTCGCCGATAGTGGCCGTGGCCTCTGCGCGTAAGCAAAAATAAAAATAATCCGAATTCGCATTAAGCTCTGCCCCCGCGCAAAACTCTACCGCGTCTTGTTCCCCTGCGAATAGTGCTATTAGCCAGCCGTCTTTTATTCGTCCGGCTTCTTTAAGGCTTTCAAATAAAAACCGCTCTTTGTATTTGAGTCTGCCATCGGCATCAAACCAATCGTCACTATTTTCTATCTCATCAAGATCCAGCTTATACACAGCATAACTTAAAATTTCAGTCATAGTAGTCCTTTTATCGTATTTTTTAATCTTTTCTCGGCTATCTCGCAATATTTACTCTCTATCTCGCAGCCGATGAAGTTTCTATTTAGCTCTTTACACGCCGCCGCGGTCGTGCCGCTCCCCATAAACGGGTCAAATATCAAATCGCCCTCGCTTGATGCCGTCAAAACTAGCTTTTTGATTATCTCTAGCGGTTTTTCGCTTGGGTGTCCGTATTTCCTTTTTGACGCGTTGTGAGTGAAAAGCTTTGATCTGCCATTGATTTTTACGCCCTTTTCTCTGATGTAGATTATGTTTTCGACGTCGCTTTTAAAGGTGTTATTCGTAAAAGGCGCGGCGTTTGGCTTGTGCCAAAAAAGTTCGGCCACGTTATAACCCCTGTCGTAGCCCCAATTCATTATGCGCGGCTTTTGTTTTGTAGAGCAGAATATAAAAATATTGATTTTCTTGCAGACGCGCGCGATTTGTTCTAGCGTAGCATCTACGTCAAAGCCTTGCGAGATCTTGTCTAGCGCGCCGTTTTCGTATACGGGGCGTTTGCCTAGTCCTCCGCCTTTGGTCGCTATTTCATAAGGTGGGTCGGTCACTACCAAATCCACGCAGTTACCCGGCATTGAGCGCATAAATTCTAAGCAGTCGGCGTTATGGATTTTGTTTAGCTCCATCAAAATAGCCTCCCTTGCTCGCCTTTTACTCTTAGCTCGCCGTCCGTTAGCTTTACGCTTTTCCTGCCGCCTGCGACGAGTATTTCAACCTCTCCGCTTTCAAAATCTACTAAAAGCACGTCGTAAAAGTTCTTTTGGTCGTTCGGTCTAAATTCTAGTTTCATACCGCTAGCTCCTCATTGAAATAAACCTCTTGCGGCTCTTTTTTGTAAAAATCAGGGATATTCACTTTAAAAAGCCGCTCGCCTATTCTGTCTTTTGCCATTTCAAATTCTCTTTTTACCACCTCTTTGCGGTCGTTTGTAGTGGCTTTTAAGTAAATTATCATATCGCTATCGTAGACTTGATCGCCGCTTCCTTTTAGACTATTTCTGCCCGCTTTCAAGTCCGCCTCGCTGATTTGATTGATTAGTATCACAATCACGCCTAGCGTCCTTGTTAGCTCGCTTAATTTGCTTGAAATTTCGTTGTTTTTCTCGTATTCACTAGCTTTTTCGTTGCTCACGCGGATTTTCATACGGCTATCGATAGCAAATATCTTGTAGCCTTTTCTTGATAGCTTACGTATTCTTGCAGCGATTTTGTCTATTTGTGCGCCGTCTTGATAGATTTGGATATTTTGCAGCACGTCCCAGCTAGCAAATTTAAATTTTCTAATTAGGATTTTTTCGTACATCTCATAACTAAAAAAACATACTTTTTCGCTTTGTGCCATTGATTTTAGAAGCTCTAGCGTAAAAGTGGTCTTGCCCGCAAAGCTTCCGCCTGCTATGTTGATAAAGCTACCCTCGGCTAGCCCCGCGCCCTCTAGCTCAATATCTAGCCACTGTAAGCCCGTAGGGTAAAATTTTAAGTCCCTATTTTTTTCTACGCGCTTAACGAATTCACCCATATTTTCGCCCTCGTCGTTGCCGTCGTCTAGGTCGTTTATCTTGCCTAGTGCTTTGCCCAGCATTTCGTAGGCATTCTCCATTTCCTCTTGGGTTAGCTCGGCTTTGTTTGAAAGGTCGGTTTTGCTTAGCTTTTTTTGCGTTTCTTGCAGGATTGAGATACCTTTTAGCTCTTTTACGAGCCACAAATACCCTTTTTCGCCGAATAAGGAGTTGTGCGATAAAATCTCGTCGCACTCTCTTGATAAAACAGCGTCTTTCTCGCACTGCATAACTACCGCTCTACTTATGCTCTCAAAGTCTAGCCCCTCTTTGATCTTGGCGTTTATCATCCTTGCGATTTTAATTCTTACGCCGCTAAACAGGCTTTCGTCTAATCCGTGTTTTAAAAGCGAGGCTAGCTCGCTATCCGGACTGCTGTATAGCGCGGTAGCTAGTAGCGTTTGCTCTAAGTCGAGCCTATCGTTAAATTTCATAATTATCTCCTAACTCCCAGCACATATCGGGGTAATCTTTGCGTAGTTTGTCCGTGCCGAAAGGTTTTATTTCTCTGAAGCCGCCTTTTATGCAACGCCTTACAATTTCTAGTTGAGAAACGCCGACGTATTTGGCTAACTCGGCGCTTATGCGCTTGATTTCAAAATCTTGTAGCGGTCGTCCTCGTTTGTCCTCTAGGTACGGGATTAGGTGCGTATATAATATGCCCTCGATATTCCATCCCATAAGGTCGGTCATCTTTAACGCCGCATACCACTCTTTTTCGGTCGCGTAGTTTTTAGGACTTGTATAACTTACATAATCGTTATTTGATTTTCTAGCATCTAGGCTAGGTTTAGCTTCTAGCTTAGGTTTGCTTATCGGGTTAGGCTTCTCTACCCCATAGCCGACTTGATTTTCGTTTAGAGGTCGATCGAAATTTTTATTCTCACTTTTAGTCGTTAGCGAAGTTTGATTTTTCTCGCGTGCGCTAAAAGAATTTGGTTTATCTATTGGTTTGTAATTGTTACCTATTATGATTTCCGTATTTGTTTCATCCATTTCCGTATTTGTAAAATGGATTTCCGTATTTGTTTCATCCATTTCCGCGCCGATGAGATACATAAATTTATCCGATAGGGCATACCAAGATGACCTATCAAATTTATTCTTATTATAATTGCCTTTTATTATTGCGCCCATTTTTTCAAGTTTTTCAAGCAGGCCTGAAATTTGGCGTCTCGTCCAATACGGGAACTGCTCCGTGAGGGCTTGAGCTGAATTATAAGTCCAATACCTACCGTCATAAAAGTTTCTATTATTATCGCGGTTATTTTTAACCCAATAGGCGACAAAGCCAAGTATATTAGCTTCATCAAACCCTACTTTTTTTGCCAGCTCAACATCCACGCTGTGGGTTTTTATCATCACATTCCCCCTATCTTGTGTCTAGCCATATTGTCAGGCAGATACTCGACCTTTATTACTCCGCTTATCATTAGCTCGCCTCTAGCTCTCACCAGATCAATCGTGCTAAATTTGAGATCGCTTAAAATGTCGCAGTCGGCTATTATCAAGCCCCAGCCTTTGTTTTGCAAATACGCATAAAGCAAAGCGCGCTTGTAGTCGCCCAAAAGATTTATCAGAGTTAAAATCTCGTTCATTCCTTGTCCCCCTTAAATTTCTCTACTGCCAGCCAAGCAAATACGGCCGAGACAAAAAAACAAACTGCCAAAAAGCTCAAAATAACCCCAATTATCAGCGCTAAAAGTTTCATCACGCCACCCTCTCGACTACTTTTAAAATTTCAGCGCTATGCCCCGTAACGGCGTCTTTTTTGGTGCCGATGACTGCTAGATAGCCTTGCGCTACTAGCTCATTTACGCGACCGCATACGCCGCACTCTTTAAACTTATACCAGCGCGCTATTTCTTGACGCGTCGCGCCGTTTGGATGCAATTTAAAGCATTCGTACACCTGCGCCCGTTTGCCGTTTAGAAACGGTTTTATGGCACGATATGCCTTTGCGCTTGTTTCTGCTATCATTTTTTAGCCTTTTTGTCTTCATGCTCGGATAGTTTTTTGTCAGCTAAAAAAGGCTTAATCGCTAACCCCCACTTACTTTCAGGGTGCTTTGTCCTCCCGTATAGGCTTATGCTTAGCCTTGTATATTTACTCGGTTTTTTGTCGTTTGTGCCTGCCAAATATACGCCCGCCGAGGAGGGGCAAAGCCCATGATCCATTAAATCTAATGCTAGTTTGTCTCGATAATATAACTTTTTCATAACCAAATCTTACCTTTAGTTATATTAAATCTTACTTAAAGTAATTTGATTTTTCAATAAAAAAGTTATAAAATCTTACCTGAAGTAATTTTTTGGAGGTAAAAAATGAAAACGTTTGCGCAAAAAATAGACGAGTTGCTAAAAGAAAAAGGCATCAACACTATACAGCTAGCCGATATTTTAGGCGTTTCGCAGTCGTTAGTTAGTCAATGGCAATTAGGGCAAAAACAAGCTAAGAGATCATTAAGCCAATTGGCTAAATTTTCAGGCTATCCTATCGAATACTTCTTAAACAACGAAATAGAGACCCCAAGCCAAATAATTAATAGCATAAAAGACGATAAAAATGATGAAGCCACAATATATGTCCCATTTTTTAAAGACGGCGTAGTTTCAGCAGGCTTTGGTGCAGAAAACGGAGATTTGGGCGACCCTGATATGCTGCCGTTTAAGCCCGAGGATTTGCGCATAATGTTTAACGTCAGCCCAAAAGCTCGAATAGGGATTATCCCTTGCTTTGGCAACTCAATGGAGCCGACCATAATGGAAAGCGACTTGGTGGTATTTTGCCACGACGGGCAAGAGGCAATAGAGGGTGCGATATACGTTTGCAGATACGACAATGAATTATTAGTTAAAAGATTTAAAAAACGCCCATATCTCGCGCTAATAAGCGACAATAAAGACTACGAGCCAATAGAGATTGCGGAGGACTTGAATATCGAAATTTTAGGGCGCGTAGTCGGTAGCTACTCCATAAATTCAAAGAGGTTTTAGAAATTTATAGTATATTTTGCTAAATTCTAGTAAAATTTGATAACAATTAAAAACTTTAAGAGGGGATGATGCGTACGAACGAAGCCTTTATAACGCCGAGCGTACTAGAGTGGGCTATAAAGCGCGCGGGCGTTAGCGCCGAAAGTATCCATAAAAAAGCGGAGCAATGGGTAAGCGGTAAGGCAAGACCGACGTTTAAACAAGCCGTCGATCTTGCTAAAACGCTACAAATTCCGTTTGGGTATTTATGGCTCAAAGAACCCCCTAAAGAGCAAAAAATCATCCCCGACTTAAGAACTATCGGAAACGGCGGCTTAGCGCAAATGCCGCTAGAGCTAAAAACCGCGGTAAACGACGTTAAGCAAAAGCAAGAGTGGTTTAAAGAATACGCCAAGACAAACGGCATTCTGAAGTGCGAAGCGATAGGTAGATTTAAAGTCTCCGACGACACGCAAGAGATCGCCGACGACGTAACGGCGCGACTTGAAATCCAAGACCTAGTCGGCAGCGGATGCGACAAAGATCGAATGCTTAAAAATTTGATAGAAAAGATAGAAAAATTAGGCATTTTGGTTATGCGAAATAGCATTCTTAGGGGCAACACCAAAAAAAAATTAAACCTTGATACTTTTAGAGGGTTTGCGATATTAGACGAATTCGCCCCGTTAATTTTCATAAATACCAACGACAGCAAAGCGGGTCAAATTTTCACGCTTATGCACGAAGTAGCTCATCTTTGGATAGGGCAAAGCGGTATATCCGATTTGGATATACGAGAGAACAACAAAATAGAGCTTGCTTGCAACGAAATAGCTGCCAAAATCCTAATGCCCAAAACAAAAATTCAAAAAGCGTTTAGAGAATTTGACGACGATAGGCGGTTTGAGCGTATAGCCGATCGGTTTAGCGTTAGCACTCTAGCGGTGTTAAATAGGCTAAGAAGCCTAAGCCTACTCGCCCCGCGCAGGTATCAAGAGCTATACAACGCCGAACTGGAGAGACTTAGCCGCATACCCAAAACGAGACCGAGCGGGGCTCCGCCGCCCGAGGTTATGGTTAGGGTAAGAAACGGCTATTTATTTACTTTTGCCGTTACCAGCTCCGTTTTAAGCGGCGACGAGACGTACACAAACGGCGCAAGTTTATTAGGTTTTAAAAATACCGACCTGATAAACAAAGTGGCAAAAGAGATTAGGTCTTGATATGTATTTGATAGATACGAATATTTTAATAACCGCCAAAAACTCGTATTACCCGTTTGATTTTTGCTCTGGCTTTTGGGCTTTCGTTCAAGATAAATTAGTAGGCAACGATATAAACCTGATAAGTAGCGTCCAGCGCGAAATTTTAGCCCACGACGACGAGATCGCAAACTGGGTGTTGAATCTTAACCCGACCGTTTTAGACGATACTGCCGCAGAGGTACAAGCGATATTTAGCGGCATAGCCAACAATGTAATGCAAGGTAGAATTTCCCCGAGCTTTTCCCAATCCGAAAAAGATAGATTTTTAAGTGGCGCCGATCCGCTGCTTATCGCAACGGCAAAACATCTAAACTATACGATAGTAACGAACGAAAAGGCCGTCCCGCACAACTCTTCGAAAATAAAAATACCCAACGTTTGCGACTATTACGACGTACGTTATATAACACCTTTTGAGATGTTAAGGCAACTAGGCATAAACCTTTGCCATAATCGCGCCCCGTAAGAAAGCAAAATTTGGGCTTTGGCAAGCATAAACGATACTTTTTTTTAAAAAAATGATAAGACTGTATGATTATTTAAAATATGGAGGTAGATCGTAGCCTCACCCCTTGCCTATTAGCCCATTATCATCTAGGATAGTCCACCCAGGTAGTCAGCGAGGCATTGCACTCTCTAGTCATAATTCTACCCAAAAAAGAGTAAACTGGAGCATAAAATTAAATTAAAAGAATTGAAAAGAAATGAAAAGCATTTTATTGTTAGCAATGCTGTATGCGTCACTCTTTGCCTTTAACGGCAAAGCTGTCTCTATCCACGACGGTGACACGATCACGGTACTTCAAAACAAACAGCAAATCAAGGTAAGGCTATTCGGCATCGACGCGCCCGAGCTTAAGCAGCTCTACGGCAGAAAGTCAAAGCAGTTTTTGGCAAATTTGATAGCTGGCGAGGTCGTAGAAGTCGAGGAGAGCGGCAAGGATAGATACAAGCGCACGATTGGCACGATCTATTTAAACGGCACCGACATCAACGCCCAAATGGTAGCAAACGGCTACGCGTGGGCGTATCGCAAGTTTTCAAAGAAATACACCGCGCAAGAGAGCCAAGCGAAAAGCCAAAGGCTGGGCTTATGGCGAGACAAAGAGCCTGTCCCGCCGTGGGAATGGAGGCGTGAGAATCTACGCATATCACATACTTACTGGCAATTATCCCATACTTTTTGACATATTTGTTTTAACTCTATAAGCTCCTCTGTTGATATTTTGCTATTTTTTTGAACATATTCGAACATGTCGGAATATAGTTTTCTGTCAAAAATAATCCCGTAATAGTTTTGGCAGCGAATAAGTTCTATAACGGCGTCTTCGTCTTTTAAAAAATCACTTATGTATGGACGCTCGCCATATTTGCCAATATTGTCTTTATTATAGTTTTTTGCATAATAATCCATGGTGCGAGTCGTCCATTCTATGGTGCTGTATTGTTGACTTCCTCTTTTTGCAAGACTAAACATTTCTCTTATCTCGGCTATTATAGTATTTAAAAGACGCCTTTTGTCTCTTTTCTTTTTATTATATGCTTTGTAAGACACAAATATGGGTCGATTTTCTCGGTAGATAGTTTTAAAATATTCATCTTGTATAATGTTTGAGAAACGCAAGCACTCCACTACAAATTCCGTTAAGACCAACATATCATCATTCCACCGGTTATGATGATTTTGATAAGCAAAGAGAACCGATAAAACAAAATTTACCGGCAATAAATTACCGCTACTATCTATTATCGACGATACTCCAAAAAATAAACAGAAATATAAGCCCAAACATAAAAAATAACGGGCTACATAGGGTTTTAGGTTGTGCTTCTTTCCGTTAGCATTGTTTATAAACTCTTTTAATTTTTCGGTTGCTTTTTTGAAACAATGGTAATCCTTCTCGCTTTTATCCCACTCATTATAAACAGCGTATATTTCTGGTAGTTGCTCTATTTGTTTTTCTCTAAAAGCCATTTTAAAATTATACCACAAGCCCATATCTTTATCAAATAACCAAAATATAACTTTTTATAACCAAATATCTTACTTTAAGTAAGAATTAATCTTACTTTTGGTAATATTCACTTATCCAAACAAGGAGAGGCGACCCACGCCGAGGTTACGTAACCTAAAGCTACGGGTTAGCGCACTAGGGAAGCGATATTGCCCTAGCCAGATCAGCCCTGATCGCGCGTGTATATCAGAGCTTGAAAAATCCACGCAATTTTATATGGCGGACGTATTGGAGACTGAAAGAACGCAGAGCTAACAACCTCTTGCTATCAGCCGCAGGTTCAACTCCTGCCGTCCGCCGCCGTATCTTAAATCAAGCCCCGCTTTTCAACTCGCATTAGTCTCCTTTGAGCGGGGTTTGCTTTAGGATACACAAACCAAAAGGAGAAAAAATGACGATTGAGGCATTAGAACAGGCGCTAACAAGCCTAAAGGCCTTAATAAAGGCAAAGAAAGACTATGAAAGGCTGAGCGACAAATATGCAAATACGAACTACCGAGAGCAGACGCGATCGCAGCGTGCGAGAATAAACGAAAGACTAGGTGACGCGGCTTTTGACGTGAAAGTCAAAACGGACGATTTGCACGCCGACCTAGTCGATGCGGGGCTGTGCGAGATGAAAGAACGCTACGAGCAAAGAGAGCTAGGGCAAAGCGCGGGGTTGGGACACGTTTACCGCGCGGCGTATTTGCCGAAAATACCGAAACGGTACAAAGAGGCAAAAGATGTTTAGATTTATTTTTAGGATATTCAGTCGTTTACAAAACGGAAACAACTCAAAAAGACTAATAGCAAATATTAGGTTTTTAAATCTGAAAGGATAGAAAATGACGCAAGAAGCCGAAGCAAAGATCAAAGAGTATATGCAAGAGATTTGCGAGCGAACCGACAAAGACGACATTTACGGCGGGCTTGATAGCCTTTTTGAATATGAGGACGATACGGACGTTGTTTTGTGTATCCGCGAGTATTTGGGCGAACATCCGAACGAGAAAGTAGATGAAATGCTTGATGAACTTCTAGCGGATAGGCGCAAAATCAAAGAGGAGCGCAGAGCAAAGATAGAGGCTACGACGGCCGAGATTTTAGAGCCGTTTAAGATAATTACCGATGATTACAAGGAAGCAATATGAGAGAGATTAAATTTAGAGTATGGAGCTTGCTAGACACAAGGATGATTAATTGGGTCGATATTTTTCACTTGCCTGCTTGGGAGATTTTCCCGGGCACTCCAGAGCAAAGACCGTTTAATGTTATGCAGTATACGGGGCTAAAAGATAAAAGCGGTGTAGAGATTTATGAAGGCGACATCGTCAAATACAACGACGCGGGCGGAGAAACGCATACGCAAGTTATTGAATATGACGATGAAATGGGCGCGTTTTGTTGCGATAGAGGCGCTTACGTAGATTATTTCACTTGTATGTGGGAAATCGAAGTGCTGGGGAATATCTACGAAAGCCCCGAAATTTTAAAGGATAACAAATGAATATCAACTACAGAAAATACCTAGCAAAAAGAAGCGAGCTAGGGGTAAAGCATATTAAAACAATGCGCGAATTTGAAGCGCGGGTAAAATCATTTAAAAAGGATAACCAATGAACGAAAATATGGAGCTAATCGTAACCTACGAAGCAAAGACGGCAGATAGCCAATTTCTAAAAACAAACTTTGAGGAAATCAAAACAGAAGCCCAAAGGCAGGTAGAGAAATACTCAATCAACGTAACCGAGGAAAATATCCCCGAAGCTAAAAAAGTGATGGCAAATTTCAATAAGGTAAAAGCCGAGATCGGCGAGAGGTATAAATTTTTCATAGATAAAATTTCAGCCCCCGTAAATCAGCTAAAGGCTGAAAAAAAAGAGATCGAAGCTATCATCACGGACGGTCGCCAAAAGATAGCCGATGGAGTGGCAAATTTTGAAAACGCCAAGCTTGAAGTAATCGCCGCAAGGATAGCCGAATATACAAAAAGCCTTTGCGACGAAAAACAGCTAAATTTTGAGAGGATAAATACATCTGATCTAATCAAGCTAAGCGCGGTAACGCCTGCGGGCACTCTAGCAAAAGCTACCAAAGACGCAATAGAGGCAAAAATACAAACCCTTGAAAACGAAATCTTGCAAGCAAAACTCGCCGAGCAAGAAAAAGCGGCCAGAGATGCCGAGATAGCAGCGCAAGCTAGACGCGAAGCAGAGGAGCGAGCGGCTAGAGAAAAAGCGGAGATGGAAGCAAGAGCTGCGCAAAGAGAGGCTGAACTGCTAGCGCGAGCCGAAAGGGAAAAACAAGAAGCTATCGAGCGCGCAAGAGCAGAACAAGCAAACCCGAACCAGCAAGCTTTTTACGAAGCTCAGCGCGAAGTTTTGCAAAAGCCGCGAGAGGCTGAAAACGGTAAAGCCATTTATACTATCCGCGCCGAGTTTGAGGTTAAAGCTCCGGCAAACGCTCCGCACGACAAGCTAACGGATAAAATCAAAGAGATGCTAGCCGCGGCGGGCATAACAAATTTAAGCAAAATCGAGGTGTTAAATGCTTGAAATAGATTTAGGCGATGGCAAATTCGCCTATCCTTTTAACAAGCTTATCCCCCC
Source organism: Campylobacter showae (assembly GCF_963515975.1). Lineage (GTDB taxonomy): Bacteria > Campylobacterota > Campylobacteria > Campylobacterales > Campylobacteraceae > Campylobacter_A > Campylobacter_A showae_F. The sequence goes on from NZ_CAUPZM010000012.1 coordinate 51,424, forward strand.
GCGAGAGCTAAGCAACGAAAAATACCATAGCTTAGCGGGTATTAGCTCTAGCGGGCTAAAAGACGCTCGCACCGATCCGAAGCTTTATTTTATGCGGGATAAGTTGATGAGTATGCCAAGCCCTGCTTTAGAGTTAGGCTCAGCCGTGCATAAAGGCCTACTCGAACCCGAAACCTACAACGAGGACAAATTCGATTTAACCCCGTTAGGCGCGCAAAAAGCCCGCATAATGATAAACAACGGTAAGGTTATGTTTGATAAGTATTTGAGGGATACGCTAAACGAGTATAGCCTTTTTGTGCGAGACGACGGGCTTATTAGGCGAGTTAGAATGGATGCCTACGACAAAGCTAACGGCATTATCTACGACGTAAAAACTTCTAAATGCACCGATAAATTTAGTTTTAAAGATGAGGCCTACCGCCTAAACTATCACTTGCAGGCCGCTTTTTATACGGACACGCTAAAGTTAGCGGGCTTTAAGGCGGATTTTTTCGTATTTTTCGTGATACCTAACGAAAGCCCGTGTAAGCCCTTTGCGTTTTATGCTACGCAGCGATTTATCGAGGACGGCAGAGCGGCGTATACGGAAGTTTTAGAGAATATCAAAGCTTACAAAGGCGGCGAGGACGTGCTGTTTAACGAGCTGGATCTGCCGCGCTGGAGAATTGAACAACTAGACGAGACAGCCTAAATTTGAAAAGGATAAAAAAATGAAAGTAAAAGCAAGTTTTAGAGGCATTGAGATAGAAACAGACGTTGAGCCCGTGAATGATGGCTACTTTAGTTTAGATTTTGATGGCGAATATATAATGGAGATTTTTTACGACGGTAAAGAATTTGTGCCTACGGGGAAAATAATGGACGGATGGGGGAATAGTGGCGCGCCTTTTATAGATAGCGAAGTAAAAATTGAAAGGACAGATAAATGAACCAAGTAACAACACAAAACACTCCACAAGAGTGGCTAAGCGATGAGAATAAAAGGATTATAAGAAAACAATTCTTTCCGCCGAATGCGACGGATAGCGATATGCAATACTGCATAGCTGTAGCCAAAAGTTTTAATTTAAACCCGATCTTAAAACAGATATTTTTCGTCGAACGAAAAGCCAAAATAAATGGGGAGTGGCATTCTAAAATCGAACCGCTCGCGGGGCGCGACAGCTTTTTAACCCTAGCGCATAGAAGCGGCAAATTTGCCGGCATTAAGAGCGACTGCTTTTTAAAAGACAAGCCCGTTTTCATAAATGGGGGGTGGCAGAATAAAAAAGAGCTGGTAGCTATCGCGCAGGTCTATAAGAAAGGGCACGAGACGCCTTTTGAAGCGGAGGTTAGATATGACGAATATGTCCAGAAAACAAGCGACGGGAGAACAAATAAATTTTGGGCAGAAAAACCCGAAACGATGTTAAAAAAAGTCGCCGAAAGCCAAGCCTTACGAAAGGCTTTTGACATTTCGGGGCTTTACTCCGTCGATGAAGTCGGCGAAAACGAGGATAAAGACGATAAGCTGCCGCAAAAATTGCAAACGCCTAAAACTCAAAATTTAAACGAGCTTTTGAGCTGTTCGGAAAAACCGAACAGCTCAGTTAGTGCAAAAAATTCACAAACTGACGAAGCCGAATACATCGAAGCCGCGCCCGTTGAAGTAGAGATAGACGTAAACGAGGATGTGCTACCGCTTGACGCATTGCAAAGCGAGCTAATGAATAGAGGCGCTAGCGAGGACGAGGCAGAAAAGCTTTTAGAAAGAGTATCGCTCAATGAGGCGAGGGCGTATCTAGCCGATCCAAACAGCGTTGACGCGCTAATGGAAAATTTAAGGAGCTAAAAATGAAAGCAGTAGGGATTTTAAGTGCATTATTCGCGGGGTTAAACGGCGTAGATGATTTTCAAGGTGTGCCACAAACAAAAAAGAGTAACGCTCGCATGCCGCACTCAAAAACTAGACGCACAAAAGGCGCTTACGATAGAAGCCAAAGGATAAGGGCAAATAGGCGAAAGGCTAAAAGATGTTTAACAAAATAGTTTTAGTAGGACATTTAACACGCGATATTGAGCTGCGCTACACCCAAAGCGGCGCGGCGATAGGCAGCTCCGGCATTGCCGTAACCCGCAAATTTAGCGTGAACGGCGAAAAGCGCGAGGAAACGTGCTTTATCGACATAGCATTTTTTGGCAAACAAGCGGAGATAGCAAATCAGTATCTAGGCAAAGGCAGTAAGCTTTTAGTCGAGGGTCGCTTAAAATTCGACCAATGGACGGACAATAACGGGCAAAACAGAAGTAAGCACACGGTAGCCGTCGAAAATATGACAATGCTAGGCGAGCCAAAGCAAAGTAATCAAGGCTATCAGCAAGGCGGGTATTCAAATCAGCGCCCACAGCAAAGCGCGCCAAAGAACCCGCAGCAGCAAAAACCGCCTGAAAGCTACGATGCGCCCGAAATAGACGTGGATGCCGACAAATACGATAACGACGAAACGATACCGTTTTAAGGGGCAGGAATGGGCAAAAACTTCAGCGGCAACACGAACAAGCGCCGGTCAAAAAGCGACTCTATCAGACGCCATACGCTATCACGCGGCGGCTCTTGGAAGTTGAGAAATTCGAGGGGCGCATACTAGAGCCTGCTTGCGGGGCGGGCGCGATAACGGCGATTTTAAAAGAGGCGGGCTACGAGGATGTTACGGCTTACGATTTGCTCCTAGACGGCAAAGATTTTCTAGCCGAAACGCGCAAATTTGACACGATTGTTACAAACCCGCCTTTTAGTCTAGCTAAAGAGTTTATCTTAAAGGCGTGCGAAGTCGCGCCTAGATTTGCTTTTTTGCTACCGCTAAATTATCTACACGGCAAAGAGCGGCTAGACGAGATTTATTCGCGTGAGATTTTAAAAAAAGTTTATGTTTTCGCGCGCTACCCTTTGCTCTCCGCCCAGATACGCCCAGACGGCAAATACGAAACGGGGATGATGGTGTATGCTTGGTATATTTTCGATACTAGGCACAAAGGCGCGCCGACCATATGCTGGATAGACAATAGCAAGGATGTGGCGAGGAAAATCAAGGGGAAAAACAAAAAGGGGCGTTAAGCCCCCAATTTAAGCCCCAACGGGGCAAAAACCTTAGCAAAACTAAGGGAAACGTGTTAGGTAAAATATAAATTTAAAACCCCAGCGGGGTAAAACCTGCACGTTTTTATATCTCGGATTATACCGCATAATTATTAAAAAAGAATAAAAAGGGGGGGGGCTAATGACCTACGGCGAAGCGGTAATGTTTCAAAAATCGACAATGCGAATGCAAAACGGCGTTTGGGTTAGCGACCCGCTACCGGCACACATCAAGCTAAGCGAAAAAGAAGCCCTAGAATACTACGGGCGCAAGCTTGACAAGTATTGGGCAAGTCAAATAGTGCCTAGCGTAATCAAGCGACTAGGCGAGGAAAGAGCCCTTGCGGCGTTAAAGGGGCGGTTATGAATGATCTATCGGAACAACTAAAAGCAGCGCAAGAGGAAATCAAAATGCTACGACGTAAAAAAGTAGTCTTGCCCTCGCGCGCGGCGGAGATATTGCGAAAAGTCAAAGAAAGCGCGCAAGCTGCGCTAGACGCTAAGACGATGACGAGCAAAGACCGTAGGCTGCGCGGCATAATAAGCCGTATCGGCAACCCATAAGGAGCTAATATGCAAAAACAACTAAACGAAATTTACAAATTATTACGAGCGTGGAAAGCCGAGCGCCGTTTAAGCGTTGAAAGTCAGCGCGCGGGGCTACTAGGCAATTTATGCGAAGAATTGACAGAGTACTTTAGGGCGCAAAACGATAACGAGCGCGTGGATGCACTTTGCGACATTATCGTGTTTGCGATAAATGCGACGAGTGAGCCTTTTGTGAAGCCCGCCGCGCTAAATATGCCCCAACTTTGGAGTGCTATGCTTTTGCCGCACAATACGGACATAATAATAAATGCAAGTAGCCTAAACTCTTTGGTATTTCAGATGTGGAGAACTATCGAACAGCTAGGCTACGACCCCTATCAGTGTATGCTAGAAACTATCAAAGAAATTTCATCGCGCACGGGCAAGTATAATGAAACTATCGGCAAATGGGTCAAAGACAAAAGCCCTGAAGCGATGGCTAAATGGTATAAAGCGGACTATGAAAGGTGCAAAAATGACGACTAGCGAGTTAAAAGACGCCGCTATTTTTGTTATGGCATACTCTTTTCTCAAAATGGATAGCACCGAGGAATTAGGGCTTTTCATCAACAAAAAAGCGTCAAAGTTTATTGACGAGCTATTAGCGGCAATGACGCCGATCATTGAGTATTACCGCGAATTTAGAAAGCGGATTGATACCCAAATTAGCGCGCTAGATAATAAAGCCCGTATTCGCAAAGACGATTTTAGCACGACAGCCCCACAGCTAGCCTGCGATTTGATTTATCTGCGTTTTGCGCCAAATGAACGCAAGGGGCAAAGGCTGGCGCCGATATTGGCGGAATTTTACGCGACGAATAAGGAAAAGATAGCGTATATCTCAAACAAGAGCTACGATACCAAATACCGCAAAGAGGCAGAGGATAGCCAAAGACTGGCTTATTTTTACATCGAAAATATTTGAAAGGGTAAACAATGAGAGAAGTTAAATTTAAGGCTTATATTTATAATTTGACTGATGAGGATAGCCATCCTCTTGAAATAGACGTTCGCGCGGGCAAACTATGGGATGTTGCAAGCATAAATTTTAAAGACCGAATAGTAGAAATCGAGGATGATGACGGTAATGTATGGGAATATGAACTAAATGACGAGATTGCACTTATTCAATATACTGGCGAAAAGGACAAAAACGGTAAAGAAATTTATGACGGTTATATTTTAAGGCTCGACAGAGATGAACTTTTAAAGAATTTAGAGCCTGAAGATGTCCCCGATGATACGCTAATCCAAGTAGTTGCTTTTGAAAACGGCGCTTTTACCGCGCGTAGCCAAAGCGGTATAAAATGGGGAAGTGTTGGCGGGATGTTTGAATATGGAGAAATTATCGGCAACATCTACGAAACCCCCGAACTTTTGCAATGAAAAAAATAGCGCAAGACATACGGGCGATAATAGAGGAGCTGGCTATGCTGGAAAAACGACTAGACGCCCTAAAGCTAAAGATAGATTTGGCACACGGGGCAAGCAGAGAGCCATACAGAGCTTGGATAAACGAGATAAAAGAGATAAAAGAAACGATAGAAGGGATAAGAAAATGAATACGCAAGAAATGATAGCGGTAATGCAAGCCTACGCTAGGGGCGAGGCGATAGAGGTAAGCGACAAAGACGCGGACGACTGGAGCGAGATAAAGTACCCGCTTTGGGATTGGAACAGTTTTGAATATCGCGTCAAGCCCGCTACAAAAAAGGTGGCGATTGATAAAAATTTAAACAGGCATTTCATATCCGAGCAGTTGAGCAATATTCGCGAGCTGATAGATACGGAAATTTTCATTTATGAGGGCGAGTATATAGGCGTTGACGCCGCTCTTTGGTATTGGGAATTCAAGATGTCCGACGGCTGGCATATCAGTCAAACGAGAATGACGAGAGCGCAGGCGCAGGCGTTTGTAGGCGAGAGTGTAGACATTGCCCCGCTTTACGCGCTAGGGTTTAGATTAAAGGATGAGAAATGAATATCGACGAAATATTAGCCGAGCGCGAAAAAACGCACGGTGATTTTAAAGACCACGCGGAAACGGCTCAACGGCTAAAATCTACGCTGCGCGAACAGAGCAAGGGCTGGCAAATATGGCTTTCGCATACCCAACAAGAAGCCCTAGAAATGATTTGCCACAAGATAGCCCGCATAGTCGCAGGCGATCCAGATTTCGTCGATCACTGGAGGGATATTGCAGGGTATGCGACGCTAGTAGCAAACGAGCTAGAGGCGCGAAATGGCGAAAACTAAATGGCAAGCCGCCTTTGCGCGGCTTTGTAACTATTGCAAGAAGCACAACGAAGTCGCGGCCGTTATAGCAGACCGACACGCAAAAATCGAGTGGATCAAACGTGAGATAAAGGAGCTAGAGGTTGGGCAACTAAACCGTATCGTGCACGAGATAAAGCTATTAAAGGGGTAAAAAATGAGCGAGTTTTTAGAGCTTAAAAGTCTAATCCTTGAAATGAAAAATACCGTTTCCTTGCTCTTGCCAAAATGCGTGCCGCTATCTTACGTTTGCGACGTTTCGGGCAAGAGCCGCCAAACGATCACGGCATACGTCAAATCAAATTTAGAGCCGCAGGCGGAATTTTGGCTAGAAAACGGTAAAATAATGCTGTCTCAAACTGCCGCCCTTAAAATTTTAAGGAGATACAATGAAAAATAGCGGCGGGTTTAAAGTGCGCAATAACGTCATTTACGTTTTTGGCACGATAAACAAAATAAGGTACAGATTTTCCACTAATAAAAGCGCGACTAGCGAAAACCTGCGCTGGATCGCGCGTAATTATTGGAGTGTTCTTTTACAGATGATTGATGAAAAAAAGGAAGTGCAAGATACGAGCCTAGAGCGCTTTTTGCTAAAAACGATAGAGCTATCTAGCCACAAACGCGGCAAATCGGTGCAGGATGATTATATTTCAAAAGCCAAGCGGCTTATTATCCCGTATTTCAAAAACTACGATTTAAGCGATATTAAGCCCATCGACATCGAGGAATGGCAAGCGCGGTTACTAAAGACATACTCGACCACCACCGTGAAACGGGTAAAAAATATCCTTAATATGGCGCTTGCTAAAGCTACCCTAAACGATATTATACCTAAAAACCCGCTTGATTTTGTCGATAGCTTCCGCGTAGAAAACGAGAAGCAAGAGCCCTATACGGTAGATGAGATGCTTAAAATTCTAAAGCACTCTACGGGCTGGTTAAACGTCTTTTTGCATATTGCTTTTACAACCGGACTTCGCACGGGCGAGCTAATGGCGCTAAAATGGGAGGACGTCGATTTTGAAAAGCGAATAATCCGTATAAGACGGGCTATCAGCAAAGGCGAGATCAAGACGGGCGGAAGCATAAAAAATCATAATAGGTTCGTGATACTAGCCGACTATCTCGTCCAAATTTTAAAAGAGTACGATAGCGGGTGCGAGTGGATGTTCCCGTCAAAGCTCGGCGAGCCGTATAAAGAGAGTAAGGCGATAGCAAAAAGATATTTCAGGCCGCTTTTGGAGCGCATAGGTGTAAAATACAAAACGCTTTACGCCACGCGGCACACGTTTGTTTCTATGCTTAGAAATTTCGGCGTAAGCAGGGAATTTGTCTCTGAGCTTGCGGGGCACTCGCAAGAAGTGAGCGACAAGCACTACTACAAACCCGAGATCACCGCACGAAAAGCGCAAGCGGTAAATAACGTATTTTTTGAGCTAAATTTGGCCGCAGGGCACAATTTAGGGCACAGCTAGAAAGGGAACCGCGACGAGAGCCGATTTTTAGGGGCTTAGAGGAGAAAGTCCGCAAGTCTCATAAGCCGGAGGTCGGGAGTTCAAGTCTCCCCCGTGACACCATAAATACC
>NZ_CAUPZM010000013.1:0-57770 GCF_963515975.1 Campylobacter showae
ATACCGATAAGCAACTAACCTGCGCTAGCTGTCACGCCGAGGTAGGCCACAGCGGACTAAACAACATGCTAAACTACTGGAAGCCTGAATACAAAATCTACGAAAAGAAAGCCACAATCAAAAAAGAAGAGATAAAGAAGGCTTATTTTGGGGAGGATTATGTAGCACCGAAAGAGGTAAAGGCTGAAGATAAAGCGGATAAAAACGCGACTAAGTAAACTTTCCTAAATTTAATAGCCCGCGTGAATTTGGGCTATTAAAATTTTACTCAAAATCGTACAATTTCAAATTCTCACACCTTTTAAATTATCAAAATCCTCCATTAAATTTCATTACATCATACTCATAGTCTCTGTCGTATCTAGCCTCACGGTATTTTTTCTAAAAGCAAACCTAGGCTCCGTGCTTTACTACGCGGACGCGGCGATAACGGCGACGGCTCAAGCTCTGCTCGTGGGTGCATGGTACGGCGTGGATGATGTGGAGGATGTTTAAATTTGGCTATAAAATGCGCGAGTAACGGCTCTGCGAGGCTTAAATTTGATCTGCCGACGCCGGTAAAATTTGGCAAATTTGAGTTAAAATTAGCCCCGTTCGGCTTTGTTAAATTTGCCATAACCGCTGGCAAATTTATATTTTATAAAACAAGCAAGCGCTGATTTTACCGCCGTTCGTATCAAAAAGGCGCGGGTTTGGCTGCCCGCGTATAAATTTAACGGTCGAGTCAAATTTGACACATTTATGCAAAATCTCGCGAAGCCGTTTGCTGTGCCGTGCGTCAAATTTGACCCGCGACGCCCTATCCGTTCATCTTGGATAGCTTTTCGTTTTTGAGATTTGCCTCCATCTGGCGGATCTCCTCCTCGCCGCTCCTTACGATACCTTTATCGCACTCAAAGTTTTTGGCGTCTATCTTTTTCGGATATTCGACATTTGCTAGGATGTATCTAAAAAGGTTTATGCGAGCCTGCTTTTTGCTATCTGAGACGATGATCGTCCACGGACAAAACGGCGTATTTGAGGCTAGCAGCATCGAGTATTTGGCGATAGTGTATTGATCCCAGAGCTCCTGGCTTTTTTCATCCACGGGGGAGATTTTAAACTGCTTGAGCGGATCTGTGAGGCGCTCTTTGAAGCGCTTTTTTTGCTCCTCTTTTGAAACCGAGAGGTAAAATTTAAAGAAAATGATGCCCGAGTTTTTGATCATCTCTTCAAATTTAGGCACTTCGCGCAAAAACTCCTTGTGTTCCTCCTGTGTGCAAAAGCCCATAACGGGCTCCACGCCAGCGCGGTTGTACCACGAGCGGTCAAAGATCACGATCTCGCCCGCACTCGGTAAATGCGCGACGTAACGCTGGAAATACCACTGCGAGCGCTCGACGTCGCTTGGCTTTTCAAGCGCCACGATGCGGCATCCGCGCGGATTTAGATGCTCGGTTAGGCGCTTTATCGAGCCACCCTTGCCCGCCGCGTCACGCCCCTCGATGATGATGAGTACGCGCAGACCCTGCTCTTTTACGTGATTTTGAAATTTTAAAAGCTCGATTTGCAGCTTTCTAAGCTCGTGCTCGTAGTCGAATTTCACGCTATCCGTGCCGTTTTTACTCACTCTAAACCTCCTTTGGGCATTTTTAAAATGTTACTATCAAATAATTAAAATTTAGCTAAAATACGCCTCTTAATTTAACATTTAACGCTGACTTTATGGGAGCTTGTGTAAAATACGACAAAAATTTCAAGGAATATTATGATTTTTAGGATGATTTTTGCGGCGATTCTGACTTGCTGCGCTATGTTTGCCGAACCGCTTTCGGTCAAAGAAGCCTTCGGTCTCACCGCGCACGCCGACGAACAAAACGTCGAGTTTAGATTCGCCCCGGCGCCAAATATACACGTCTACAAAGATAGCCTAGCAGCGAGCCTAGGCGATAAAATTTTAAACTCGCATCTAAACTTCCCAAAAGGCGAAATTTACGAAGAACGCGAGGTTTATACTGGTAAATTTAGCCTTTTCGTGCCGATAAATTTACTAAAAGGGCTTAGCGGCGGCGAAAATTTCACTCTAAAGTTCGAATACCAAGGCTGCGCCAAAGACGGCATCTGCTACCAACCGCAAGTGCTCAAATTTAGCGTCAAAAAGGGGCTTGGCGGCTACTCCGTCGCGCAGATCATAGAGGCCGCCGAGCCTGATTTTGCAAGCTCGCAAGCCCCGCTCTCCGAGCAAGACTCCATCGCCGCAAGCCTTAGCAGCGCAAATTTCCTCCTCTCGCTCGCCACGTTTTTTGGCTACGGACTGCTACTCTCGCTCACGCCTTGCATCTTTCCGATGATCCCGATCCTATCATCCATCATCGTCTCAAAGCAAGCTAGCAGCGCGCGCGGCGGCAAAGACGGCGCCGTAAATTTAAGCGCGGTAGACGAAAACTCAGTCAAATTTGATAGCAGTAACCCGCACGCTAAAAACGTCAAAAGCAAAAACTCGCGTAATCCGAGCGGCTTTTTCCTCTCTATCGTCTACGTTTTTGCGATGGCCTGCGCCTACGCGGTAGCAGGCGTGGCGGCTAGCGTTTTTGGCTCGGGCGTACAAAGCGCGCTACAAACCCCGGCCGTACTGATCGGCTTTAGCCTCGTTTTCGTCGCGCTCGCGCTTTCGATGTTCGGACTTTACGAGCTTCAGATGCCCCTTGCCATGCAAAACGCGCTTAGCAAAAAAGCTCAAAGCAAGGGCGGCATAATCGGCGTTTTTGTGATGGGATTTTTATCCGCGCTAATCGCTAGCCCATGCGTCGCCGCTCCGCTTGCAGGTGCACTGCTTTACATAGCGCAGAGCGGAAACGCGCTGTTTGGCGGGCTTGCGCTATTTACGATGGGGGTTGGCATGGGCGTGCCGCTACTGCTGATCGGAGCAAGCTCGGGTAAAATTTTGCCGCGGCCGGGCGCTTGGATGGACAAAATCAAGACGCTTTTTGGCTTTATCATGCTGATAATGGCGGTCTGGCTGAGCGCGCGCGTACTAGGCGCTACGGCGGAGCTACTGCTTTACGGCGTTATCGGCGTGTTTGCTAGCGTATTTTTCGGAGCTTTTGATGCGACAAATAGCGAGCAAAGCGGCGGCAAAAAACTACTAAAAGGCGCGGCGCTGCTAGCATTTATCTACTCCGTCTTGCTGATCGCGGGCTCGTTTTCGGGCGCTAAATCGGCGCTAAATCTGCTCGAAGGTTTTAAAAATACAGGCGGCGCAGGCATAAATTTGGGCAAAAACGAACCGAATTTTATCGCCGTCTCAAATTTGACCGAGCTAGAAAATGCGGTAAAAAGCTCGTCTAAACCCGCGCTGATCGATTTTTATGCGACTTGGTGCGCTAGCTGTAACGAGCTTGACGAGATCACTTTTAAAGACGAAGCCGTGCTAAAAAAACTGGAAAATTTCACTCTTTTGCGAGTGGACGTAACGAAAAATAGCAGTGACGACGCACAGATAATGAAAAAATTCGGACTCATCGGACCGCCTGCGATCCTATTTTTTCACGCAGGTAGCCACATGCAAGACGAGCTAAAAAACGCGCGACTCATCGGCTTTTACCCGCCCGAAAAGTTTTTAGCGCATCTTGAAAAATTCGGGCTGTGAAATTTGAGCGGCGATTTTTGCAGTTTTATCCTCAAAATTTGAGATAATTAAAGCTGATTTAAATTTCGCTCGCTATAATTTCGCCTATCGTTACCCTGTAGTTTAGTGGTAGAACTGCTGACTCTGGATCAGCTAACAGAGGTTCGAATCCTTTCAGGGTAACCACTTAATCCCTTTTAAATCCCCAAAATACGGCACTTTTGATGGATTTGTTATACACTTATTGATTTTGCAACGCTCTATTACGCCACTGGTTGGCATAGTTAGGTTATTGCAGCTTTGAAGCTCGGTGCAGTAGAATCGCCTATCAAACTTTAAGCCTCTCGCCGACCCTACTCCGTCGTTTTTGAAAAGGTAAATATCTTTTTAAGTTTTATAAGCCCGAGTTTCACGCCGCTATATCTCATTATCTTTGCCATCTGCGTCCATCTAGGCTTTTCGTAGCACGGATGCGGGCACTTGCGGCAGCTCGGCTTGATATCGTGCGAACAGGCCAAAAGCCGCTCGTGAGCGTAGAAAAACAGCTGCTCGCACTCGGCGCAAAGCTGCGTCTGGACGCTAGTATTTAAATTTTCGCCCTTATAAATTAGCTCCAAATTTATCTCTCGCTTGGGCTCTAGCGCGTGCTTATCGGCGCAGTAAGTCTGCAAAAATTTCGCCAAAGTCGTAACCTGCTCGGTAAATTTCTCATTCGTCATACATTTTTCCTTTGGGCAAATTTACCGAATTTCGGCGCTTGCGGCGTTAATTTACCTCAATTCCGAATTTAGCTCGCGCCCTTTGCAGATCCTCCTCGCAGTCGATACCGATGCTGTCGCTTTGCACTTCGAGCATGAGGATTTTCTCGCCGTTTGATAGAGCGCGCAGTTGCTCGAGCTTTTCGGTATTTTCGAGAGTCGACGGTGCAAATGAGCAAAATCTTTTTAAATTTGCCGCGCCGTAGCCGTAGATGCCCAGATGCGCCTTGTACGCACCAAACTCAGCGCGGTCAAACGGGATACGCGAACGCGAGAAATAAAGCGCGTAACCCGCGTCGTCGGTCACGACCTTAACTAGGTTTTTATCGTCCGCTAGCTCACTGCCGACAAATTTAAAACACGAAAACATAAATGCCCTCTCCGCGTTTTTCTCGCAAAATTCTCTAAATTTGACGATATTTTCAGGCTCGATAAAGGGCTCATCGGCCTGCACGTTTATGATTATTTCATTGTCTTTAACGCCCAGGATGCCCGCTGCTTCGTTGATGCGGTCGGTTCCGCTTTGATGCGCCTGGCTCGTCATCACGGCTTTAAAGCCGAATTTTTGCGCGATCTGCGCCACGCCCTCGTCGTCTGCGGCGATAGCGACCTCACCAGCCGCGCTCACCCTGCGCGCCGTAGCGACGAACATCGGCACGCCGTTTATTTCGCGTAAAATTTTATTAGGCATTCGCGTCGAAGCTAGCCTTGCAGGGATGATAATCATCGCTCGATCCAGGCTAAAATTTTAGCTTCTATTTCGCTCTTTGCGGCGATCTCGTTATGTACGGCGGCTTTTGTAAAAAGCGACTTTATCGCGCTAGGAACTTCGTCGTTAAACTCCGCTGCCAAGGCCTCAAGGCCGTTTTTTTCGTCTTTTAGCGTTTCGTTTTTTAGCGCCTTAAACATGCTTGGAGCAAATTTGACCCAGTGCGCGGTAGAGGTTATCACGGTAGGGCGCGTTAAATTTGCCGCCGCTTTAAAACAAGTAGCCGTATGCGGATCGACGGCGACGCCCTTTGCCGCCCACTCTTTTATGTATTTCTCGCACTCCTCGTCGCTGCAAAAATCAGCGTCAAAGTCCTCTTTTAGCGCGTCTAGCTCGCTATTTGAAAGCTCGTAAAAGCCTTCGCTCGCGAGACTATCCATCAGCTCCTTGGTTCTCACGGCGCCAAATTTATCAAAAAGCAGCCTCTCGACGTTTGATGAAACCAGGATATCCATCGCAGGGCTGATCGTCTTAACCAGGCTTTTGCCGCGCAGATCGTATCGCCCCAGCGTGAAAAACTCGGTCAGGATGTTGTTTGCGTTTGAGACGATTTTGATTTTGCCGATTTTCGCGCCCATTTTTTTAGCGTAGTATGCGCCTAGGGCATTGCCGAAGTTGCCGCTAGGCACGACGATGTCAAACTCGCCCTTTAGCTCGCCCGTTTTGAGTAAATAAACGTAAGCGTAAACGTGATAGATTATCTGAAACAAAATTCGGCCGAAATTTACCGAATTTGCCGCCGAGAGCGAGAGTCCGGCAGCTCTTAGACGCTCTTTAAATTTATCGCTAGCAAGCAGGCTTTTTAGCGCGCGCTGCGCATCGTCGAAGTTACCCTCGATGCCGATTACTTTGAGGTTTGCAGCATCTGCATTTATCATTTGTAAGCGCTGTACCTCGCTCGTGCCGTCTTTTGGGTAGAGGCAGACGACTTTGACGCCCGGCGCGTCCGCGAATGTCTCTAGCGTCGCAGGTCCCGTGTCGCCGCTAGTCGCGCACATTATGAGGTATTTTTTGCCTCTTTTTGCTGCTAGCTCGCTAAGCAGCGCGCCAAACGGCTGTAGCGCCATATCCTTAAACGCGCGCGTAGGCCCGTGATAAAGCTCATTTACGTAGAGGTTTTCGCCGATTTTTCGCACCTGCACGGGATTTTGCGGATCGTCAAATCTCTCATACCGCTTCACCGCCCTCTCAAACATCGCCGCATCAGCGTCAAATTCGAATTTCTCTATGATTTTTAGAGCGATTTGCGCGTAGTTTAAATTTACCGCCTCCGCAAAAAAATTATCATCTAGCCGCGGCAGCTCCGTCGGCGCGTAAAGCCCGCTGTAAGCGGAGCTGGGGCTCAGTAGCGCCTGGCTAAATTCTACGCTTTTTAGGCTCTCGCCCTCGCTTGCTCTAGTTTGAAATAGCTTCATTTGCTTTCCTTTTTTATCCATTTTTTGTATTTTTTGCTAGCTTTATCCGCCTTAAAAGCCACAATCTCTGGCAGATCGTAGTCGTGATGTTTCTTTATAAATTTAGCGACTTTTTTAAATTTAACCGCGGTTTTTACGAGCAAGACACGCTCTTTTTCATCTTTTATCTCACCGTCCCAAAAATAAACGCTATTTGCCTTAAAAACGCTGACGCAAGCGGCAAATTTAGCTTTTACGAGCTTTTTAGCTAGAGTTTTAGCCGAGGCCTTATCGGCGCAAGAAGTTAGTACGAATTTCATTAAAGCGTCCCAAAATTTTTAGCAGATTATAGAATTTTCTCTTTGATAATTCGTTTAAATTTATCCGCCAGCGTCGTTTTTAGCGCGATGACGGAGAGCGGCAGGCCAAATTCATCCATCTTTACGGCGTCTTTTCGCGTGACCAAAAGCGAGGTCGCGCCGTAGCGCTCTAGGATCCCCGCTAGCTCATCGCGCGAAAACGCGTAGTGATCGGGGTAGATCTCGCACCCGGTGCAGAGGCTAAAATAAGGCTCCAGGCGCTGCGGATTTGCGATAGCGGTGACCAAAACCATCTTTGGCGTCGGGTTTAAAATTTCGCTTGTGCGAATAAAATCCTCGCCCTCTTTTACGACGTAGTCAGCTTTGGCGTAAAATTTGCTCGGGTAGCGATACGCGCCGCTAGGTAGGACGAAATCAAAATAAGGCTTTGAGGACGGGCGGATTAGGACGTTAAATTTTTTGATGTGAAATTTGCCGAAGCCGTCATCTAGCAACACGTACTTTGCGCCTAAATTTAGGGCTTCTTTTATCGCGACGTCGCGGTTTTCGCTCACGATGACGTTTGCGTTTTTCACGCTTTTTGCGTACTCCATCGCCTCGTCGCCGCTAACCGTGACGCCCACCAAAATTTCGCCCGAGATTGCGACCTTGACGAGTCCGCTTGAAGCTCTGCCGTAGCCTCGCAAAATGACGACGCCGCGCTCAAATTCGTTTAAGATAGCAATACCAAGCGGCGTCTTTCCGCTGCCGCCTAGAGTTAAATTTCCGATGCTGATAATCGGCAAGCCAAAATCCTTGGCTCGGCTAAATTTAGCCTTTAAAATCACGCCCGCGCAGTAAAGCGCACTCAAGGGCAAAAGCGCTACAGCTAGGCACTTTTGCCATAAATTCGGAGCGTAAAAATACTCCTGCGCAAAGGCGTAAATTTGGCGCTTAAGCACGAGTTCTAGCTATCTCCAGCATAGTCTCACACACGCGGTGCGCCTCCTCGTCGCTAAGCGCATTATAAACCGGAAGCGAAAGCACCTGCTGATACGTCCTTAACGCGTTAGGAAAAGAATTTACCTTAAGCGAATATTTACTTTTATAGTAGCTTAAAAGATGCATAGGCTTATAGTGAAGCGCCGTGTGGATGCCGCGCTCTAGCAGCTCTTTGGCAAACCCGTCTCGATTTTTGTCGATTTTGATGATGTACTGGATATATATGTGATCGCGCTTTTTGATCGGAAGCGAGACGTGCGGGCAGTCTGCTAGCGCCTCGTCGTATAGCGCGGCGATTTGCCTGCGTCGTGCGATAAATTTATCCGTTTTTTCAAACTGAGCCACAGCATACGCAGCGCAAAGCCCGGTGAGGTCATACTTCACGCCGATATCGACGACGTCGTAGACGTAGCCTAGGTTGCCGTCTTTGTCTATGCCGCCTTTTATGATCGCGTGGTTTCGCAGCAACCTAGCGCGCTCGGCGACCGCGTCGTCGTCGGTTAGCATAAAGCCGGCCGTCGCGATCGGGTTAGTTAGCTGTGAATGCACGTTAAAGCAAGAGATGAGCGAGCGACTATCGGAGCCGATTTTAACTCCGTTATAGGTTAAACCGATGGACTTGCCGGCGTCGTCTAGTACCTTTACGTCGTACTCCTGCGCGATAGCGTAAATCTCGTCCATATCCGAGGCCTGTCCCGCGACGTGGTTTACAAATATGCCTTTTAGCTTTTTATGATTGTGCACTTTTAGCGTATTTCGTAGCGACTCGGCGTTCATATTAAAGTCGTCTTCGTTGATGTCGACGAATATCGGCTCGGCGTCAAAGTGCCTGATCGCCTGCGCCACGCTCGGGGTGGAGTTTACCGAGCAGATGATCTTGTCGCCGCGTTTTAGATCCATCGAGCAAAGCGCCAAATGGTGGGCGGCGCTGTTGTTATTTGTAGTGATGGCGTGCCTTACGCCAAAATACTCCGTAAGCTCGGACTCAAGCCTCTCCACGATCGCCAAACCGTGGTCTTTTAGGGCCTCTTTGATGAGCGTGGTTTCGGCCTCGTCGATGGACGGTCGATAAAACGCTATCTCTTCCATTGTGCCTCCTTGTTTTTTATTTTTATCTTACCTTGAATTACGTTTCTTTTTTAAATTTGCTTTTGCGCCGATATTTGGACGGCTTTTATCTATATTTTGCCAAGCTTGCCTCTGCTGCTTTTAGCAAACCTATCGCGACTTTGCCGTCAAATTTCGCCCTTTTCCCACAAAACCTCAGCTAAATTTATTGCCGTAGCAGTAAATTTAGCTCAAATTTTACTCGCCGTCCAAGCTAGCAACGGGCGGCAACGAGAGTTTAAATTTATTCGCTCTCATCCTTGAAAATATAGTCGCGACGAGTTTTGGATCAAATTCTTGCGCCAACTCGTCCTCGCTTTTGCTCTGAGCTAGACGCAAGACCTCATCTAGCCGCTCGTAGCTATAGCCTATGTCGGCCTCGTCGCTTTGCCCTTCCCAAAGGTCGGCGGACGGGGCTTTTGCGATGATTTTTTCATCGATGCCAAGCTCTTTAGCCAGCTCGTAAATTTCAGTCTTAAAGAGCTCGCCGATCGGATTTAGCGCGCACGCCATATCGCCGTAGATCGTGCCGTATCCAAGAAGGCGCTCGCTTTTGTTGCTAGTACCCACGACTAGCGCATTTACCTTTGCCGAATAGTCGTAAAGTAGACACATCCTCGCCCTTGCGCTTAGATTTCCCATGCGCAAATTTGACGGCGGCTCGCCGATTTGCGCGGTAAAGCTATCCAAAATCGGCTGGATTTCGATGATTTTATGCGCTATTTTTAGATCTTCGCAAAGCTTTAGCGCGTCGTTTAAATTTCGCTCGCTCGAGTACTTTGTCGGCATCAAAAGCGCATGCGTTTCAAAGCCCGTACGTGCGCAAAGAGCGGCTACGACGGCAGAGTCTAGACCGCCGCTAACGCCCAAAACAAAGCCCCTGGCGCCGCTTTTTTCGAGGTAACTCGCCAAAAACTCGGTTAGCTTCAGGCTGATCTGCGAATAATTTTTCATAACGATTATCACCGATAAATTTAAATTCCAAAATATTATACAATTTTTTTATAAAATTTAACTTTTAAGCTTAAAAAATATACAATTTATTTTAATTAAATTTTATAAAAGGACAAAGGTGAAAATTTTTTCAAAACCATGCGGAGATTATCAAACTAACTGCTACGTAGTATCCAAAAACGGGCGCGAAATTATTATTGATCCAGGTCAAGATTCATATGACTTTGTCGTAAAAAATTCACACGCGCCGCTCACTATTTTAAACACTCACGGACACTCCGATCACGTTCTTGACAATGTTAGCTTAAAAAATTTTTTTAATATTCCGGTATATATCCATAAAGACGATAATTTCATGCTTCACGAAGACCTTTGGGGCGCCGGACAGCAGCCGATGCATGACGCGATCTGCGTAGGCGGAGTGAAATTTGAGGATGTAAAATTTAACATAGAAGACTTTGAGATCGAGTTTATGCACTTTCCCGGACATACGCCGGGATGCTGTATGGTGCGCGTAGACGACGTTATCTTTAGCGGAGATTTTTTGTTTAGAGGCTCGATCGGACGCTATGATTTTCCGTTTTCAAACGCCGAGGATATGCGCCAAAGCTTGCTAAAATGCAAAAAACTACAGGGAGATTTTATACTGTATCCGGGTCACGGCGAAAAAACGACGCTAAAAGCCGAGCGGGCGAATTTGGACTTTTGGATAGATATGATAAGCAAAGAGATGGGATTTTAGCGGGTCAAATTTGATCTTTTAAAGTTTTAAAATAGCCGCGCCAAATTTTAAAAGACAAATTTGACGGCGGCAAATTTGGCGTTAAATTTATGCAGGTTTTGCCACAATACGGCGCAAAACAAAATTTGAAAGCAAAAGCGGCGCCAAATTTACCGCGCCGCCGGGTATGCTTTTAAATTTGAGCAATTTTACGCGTTTTGCTTCGCCTCTTCTTTGCGTTTTGCTTCGTTTCGTCTTTGCGCGGCTTGTTTTTGCAGGTTGGTTTTGTAAATTTTAAAGATATGATCCTCTAAAATCACGACCTGAAAAGTACCCTCAAACACCTTTATATCGTTTGTTTTGCCCGTCACTCGCACCTCGCGTTTTTTACTCTCGTTAAAGTGCGAGCGCGCGTCGAATTCGATCGCTTCGTTTAGCTTGGTCGGAGCGAAAAAATGTATCTTAGCCCCGATAACGACGCTAAAAGTCTCATTGACCGCCGCCATCGCCGCGTAGCTAGCCGCAGAGAAAACAAACCCGCTGTGTATAAGCCCCTCGCTATCGGCGACCATATCGCCAGTGGCGAAAAAACGCGTTTTAGCGTGATTTGGCTCAAGCTGCGTCACGGCACCGCTTAGGCCGATTTTTATATTCGGCGAGGTTTTTAGCTCGTTGCGAAACGGATTTTCGTCCTCAGGCAACACCACGCTGTCGCTACTGTTGTCGTCGTAGATATTTTCGTCCATTTTTCACCTTTTTATACGCTTAGTTTTAGATAGACCCGTTTTGGCGCGGGATAGCCCTCGACCGTGCGCGCCGGGTCTGCGGGATCTAGAAAATCGCCCAAGCTCTGTCCCAAGATCCACTCCGTTTTTCGCTGTTCGTGCGCGTCCGTCGACTTTGTAGCCAAAATTTGCGCGTCTTTAAAATTTGCCCTCTCGCACCAGTTTAAAAGCGCGCTAATAGTCGGCACGAAGTAGATATTTGGTATCTTTGAGTATGTATTTTTTGGACTCAAGGCAAAATCGCCCTGCATATCAAGATACATCGTGTCCAAAAATAGCTCGCCGCCCGCATTTAGCGCGCCTTTTAGCTCTTTTAGAGTGCGCACCGGATCGCTTCTGTGATAGAGCACGCCAAGACAAAATAGCGCGTCAAATTTGACGCCGTAGTAGGGCAAATGCTCGGCGCCTAGCAGCTCGTACTCTATACTCGAGCGCGCGAACGCATCGATAAATTTAAACTGCAAAAAGCTCATCACGCCCGGATCAAAGCCGATCAGTTTTTTTGGGCGCTGCGTCAACATACGAAAGAGATAGTAGCCGTTGTTGCAGCCGATATCGCCCACGACCTTATCTGCTAGATCCATGTGCGACGCGAGTAGGTTAAATTTAACAAAACTCCTCCATTCGCTGTCTATCAAGATATCGTCTATCTTAAACGGCCCTTTGCGCCACGAGCGTAAATTTAACGCCGTTTGCAGCGTCTCTTTGCGCTGGGCTGGGTTTAAATTTGCGTTTATCTCGACTATATCGTCAAATTTAAGCTCAAATTCGCGTCCCTTAAATTTAGCCGCCAGCTCCTCTATCTCCCGCATCAAAGGCGCGTAGGTTTTGCCCGCCAGCTCCCTAGCCTTCGCCGCTCTAGCCGCTTCTAAGCTCATCACTCCGTCCAGTCGATGATGTTTTTAGGGCACTCTTTGTGATAGACGCCCGTTGCGTCGTAGTACTCCTTGCACTCATTGTAGTACTTCGTCGTCACGCCGCGGTCGTTTAAAAACACGCAACCGCCCAGTATCGCCGCCAGAGCCGATAAAAGTAAAATTTGCGCTAGAGTTTTCATTTGAAAAATTTAGCGTGCTTTTTCTTCATGTATTCGACGACTTCGAGCACCTCGTCCACGCCTTCGGCGCCCGAGTTTTCCAGCGCGTCGTCGATACACTCGATGTAGGTCTCTGCAGCGTCCTCAAGCCTATCTTTTTTCACGCCGGCATAATAAAGCATCGCCTCCAGCATCATCGAAAGCTCGTAACTTAGCTCGTCTACGGTAGGTTCTATTTCTTTCATTTTCTATCCTTGTAAAATCGTTTTTTTGGTTATTAGGTCGGTTATCTGCGCTTTTACGTTCTCATAGCTAAAGCTATCCTTAAAGCCCGCAAAAAGCCCGCCGCTAGCATTTACGTGTCCGCCGCCGCCGACTAAATTTTTAGCCATCAAGCTTACGTCGGCTTTGCCGTTAGCGCGAAAGCTCAGAGTCTTTTTGCTCGTAACGTCGATGAAAAAATCAATATCGGGGTTCGCGACTAAAAAATCGTTGCCGATAACTGAAGTATTGCCGATATTGTAGGTCAAAATACCGTTAAGGTCGTTATATTTTATGCTAAATTTCTCTTTTTCTTCGCTTAGTTTTTTTACGACGAAGGCTGAGATCAGATTGCTTAGCGTATCGTTTTTATCCTCTTTAAAAAAGTCCTTTTTAAACCCGAAAATCGCCTCGTCAAGCCCGACATAGTCGTCTCCCGCGTCAAAAAACTCCCGCGCTCGTTTGATTAGATAAAAAAGATAGCGCGAATTTTCAACCTCAAACATCGTTTTGTTTATCTCTTTTGCGTTTGCAACGAGTCCGAGCCCGACCTTGCCCATTTCAAAATTTACGTCGTCTTTTAGCCAGATATCGACCGCATTTACGACGTCGCTAAAGTGATTTAGGCTAGCATCCACCCCGTAAATTTTAGCGAAAAAATCATGCGTGATCTTAGTCGCGCACCTTGAGCTATCTAAAAAATACCAGCTAAATTTGCTCGCGCACTCGGCTCCGCTTTGGTGGTGATCGAGGAGCAAAATTTTAGCGTTTTTATTTGCGATCGCCTTTTCGTAGGTTTCGCACTGCTCCACGGTCAAATTTAAATCCGTTATCAGGATAAGCGCTTTTTCGTCATTTTTAGCCGCTTCGCCCTCGCCGCGATTTTCGGACACATCTTGCAAGCTCTCGTTTTGCTCGCCGCTTAAATTTGACCGCGTCTGGGCTACGCTTTTATCCGAAATTTGAGCCAAAATTTGATCAAATTTCTCGTCGATCTCCTTGCCGTAGTTTGAGTTATAAAATTTAACGTTTTTAAAATAGTGATTCGTTATTACCTGCGCGCCGTATCCGTCCAGATCGGTGTGCGAGAGGTGATGGATGGTCATTTTCTTCCTTACAAATTTGATATATCTATCGTGCCTAGCGTCTCAAACGGCGTATTTGCCGCAACTTCGGCAAAGCTAAGCACCGTGATATCTATGGCGAAATTCGCGCAGATATCGGCGATAAATTTACGCAAGCTAGGCTCCACGCAAAGTATCATCGAACCGTACTCCGAGATCGGCCGCTTCACCCTCGCCTCGCGCAGAGCCTGTACGATCGCCGACGTCTGCGAGACGTTTATCATCAGGTGATACGCGCCGTCTTTATACTGCACGGCGTCGATCAGCTTTTGCTGCGCGGCAGGCTCCATCACGTAAAAATTTAACCGCCCGCCCTCATCGACGTAAAGCGAAGTGATAGCGCGAGCAAGCGCGGTGCGGACGTGCTCGACGATCATATCGAGATTCTTGCTAACCTCGGCGATGTCGCTTAACGCCTCTAGGATGCTTAGCATATCTTTTATCGGGATGTGGTCTTTTAGTAGCGCTTTTAGCACCTTTTGAACGACTCCGATAGGCGCGATGCGAAGCGTATCCTCGACGATGACGGGGTATTCCGATTTTAGCTTGTCGAGCAAATTTTGCGTCTCTTGGCGAGTTAGGAGCTCGGCGGCGTTTTGTTTTATCAGTTCGCTCATGTGCGTGGAGATGACGCTCGCGGGATCTACGATCGTGTAGCCGCTTAGTATCGCATCCTCCTTCACGCTCGCATCGATCCATAGCGCGTCTAGGCCAAACGCCGGCTCTTTAGTCGGGATGCCTTCGATGTTGTCGCTAACTAGTCCGCTATCCATCGCGAGGAATTTATCCGCGTAAATTTCTCCCTGCCCGATCACGACGCCTTTTAGCTTGAAGCGGTATTCGTTGGGCGGTAGTTGGAGATTATCGCGGATACGGATCTTTGGCATCAAAAAACCAAGCTGTGCCGCGATATTTCGGCGCATCGCTCGTATGCGCTCGATGAGATCGGTCTCGGCGATCTTTAGCAAGCCGTAACCCAGATCAAGCTCTAAAATTTCAAGCTTTAAGATATCGTTTATCTTAGCTTCCTCTTCGCGGGCGATCTCTTCTTCGCTTTTTTTAGGGGGTTTTGGTGCAGCCTGCCCTTCTTCTTCGCCTTGAGCAGAGACTGCACTTTGGGCCTTGGCGGTCAAATTTATCTTGCCCTCTTTTACCTCTTTCATTATATAACCCATACTTAAAAACAAAAGCGAGATAAATCCGAGAGATAGCGTCGGAAGCCCGGGAACTAAAGCGAAGATAAATAGTATAAAGCCGACTATTAGAAGCGTTTTATATTCGCCTAGCAGCTGCGTTAGCGAGCCCTCGGCGAAATTTTCATCGTCCTTGCTCGCGCGAGTGATGATGATCGCCGTGGCCGTCGACGTGATGAGGCCAGGTATCTGGCTCACTAGACCGTCGCCGATCGTTAGGATCGTGTAGTTTTGCGCTGAGGTAGCCATATCTAGGCCGTACTGAAACGAACCGATGAGAAAGCCGCCGACGATGTTTATGATCGTGATGATGATGCCAGCGACTGCGTCGCCTTTGATAAATTTAGACGAACCGTCCATCGCTCCGTAGAAATTCGCCTCGCCAATGATTGCTTCGCGGCGTTCTCTAGCTGTCTTTTCATCGATTAGACCGGCGTTTAGGTCGGCGTCTATCGCCATTTGCTTACCAGGCATCGCATCGAGCGTAAATCTCGCCTGCACCTCGCTCACGCGCGTCGAGCCTTTGGTGACGACCATGAAATTTATAAGCACGAGGATCGTAAAGACGATCACGCCGATGACGTAGTTGCCGCCTACGACGAATTGTCCGAAGCTTGAGATGATCTCGCTCACGGCATCGGGACCGTTGTGTCCTTCGCTTAAAATCATGCGCGTGGTGGCTATGTTTAGCGAGAGTCTAAAAAGCGTGATGATGAGAATAAGCGTCGGAAACGTGCTAAGGTCGGTCGGCTTTGGCACGTAAACGGCGATCAGGATGATGAGTACCGAGATAGAGATGGAAAGCGCAAGAAAAAAATCCAAAACCGCGCTAGGAAGCGGCACGATGATGATCGCTAGGATGGCGATTATGACGCCGACAATCGTGAGCCCCTTAAACCTTACGATAGGCTCTAAAAACGGTGCGACCAGGGTTAGGATATTGCGCTTTTGTTTTGCCAAATTTTACTTCTTGATTATATTTGCTAACGTAATCGTATCTAAAAAATCGTCGATTTTAGACTGAAGCGCGCTAAACATAGGCCAAATTTGACACATTCCGCCCTTGTTGGAGGCACAGCTATCAGCCGAGATCGAGCACTCAAATACCGCCATTTTACGCTTTTCTGCGCTTTCGATTATTCTTTTTATACTGATTTCTTCAGGCTTTTGCGCAAGCATAAATCCGCCGTTTGCGCCCTTAAACGAAACCAAAATACCCTCTCTAGCCAAATTTTGCAAAATTTTAGCCAAAAAGCTTTTTGATATCTCAAGCTCGCCCGACATCGTATCGACGTCCGAGGGAGCGTCTTTTTGCGCTATGTAAATCAGCGAAAGCAGCGCGTATTCGCTCGCTTTTGTCAAAAGCATAAATTCCCCTTAAATTTTTTGCGGATATTTTATTAAATTTTATCTGCAAATTTGATTAAATCAATTTTGATTAAATCAATATTTTTTAAAACAGGTGCCGCATTTTTTGATTTTTATGATATAATCGCCTTTTTTAATCTCACCAATCAGGAGGTCATTATGGCTTTGGATTCGGCTAAAAAAGCAGAAATTGTTGCGAAATTCGCTAGAAAAGAGAAAGATACGGGCTCTCCGGAAGTTCAGATCGCATTGCTAACCGCAAGAGTCGAGGAACTAACCGAGCACCTAAAAATCTACAAAAAAGATCACTCGTCTCGCCTTGGACTACTTAAGATAGTCGGTCGCAGAAAACGCTTGATGAAATATCTAAAAGCTAAAGATTACGCAGCTTACACAAAAGTTATCGCTGAGCTAAACCTCAGAGATAAATAATCCCAAGCCCCAATTTCGGGGCTTTTCTTTCAAATTTTACTTCTTAATTTATTTTCAGAATTTAACACATCAAATTTTAGATTTTTAAAAAAATTAGCATTAAAACCAATTTTGCCATCCTCTTATATTAAATATATTTAATTTTTCCCCTATACCGCTCATTCAACCAAATTTTACCTTTCCAACATTGAGCTTACTACGCTAAAGTTATCTAAATAATTTTTTTTAACTATAGCCCTTGACAATTATCCGCTCAATGTTGTATAATGCGCCTAGCAATTTAAAGGAGAGAGTGCTAATATGATAAAGGTGAGCAAGCGAGATCTGATACTTGATTCTATCATTCAAGCTTATCTTAGCGACAACGCTCCGATCGGCTCTAGCGAGCTTGGTTCGCGTATGGCGATGTCGATCCCAGCCTCTACGATCAGGGTTTATTTTAAAAAGCTCTCTGACGAGGGCGCGATTACGCAGTTTCACGTTAGCGGCGGCAGGATACCGACGGCTGCGACGATGAGAGATTATTGGCGAGCTAGGTTAAATTTCGATGAGACGTTAGATATCGCAAATCCTAGCCTACTAAAGTTGTTAAGCGATAAATTTGAAATTTACGCGATGGTTTTTGAAAGCAAAACCCAAACGCTAAACGAGGTCTTAAATTTAAACAATAGATTTTTGATTTTGAGCTTTAGCGAGGATGAAATAGCGCTCAAATTTAACTCGAAAGTCGAGAAATTTTTGAGCAATCTCATCGGCATAGACCTCGACAGACTCGAGCTTACCTGTATGCAAGTGGGCCTAAACGAGCTAAGAAACAAGATAGCCGAGCTAAAGCGCACTAAAATTCGCTTTTTAGAAAACGAAAAGATAGCGCTTGAAATTTTCGGAGAGAGTTTTAAAAACGCGCTAAGCCCTAGCTTTGAGATGGTTTTTGACTCAAATTTGGTATTTTTCGGCGAGAACTACCTAGGCATGAAGCTAGGCGTAAATTTTGACGGCAAAGAGGCTAAAATGCTTTGCGCGGGCAGTATTTACAATGATTATGAAAGATTTTTAAACAACCTAAAGGAGGCGGCATGAACGAGAATGAAAACGTGGAGCTTGAGCAGCAAATCCCGTCAAATTTCGACGAGAGTATCAGCTTTGAGGGCCTAGACGCGAAGTACGTCGAGCTTCAAAAGCAGCTTGAGGAGCTAACGGATAAGTATTATAGAGCCAACGCGGACTTTGAAAACATCAAAAAGCGTTTCGAAAAGGAAAAAGCGGACATCGCGACGTATGCGAACGAAAAATTCGCGCGAGATCTGCTCCCCGTGATAGACGCGCTTGAGATGGCGGTAAATTTTGAAACCGAAGGCGACGAATATGCGGCAAAAATCAAAGAAGGCATCTATATAACGATAGATCAGTTTAAAAAGTGTTTTGAAAAAAACGGTATCACGCCGATCGAAACCGAGGGCGAATTTAATCCGAATTTCCACAATGCCGTACTGCAAATCGATAGCGAGGACGTGGAAAAAGGAAAAATCGTGCAAGTGATACAAAAAGGCTATCTAATCAACGGCAGAGTTTTGCGACCTGCGATGGTATCGATAGCAAAGTAAAATTTAAAATAAAAATTTAATAAAAAGGATAAACAATGGCAAAAGTAATAGGTATAGACCTAGGAACGACGAATTCATGCGTAAGCGTGTATGAGCGAGGCGAGAGCAAAGTAATCCCGAACAAAGAAGGTAAAAATACGACGCCTTCGGTCGTAGCGTTTACCGATAAGGGCGAAATTTTAGTAGGCGACAGCGCGAAGCGCCAAGCCGTCACAAACCCTGAAAAAACCATCTACTCTATCAAGAGAATAATGGGCCTAATGAGCAACGAGAAAAACGCGCAGGAGGCTAAAGCTAGACTGCCGTACCACGTCGTAGATAGAAACGGCGCGTGCGCTATCGAGATCGCGGGCAAGGTCTACACTCCGCAAGAAATCTCCGCAAAAGTGCTCATAAAACTAAAAGAAGACGCGGAAAGCTATCTGGGCGAAACGGTCGTAGACGCCGTCATCACCGTGCCTGCATATTTTAACGACAGCCAAAGAAAAGCGACTAAAGAAGCCGGCACGATCGCGGGGCTAAACGTGCTTCGCATCATAAACGAACCTACCGCGGCGGCTCTTGCTTACGGTCTAGATAAAAAAGAGGCCGAAAAGATCATGGTTTACGACCTAGGCGGCGGTACGTTCGACGTTACGGTGCTAGAAACCGGCGATAGCGTGGTCGAGGTTTTGGCTACGGGCGGTAATGCGTTTCTCGGCGGCGACGACTTCGATAACCGCTTAATAGACTGGCTAACGAGCGAATTTAAAAGCGACGCGGGCATCGATCTAAAAACCGACGTGATGGCTATGCAGCGCCTAAAAGAGGCAGCTGAAACAGCTAAAAAAGAGCTAAGCTCGGCTCAAGAAACGACGATAAATTTACCGTTTATCACAGCTGACGCTACAGGTCCAAAACACCTCACAAAGACGCTAACTAGGGCTAAATTTGAAGGTATGATCGAGGACCTAGTCGCTCAAACTATCACCAAGATAAACGAGGTCGTAAAAGACGCCGGCCTAAGCAAAACAGAAGTAAAAGAGATCGTCATGGTGGGCGGCTCGACGCGCGTACCTCTAGTACAAGAAGAGGTCAAAAAGGCATTTGGCAAAGAGCTAAATAAAAGCGTAAATCCGGACGAGGTCGTAGCTATCGGCGCGGCGATCCAAGGCGCGGTCATCAAAGGCGATGTGAAGGACGTGTTGCTCCTAGACGTCACTCCGCTAAGCCTAGGTATCGAGACTCTAGGCGGCGTGATGACGAAAATCATCGAAAAAGGCACGACTATCCCGGTTAAGAAAAATCAGGTATTTTCAACCGCCGAGGACAATCAAAGCGCCGTCACGATTCACGTGCTACAAGGCGAGCGCGAATTTGCCCGCGACAACAAATCTTTGGGTCAGTTTAACCTAGAGGGCATCCCTGCCGCTCCTCGCGGAGTGCCTCAGATCGAGGTTGAGTTTGACATCGACGCCAACGGTATCCTAACGGTCTCAGCTAAAGACAAGGCTACAGGCAAAGCCCAAAATATCACGATCTCGGGTTCAAGCGGCCTAAGCGAGGACGAGATCAATAACATGGTCAAAGACGCCGAGCTACACAAAGAGGACGACAAAAAACGCAAAGACGCGGTAGAGGCGCGCAACCAAGCCGACGCGCTCGCACACCAAACGCAAAAGAGCCTCGACGAGCTAGGCGAAAAGATCCCGGCCGAGGACAGAGAGCGCATCCAAAAGGCGCTTGACGAGCTAAAAGAGACGCTAAAAGACGAAAACGCAAGCAAAGAGCAGATCGACGCGAAGGTCAAAACTCTAAGCGAAGCCAGCCACAAGCTAGCCGAAGCGATGTATAAAAAAGACGGCGCCGCAGGCGAGCAAGCAAACGGCGGTAAGAAAAAAGACGACGACGTCATCGACGCCGAAGTCGAGTAAAATTTAGCCCTTGTTTTGGCAAGGGCTTCAAACCTAAATTTAAGGTTTTAGCGTTTTTACGCGCCCTTAAATTTACCCCGCCCGTTAAATTTGACGGGCGGATTTTATAATTTTCTTTTAATTTTTACGCAATCCTAAATTTACAAATCTATTCAAATTTGACCTCACAAAGATTTTTACAAAATTGCGCCTCGCCGATAAATTTAAATTTAACCCTCTTCTGCGCAATCCTTAATCAAAATCATCCCTTTAAACGACCGATTTAAATATAATCAAACAAAAAAGGTCTTAAATGTATCTATTTTTTCTGATCGTTCATATTTTGAGCGCCGTCGCCTTCGTCGGTTACGTATTTTTCGATGTTTGTATATTTCCGTTTGCCAAAAAGCACATAGACGAGGATACCCTCGCTCGCGTCAAAAAAGCCTACACTAAAGGCAGCGCGAAGGTGTTCGGTACGGCATTTTTGCTGCTGATTATCAGCGGCGCTTATATGGCAAAGGATTATTTCGGCGGCGAGAACGGATGGCTGGATAGCCCGTTTCAAATTTTGCTCGCAACCAAGATCGGCGTGCTGGGGTTAATGTGCCTAATCACGGCGATATCGCTCTTTTACGTCTATAAGCTCAAAAAGCCCGATCCATTCGGCAAATACCCGCACGTCATCGCTCTTGTTTTGTGCGCTATAATGATAATCCTAGCAAAGCTAATGTGGAGGGTTTAGGTAAAATTTGCCGCGCCGAGCATTTGCTATATAAATATTTTAATCACAAAGCGTGAAAGCAACATTAAACGTGAAAGTAAAATTTGACCGATTGATTTAAGGCGCGATTAGATCGCAAAAGTCGGAGTAAAAACAAGGAGTAAAAACAAAAGCATTTTAGCCGCCAAGGAGCGTAGCGGCTAAAACGGTGTTTAGTTAAATTTAACCCAAAAGCCTATTAAACTGGCTTTGCAAGCTTGCGGTATTGTGCGCTTGCGCGAGGATAGCGGCGTTTGCTTGCAGGTCGCTTTGCTTGAAAGCGCTTAGATTTTTAGCGATGTCGTTATTTTGCAGCTGCGACTCGCTTTGTCTTAGCGCGACGTTTTTGGTTAGGCTTGCGTTGATACCCGAGATGATGCCGTTTTGCGCCGCGCCGATCTCGCCTCGCAGAGCGTTTATGCTACCGATAAATTTACTCACGCTATCGCCGTTACTCACGTCTATACCGCTAAAATCGGGCGCGTTTAAATTTACGCTCGCCGTGCCGTTGCCGGTTAGGAAGCTCATCTGCCCACCAAATACGTTCTTGCCGTTAAAGCTCGCCTGCTGCGTGCTCTCTCTCATCGCGCCCACAAGCGCGTCCGCCTCGCTTTTTATCATCTTTTGCTGATCAGCGTTTAGGATGCCGCCGTTATATCTCACCGAGAGTTCGCCGATACGGTCGGCGCTTTGCGTGATATTTGCTAGCGTAGAGTCGGCGATCTGCAGTATGCCGATAGCGTCGTTTGCGTTTGCGACACCCTGCTCTAGCGTGGAGCTTTGAGAGCGTAGGGAGTCCGCGATAGCGAGATTTGCGCTGTCGATGCCGCTTATAGCGCGCTGTGCGGAGATGTTATTTAGGGCTTTTGCGCTGTTGTTTTGAGCTTGTTCTAGGTATTGATTGCTTAGGCTTGAGTTTGCGGAAAAATTTCCTAGTTTCATTTGCACTCCTTTTAAATTTGACCCGATTTTAGCGAAAATTTGATTAAAATTTGCTAGCGGCGAGCAAAACGTCAAATTTAAGCATTTAAAAATTCTAGTCGTAAATTTACCGTCTAAATTTTACCTTGCCGCGAGGTTTTGTCACGGCTTCGTTTTCTACCGCTTTTGCGCGATTTCTATACTCGTAGGCTTTGCCCGCGATCGCCGCAAAGATAGCGACCGCCAAAAATATCCAAAGAGCATACCTCTCTTCGCTGTCATAGCTAGTAACCGCCTCAAAAACTAGCTCGCCTTGCGCCGGTACGAGCTGGCCATCTTTTATCATCTTGCGGATATCCTCGCTGCCAAGATTTTTACCGCGCGGATCATACGGCCGCGTCAGGATCTCGATGACCTCAGTATCCGCGATCTCGTAGACGCTAGAGTCTATGAGCTGCCCCGTTCCCATCGCGTCAAAATAGTAAATTTTATCGCCGTTTGCGTAAACTGCGCCGTATACGCCGTTACGAACAAGGCCTATTTTGCGCCACTGCTCGCCAGTTTCAAGCCTAAAAAGCTCCGTATGGCGCGAGCCTAACCGCCTGCCGCTCTTATTTCTGTGCCATACTTCACGGCTCTGCACGAAATAAGTCTGAGCGCCGCTAACAAAAACGCTACCAGCAAGCGGCGAAATTTCGCCCGAAAAAGGATCGTCCGCCGCGCGTTTTAGCTTCCCGTTTTTGTCGTCGCTATGACGCTGCCAAAAGTAAATCCCGCCCTTGCCGCGAAAAAGCAGATGATAGGCGTGCGCGCCGGAAACGCCAAAGGGTAGCGAATAAGGCGCAAATTCGGGCGCAAACTCGCGTTCGTCCGCATAAACCGCGCCGCTAGAAGGCTCTAAAAGATAGTGCGTGCCGTTAAAATAAGCCGCCTCGTGCAGCTCAGTGGTAAATTTGACCGCAAGCCGCGAGCTTTTAAAATAGACGTTTCGCCCGTCCGTGACGTAAAAATCGCTAGTTCGTCCGCGCGCGTCTAGCACGTATCTTAGCGCCCTAGCGTCTGCGCCCTCTAGCTGCCTGCCCTCGAAATACACCCTGCCGCTTTCGCCGCGCAAAGCCGCTTTTTCCGCCGCAAAACCGAAATCTAAAATAGGGGCTAAATTTACGCTAGAAACGCGCTGGGTTTTATAGATATAGCTTTGCGGTTTATCAGCGCCTAGTAGCGCGTACTTTACGGTTTGAACCATCTCGGTAAACTCGCCTAGCTCGTCGTTTCTCTCGCCTGCGTCGCTACAAAAATAACTAATCTCGCCGTCCGTAAAATATCCGTTACCAATCGCCCTAGCGCGAGAGGGATCAAGCCCGATCATAGCAAGATTGCCGCAGTAGACGGCATTTTCATCAGCTCCGACGTTTCGCCCGCGATAACCGCCTGGCGCAAGAACCTTAAATTTATCCGCACGCGCGCCTTTTAGCTCAAATTTACCTCCGCTTGGGACGAGCGCGTAAATTTTACCCTGCGGCGTCGCGTAAAATTCGCTGCTACCTATCTGGATAAATTCACCCTCCTCCTCGTAGCTAACTATATAAACCATAAAAAACACCGTAAAAAGCACGGCAAAAAGCGCGAGAAGGCAAAAAAGTAGAGTAAAATATTTATTTTTCAAGGCGCCGCTCGCTTTCTCGCAAAAGTCTTAAAATTTTAAATCTATCCGCCATAGCTTTTAGCGTAAAAATCGTAGCCGGAAGAGGAAAAAGTAAACCCAAAAGCCCGTCAAAACCGCTAAAATTTATCTTGCCGTTAGCCATCCCCATCACTATGCCGCAGACGAAAAACGCGCTTAATATCAGCCAAAATATAAAAAATGCAATATGCACCTTCATATCACCGCTTGCAATAATCTCAAACCTGATGATTTTGTTTAAAAAGCCCTCTTTTTCATATTCTATCTTAACCAGATCGCCCGTTTCTAGCTCAAAATTCCCGGGCGAAAACGTCGCGCTAAATCTCTGATTGCCCACTTCAAAGCTCACGGCGACAGCCTCGTTTAGCTTGATCGTCCTCATATATAGTCCGCTAACCCTGCCGATTTTGGTAAATTTTTTCAAATCTACTCCAAATTTTCGGCGATTTCAAGCACTTCGAAATATTCGTTTTCAAGCGTCTCCAGCTCGCTTTTTGCCGCTTCTAGGTCGTTATAAAGTGCGGTTAGGCCGATTTGCTGATAGATTTTAGGATCGCTAAGGCCCGCGTTTAGCTCTTTTATCTTAGCTTCCAGCGCGGCGATTTTCTCGGGGTGCGAGGATAAAATTTGCGTTTGCTTGTAGCTTAGCTTCGCGCTTGTTTTGCTCTTTTGTTTTTGCGCTTGCTCGGCCTCGCTAGCCAAGCTTGCTTCAAATTTACCAAGCTCGGCTAATTCGTCTTCTAGCTCAAGGTAGACGCTGTATTCTTGATGCAGCACCTCGATCGCCGTCCCCTCAAATGCCCAGAGTTTGTGCGCGATCTTATCGACGAAGTATCGGTCGTGGCTTACGATTATTATGGCGCCTTCAAAGCTTTGCAGATAGTCCTCAAGGATGTTAATAGTTGCTATATCCAGGTCGTTTGTCGGCTCGTCAAGCACGAGTACGTCGTACTCCTTGCTAAAAAGTAGCGCGAGCGCCACGCGGTTTTTCTCGCCGCCACTTAGTACGCCGATGGGTTTATCGAGAAATTCTTTAGGAAATAGGAAATTTTTAAGGTAGCCGTATACGTGCATATTTCGCCCGCGCACCATGACGTGATCGCCGCCGTTTGGGCAAAATGTCTCGATGAGGCTCTTATCGTCATCCAGAGCGCTTCGCGACTGATCAAAGTACCCCACGCGCACCTCGCCGCGCCTAACTTCGCCGCTACTAGGCTTTTCAAGCCCGAGTAAAATTTTAATAAGAGTGCTTTTGCCGCTGCCGTTTCGTCCGACTATCGCGATACGCTCGCCTTGCAAAACGCGCGCGTTAAAATCCCTAAAAAGCTGCTTGCCGCCGATGATTTTGCTTAGTTGCTTGATCTCAAATAGCATTTTTTTGCGGTTTACGCTTTGCGTTTGGTTAAAATTTTTGCTCGCGCGCTCAAGCTCGAGCCTAACGCGGCGTATAACGCCCGGATTTTTCTTAGCCTCTTCGCGCATGGCTAGCACTCGCTCTTTGCGCCCTTCGTTGCGTTTTAAACGCGCTTTGACGCCGCGGCGCAGCCACTCCTCCTCGGCTTTTAGCTGTTTTAGCAAAGTTTCGTGAGATTTGGCCAGGCTGGCTAGGATTTCCTCTTTTTTAGCTAAATAGTTCGCGTAACCGCCGTCAAACGACGCCAGCGTGCCCTCCTCGATCTCGGCGCTTCTAGTTGCCAGCGCGTCGATAAAATAGCGATCGTGCGAGATAAAAACTATCGTCTGACGCGAGCTTTTTAGCATATCCTCTAAAAATCTCACCATATAAACGTCAAGGTGATTGGTAGGCTCGTCAAGCAGCAAAACATCGGGCTTTTTTAGTATCAGCGCGCCCAGAGCCACGCGGCGTATCTCGCCTCCGCTAAGGCTAGAAACAGCACGGTTTTCGTACTCTTTTAGCTTAAACTCCTCCAGCACGCGCTCGATCTTGCGCTCGATCTGCCAGCCGTCTTTTGCCTCGATAAATTTGATTAGCTCGTCTTGCCTCGCGTTTAGTTCTTTGTTTTGCGGGTCGCGTCCGAGCGCTTCTAGCACCACGGCATACTCGTCTCTAGCGTCAAAAATCTCTTTTAGCTCCAAATTTAGCGCGTCTTTTACGGTAGCCGCATCGTCAAATTTAGGATTTTGCGCGAGCATTTCTACTTTTACGCCGCCTTGCACGATACGCCTACCGCTATCAGGCTCTAGCGCGCCCGCGACTAGCTTCATCAGCGTGCTTTTGCCGCTGCCGTTTTTACCGATGATAGCGATACGCTCGCGCTCGTTTACGCTGAGGCTTACTTTGTTTAAAATTTCATTGGGGCCGAATTTTTTACTAACGTCGATAAGGTCAATTAGAGCCACGCGCGAGCCTTAAAACGAGATATGCATGCTAAGCGCGATGATACAAAGCGTAAGCGCCATCGGCACGTAGATATATCTGCCCGTAAAGTACCAAAACGCGCCTTGCTTTTTTGCCGCGCCAGTGTTGATCTCGTCCATGATCTCTTCTTTTTTGATCACCCAAAACCACGACACCGCGCCGATCACCGCTCCGATAGGTATGATATAGATCGACACGAAGTCCATCCACGGTCCCCAGCTAGTTATGGCTTCCATATTTACGCCGATACCAAAGCATATTATACAAAGCGCGATTAGTACGACGCCGCGCTTTAGCTTAGGAAATTTGTGCATTATCGACTCGGCGACTGCTTCGAACATATTTTGCAGCGATGTCACGCCGCCAAAAATCACCGCCGTAAATAAAATAATCGCGAAAATTTGACCGCCCGGCATGTCTTGTAAAATTTTAGGCAGCGTTACGAAAAGTAACCCGGGTCCCGCCGCCGGATCCATGCCGTAGGCAAAAACCGCAGGTAGCATAACTAGCGCCGCTGTCATCGCCGCGATCGTATCAAAGATCGCCGTCTTTTGCGCGCTATCTACTACATCCTCGTCCTTTGATAGATATGCGCCGTAAACGATCATACCAGAGCCCGTGATAGATAGCGAGAAAAACGCCTGTCCCATCGCCACAACCCACACCATAGGATCAGCTAGCTTGCCCCAGTCGCTGTGAAAGACGAATTTATACCCGCCAAACGCCCCGTCTAGAAACGCCACTCTGATAGCTAGGATAAAAAATAGCACGAAAAAAAGCGGCATCATGATTTTGTTTGTCTTTTCGATACTGTGCGCGCCGAAAAATAGCGTAAACAGCGTGCCCGCAACGACGATAAAGTGAAACGGCACGACCGAATAGGACGAAAGCGCAAAGGACTCAAACCAAGTGTTCGTATCCACGGTCATCAGCGAGCCCGTGATCGCCTGAAATAGCGCCTTTAAAACGTACGCGATGATGACTGCGTAGCCGATAGCGATACACATCGAGCCGGCTAACGGTATCCAACCTAAAATTTTACCGAAAGTGCCCCAGTTTCGGCTCTTCCACGCGTATTCGTATGAGCCTAGCGTACCGGTTTTGGCGCGTCTGCCGATAGCGTACTCGGCAGAAAGTCCGACATAAGAAAATATCGCGACAAAAAACAGATAAACGAGCAAAAACGCGCCGCCGCCGTTCGTACCGACCTTATAAGGAAATCCCCAGACGTTGGCCATACCGATAGCCGAGCCCACGCAAGCGATGATAAACGCCCAGCGTGACGTGAAATTTGTTTTGTGCATTTGATATCCGTTTAGATTAAATTTTTTCAATTATACTTGATTAAGCTAATAAAAAGATTATGCCCGCTCGCCCGCAAAACACGCAGCGACGCCTTAAAACGCTTTAAATTTATATTTGGGTATAATCGCGCGTTATTTAAAATCCACGTTACAAAAGAGAATTTATGAATTTATCGCTCAAAAAACTTACTATCCCGATATTTTTAGATATGTTTTTGCACTTCGTGACACTCATCATAAACACCTATATGGTGACCAAGGTCAGCGTTCATCTAGTCGGCGCCATGGGCGCGGGCAACCAGATAATGGATCTTTTTATGACCATTTTTAGCTTCCTTAGCGTGGGCTGCTCGGTCGTAGTCGCGCAGGCTCTAGGCGCTAAAAATATAAATTTAGCCAAACGCGTCATACACGCTAGCATCACGTTTAACACGATAATCGGGCTTTTTAGCGCGGTTTTTATTTACTTTTTCGGGTTTGAAATTTTAGAACTTTTAAACGTCCCGCAGCAGCTTAGACAGGAGAGTTTTGGCTACCTGCACATGCTAGGCGTAGCGCTTGCTTTTGACGGTATCGGTATGGTGCTAGCAGCCGTGCTTCGCGTTTACAACTTCGCCACCGCCGTCATGCTAGTCTCCCTACTCATGAACGTCATCACCCTTTGCGGCAATGCCATCGCGCTTTTTGGCTGGCTGGGACTGCCAAACTACGGTCTCTACGGCGTCGCGGTATCGACGGTCGTGGGGCGCCTAGTGGGTGTTATCGTGCTATTTTTGATCCTGACCCGCTACGCCAAAGTCAAAATTTTCTTTAAGCGTCTATTTAGCCTGCCGTTTGCGATCTTGCGTAAAATTTTATCCGTCGGGCTTCCAAGTGCCGGCGAAAATTTGCTCTGGATGGCGCAGTATATGGTGGCTTTCGGCTTTGTAGCGAGCATGGGCGAGGCTAGCCTAAACGTGCAGACCATTTACTTTCAGATCACGCTTTTAATCCTACTTTGCGGAGCCAGCATCAGCGTCGCAAACGAAGTCATCGTCGGCCACCTAGTCGGCGCGATGAGATTTGACGAGGCATACTCGCGCACTTTCCGCGCGCTTCGTATCGGCTTTATCGCGACTCTAGCGGTGGTTTTGGCGGCGTATTTCGGTAAATTTGAGATCATGGAGCGATTAAATTTGACCGAGGAGCTAAAGGCCGTCATGCTGCCGCTTTTTACCCTTTCTATCGCGCTTGAGACGGGACGAACGTTTAACATCGTCATAGTAAACGCCCTGCGAGCAAGTGGGGATGCTAAATTTCCGCTTATGACGGGCGCGGTGTTTATGTGGGGCGTGAGCCTGCCGCTGGGATACTATCTGGGCATCGTGCAGGGCATGGGGATCATCGGCGTTTGGATAGGATTTACCGCCGACGAGTGGCTGCGCGGACTCGTAAACACATGGCGCTGGAGAAGCAGAAAATGGCAAGAAAAACGCCTCGTGTAAAAACCGTTTGCGTAAAATGCGGCGAATTTGACGTCGCGCTAAATTTTAAAAAAGGCGTCAAAACAACCCGCCTAAAAGTCGCCAAATCAGGCGAAATCTCGGTCTCGCTGCCCTTTTACGCCGCGCAAAAATATGCGCTAGAGTTCGTGCAAAAACACTACGACTGGCTAAAATCGGCTCGCGAAAAAACGCTAGCAAATTTACCGCGCGAGGATGAGTTTAGGCTACTGGGCGAGGTTTACCGTATCAAATTTGAGCCAAATTTAAAGGGCGTAAATTTGATACGGTTCGCAAGCGATTCAGGATTTTTTGACGGCTTAAATTTGAGCTCGGACGGGCTAGACCCGCACCTTTACGGCGCTAAATTTGACGGCGAATTTGACGCGATTAAATTTAACGCGCAGCCTAGCGAGGCTAAATTTACTAACGCAGACGGACGTAAATTTGACGGAGAGATTTACGCTGCGAATTTAACCGCGCTAGAAAACTACAAAAAAGCTTTTGCGAGGCGCATTTACGGGCATTTTATAGCTAAATTCGCTCCTACCGTAAACCGAAAAATAAACCGCGTCGTCGTGCGCAAAATGACCACGCGCTGGGGTAGCTGCAACTCGCGCAAAGGCTACATAAATTTAAGCCTAAATTTGATCGAAAAAGCCCCCGAACTAGTCGAATACGTCGTGCTTCACGAGCTTGCCCACCTGATCTACCCCCACCATCAAAAAAGCTTCTACGACTTCATCGCTAAGCTCATGCCTGATTTCAAAACGCGGGAACAACGGCTAAACAAAAAATAATTTTAAATATGCTAAAATAGAATATTTTAAATTTAAAGGGAGATAATGAAAAAACTTCTAATGCTAGTTGCCGCGGTTTTTGCTCTGGGCGGCGATTTTGAGGACGGCGTCAAAGCCTACGAGAGCTCTAATTTCGTAACGGCTCGCGAAAAATTTGCGGCCGCCTGCGACGCTAACAACGGCCTAGCCTGCGCAAAACTAGGCGCGCTTTATCAGCTGGGCAAGGACATCGTGCCGGACGGTCAAAAAGCGCTTGAGCTATACGAAAAAGGCTGCGAACTAGGCTCAAAAGAGGCTTGCTCGGGTGCCGGCGGGATATACGTGTCTAGCGACAAAGAAAAGGCGCGCGCGCTGCTAAATAAAGGCTGCGAGCTTGGCGACGGCTTTTCGTGCGCGACTGCGGGATCGTATCTGCTAGAGGAGAAAAAATTTAAAGAGGCCTACGCTCTTTTTGAAAAAGCGTGCAAGATAGGCGATAGCCTCGGATGCCAATTCGCAAGCGATCTAAAACGCTCAAAAAGACTTTAATTTTCCTTACTCGGGTTAAATTTAGCAATCAAATTTAACCCGATTTTATCTTTCTTTCCCACTACAACGCCAACTTAAATTTACAAAAAGCAAAACAAAAAACTAGGCTAAATTTTAAGAGATAGTAACGGTCGCAGAATAAAAAAGCGCAGGCTTTAAGCGCCTACGCCAACTCTCTTTTCCGCTTTATTTTGTATCCATTGAAATGCAAACAGCGCCGCGTAAAGCGAGACTCCGATCGCGTAAGAAACGTATTCGTTCGCGATAAAAGGGATATATTTAGCGCACATATTAGGCACCAAAGTTAGCGGCACTACGCATAAAAGCAGCGCGCGCTCGAGCATGCTTACGCGTTTAACGAAATACCCCTGAAGCGCCGAAGAAAAGGCAAACATGCCTACTAGCGCCGTGCCGAAAATCAGCGCCATCTCGAGCGGATTTGTTATCCACACTATGCCTTTGGCGTCGTTTGGATTGGCGGCGTTTACGCTCTCTATCAAAAGCAGCTTATTGTTAAACACGAACGAAAAAGGCAAAATCGTCGTGCGTAGGTCGTAGAAAAAGCCCTGCACGCCCACGGTTACCGGATTTGCCTTGGCGATACCGGCCGCAGCGTATGCCGCGATGCCCACCGGAGGCGTATCGTCGGCTAGGATACCGAAGTAAAAGACGAAAAGATGCACCGCGATGGCCGGTATGAGAAAGCCGTTTTTGTGCGCCAAAAACAAAATAACAGGCGCTACTAGCGAGCTAACGACAATATAGTTCGCCGTCGTCGGCAAGCCCATGCCTAGTATCAGCGACATTATCGCCGTGAGAAAGAGGATGAGCACGATGTTGTTGCCGGCTAAATTTTCCACGACTTCAGATAGCACTTGACCGACGCCCGTTAGCGAGATCGAACCCACGATGATACCGGCTAAACCCGTAGCTATCGCGATCGTCGTCATACTTTTAGCCGCAGTCACCATCGCCCAAAATATATCCGCAAAGCCTATGATAAAGTCCTCTTTACCGATGTCCTCGCCGTGAGCTATCTTTCTAACCGTTTCTTGGAAAAGGATGATTAAAAACAGCACGCAAATAGCGTTAAAAGCCGCCGAAATCGGCGATTCGTTTGCGATTAGCAAAGTGTAGAGCAAAACCAAAATCGGGATAAGATAGTGCAGACCGCTCACGAAAATTTTAAGCTTAGATATGCCTGCGCCCTGCTCCATGCCTTTTAGCCCGAGCTTACAGCTTTCAAGATGTACGATAAAAAACAGCGACATATAGCACACGAACGCAGGAATCACTGCCGCGATCATGACGTTTGTATAGCTAAGGCCCAAAAACTCGGCGATTATAAAGGCCGCCGCGCCCATGATAGGCGGCATCAGCTGACCGTTCACGCCCGCGGCTACCTCGATAGCGCCGGCTTTGGTGCTAGTTAGACCCGCCTTTTTCATCAGCGGGATCGTAAACGTGCCCACCGTTACGACGTTTGCCGTGGAGCTACCGCTCACCATGCCGGTTAGTCCTGACGCGATAACCGAAGCTTTCGCCGGTCCGCCGCGAAATTTACCCAGCAGCGCAAAGGCTAAATTTATAAAATACTGCCCCGCTCCCGCGCGCTCCAAAAGCGAACCGAACAAGACAAAAAGATAGATAAAACTCACGCTAACGCCAAGCGGCACGCCGAAAACGCCCTCGGTCGTAAGATACATGTGACCTGCGAGCTTATTTAGGCTAGCGCCCTGGTGCGCAATGATGTCCGGCATGTACTGACCGAAATAATCATACGCCAAAAATATCGCTGCGATGATAGGAAGCGCCGGACCTATGATCCTGCGACCCGCCTCAAACAGCACGACCACGGCGACGCAGGCTACGGCTATATCAAAGCCCGTGTAGTCTCCGGGACGCTGCGCTAGAGCGTAAAACTCTATGAGCGGATAGAGCGCAGCTAGCGTACCCAAAACGCAAAGCGCGATGTCGTAAAACGGCAGGCTGGAGTGAGCTTTTTTGTGAATTTTAAGCGGATAGAGCAAAAAAAGTAAACAGATAGCAAAAGCAAGGTGCGCCGAGCGCGACATCGTCGTGTTCATCGGAAAATACGCGATATAAAGCTGAAAAACCGACCACGCAAAGCAGATAATGCTCGTGAAATATATATAAAAGCTCGAGTTTATCTCGCGCGTCTTTACCTCGACGAACTCCTCCTTTTCCTGCGCCGACTCGGTATTTGTTCGTGTATCGTTTAAGTTTTTATCCATATTTGCTCTTTTCTTGACCTCTTAAATTTTTTCTAAAATTCGGCGATTTTGCCCGAGTAAACCGGGACTTTAGTTTTTTAAATTTGGCCCGCTTTGCTTAAGCCTTAAATTTACCTACAAATTTAACCTCGCGCCGTAAAGATACGGATTTTGCAAACGGCAAGCAAAACTAGCCCAAAACGCGCGTATGAGCCAAATCTAAAATTTGACGCTTGATGCGGCTAAAGCAAACTCGCCGCCGCCCAAAAACAAGCTAGCAAAGCGTCAAATTTTAAATCCTCAAAAAACAAGCCCTAAATTTAACAAAAAACAAGCCGCGCAGGTCAAATTTAACCCGCACGACTTAGCTAGTTTATTTTATTATGCCGGCTTTTTTAAACTCGGCCTCGGCAGCAGGGTGCAAAGGCGCAGAAAGCCCCTCTATCAGGCTCTCTTTAGTAACAGCAGCAAGTGCCGGGTGCAGGCTCTTATACTCGTCAAAGTTATCCAAAATCGCCTTCACAACCGCAGCCACGGCAGTATCGCTCATGCTTTTATCCGTGACTAGTACGGCTTTAACGCCGATACTGTTTACGTCGTGATCTACGCCCTCATAAGTGCCTTTTGGTATCGTGCCTTTGGCAAAGTATGGCATAGCAGCTAGCATCTTATCGACCTGCTCGCCCTCGATATTTACGATGTCGATAGGTAGCGAGTTTGCCGCGTCGGTGATGTTAGCCGTCGGGTGACCGACCATATAGAAGTAGCCGTCGATTTTCTTATCTTTTAGCGCGTGCGGGCACTCGCCGGCAGTGAGGACGCCGTGATGTTTTAGCTTTTTCTCGTCAAATCCGTAAGCCTTAAACACGCCAAGCGCTGTCATTTCGTTGCCGCTGCCGGGGTTGCCGACGTTGATCGCTTTGCCCTCGAGGTCGTTTATCGAGCCGATACCGCTTGATTTTGAGACGACGAACGCGAGAAGCTCAGGATAGATCGAGACGACGGCGCGTAGGTTTTGATCGCCGTTGCCTTCAAATTTGCCCACGCCGTTAAATTTATCATAAACCACGTCGCTTTGGACGAAACCGAAATTTAGCTCTTTTTTTAGCACGTTATTTACGTTATAGACCGAGCCGCCGGTTGATTGCACCGAGCATTTCATCTGCGGGTCTTTATTTACGAGGCGACATATCGCTCCGCCCACCGGATAATACGTACCAGTCATCGCTCCCGTACCGATAGATACGAACTCCTTTGCGCCCAGCGCAGACGCGAAAAGCAAGCCGGCTAATGCCAAAGATGTAGTTTTCATTTAACTTCCTTTCAAAGAATTTTTCTGATTTTACTCTCAAAATCCGCATTTTGCGTATAAATTTCACTCTTTTTGCGAGCTTTTTCAAAAATTTGCGACTATTTTACACATTTTAGCCTTAGAAAAATATTTCTTAAGGTAAAATTTATATATTTTTTACAAGCGAAGCGAAAATCATATTTTTACGTGGAGGTTTTTAAAATTTACGCACCGAGACCTGCATCTTTAAGACACTGAATTTGGATTAGTTAAATTTGATATTGCCGTTTGGGTTTCTTTGTACAGAGGCCTTAAATTTTAGCATTTTCGGGGTGTGGGTCTCGGCGGCTCAAATTTGAAGCCGGAATTTGTAAATTTGACTGCAAATTTGAGCGTAAAACGATAAGGCGAAGTATCGTGAGATGATTTTTTGG
Organism: Campylobacter showae; assembly: GCF_963515975.1. GTDB lineage: Bacteria > Campylobacterota > Campylobacteria > Campylobacterales > Campylobacteraceae > Campylobacter_A > Campylobacter_A showae_F. The sequence goes on from NZ_CAUPZM010000013.1 coordinate 34,127, forward strand.
GGTTGTGCGGTAAATTTTTGGCGAAGATAGAACGCGTAGTTCATCGAGCCAAAATTTTACAAACTCCACAAAAAGCACTCGCGAGGCAAGCCGTTAAATTTCTTACTTAAACGCGACAAACGTCGCAAAATTCGCCCACCTAAATATGCATTCCACATTTTTAAACCCCGCATTAAGCGCCAAATTTCTATTTTCTGCTTCGGTGTATGGTATGAGCACGTTTTCTAGCGCCTCGCGTTTTTGCGCGATTTCGTAGCGCGAGTAGCCCTGCTCTAACTTGTATTTTTCGTATATTTCGATCATATTTTTGCTCAGCGTCTTGTCCTCAAAAATGAGCTTCTCGCTAAAAACAAACACGCCGCCATCATTTATCGCGCGGTAAATTTTAGCCACGAAATCCTGACGCTTAGGCGGGCGGATAAACTGCAGCGTGTAGTTCATCAAAACGGCGTCGCGGGAGTCAAATTCGTACTCTAAAATGTCTGCTAGCTCAAGCTCGATCCTAGCGCCGTACGCCTCTATCTTGGCGCGCGCGTTTTGTAGCATGGCAGGCGCGTTATCCACGCCTTTTAGCGCGAGATCGCTTCTTTTGCGCCAAAGGGCTAGCAGCGTCGAGGCGGTCGAGCAGCCAAGGTCTACCGCGCTTGCGCCTTGCGGTAAAATTTGCGCTAAAAAATCGGCGATCAGCTTTTGCGAAGCCGCATAATACGGCACCGAGCGCCCGATCATATCGTCAAACACCGACGCCACGCTCGCGTCAAATTCAAACTGCTTTTTTATCGGCTCTTTAAAGATTTCGTCCTTCACGCTTTGCTCCTTTGAGGCGTAGCGTCGCCCACGACGTAGAGATCGCACACGCCGACGAACTCCATCGCCTGCTTGATGTCGATCCCAATTTGCTCTTTTAGCCCCCCAAGGCTTTCAAATTTTCGGTTATCGCGTAGCCGCTTGATAAAGCAAACCGCGACGTCGCGGGCGTCCGCGATATTTTCGTTTAGTACGTGCGTCTCGACGCTAAAGTTACCGTCCGTGCTCACGCGGTTGCCGATAAAAGTAACCGAGCCGTAGGTCTTGTAGCCGATGCGAGTCCTCGTCGCATATACGCCCTCACGCGGCAAAAGGTAGCTTTTGATGTCCAAATTTAGCGTCGGTACGAGCTCGCGCGACCCGATACCCTGCCCCTTTATCACGCGACCTTCGATCGAGTATTCGCGGCCTAGCAGGCGGTTTGCCTTGTAGATCTCGCCTTGCTTGATGTACTCGCGTATAGCCGAGCTGTGCACGCCCATACCCTCGAAACAAAACTCGTCCACGATATCCGCCTCGCCATCAAAAATGCGCCGCAAATCGTACTTGTCCCACGCTCTGTTTCGCCCGAAACGAAAATCAAATCCCACGACAATTTTTTGCAGATTTTTAAAATCCCGCTTCAAAAGCGCGATAAACTCGTCGCCCCCAAGCCCCTTTATCTCGTTAAAATCATACAAAAAGCACGGATAGCGAGAGTATTCGGCTCGCTTTAGGCCGGGCGTGATGTTGGCTTTGTTTTTATCGATCACGACCAGCCCGCCGTACTCGCCCAGGCGCTTTAAAAGCTCCTTGTGGCCGCGATGCACGCCGTCAAAGTGCCCGATCGCCACGGCCGTGATATTATCTTTTGTTAAAAGCGTAGAAAAATTCGGCATTTCCTTCCTTTCCTTTTACCTCGCATTCGAGCGTTTGGCGCATTATCCAGCCTAAATTTGCCGCCGCAAGCTCAAATTTCGCCCTCGCCTCGCGCACGGCTTTTGCGTCCGTTACGACCCCTTTTTTGTTTCGTTTAGCGCTCCTGCCGACCTCAAACTGCGGCTTAAAAAGCAGGATAATGTCGCAGTTTTCGCCTGCTAGCGCATCGATAGAGGGCAAAATTTCTTTAAGCGAGATAAAGCTCACGTCGCAGGTGATGAGATCAAATTTTCTCAAAGCGTTTTTTGCGGCGCCAGAGTCAGGCTCGGCGTCTTGGATTTTCGGCGCCAAATTTACGCCGGCCCAATTTGCCTCGTCCATCTTAGCGCCAATCTGCGTTAAATTTGACGGAGCAAGAGCGTCTTTGCTCAGCTCGCCCAAAAATACGTCTTGCTGGGCAAAATTTGATTTGTCGGGATTAAAATTCGGCTCGATTTGGATTTTTAAATTTTGCTCTGAGCCATCAAATTTAGCGTCTTTGACCAAGCTTTGACGCCCCACCGCAAACTCGCGCACATCGGTATTTTCGGCTACTATCACGCGCGAATCGGCTCGCAGGCTCTCATCTAGCTGAGAGCTGCCCACATCAAGCGCGGTAACGCTTTTTACGCCGTTTTGCAGCAAAATTTGCACGAAGCCGCCCGTGCTTGAGCCGACGTCTAGGGCGTTTTTGCCCCGCGCATCAAGCGGATAAGCAGCCAAAAAGCTTTTTAGCTTTAGAGCGCCGCGTCCGACGTAGATTTCGCCGACGAGTTCGATCTTTGCGCCGTTTGGGTTTAAATTTAGCTCGCCGTTACAGGCCTTTTTACGCGCGGTTTCGACGACGTCCGTCAAATTTGCCTCGCGTAAATTTTTAGTTTCCGCTTCCGCGCTATTTTTGCCGGCTTTCAAATTTACGCCCGTAGCCTCATCTAAATTTAGCCCGTCCGAGCCGTCAAATTTATCAAATTCGCCCACCTCAAAGCTAGGCTTAGAGCAAATTTGCCCGTTTAGTAAAATCTTGCCGCTTTTTATGAGTTCGGCGGCTTTATTTCGGCTGATATTTAGGCGGTTTGCGACAAATAGATCAAATCTCAATCATCCGCCTTAGCTCGTCCTCGGTTATCGCTTCGACGCCTAGCTCGCGCGCTTTATCCAGCTTGCTACCCGCCTCCTCGCCGTAAAGTACGAAGTCCGTTTTCTTGCTCACCGAGCCGCTTACTTTTGCGCCGTTTGCTTCCAAAATAGCCTTAAATTTATCCCTGCTCTTGCTAAGCGTGCCCGTTATCACAAACGTTTTGCCGCTTATCGCGCTTTGTTTTGTCTCAAAACTCTGCGCTTGCGGGCTAACGAAACGCAAAATTTCATCCAAATTTTGTCTATTTACCTGCATAAACTCCGCGTAACTCTCTGCCATCGCCTCGCCGAAGCCATCGATCGCGGCAACTTCGCCAAAGCTTAGCTCGCGCCAGTTTTGCGGGTAAATTTGAGCTATCTTTTTAGCCGCTACTTCACCGATGTGCTCGATACCCAGGCTCGCTATAAAGCTATGCAGTGCGGGCGTACGGCTAGCCTCGATGGCACCGAGTAGATTTGCGATCTTTTTATCTTTAAAACCCTCTAACCGCGCCAAATCCTGCGCCGTAAGCTCGTAAATGTCAGCAATCTTGGCGACCAAGCCCGCTTCAAAAAGCTGATTTACTATCGCGTCGCCAAGTCCGTCGATATTTAGGCACTTTTTGCTCGCAAAATGTATCAGCGAATTTATCACGCGCGCCTTACACTCGAGGTTTTGACACTTGACAAAAACGCCCTCGTCTAGCAGCATCGATCCGCACACGGGACACTCGTGAGGCCGCTCTATCGGAGTCTGCGAGCCGTCTCTGCGCTGCTTGAATACGCCCGTGATCTTTGGTATCACGTCGCCCGAGCGGATAATGCTGATAAAATCGCCCTTTTGCACGCCCAAACGCTCGATCTCGTCAAAGTTATGCAGCGTGGCGGACTTTACTATCGCGCCGTCGATATTTACGGGCTCAAGCACGCCAACTGGGGTCACGACGCCGCTGCGTCCGACCTGAAACGCGACGTCAAGCAGCCGCGTGGTCTTTTCGATCGCGGGGAATTTATACGCAACCATAAATTTAGGAAATTTCTCCGTGTAGCCAAGCTCCTCGCTAGCTGCGATGCTCTGCACGCGCACCACGAGGCCGTCCATCATAAAAGGCTTGCTGTCGCGCTGCGCAACTAGCTGCTTATACGCCTCCTCGATCTGCTCTGCAGTGCGACAAATTTTAAAAAATTCCTCTCGCTCAAAGCCCTGCGAATAGATAAAATCGGTTTCAAGACCCAAATTTTGCTCGCCGTAGCCCCAGGGCTTAAACCTCAGCCTGCGCGACGCCGTCACTGCGCTATCTAGCTGGCGCAGGCTGCCGGCGGCCGCATTTCTAGGATTTGATAGCTGAGGCTCGCCCCTTTGCGAGCGGGCGAAATTTATCTCGTCAAAGTCGTTTTTAGCGATCACGACCTCGCCGCGGATCTCGATCCTGCCGTTATAGGCGATTTGTAGCGGGATATTTTTGATGACTTTTGAGTTACTCGTGACGTCCTCGCCCGTTATGCCGTCGCCGCGCGTGATAGCTCGCACGAGAGCGCCGTTTTCGTAGAGTAAATTTAAGCTCGCTCCGTCAAATTTAGGCTGAAGCGCAAACTCCAGCCCCTCTTTGTCGCCGCGCTTTAGCCACGCTAGCAGCTCATCAAAACTAAAAATATCCTCCATCGACCACATGCGCGCGCCGTGGCGAGCCTTGACAAAGCCCTCGCTAACCTCGCCGCCGACGCGCTTTGTCGGGCTAAACATCGAGATATCGCCGGGATTTGTCCTCTCAAATTCCAGCACTTTATGATAAAGCTCGTCGTACTCCTCGTCGGTAGCTATAGGCGCGTCGTCGGTGTAGTAGGCCTTCGCCCAAGCGTTTAGCGTATCTACGGCCTCTAAATACTCTTTTTTATCCATTTTTCCTCGTTAAATTTGCTTTGCTTACCACGCTGCGAGCTTTCTCATCGCGTTTTCCAGCCTAAACATCTGCGCATGCTCGGCCACGTCGTGCGTTCGGATGATCTGCGCGCCGTTTTTAAAGGCCTCCAAATGCAGATAGAGGCTGCCCGGCAAGCGGTCTTTTATCTCGCTAGGACTATAAAAATTTATAACCGATTTTCTACTAGCGCCCGCTAAGATCGGCAAACCGAAGCGCAAAAAATGCTCCAAATTTTTTATCAAAATCATATTTTGCTCCGCCGTCTTGCCAAAGCCGATACCCACGTCTAGCACGATATCGCGGCATCCAAGATCCTGCGCCGCGGCGATCTTGGCCTCAAAAAATGCATCTATCTCGCCCAGCAAGTCATCGTAATGCGGGTTATCTTGCATATTTTCGGGGCTATTTTGCATATGCATGAGGCAGTAGCTCGCGCCGTACCGCGCCGCTAGAGAGCAGAGGCTAACGTCGCCCGTGATATCGTTTATCATCTTAAAGCCGTGATTTAGCGCGTATTCTAGGCAGTACGCATCAAAGCTATCTAGGCTAAATATCGCTTTTTCGTGCAAATTTAGACGGTAAATTTCGGCTACTATCTTTTCCAGCCTGGCAAATTCGACCTCGCGTCCGACGTATTTGCTACCAGGCCTGGAGCTAACCGCACCCACGTCGATATACTCCGCACCCTGCTCGATCATCTCTTCGATGCGAGCTATACCGCTTTTTTCGTTTACGCGGCTTGCGGCGTTAAAGCTATCTTCATTTACGTTTACGACGCCCATTATCTGCGCACGCTGCGGTTTTTTGAACGGAGATTTTAAAAATTTAGCCAAATTTTTTAGCCCGAAATCCTGAGCGGACTCTTTTTTGGCAAGCGCAAGAACTTGCGCATCGGTAGCCATTAAAAGCGCGGCCGAATTTGCTCCGCCCAGAATCACGTCGCGGTTAGTCACGAGCTCCGCGCCCACGCTTAGCGCGTCTTGCTTTAGGATATTTGCGGCCGGCGAGCGCAAATCTTTAATCAAAAAAAAGTTGATCGCCGACTTTTTTTTCATCAAATTTCGCCCCTCGTCGCTAGGACGGATAATCTCGCAAATCTCGTTAAAATCAGTTTGCGGATTAATTTTAAAAATTTTCATCTAAGCCCTTTTTCGTAAATCATAAGAAGTATCGGCGTAAGGAGCGCGTGGGTTTTGGTATTTAGCTCGGCCAGGCGCACGGCTTTGAAAAAATACTCAAGCTCTTCAGCGCTAAATTTGACCCCCTGCGCCGTAGCCTCGAGAGCTATGGCGGCGATTAGCTCTTTTAGGTCGTTTTTACCGAGCTTCTCGGAGCGCTCGAGATTTGATTTTTCATCAATAAACGCGCAAATTTCTTTTAGTTCCAGACGTTTATAATCTAGTCCCGTTTTTTCGCGTTGCTTTTTTTCGAGTCTACTTTCGGTAACTAGGCGCGAGCGAACGGTCGGCAGGAGCATATTTTTCGACTCGCAGGCTATGATAAAAAAGATATTTTTAGGAGGCTCTTCGATGATTTTTAGTAGAGAGTTTTGAGCCTCGACGCGGAAATTTTTAGCGCCTAAAACCAGTAGTTTAGGCTCGCTCTCGGCGATATAGGCCTCGGCGGCGACCTCTTTTGCGTTTTCTAGCAAAAAGTCCTCGGCGAAAAAAAATCTAACTGAATTTACGCCGTAAAGCCCTAAAATTTCCTCTTTTAAGGCTTCAAAATCGCTCGTGATTACGATTTTGCTTCGCATAGACTAAAGCGTTACTTTCGCAAATAAAGCAGCGTCTATGCTCTTATCAAAGAGCCTAAACAGCGACAAAAGCTTGATATCTAGCGCGCCGTCGGAGGAGCTAAGATAAAAGCTATTTTGCGCCTGCTCGTCAAAAAGCCACATGTAGCTATCGTCCTTGCCTTTGGCGATCTGCGAGCTTTTTTCCGCGCTTTTGCCGACGTAAAAAAACACGTAACCGTTTGGAAAAGCAAGACTAAGCATATCTAAAAGCAGCGAGACTTCCTCTTTTGAGCCGATATTTTCAAAAGAGGGATAAAGCGCCTTTAGCGAAAAAAAAGGTAGCACCGGGCGAGCGTTCGTAGGTTTGTTTATATTTTTTAAAAAATACTCCTCAAACCAGCCGCGCTCGCTATCGGTTATCAAAATAAACGCGCGCCCTTCTAGTAAAAATTTGAGCTTCGAGGCGAGCAAGGGCGTCCACTCGGTGCGCCTCTCCTCCATCCAGCTCATCAGCGAGCCCTCCTCGCGGATCGCCTCGAGCGTCCATTTTATAAAATCGCTCATTTATCGAGTTTATAAGCTTCGTGTAGTGCGCGAACTGCTAGCTCGCCGTATTTTTGATCGACGATCATTGAGATTTTTATCTCGCTAGTCGAGATCATTTGGATATTTATACCTTCGTTTGCTAGCGTTTGAAACGCCAAGGACGCCACTCCGGTGTGGCTTTTCATGCCTACGCCTACGACTGAGACCTTAACTATCTCGTCGTTGTATAAAATTTCCCTCGACGCGCTTAGTTTATCCATGCACTCTTTTGCGACGTGAAGTTCGTTTTGCGGTACGGTAAAGCCGAGATTCGTCGTACCGTCTTGACCTACGTTTTGGATTATCATATCCACGTTTATGTTTTTTTCCGCAAGCGCGGTGAAAATTTCAGCCGCGATGCCCGGCTTATCGACCACGCCTCTTAAAGTTACTCTAGCTTGATTTTTATCTAGCGCGATACCGCTTACTAGCACTGCTTCCATACTCTCTTCCTTTGTTATTAGTGTTCCTTCGTTGTGATTAAAGCTACTTCTGGTGACTAAATTTACGTTTAGCTTTTTAGCTAGCTCAACCGAGCGGTTTTGCAGCACCTTTGCGCCTAGGCTGGCAAGCTCTAGCATCTCGTCGTAGCTGATTTTATCTAGCTTTTTAGCCTTTGGCTCGATGCGAGGATCGGTTGTATAAACTCCGTCTACGTCGGTGTAAATCTCGCAAAGATCCGCATTTAGCGCGCCTGCGATCGCCACTGCGCTAAGGTCGCTACCGCCTCGTCCCAGAGTTGTCGCGTCGCCCTTTTCGTCTATACCCTGAAAGCCCGCTACGACGACTATCTTGCCTGCCTTTAGCTCCTCTTTCATACGCTTAGTATCTATCGCCTCGATCCTAGCCTTGGTATGCACACTATCTGTTATGATGCCTGCTAGCCTACCGCTTAGACCTACCGCCGGATAGCCTAAATTTATCAGCGCTATCGTTAAAAGCGCGCAGGTAACGCGCTCGCCGGAGCTAAGCAGCATATCCATCGCCACTCCGTCGGGAGCCTTCGTATAATGCTCGGCGTACTCCACCAGCTGATTAGTCACGCCGCTCATAGCCGAAACCACGACTACGACGTCCGCTCCGCTTTTTTTAGCCTCTATCGCTCTAGCGGCGACGTTTTCTATCCGCTCAAGCGTCCCTACGCTCGTGCCGCCGTATTTTTGGACGATTAACATTAGATAAATCCTTTCTCTTTAAAGTAGCCGATAACCTTGCTATAAATCGGCTTTTTGAAGTGGTTTACGTCGCCTAAAACCTCGCTTGAGTTTATAAATTTATACTCGTTAAATTCGGGTTTTTTGGTATTTATATTTATCTTCGCGCTAGGGCGCAACCGCACTAGAAAATACTTTTGCGTCTGCCCGTCGAAATTATAAAATTTCCTACTCGTCGTGCCCTCGGGGAAGTCGTAGCTAAGCCACTGCGGATACTCGCTAAGCACGTCTATTTCGTCCGTGCCTATCTCCTCTTTTAGCTCTCTTTTTAGAGCTTCTTGCGGCGTCTCGCCCTCGTCTATGCCGCCCTGCGGGAACTGCCAGATACCCGTCATATCGCATCTTTGCGCGATAAATATCCTACAATCAAACGGGTAAGAAGGCGCAAGTATGACCGCCGCAACGTTTGGTCTATATTTTTTTTCCATATTTTTTCCGAGAATTTTTAATTGTGGATTTTAACGAAAAATAGTTAAGATATAGCTAAATATCGCGAGGTTAGCGGAAAAATTTGACGCTTAGGCTTAAAATTTTTATTTAAATTTTTAAACTACGAATTTTACTTTTTACGGCGCGGTAAAATTTGCGCGTTTTGCTTGGTTATCCGTCAAATTTTACCGCCTTATTCGTCAAATTTGAGCCACCTATTTTAGCTCCAGTATCGCCCGCACCTCTTCGTCGGTAAACAGACTCGCGCTTTCGTGCTTTTTGCGCTCGGGTGCGGCTTTTGGCTCGGCGCGCGGCGGCAAATTTTGCGCAGACTCATTAAAATCAAATAACGCAGCCTGCGCGAATGCGTCCGAGGCAGCCGTTTTTACTGCGTCATTAGAAGCGGATATTTTACTAGACGGTGCCGTTTGCGTAGCTCCGCCAAAAACAGGAGTTTCGCGCGGAGCGGCGGTTTGCGCGCTTTGGCTAGTTGGCGCAGTTTTGGTTATTTCGCTTAAAGCACTGGTTTGCGAAATAGCTTTTCCTTGCAGATTGGCGTCTTGACGCGGCATAGCATTCTGTATTTCTTGCAAATTTTGCTCCTGCACGGAAGCGATTTTTTGTTCGCTCTTAGGCATTAAATTTTGCTCAAATTCGGCGCCGTCAATCGCCTGGCGCGCATTTTCAAATTTAACGTTTTCATCAAATTTAACCGCCGTAGCCTCGCCGCTCTCGTTAAATTTATCGTCCTGCAAAAACAAAGATCCGTCAGGCAAAAGCTCGTCCCGCTCGTATTGGCGCGCAAAAAGCTCGCTTACGTTGATAGCGTCTGCGTTACCCCCGCTTTCTCCGCCCGGCGCATCCTTGACGCTTTGGCCGAGCTCCTCGATGCCTGTTATTCGCAGGCTCGGCATCACGGCCTTAAAGCTTTGCAAAATCGGCAAAAAAGAGCCGTCAAATCCATCTAAAATCACTCGCATATTTAGCCTTTTTCAGTTTTTTCGAGCGATTTTATCAAATTTATCTTTTGAGCCGTTTTAAGCTCATCCAAAAACCGCTTATAACGAAAAACAGAACCGATGCCGAAGCTAAACAAAATATAAATTTACCGATCTCGCCCAAAAAATATCCCGAATGCAAGCTTAAAACCGCTTTATGAATCACAAAAGGCCTGGGCATCGAGCTTTTGGCGTCGTCAAACCTCGCGTGCCTGATAATTTGCCCCTTAGCGGCGTTTATCGTCATCGTATTTACTTTATCGTCCTCTTCCAATCCTTTGTCAAAGTAAAATATCATAAAATTTTCGCCGTCTTCTTGCGTGATGACGTTAAAAAGCTCGTAATCCTTTCTATCTCGTTTAAAAATATCTATCGCGGCCTCTAAATTTGCTATCTTGCCCTCGTCCTCCAGCGAAAATCCCCTTACCTGTGTAAAGCTCTTTTTTCTAAAAATTTCCTTTTCGCCAAGCGCGTTATTTACGAGCTTTGCCGCCCAGTCATACGACCAGTAAAGCCCCGTAACGCTCATAAAAGCCAAAAATAAACAAAGATAAACGCCGGCAAATCCGTGCAGGCTGTACAAAAACGCATAGCCTTTGGCCTTGATTTTTAAAGCGAATGCGCGCATAAATTTAGTTTTAAAACTAGGATAATAAATTATCAATCCAGATATAACCAGAACAACTAGAACAATACTGCAAACTGCAACGATGTGTTTTCCTATAAGCCGCAGAGTCTCGTTTTCGCTAAGGCCGAGCCCTAAATTCGTATGCAAATTTAACATTAGTCCGATAAATTTATCGCCGAAATTTTCGCCCGTTATCTCGCCTGTGTATTGATTTATAAAATACGACTTAAACTCGCCTTTAGCATTCGTACCGGATACGCCTAGAGCGTGATTTGCGTCCGAGTTAATCTTGTAGTAGCTAAGCGTAAAATTCGGTTCCCTAGCTTTAAAAATATCTAAAATTTCTCTCGCGCTAAGCTCTTTTTCGCCTCGCTCGACGAAGGTTTTTTGCGAGTTTGCAAGGTCTATAATCTCGTCGTGATAGGATATGACTGCGCCGCTAAGAGCGACGATAAGCAACGGCAAAACACAGGCTAGGCTTAAAATCAAATGGACGTTAAACCAAAACTTCTTTTTCTTTAAAAACGGCATCTTTCTCCTTAAATTTAAACTCGAATTTTAAAAACCGGTAGTGGGGCGGCGATCGCTACGCACCGCCCCGCTTAAATACGGCTAAATTTAGAAATTTACGTTAAATCCGAGTCTATATTTAATCCCGTCGGCGATCAAAATTTCATAGCGTCCCGATTTTGTCGTTACGTATTCGTTAAAGATATTATAAACGCTAAAATTTACGCTCGCGTTTTTAGTTATCTTGTAGCTTGCGCCCGCGTCAAATAGCGTATAATCCCTTATCTCCTCGTCTCCGGGTAGGCCGTAAACAGCTCTGGTTTTGCCTAGATAGTTCATCTGCGTCCAGAAATTTAGATCGGGTGTCGCGTCGTAATCAAACCCTATTTTTACGGTATGTACGGATAGATTGTTTAGAGATTTGCCCTCGTACGCGCCCGATTTTTGCTTTGATCTAGTGTAAACGTAGCTTGAGTGTAGGGCTAAATTTGATAGTATCTGCCAGTCCGAGGCGAGTTCGACGCCTTTTACTTCGGCTTTACCGATATTTACGCTCTCCCAGATGCCGCGCCTATAGGTCTTGCCGTTATGCACGCAAGGAACGCCCGGGCGCGCGACGCAAACGGGCTTCGTACCTAGACCGTCTTTTATCCGCGTATAAAACGCCATCGCCGATACGTTAAGGCTCTCGTCCCCGTAAGCGATGCCGGCTTCGTAGTTTAGGCTAGATTCGGGCTTTAGGTCGCTTTTACCCAGCTGCGCTCCCATACCGCCGGCAAAAGGCAGAGCAAGCCCGTCGGTTCGCATCTTGATATCTGGCGTCGAGTAGCCTGCCGATACGCCGCCTTTTAGCGATAGATTTTCGCTTAGATGATACACGGCATATCCGCGCGGAGATACGTGTCCGCCGTAGTCTTTGTCGTGATTATACCTTAGACCAGCAGTTAGCGTGAGCGCGTCGGTTACGTCAAAATCGTCCTCGCCGTAGAGCGAAAAATCATACCTTTTGACATTTGCGGCATCGGCCGTCGTTGCCTTTTCGTTTAGCCTTTCTCTTCTGTATTCAGCCCCCAGACTTAGCGTGTTGTTATCAAAAAAATACGTTCCCTTGGTATTTAGCGTCGTCGTTTTTAGCGTGAGGTCTTGTTGTCCGCTTTCTTTCATATGATCGTGGGTTAAAAAGCTTTCAAGCAGCAGCTTGTCGTATTTGCCCGTATGCGAGAGCGAGGCGGTATATCCGCTCATCTTTTCAAACGCGACGCTCGTATTATCGCCGGTAGCCCTTCTTAGCGTCTTGCCTTCGGTGCGCTCGTATTTATTTACTACGCGGCGCAAATCAAGCGCTATTTCGTCGTTTTCGGTGGCGTTATACATGATTTTCGCGCCGAAATTTACGTCCTCGTTTTTGCGGTTCGTAAAGACTCGATCGTCTTCAAATTTGTGAAAATACCGCCCATAAAGCGCGATACCCAGCACGTCCGGGATCACTGCGCCGTTTGCGTAAAAGCCGGTTTGGTAGTCGTCATTTATCCCGCTTTTGCCCGCAAGCGTGTAGTAGCCGTTTACGTTACCGCTAAATTCGTTTGAAAAGCCCTTGGTGATGATATTTATCACGCCTCCCATCGCATCCGAGCCGTATAGCGAGCTCATCGGCCCTCGCACGATTTCGATACGCTCGATCGTGTTTGCGGGCGGGAGGAAATTTTGAGCGCTACCGACCGCGCGAAGCCCTCTATACGCGCTATCGCTGGTCGCAGGGCGGCCGTCTATTAAAATTTTAGTGTATTTTTGACCAAGGCCTCTCATCGTGATACCGCGTCTGCTAGCCGCCCCCAGCGTCGCGCCGAAAACTCCCGGAGCGTCTTTTACGACGCTTTCTATATCTTGATGGTTGCGCCTGGCTATCTCTTTTTGCGAGATTACCGAAACGGAGGCGGGCGCGTCCTTGATATTTTGTTCAAAACCCGTCGCGCTAGTTACGGTAACTTCGTTTAGTTTTACTTCATCGGCCGCCTGCGCGCAAGATAGTGCTAGGCAAGCTAGCATAGAAATTTTAGGCATACTTTTCACCTTTAGACTCCTTATTTAAATTTAAACCCTATTTTACTATAATCAGATAATTATTATCAATACTTAGGCAAACGGTAGAGGGATTTTTATCAACGCTAAAAGGATAAAAGCAAATGAAAGTCGAATTTAAAGATATTTTACGAGCAAACGAACAAGAAATCGCGCAAAATTCGGTGCGCTACGGACAAAGCGCGTGGCAAGAGCAAGATAGAAAATGTAAAGTCGAGTTTTTTAAAGGCACAAGCGGCGCAAGCTACTGCAGGAGCGAAATAATCTGTAATAAAAGCGTAAAAAGACGGCTTGAAAGGAGCGCTGGCTACTGCTTTTTGCTCTTTAACGACGCAAGAGCGGACGCCGGGCTTAAGGCGGGTAAAAAAACTTTTTGCCTAAAGGCCGGAGAGTTTTGGATGGGACGCGTGGATAGCGGATTTGAGGGCGTTTGCGAGTATCAAAGTAGCAGCTACGCCGGGCGATGCATCGTGCTAAAAAACGAGCTGGCCGGCGAGCTAGCGGCATTTAAAAATCTAGGCGAAGAAAACGAAATCTGCATCCAAACGGCTAAGATAAATTTAGCCCAAAGCCTGATTTTACGGGAGCTTTTAGCTGCGAGCGAGTTTGAAGGTAAGATGCGCGAAATCTTTATGGAAGCTAAAATTTTAGAGCTAATCTACAAAAGCTTAGGCGCGCCTAAAACGCCCGAAGCCGATGAAAAAAAGCGCAATTTTAGCGACGAATACGTAAAAATTTTAAATAAAGCAAGGCAAATTTTACTAAGCGACGTCCAAAATCCGCCCAGCATAAAAGAGCTAGCCAGAGCGTGCGCAACGAATGAATTTAAACTAAAAACAGGCTTTAAAAGCTACTTTGGCGATACGATCTACGGGCTGCTAGCGACCGAGCGGCTAAACGCGGCAAAAAAACTTTTAGAGCGCGGAGACGTCTGCGTGAGCGAAGCCGCAAAAATCGTCGGATACGCCAGCGCTCCGCACTTTGCAAAGATTTTTAGAGAAAAATTCGGCGTTTTGCCAACGCAAATTTTAAAACAAAAGAAATTTTACACGTAAATTTAACGCTTGCAAAGCTTTGCGGGCGTTAAATTAAAATCAAATTTAAACGTATCGGCGCGACTTTTTAAATTTAACGAGCGGTAAAAACGGCGGTAAATTTTAAATTTAAAAGCGTCAAATAGCTTGTCGGAGTCGGTTTTGCGCCTAAATCCGGCCAAAATTTACCGCAAACCTGCACATAAACGGCACAAAAGCCAAAACGCCAAAATATCAAACGCCGCGCGATAAAGCCGTAAAATCTGCTAAAATACGGCAAAAACAAAGGTCAAAATGCTTCTTTACGTCCACATCCCCTTTTGCGAGAGCAAATGCCCCTACTGCGCTTTTGGCTCGGTGGTGGGCAAACGAAATTTAACGAGCGCGTATTTTGACGCGATGATTGCGGATTTTAGAGAGCAAATTTTAAAATTTGACGTAAAAAAAGGCGAGATCGAGACGCTTTTCATCGGCGGAGGGACGCCAAGCGCCGTGGACGGTGGCTACTACGAGCGGCTATTTGAGGCGGTCGCGCCATATCTGGCGGCAAACGCCGAGATCACGACGGAGGCAAATCCAAACTCTGCAAGCCTAAAGTGGCTCTCGCAGATGAAATCATACGGCGTAAATCGCGTGAGCTTCGGCGCTCAAAGCTTTTTTGAAGATAAGCTTAAATTTCTCGGGCGCATCCACGACGCAAAGCAGATCTACGAAACCATCATAAGCGCCAAGACCGCGGGGCTAGAAAATATCAATGTAGATCTCATCTACGGCACGAAACTAGATACCAAAAAACGCCTAGAGCAAGAGGCGCAAAATATCCGAAATCTAGGCATTTCGCACGTTTCGGCGTATTCGCTAACGCTTGAGGAAAATACCCCCTTTGCCGGTAAGATAACCTACGCAAAAGATAGCCCGAGGCTAGCTAAATTTATGATAGACCGTATCGAAGAAATCGGCCTAAAACAATACGAAATCTCAAATTTCGGTCAAATTTGCAGGCATAACCTCGGCTACTGGCAGGCCAAAAACTACCTTGCCATTGGCGCTTATGCGGTCGGATTTTGGCGAGATCGCCGCTTTTATAACGCTTCAAATTTAAACGCTTACGTAAAAAATCCGCACGCTAAAAAAATCGAAAATTTAAGCGCGGACGAGCTAAATTTAGAGCGGATATTTTTAGGCGCTAGAAGCATCGTCGGTATCTGGCAAAACAGCCTAAACGCAGAGCAAGAGCAAAGAGCGC
This sequence comes from Campylobacter showae, assembly GCF_963515975.1. Lineage (GTDB taxonomy): Bacteria > Campylobacterota > Campylobacteria > Campylobacterales > Campylobacteraceae > Campylobacter_A > Campylobacter_A showae_F. The sequence continues at coordinate 49,330 of NZ_CAUPZM010000013.1, forward strand.
AACTGCTAAAAAAGAGCGGGAAATTAAAATTTAAAAACGGGCGATATTACGCCAAAAATTTCCTGACCGCGGATGAAATTTCTTTATTTATCGCGGGCTGATTTATGCAAATTTGAGATAAAAAACGATAAAATGAGCGCTTTAAAATAAAATTTAGGATAAAAAAATGTTTGGCATGAGCTTACCCGAGATCATCGTCATAGCCGTCATCGCGGTGCTATTTTTGGGACCCGATAAGCTTCCTAGCGCGATGGTAGAGATAGCGAAATTTTTTAAAACCGTCAAAAAAACGGTCAATGACGCAAAAAGTAGCTTCGATCAAGAGATAAAAATCCAAGAACTCAAAGAGGACGCGAAAAAATACAAAGAGAGTATCGCAAAAACCACCGAAACGGTGCGAAAAAAGCTCACCTTTGAGGAGCTTGACGAGCTCAAAAAGGGCGTAAACGACGTCACTAGCGGCATCACGGACGGCCTAAACGACGTAAAAAAGAGCGTCGAAGCGGTCAAAAACCCGGGCGAAGCCGTCAAAAACGCCGTTCTAGGCGATAACGAGAAAAAAGAGGCGTAATGTTTGAAGAGCTAAAACCGCATTTAGTAGAACTTAGAAAAAGGCTTTTCATCAGCGTCATGACCGTGATCGTGATGTTTGTAGTGTGCTTTAGCTTTTGGAATCAAATTTTAGACTTTATCATCGCGCCGCTGCAAAATACTCTGCCAGATAATCAAAAAATGGTCTTTCTCGAGGTGCAAGAGCCCTTTTTCGTAGCGATGAAGGTGGCGTTTTTCACCGGATTTTTATTTTCGTTGCCGATTATTTTTTGGCAGTTTTGGCTATTTGTAGCACCCGGACTTTACGAAAACGAGAAAAAATACGTCATACCTTTCGTGATATCGGCGACCTTTATGTTTCTCGTTGGCGCGGCGTTTTGCTACTACGTCGTCGTTCCTATCGGTTTTGCTTTTCTTATAAATTTCGGCCAACAGCTATTTTCCGCAATGCTAAACATCGGTGGCTACGTCGGATTTTTTACGAAACTGGTCATTGCGTTCGGTATCGCATTTGAGCTTCCCGTTATCACATTTTTCCTTGCTAAACTCGGCCTAGTCGATGACAAGATGCTCAAAAACTCATTCCGCTACGCTATCGTCGTGATTTTTATATTTGCCGCGATCATGACGCCCCCTGATATCCTCAGCCAGTTTTTGATGGCGGTGCCTCTCATCGGTCTTTACGGGCTTTCTATCTTTATAGCCGCCCGCGTAAATCCGGCTAAAAACGAAGAGCCTGAGCAAGAAACCGACGAAGAAAAAGAGGACGAATAGTTATGAAACAAAGTAGGCTAGCCAAATGAGTCAAATTTTAAATCCAAACTCGCTTGACGCCTACGACTACGAGCTACCGCCGGAGCTAATCGCCAATTTCCCGACCTTTCCCAAAGAGGACGCCAGGCTACTAATCTACGAGCGAGCTAGCGAAAAAATCTCTCATCTAAAATTCGGCGATTTGCCCGAAATTTTACCGCCTTGCGATATTATTTTTAACGATACCAAGGTGGTAAAAGCTAGAATTTACGGCAAAAAAGATAGCGGCGGCGAGACGGAGCTTTTACTAAACTCTCCGCTTGCGGACGGTAAATTTAGCGTCTATATAAAAGGCAAAGTCCGCGCGGGCAGCGTTTTAAATTTCGACCGAAATTTGACCGCCGAGGTCTGCGAGCTCTTTGAGGACGGCTCTCGCACGGTCAAATTTAGCCAAAACGGCGAGCCTTTGGACGCGGCCGCGCTTTATAGAGTCCTATCTCGCATCGGTCACGTGCCTCTGCCGCCTTACATCAAACGAAGCGACACCGAGGACGATGAGAGCTGGTATCAAAGCGTGTTTGCTAAAAACGAGGGCGCGGTAGCGGCTCCGACGGCGAGCTTACACTTTAGCAACGAGATGATCGCGCGCCTAGCCAAAGACCGCGAGATAGCCTACCTCACGCTGCATGTGGGCGCAGGGACGTTTAAGGGCGTGGAGAGCGAGGATATTACGCAGCACAAGATGCACGCGGAGTTTTACGATATCCCGCAAGATACGCAAAATTTAATCAACTCAAACAGACCGATCCTAGGCGTAGGCACGACGGTAACGCGCTGCGTGGAGGAGTTTGCTAGAAGCGGCAAGTCTAGCGGCGAGTGCAGGCTGTTTTTAAATTTAAACAACAAGCCCATCCGCCAAAACTACCTGCTTACGAACTTTCACCTACCAAAATCTACGCTAATCATGCTAGTAACCAGCTTTGTCGGACTTGAGCAGACTATGCGGATTTACAAAACCGCCGTGGAGCAAAAGTACAAATTTTACTCCTACGGCGACGCGATGCTGGTTATATAGCCGTGAGTTTCGCGTATATTTTCCTGATTTTTGCCGCGTTTTATATAGCGGTTTTGGGCGGTTGCTATTTTATGGATAAATTTAGAAGGTCAAACGGCGTGATAAAAAAAGAAACTACGCAAAAAAACGGCAAGAGCGAAATCGGCGAATCTAGCGAGACAAATACGCTGCCAAAAGTCGATATCGCAGGCGGTTTGCTATTTTTGGCCTCCTCGCTAAACGAGGACGCGCAAAAAAACACGAACTACGTGCTGCTAGACTACGATATCGCCTATCCTAGGCTATTTTACGCAGATATCGCAGCCCTTGCAAAGCTCATCGACGCGATGGCTCAAATTTTCCTTTTAAACGTCTCAAACTCGACCATTACGATCAAATTTTTGCTCTCGAACTACTACAAAAACAACATCAAATTTACACTTAGCGTCCACTGCGATCACGATTTTTTTACGGTCAAAAGCACGCCTCGCGTAAATATGAACGCGCAAAGCCGTAAAATTTACGAAACGGCAATGGCGCTGGCCGAGCAAAACGGCTCTAGCATTAGATTCGAGTTTGATCACGGCGTGCGCGCTAGCACCGAGATTTCGCTGCGTCTTTGCGGCGATAAGCTCGATCTCATGAAAAGCTTTAAGATAAAAAATCCCAAAAATTTTAGCGCCCTCGTCGCAGAGCCCAACCCGCACTCGTTTAATATCATCAAAAAAGATCTCGAATTTATCGGTATCGACGTGAAGCCGAGCAACAAATGGAGCATCGTAAAGCGTCACATAAAGGATATGATCTTTCGCCCAAACGTCGTCTTTATCGAGGAGAGCCTGCTGCGCGAGATAGATGGCGCTCTATCTACGCTTTTGATAGAAAAAAAGATCGCGCTAGTCGTGCTAAAAACAACGAACGCGGCGATAAATTTAAACCCGAAAATCCGCGTCTGGACGCTAGTTCAGCCCTATCTCTCCGACACTCTCGTGCGTATCTTAAACGAAACTTACGAATTTGAGACGCAAAACGGGGATAAAATTTAGCTTTTTGAAATTTTACTCGCATTTTTAAAGCTCGTTAAACCGCACTGTTTCGTTTGATAACATCAAATTTGATCCAAAACCGCTACCACTAAAATGATATAATAAGCCCAAATAACGGAGGCTAAAATGAATAAAATAACCTGCATCTGCCTAGGCGTGCGAAGCATGCAAAGGGTGCTGAAATTTTACAGAGACGGCCTAGGATTTAAGACGGATTGCAAAGACGACGACCCGCCGGTATGTTTTTTTGATACGCCTGGGACCAAATTTGAGCTCTATCCGCTAGACGCGCTGGCGCGAGATATCGACGAAAACGATCCGCCCAGAGGCAGCGGATTTGGCGGCATCACGCTAGCGTATAACGTAAAAAACAAAGAGGACGTAGCTAGCGTCATAGAGCTAGTAAAAAAGGCGGGTGGCACCATCGTCAAGGAGCCCCAAGATACGTTTTGGGGCGGATATCACGCGTATTTTGCCGTTCCGGACGGATACTACTGGGAGGTGGCTTGGGGGCCCGGTTTTAAATTTGACGAGGATGGACTGCTTAAATTTAACTAGTTGCGGCGTCAAAGCGCTTTTATTTTAGCCGCTTGCCCGCCGCAAAAAGGCAAAATCATGAAAAATATAGTCGTATACATACACGGAAAAAACGGAAGCGCGGCAGAAGCGGCCCGCTACAAACGGCTTTTTGCAGATAGCGACGTGCTTGGATTTGATTACGAAGCGCGCACGCCGTGGGAGGCGAAAGAGGAATTTGCGCCGTATTTTGAGTCTATCCTTAAAAGCCACAAATCCGTGACGATCATAGCAAACAGTATCGGAGCGTTTTTTGCCATGCACGCCTTGCGGGACATGCGTATAAAAAAGGCGTATTTTATCTCTCCTATCGTAGATATGGAAAATTTGATACTAAACATGCTGTCGCAGGCAAATGCAAGCGAGGAGGAGCTGCGAGATAAGGGCGAACTGAGCACAAAATTCGGAGAAAAACTTTCGTGGAGATATCTTTGCTACGTCAGAGAACATCCTACCCTCTGGACGGCGCCGACGCATATTTTATACGGCGAAAACGACGATCTAACATCTTTTGAAACGATTTGCGAGTTTGCAAACCAAATCAGCGCAACGCTTAGCGTCGTGAAAAACGGCGAGCATAGATTTAGCACGGCGGAGCAAATGCGGTTTCTTGATGATTGGATACGGCGCTATAGCCGGTAGCAGCGCCTAGCTAGGCTTGAAGGAGCTTTTTATCTAAGTCCATACGGTCAAATTTGACTCGAAAACCAGCCGATCAAACCGCTTTTAAATTTTACGCAAAAATATCGGCTAAATTTACCGCGGGGCGTAAATTTAGCTCAAATTTTACTCGATCTCCGTGCTAGCAACGACCGGCCGAGACGCCCCCGACATAGCCTAGCGCAAAACTCAAATTTGCCGCCGTTTTACCGCGCGCCAAACTGCCTCAAAGCCCCAAATACCGCTTTAAAATAATCATCGCCGCGATGCTATCTAGCCGTCCGTCGCGCCTACTCTCGGCGTAAATTTCGCTCGCCTCAAAGCTACTCATCGCCTCGTCCTGATAGACCACTTCGCCGTCAAATTCCAGTAACGACACGAAGTGCGCGATCCTCCGCCGCATCTCGTCCTCGCTAGATCCCCCAAGCGGCACGCCCACGACTAGCTTTTTTGCTCCGTATTCGCGCAAAACGGCGCTAACGTCGTGCGCGGCTTGATTGCGATTTTTGCGCAGTATGGGCGTTTGCGGTATCACGGTTTGCCCGACGGCTAGCGCCACGCCGATACGTTTTAGCCCCACGTCGATGGCCATTATGCTCATTTTCGTCCTTTAGATTTTGATTTTTGCGCCTGATTTTGGTTATTTGCAGGCAAATTTATATCAAAAACTCGCTGCCGTTTGCCGATTTTGCGAGACATTAAAAAATTTGCTTTACAAATAAATCCGCAAAAGCGGCAAATTTAAGAAATTGTCAAAACAATTAAACCCGTCGCAAACAAATTTGCCGTAAAATTTATCACGTAAATTTGCCTAATCTTGGCAAACGCAATCCGCTAAAAATGCTACTCCAAGCAAGCCCGCGCAAATTTAAAAAACCGAAAAAACGAGCAAGCGAATTTCACTCTCGCACGCCAAAAATTTACGTAATCCTAAAATTTAAAAATCGCCTGCAAACCGCACGAATTTAAACTAAAAGCTGCTTAAATTTGCCGCCGTTTAGCCTGGTCTTTCAAATTTAAACCGCTCGCCTAGCGTAAATTTTAAACCTACGTCCTTACAAAACAGATAGAGCAAATTTACTCCGCAAATACCGTAAGCCCCGATATTCGCAGTTTGCCTTCGAGCTCGTATTCGTAAATTTTATCGCCGAATTTTGCCAAGGCTGCATCGAGGCTCGCGCCGTTTTTGCAAAATTTTATCACCTCATCGTCTTGCGCAGGCGCGGGTTTGCCGCCGAAACGAAGCGCAAATTCGTCAAAATCGTTTATCAAATTTGCCGCGCTGCTAGCAACCAGCTCGTTCGTCCCGTCGCTCTCGCCTAGGCGCTGAGGCAGCGTAAATATCGGCACGCCAAGCTCCTTTGCCATGCGCGCGCTTTGCATCGAGCCGCTTCTGGTATCGGCCTGCGCGACGACCAGGGCCTGCGAGAGCGCGACCACGATGCGGTTTCGCTCCAAAAATCTATATGCAAGCGGCGGCTCGCCCGGGTCGTATTCGCTAAGAGCCAGCGCATTTTGATAAATTTCTTTGATGATTTTGGCGTTGCTTTGCGGGTAGATTTTATTTAGTCCGTTGCCAAAAACGGCGACCGTGTGCGGATACGCGCCCTTGTGCGCGGCGATATCCACGCCGATGGCCGCACCGCTAACTACGCAAACGCCGCTGTTTGCTAGCGTCCTAGCTAGCGCCTCTACGCACTGCCTGGTGTAGGCGCTGGCCTTTCTCGAGCCCACGATCGAGACCATCGGGCGCTCAAGCAGAGCCAAATTTCCCTCGAAATATAGCTTTTGCGGCGGCTTTTTAAGACGCAAAAGACCGCTAGGAAGCTCGGCTAAGACGTTCAAAAAAGGTCCTTTAGATAGACGACCTCGACCTCTTGCAAGAGTTTTGCGCTTTCTTGCAGGACTTCGATCGTGTTTTTGTGCGGATGGCCGATCGCGATGGCGTATGAGCGCTTTTTAGCCAGCTCGACGGCGTATTTTAGCTGCTTTCGCACAGCCGCCTTTGAGCCGTCGTGATCCAAAAACACGTCGCGAGCGATGTAGGGCATCGAGTATTTTTTCGCCGCGCCGTAAACCTTGGTCGGCGAGGTCGTCTTGCTATCGACGAAGATCAAATTTTCATCACGCATCGCTCGCATTAGCCTATCCATCGCGGTCGCGTCGCTCGTAAAACGGCTGCCGGTGTGGTTGTTGATGTATTTTAGATCCGGAAAATCTCGCTTGATGCTTTGCAGTTTTTTAGCGATCTTTTCGTAGTCGTCGTTTACCGTGAGAGTGCCGATCTCGGCGCCCTTAAAGCCGCCTAGAGCCTGCATAGGCAGGTGGATCATATAAAAGCCAAAACGCCGCGCCAAAACAGGCGTCTCGGGGTGGGCGGAGGTCGCTGGGAAAAAGGACGGCGTGAGCTTTAGATTTACCGATTTTATCGCGTCTGCTTGGTGCTTATACGCCACGTCGTCGATGATGATGACTAGACGCGGCTTGTAGCCCGCTTTTACGGCGGCCTTTACCTCGTTTGTCTCGGGTGCGGTTTTTTTATCCGTTTTTTTCGAGTCTGCAATTTTAGCTTTTTCGTCCTTTTTAGGCTTTTCTTTTTCGATCTTTTCTTGCTCGTTTGGCTCGGAGTTTTGCGGCGCGTTTTCTGCGTCAAATTTCGCCTCGACCTGCCCCGCTTGATCGTTTGCGTCGCTAAATTCGATATGGATTTTTTCTTTTTTTAGCGCTTGTTCGAGGGGGTTATTTTGCGCCTGCGGCATAGGCGTATCATCAAAGATCACGGCTTCGGAATTTGCAAAAATATGCGTTCTTTGAGGCGCTTGATAGCCATCAAATTTAACGTTATCGCCGCTATTTTGAGCGGATTTAGCAGGCTCGTTTTTAGAGCTTAAATTTGTCAAATTTAACTCGCCGACCTTTTTAGCGCTCGCCCCGTCAAGCTCGGAGGTATCGCGGGAGGCCAAATTTCCGCCCTCGGGCGAGATTTTATCCTTTATCCTCTGCGCGTTCTGTCCGTCTTTATCAAATTTAGCTTGCTCGTTTGGCGAATTTAAACCGCTTGTCCCCTCGGCTTTAGCTTTTTCGCCGCCGATTTTTACTTTACCTTTAGCTTCCGCCTCGTCAAAAAGCGCTTTGATATCGGTCAAATTTGCTCTCGAGTGCACGCCCGATGCGGCTTGCGCGTCTTTTATGGTGACTTTTTCGGAGCCGTTTGATGCCGAAAGGCTTGGTTTGTGGCTTAAATTTTGCTTTTGATCAGGCTCGCTTTTGTCGCCGAAATACCGCTCGATTTTAGCGATCAGCGCGTTGTCGCTCTTAACTTTAACCCTGACGTCCAGCAGATAAAACGCCCCGACAAGCAAGATACAGGCGATGAGAAAAGCGAAAAGTAGTAGCTTTAGGCCGCCGCGCGAGCGCCCCTTTTTGGAGCGCCTTTTCGCGGCCTTTTTTCTAGGTTTCGAGTTCAATTAGTTTTTGCTTTGATCTATGAGTTTGCCCGAGCTGATCCAAGGCATCATAGAGCGTAATTTTTTACCGGTTTGATTTAGCAGGCTTCTTTCGGCGATGCCGCGCTCTGCGTTCATGCGGACGTATCCGGCCTTGCGCTCGAGGATGAAGTCTTTTGCGAATTTACCGTTTTGGATCTCTTTTAAAATTTCCTTCATCGCTTTTTTACTGTCTTCGCCGATGACGCGAGGGCCGCTCACGTAGTCACCGTATTCTGCGGTGTTTGAGATAGAGTAGCGCATATCGGCCATGCCGCCTTGATACATTAGATCTACGATTAGTTTTAGCTCGTG
>NZ_CAUPZM010000014.1:0-57685 GCF_963515975.1 Campylobacter showae
TTAGCAAGATAAAGCCATTTTATGGCATAAAGCATAGCGTTTATGAGGTGGCGGATCTGAGCGTCATAGAAATTTTAACAAGACCATCTAAAGCGCTTAGCGCAAAAGATATCAGCGGTATGATAAAGCGCGGAGAACTAGTGGAGACAAGCGGCGAGGAGGCGGCGCTATCTCGCATCGAGGTAGAGAAGCCGACTATCATTCTTTACGTCACGTTTGGTATCGCTTTTATCGTTGCGATCATTTTTGGGGTGACAAAGGCTAGGGGCGCAAAGAGGGATTACGGATAAATTTAACGTAAATTTTTTAAAGCGCCTTTTTTGGGTGCTTTACTCTTTAAATTTGACCCAAAATTTAAGGAGTAAATTTGACCTATTTACTCTTTTTTGTTATTTTGAAATGAAGCTGAAATTTACAAAAAAGGAGAAAAATGATCAAATTTCAAAGGTCAAAATTTAACAATTCGGTATTTATCCCATCGCTTGTCGTCATATTTTTAATAACAGCATTTGCAGCGATATTTCCAAATTTCTCAAATGGGTTTTTTAAAGGTATGCAAAACTACATTGCGGCCAAATTTGGCTGGTTTTACACCCTGGCCGTCGCCGTCATACTTCTAAGTATCATTATCCTTGGCTTTAGCAAGCTTGGCGAGATTAAGCTCGGAGCCGATCACGTAAAGCCGGAGCACAAAAATATCTCGTGGTTTTCTATGCTTTTTGCCGCCGGCATGGGCATCGGACTTGTATTTTTTGGCGTGGCCGAGCCGCTCATGCACTATCTAAACCCGCCGCTCGGCGACGCGCAAACTATCGCAGCTCAAAAGCTTGCGATGAATATCACCTTCTTTCACTGGGGCATGGGCGCCTGGTCGGTTTATGCCATCGTGGCGCTAATTCTAGCCTTTTTCTCATACAGACACGGCTTGCCGCTCACTCTTAGATCGGCGTTTTATCCGATCATCGGCGATAAAATTTACGGCAAGATAGGCAACGCTATCGACACATTTGCCGTCGTGGCGACGCTCTTTGGCGTGGCGACCTCGCTGGGATACGGCGTACTTCAGGTAAATGCCGGCCTTACGCACGTTTTTGGCCTGCCGACCATGCATATCACGCTTCTTATCGTGCTTTGTCTGGCTGCAACCGTCTCGGCGGCAAGCGGCGTGGATAAGGGCATCAAAATCTTATCAAACGCAAACATCGCGCTAGCTATATGTTTTATGTTTTTGATACTATTTTTGGGCGATACGACGCAGCTTTTAAAGTCGTTTGTGCAAAACAGCGGCGACTACGTCTCGACGCTCATTTCAAACACCTTTAATCTCTACGCCTACGAGAGGCAAAACGAGAGCTGGCTTGGCGGTTGGACGCTGCTATACTGGGCTTGGTGGCTATCTTGGTCGCCGTTTGTGGGGCTATTTATCGCTAAAATTTCAAAGGGCAGGACGATAAGAGAATTCGTCATAGGCGTGCTTTTCGTGCCAACCGGCTTTACATTTGCTTGGATGAGCTTTTTTGGTAACTCGGCGATCGCGCTTGTTCAAGGCGGATTTAGCGAGCTTGCTACGACCGTAAATTCCGATTCGGCTTCAGCGCTCTTTATGTTTTTAGAAAAATTTAGCTTTTCAGGCGTGCTAAGCACGATCGCAGTCTTTATGATCGTCATATTTTTCGTCACTTCAGCAGACTCAGCGGCGATCGTGATGAATATGCTTTGCTCAAACGGCAAGGATGATACGCCGGTTTGGCAAAAGGTCTTTTGGGGTGCTACAGTGGGCGTCGTGGCGGCATTTTTGATGCTAGCCGGCGGTCTTGGCTCGCTTCAAGCTCTCACGATAACTACGGCATTGCCGTTTGCTATCGTGTTACTTGGCGCCATTTACGGGCTATTTAAGGCTCTGCGCGTGGATATAACCAAAAAAGAGACAAATAACTTTAACAACATGCCTCTTAGCGATCTTTCAAAGCCTTGGCAAGAGCGACTAAGCGCGATCATCACGCTACCTAGCAAAAAAGACGGCAGTAAATTTCTAAACGAAGTCGTGCTAAAAGCTTTTAACGAGCTAAAAGAGGAATTTGCCAAAAACGGCCTTGAGGCAAATGTCGCAAAGGCTGAAAATTTCGTAAATTTAAACGTCGAACTTGGCGACGAGATGGACTTTAGATACGGCGTATATCTCACCAAAAGCCAGAGCCCGGACTACACGAGAGAGCTTGAGGGCGACGATCTTTACTACAGAGCCGAGGTATATCTAAAAGAGGGCGGTCAGGACTACGACGTGCTTGGCTGGAGCGAGGCCACGCTGATAAACGACGTAATCGAGCAGTACCGCAAACATATGCAGTTCTTGCATGTAGTTAGAAAATAATAATTTGGCGTAAATTTGCATAAATTTACGCCTTTAAATTTATGCCAAGTAGCCTTTTTCTAAATAATATTTACAAATTTTAATCCGGATTTGTTTTAAATTTCAAAGATGGTTCTAAAAACTTTAAATAAAATTTTTATATAATCCCTATTTTTCACAAAGGTATACAGATGGATAGAAAATCGTGGAGTTCAAAGCTCACATATATTTTAGCCGTTGCAGGAGCTACGGTCGGTTTTGGCGCGACGTGGCGCTTCCCGTATCTGGTCGGGCAAAACGGCGGCGGCGCCTACGTACTCGTGTTTTGTATCGCGATGATCGTGATCGGCATACCGATGATTTTAGCTGAAAATGCGATCGGCAGACGCCTAAAATGCAACGCCGTGGACGCATTCGGCGGTAAAAATATAAATCCAGCGTGGAAAATCGTGGGCTGGATGGGTTTGCTTGGCGCATTTGGCATCATGGCCTACTACATGGTTATCGGCGGCTGGGTGCTAAACTACATCGCGCAGATCGCATTTGGCATGCTCGATCTCTCGCAGGTACTTAGCTTTGAGGCTACGAGCGCGTTTTATGAGCAAAATATCGTGAGCGATCCGCTGGCTATCAGCTTTGCGACGCTCGTGTTCGTACTCGTAAACTACGCGATCTTGGTGCAGGGCGCGGTCGGCGGTATAGAACGCTCGGCGAAGTACCTCATGCCGCTGCTTTTCGTGCTCATGGTCGTGATGATCGTAAAAAACTTAACCTTAGATGGCGTGGCGCAGGGGGTTAAATTTTACCTCACGCCCGATTTTTCAAAGATAAATTTAAAGCTTTTTGTCGAGGTTTTGGGGCAGGTATTTTTCGCGCTTTCGCTTGGTTTTGGCGTGATGATTACTCTTTCTAGCTTTGTTAAAAAGGACGAAGGGCTGGTTAAAATCTCGATCATCACGGGCATCCTAAACACTCTCATCGCCGTGCTTGCGGGCTTTATGATATTTCCGTCGCTTTTTAGCTACGGCGTCTCGCCCGATAGCGGCCCAAGCCTCGTGTTTAAGAGCTTGCCGATCGTTTTTTCGCATATGCCTTTTGGCGGATTTTTCGCGGTGGCTTTTTTTGCACTGCTGATGATCGCCGCGCTCACGACCTCGCTACCGATCTACGAGGTCATCATCACGACGCTTCAGGAAAAATTTAAGATAAAACGCAAAAGCGCGATCTTGCTGGTGCTTGGCACGATATTTATATTTGGAAATTTGCCGTCCTTGATGGCTACGAACCTGCTTGCGGACGTTAAAATTTTCGGTAAAAATATCTTTGACGCATACGACGCCATCAGCGCAACGATATTTTTCGTGCTGACTTCGCTGGGATGCGCGATATTTGTCGGCTGGGTGCTAAAAGACGAAGCCAAACGCGAGATAACGCAAGGCAGCGAAAAATACGCAAAACTCGTAAATATCTGGTTTTGGTATATCAAATTCGTCGTGCCGTTTATCATATTGGTGCTTTTTATCAGCTCGTTTTACGATAATTTTTTAAAGTAAATTTGATGGCAAATCTCGTAAATTTAGCTAACGGCGACCGCCTAAATTTGCGCGTAGAGGGTCAAATTTTACTCAGCGAGAGCGTCAAAAACGGCAAAACTAGGCAGACGCAAAAGGAGCTTGAAAGCATAGACGAGGCGCAAAAAGCCTGCGTGAAAAAGGAGTGGGAGAGCCTGAAAAAAGGCTACGTCCTGCAAAACATCGGCGCCAAAGCGGGAGAGGCGAACTTGCACGTCTATATCGGCGGCGGATACACAGGCGCGCTAGCATTTGCTGGCGCGGGCGGTGAGCTTTTTGTCTATAAATGCGGCGGCTACAAAGAGGGCGGCGTGCTGGACGATTTTCTCATCAGGCTGGACGCAAGCGGCGCCGTAAAGCAGCAGATCGTCCTGCCAAAGCCGCTTGCGTGGCAGGCGGAGCGCGCGGGCGAAATTTTGCTTTTGGATCTGGATCATTTTATCTTTAAATTTGATCCTGCGAGCGGCGAATTTAACGATCTCTCTCAAGGGTTAAGCTTTAAAAACAGCAAAGAATTTACTAGCTTCGTTTGCGCTGCGAAAGATACGGCGGCGTTTGCTATGTTTGGTCAAATTTTTACTTTGCGCGGCGGCGAGATTTCGCCTCTTGCCGAATACAAATCCGAAATGAAAAGCTACACGCCGATCCTTTGCGCCGCGCTCGACGCCGACGGCACGCGGCTAGCGCTTCATTGTAAGCAAAACGAGATCAAAATTTTAAGCACGCTAAATGGAGAAATTTTAAACGAGATAAGAGGCGACTTCGGCATTTTTGATAAAGTTTGCTTTTTGGCGAATAGCTCGGTGCTGGGCAAGGAGCGCTACGCAGGCAAGCTAGTTTGCCTTAATGCCGCAAGCGGCGAGCGACTTAATCCTGCGTGGCTACATGGCGAATGCGCCGAGGCGGACGAGCTTTGCGTTAGCGCGGACGGTTTGCGGCTGGCGCTAATTAGCTACGACAAGGCCCGCATCATCGATCTAAAAAACGGAAGCTTGCGGCTTAGCTTTGAGCTCTCGCACGTCGTGAAGCGCTGCGAGGCGAAATTTGAGCGTATAAACGGCGAGGAATTTTTGGCCGTGCGCACCGACTACGGCTGCTTTAGTCTTTATAAAATTTAAGGAAAAATATGTTTTATTTTTTACTCGGTATTTACTTTTTTTACGTTGCCGCAAAGGCGATTTTGGCGATATTACAGATAAATTTTATCCGCGCGGAAGCTAAAAAGCCAGCCGTCGTTCTAGAGCAGAATGAATACGAAACCGCCGCCGCTACAGCGATAACTAATCAAAAATTTGAGATAGCAAGCCTTTTTTATCACGCCGCGATATTTATGATGTGGGCGTGCTGGGGGCTTGGCGAGATGTATGAAAGCACCTATAAAACGGGAGAACTGAGAGATCATATCATCTTTGTGATGAGCTTTTTGATCATCTCTTCGCTGCTGGAGCTACCGCTAAATATCTACGAAACCTTCGTCAAAGATAAAAAGCTCGGCTTTTCAAACGTCACGCCTAAAATTTTCGCGCTTGACCTGCTTAAAACGCTCGCGCTAACGCTGGTGTTTGGCACGCTATTTGTATGGCTGGTGCTACTTTGCATTAGATTTTTGGGCGATTTTTGGTGGTTTTGGGCGTTTTTGCTTAGCTTTAGCGTCGCGCTTGTGATAAATCTCATTTATCCGACGCTCATCGCGCCTATCTTTAACAAAATGCAGCCGCTAGAAGAGGGCGAGCTAAAAAGCCGTATAGAAGGGCTTTTGGCGCAGTGCGGCTTTAAAAGTAGCGGCGTTTTTACGATAGATGCCAGCAAGCGCGACAACCGCTTAAATGCATATTTCGGCGGCCTTGGCGCGACTAAGCGCGTGGTGCTTTTCGACACGCTCGTTAAAAAACTAAGTCTTGCCGAGATAATCGCCGTTTTAGGGCATGAGCTGGGGCACTTTAAGCACAAAGATATCCTAAAAATGATCGCTCTAAGCGCGGTTATGCTTTTTGCGATGTTTTTTATATTCGGCAACATCCCTGACGCGGCGTACGACGCGCTGGGGCTCAGTCCGGCAGGCGGCGGAGTGATCGTGTTTTTGCTGCTTTTTTCGCCGATTTTCGGGTTTTTATTTTCGCCGGTGAGCTCGTATTTTAGCCGCGCGAACGAATTTGGCGCCGATAAATTCTCAGGCGACGTCTCAAACAAAGCCGACATGATAAGCGCGCTAAAAAAGCTAGGCTCCGAAAACAAGGCCTTTCCGAAGGCTCATCCGCTCTATGCGTTCGTCTATCACTCGCACCCAAGCCTTTTTGAGCGTATAAACGAGCTAGAAAATGACGGTAAATGACGCGCTAAAAGCCGCTGCTTCGCTTATCGCGCCCGCGTGCGAGATAAGCGGCGCAAATCCAGCGCGCGTAGCCAAGGCTCTTTTGATGAGCTACCTCGGCGTAAAAATCGAGTGGATATTTTTAAATTTAAACCGCGAGTTAGAGGATGCGGACGGCTATTTCGCGCTTGTAACGCGCTTTGCAAATCACGAGCCGCTTGAATATATCACCGGCGAGGCGGGCTTTTACGGGCTTACTTTTAACGTAAAAAAGGGCGTCTTGATCCCGCGCCCGGAGACTGAAATTTTAGTCGAAAGATCGCTTGAGGTTTTATCAAATTTACCCGCGCAAAATGGGCCGCCCCTAGTCGCCGAGATCGGAGTCGGAAGCGGGATAATCAGCATCTGCCTCGCGCTAAACTCAAACGCTAAAATCATAGCCTCCGATATCAGCGACGATGCGTTAAATTTAGCTCGCGAGAATGCCGAGAAATTTGGCGTAGAGGACAGGATAGAGTTCGTAAAATGCGCGTATCTGGATCAAATTTACGGACGCTTTGACCTGCTCGTTTCAAACCCGCCTTATATCGCGCAGGATTACGGGCTTGATAAATTCGTACTAAACGAGCCGCACGAGTCGCTGTTTGGTGGCGCGGTTGGCGACGAGGTCTTAAAAAACATAATCCTCGTCGCTAAAAATCGCGGCGTAAAATACCTAGCCTGCGAGATGGGCTACGATCAGCGAGAAAGCATGCAAAGCGCGCTTAAATTTAACAGGTTCGAGGCGGAGTTTTATCAGGATTTGGCCGGATTTGACCGCGGATTCGTCGCGCGAAATATATTTGCGAATTTTTAAATTCGTGTGCGGTTTGTGCTTTGGCGATAAACCAAATTTGACCGAGCTTGCGTCAAATTTATAGCTTACAAATTTCCGTCCTTCTAGCTCAAATTTAGCGGATTTTAAATGCTATAACCCTAAAATGTGTGCAGTAAAATCAAAAAAAGGAAAATCATGAAAAGCGTTTATTTTTTACTTTTGGGCGCGCTCATCGGCACGGAGCTGGCTCTGGGCGCCCTAGTCGCACCCACGATTTTTTATCCGCAGAGCATACTTGGCGGGGGAGTACTCACGCAGTTTCAAAGCGGCAAACTCATGGCTACGATATTTGTCAAATTTAACTACGCCTTGCTAGCCGTTAGCGTCATAGCCGTGCTTTACGAGCTTGCATCGTTTAGATCTAGCGTCAAATTTGCCGTCAAATTTAGCGCGAATATGCTCTGCGCGATAAATTTAGCCCTCGCGCTCTCGTTCGTATTCTACTTTACGCCTTTCATCATGGACGCGCAGGCTGCGGGCGAGGTGGCAACGCAGACGGCCGAGTTTGCGCAGATGCACGCGGCTAGCGAATGGACGATGAAACTGATGCTGTTTGCGCAGCTTGCTTTGTTTTTTATCAAATTTAAAACCGCCGAAAAATGAGCGCAAAGCCCGACATCCAAATTTTAACCGATTTTCTCTCTGACTACACGACGGCGATGGTGAGCGCCGGTACCTACACCGCGCGCGTCGAAAAGTGCGTCGACCGCGTGGCTAGGCGCTACGGATACGACGTTAGCGTGACGATTTTCGTGAAGTATTTTACCATTAGCGTCATGGACTCGGCCGACAACTCCCTGCGCCGAACTTACGTTAAAAAGATCCCGCTAGGGCAGGTGAGCTTTAACCGTATTTCCGAGCTTTCGTCGCTTAGCTGGCAGATCTTGGATGAAAATTTGAGCTTAGACGAGGCCAAAGAGCAGTTTGAGGGCGTCATGCGAATAGGGGCGAATAAATTTGCAAGCTCGCTTATTTTGATCAGCCTTGCAAATGCGGCGTTTTGCAAGCTTTTCGGCGGCGATATGGGCTCGGTAGCTTGCGTGTTTTTTGCGACTCTGGTCGGCTATAGCCTTAGATTTGCGCTTGCTAAAATGGGCGTAAATTTAAAAATCCAATACGTTTTGGTCTCGTTTGTCGTCTCTTTTATCGCTTATCTTGGCGTATTTTACGGCTTTACGCATACTAGCGACGTGGCGATCGGCTCGTCGATACTCTTTTTGATGCCGGGCGTTTTTCTCATAAACTCGGTCTTTGATATCATAAACGACAACACGCTTGTAGGCATCAGCAGGGCCGTGAGCACAGGCATCCTGATACTTTGCATCGCGGTGGGCGTCTATATCACACTCTCGCTTAGCAGCGCGGAGATTTTACATGTTTGAGCTTTTGACTGCGACTCTCATAGACGGTGCCTTTGCCGCGGTGGCGGGGCTTGGTTTTGCCTACGCTAGCTCGCCGCCTAAAAGGACTCTCGTATTTTGCGCGCTGCTTGCGGCGTTTGCGCATGCTAGTCGTTTTTGGATCATGCAGATGGGATTTTTTAACATCAGCGTCGCCACTCTCATAGTATCATTTTTAAGCGGGATTTTAGGTATGCTCTTTG
The DNA here is from genome assembly GCF_963515975.1 of Campylobacter showae. Taxonomy (GTDB): domain Bacteria; phylum Campylobacterota; class Campylobacteria; order Campylobacterales; family Campylobacteraceae; genus Campylobacter_A; species Campylobacter_A showae_F. The sequence goes on from NZ_CAUPZM010000014.1 coordinate 8,713, forward strand.
CCAAGCGGCTCAAAGTGCCGGCCGAGATCATCGCGTTTCCCGCACTTTTGCCGATGGTGCCCGGAGTCTATGCGTATAAAGGCATTTTGGCGCTGTTTTCGTTTCTAAACGAGCCTGATATCGCTAAGAAAAACGAATATCTAATCATATTTTTTGATAACGCGATCACGACTACGACGGTCTCGCTAGCTCTAGGCGTGGGCGTTTCTGTGGTGCTTATTTTATTTTACGATCAGTCCTTGATGATTACTCGCGGCGCCAAGTGCGATCTGGCGACTAAAAGATTAAGTAGAAATTTAACAACAATTACTAAATAAATAGAAGGTAGAATACGATAAAGGCATCTGCAAAATATATTTAAATATTGTATACTTGTAAGAATATTTTATGAATTGAATGATAATATTAAGTATTCTTAGTAGAATAGAATTGGATAAAAATAAGATAAAAGAAAGAATTAAAACATTTAGAAATTTGTGAGATTTGTTTTTTGAAACTTTGGGTAAAAAAAGCAAGAATGGAGGTATAAAATTGGAAGACTTTTTATCTGTAGCCAAAAAAGATTACGATAGTATTTTTAGTAAAGTTGAACATTCAAATAGTATAAATGGAATAGATGTAGATTTAAGATTTAAATTTATCCAATTTGATCCAAATGGGGATCCAAAAATTAATTTACTAATAAAAAAATTGTTAAGTTATTTTACCCATTACTGTTTTTCTGCACAAAAGCGAAGAATAAACGAGTTGCCAACGGAACAAGAAAGAAATGAAATGTATCGTGAAGCTCAAAAGCTTTTTAGAAAATGGAAACAAGAAGAGAAAAATAAGCCTACATCTGGAGAAATGGGTGAAATGATATTATGGTTTTTAATGGAAGCCGTATTGGAATCGCCTCAAATGGTCGCAAAAATGGATCTGAAAACAAACAGGCGGATGGAATCTTTTGGTTCTGATGGTATTCATATGAAGATAATTGATGATATTTTAAATATATTTTTTGGAGAAGCAAAGCTCTATAAGGATGTTGGAAAAGCCATAGATAGTATTTTTGAAAGTATTGAAAAATTCCACGAAGATAAAATGTGGGAGCATGAATACAATATGGTAACTACTCATTTTAAATACCTAAAAGAAGGCGAAAAGCAAAAAGTTTTTGATTTTATAAGTGGCAAAATAAAAAGCCAAGATATAAAAATAAATCATGCCTGTTTAGTTGGTTATGATTGGAATGAATACAAAAAGCTTGATGATCAAACCAAAAGACAAGAATTTATTGATACATTTAAAACTAAATACCAAGAAGATACCATTAGGCTGGCGAGATTAATACAGTCGCGGTTTGACAAGTTTTCAAAAAAGCAATTTCATTTTGAAGTTTTCTTTTTGCCAGTTAAAAGCGTACAAGAATTAAGAGATAAATTTAATGAGGAGCTTTGAATGAATGATTTAATTGAAAAACTCATTAGGTATGATATTATAAATTATTTATCAGCTCTAAACATTAAACAGGACAATAATTTGGAGCAATTTAGTGAAGAAGAAATTTTACAGTTGTGCAAGTATGCTTCTTTGTTGGCATTATCTGATACGGATGATGATCAAATGCTTTCATATGAAATTTCTACAAAACTATTTATTAATTTTTATGAAAAATATCCGACTTTATATTCTATTGTTTTTAGTATTCTCTCGAGATTGGGTAATTTTCCCAATAGGGATTTATTAAAAAAATATAAACCTTCTGAAGAGTTTCAACCGCAAAGTCTTTTAATCGATCTAGAAAGAATGGCAAGAGAACAAGAAAATCAACTCATATTGCAAAATAATGAGCAAATTTTTTTAACAGACTTTCAAAAGCGATTTTTTGACGTATTGACTGATAGGCATTTCTTTAGTGTGTCTGCTCCAACATCTGCGGGCAAATCATTTATTTTTACTCTAGCAATAGTAAAAAGACTACTTAAAAATCCTAATGAGGTGATTGTTTTAATTGTTCCAACCAGAGCATTAATTAAAGAATTGAGTGAAAAAATAATAAAAAAATTAAAACATTATAATCTATTTGGAAAAGTTGATGTCAGAATTTTGCCTATTTTGGAAGATAAATCAAATGACAAAGGCAGGGTATATGTACTTACTCAAGAAAGGTTGAGCACTTTATTGGAAGAAAATATAAAAATTAATACATGCTTTATAGATGAAGCACAAGAAATACAGAATAATAGAGGTGTGGTACTGCAAAATACAATTGAGCTTTTAATCAAAAGAAACCATGATATAAATTTATTTTTTGCTAGCCCATTAATTAAAAACCCTGAGTATTTTAATAAATTGTTCGAGCAAAAATTTGATAATGAGTATTTTATAGAAAACATATCGCCCGTTGGACAAAATATTTTATTGTTAAGTGAAATCAAAAATAAACCAAAAAGCGTATTTATTGAAAATATAGATTTTAACTCGCAAAGAAAAAATTTAGGCGAATTTAAATTAGATTTTAAATTTAGAAAAAATGAAAAAATAATTTCTCTTGCTAAACAAATTTGTATAGAAGATGAACTTACATTGATATATTGTAATGATCCAGGTGAGGCAGAAAAAAGGGCTTTGTTGCTAACGGAAAAAATAAACAATATTGATACTGATGATGAAATCATTGGTTTAATAAATTTCATAAAAGAAGATATACATAAGGATTACTCAATAATTCAATGTCTCAAAAAAGGAATCGCCTACCATTATGGCTATATGCCATCTTCAATTAGGGCAGAGATTGAACGTCTTGCTAATATTGGGAAATTGAGGTTTGTATTTTGTACTAGTACTTTATTGCAGGGCGTTAATTTGCCTGCAAAAAATATTATAATATCCCGCCCCAATAAAGGCAAAAATCAACCTATGAATCGAGCTGATTTTCTAAACTTAATTGGAAGGGCCGGGAGGCTTTTATATGAATTTCAAGGAAATATTTGGTGTATAGAGCCAAATCAGTGGGAGTTAAAAAGCTTTGAAGGTAATAAGCTTCAAGAAATAGGAGCTTATTTTGAAACTTCCTTATTAACAAAAACTGATAAAATTATAGAAATCGCCAAAGATCAGAATAATGATAGCAATGAAGTTGCTGTTTTTGGAAAATTTTATTTAGATTTTATTATTAATGAAAAAAATATTGATCAATTTAAAGAGTATAAAAGCTATGAAAAAATTCAAAATCTATTTGATATTTCCAAACTAATTGCGCGTCAATTACCAGATAATATTATAAGAAAGCATTATTCAATCCATCCTGCAAGATTACAAAAGATGTATGTGTATTTTAAGGAAAATAGTAGTAATGATTTAAATGAATTTATTCCTAAAAAAGCCTATCAGAAACATACAAATGATAATTTAAAATTAATTTTTAAGCTTATAGATTTAATACTGTTCAATAAAGGGAATGAAAATAAACAATATGAACTTTTTAGTTTTATTGCTTCATCTTGGATACATGATAAGCCGATAAGTCAAATTATATTAGAAAGAAACAAATATACAAAAGAAAACATTAATTCTACTATAAGAGAAGTTCTTGAAATAATAGAAAAACAGATCAGGTATAAATATGTTATTGCGACACATGCATATTTAGATATATTGAAACTAGCACTTTTGGAAAGAGATAAAGATTTCAATGTTGATTTGATTCCAAATTTACCATTATATCTAGAGTGTGGCACATCAGACAAAACTATCTTGAGTCTTATTTCGCTAGGATTATCTAGACTTACTAGTATTAAATTAAAAATGTCGAAGAAATTCCGTTGTGATGAACCAACGGTTACTAATTGTTTTTATGCTCTTCAAAAAATTGATATCAAAAATCTTAATATACCAGAAGTTTGCAAACATGAAATTATGGGATTGATTTTGTGAAATAATTAAAGTAATAAAAAACAAAAACTATAATTATGGGCAAAGATATTTGTTTTAGAATTTTCGAATAGTTTAAAAAATTGTTATAAGATAGTAATATAATCAAATAACCTAATGCTTATTTATTAAAGTAAATACAGTAAGGCTAAGATAAAAATACGTAAACAATAGACATAGTTTTTATTTTAATATTAAATATATTTTATGAAAGTTGCTTTTTATTAATTTGGTATATTTAAAAGTGGATTGCAAAAAAATAATATCAAGAAATTAAAAATTCTAATTTTCTTGCTAAGTAGGATAATTTTTACAATATTGATGCAATCAGGCTAATAGACTTCAAGAAAATAACCATATTTTAAATATAGAGGAAAACATGAAAATACGAATCTACTACGAAGATACTGACGCAGGCGGCATAGTCTATCATGCAAACTATATAAAGTATTGCGAAAGGGCACGCAGCGAGATGTTTTTTGGCTTAGATGTTAAGCCTTTTAGCAAGGACGGGCATTTTGTCGTGAGCGAGATTCGGGCGAAATTTAAAAAACCGGCCGTCCTAGGCGATCTGCTCGAGGTAAAAACGAGCGTGGCAAGCCTAAAAAAAGCCTCTGCGCTCATAAATCAAAAAATTTATAAAATCGCAAATTTAAGCGGTGAATGCCAGCCCGAGCTCGTCTTTGAAGCGGACGTCGAGGTTGCGTTTGTCAGCAACCTAAGACCTGCTAAGATGAGCGAGGAAATAGTGGATTTTCTCTCCTCTTATTGCTCGTAAAAGCCGTATTCGCCGGCTTTTAAAACCTTCGTATCATAGATGATCTGCGAGTCCTCGACGCTCTCGCTAAAAAGCCTCTGCGCGCCGCGGTTTAGGTAGGTCGCGTAGATGTAGTCAAGCCCGGCACTAGCAGAGTAGCCCACCCAGTTGAAGTTTAAATTTTGCCCCAAAATTTCGTTATTTGAGTCCAGCGCGCCGTCGGTTTTGGAGATTGAGTTGGCTATGTAGAGCTTTTCTCTATCTTGCGGTTGCATGAGTTTAAAGATGCTTGGCGCGTAGTTGATCTGGGTGCTTAAAAGGGCGTTAAATTTGACGTCGTAAAGGCGCATCTGAGAGCTCACCATCGAAGCTTTTACGAGCGGAACGTTTATGAAAACGGTCGCGCCGCTTAGCCTCGAGTTGCCAGAGAGCATTGACTTTAGGTCGGTGACGCCGTTTGCGATCTCGTTTTCGTAGGCTAGCCCGCCGCTAAACTCGTCCGCGTAGCGATTTAGCGCCGCTCCTAGCGCGCTGCCGTCAGAAAACGCCGCAACTTGGCCGTTTGAGAAATTTAGCAGCTTCTCGACTTGCCCTTTGTAGTCTATACCGCCAAATATCAAATTATCCTGAGGAGAATCGACGCTAGAGATGTGCAGAGTTGGCACAAAAGCAGTCATAGATGGATCTAGAACCTCGTTTAGGTATTTTGCGCCAACTGGCGTAAACGGCGCGATGATATAGGCGATATTTTCGCTTTTAGCGCGTGCTAGGGCGCCGTCGATAGCGCTTGGAGCCTCGTTGCCGATGTTGTAAAATTTAACGTCGATGGCGGCGTTTTGCCTGACGACGTAGGCGATAACCGCGTTTGAGACGACGCCGGCGTAGCTTTTTATGCTATCCTGCGGGATGATGACGGCGATCTTAAACTCGGCGTTTGAGCTTGGCGTCAGGCTCTCGGTACCGGCGTTTACGTATGAGCCGTTTAGTGCGTTAAAAGCTTGTAAAATTTCTTGATTCGAGCTACCTTCGTAGCGAGCCAAAAAGCTGTGCAAAAGACCTTCTCTAACGAGTTCTAGCAAACATATGTCGTCGCATTTTGCCGGTTCTAAATTTATATAAACTTCGCTCGCCGGCGGTATATCGGAGGCCTTTTCGCTCCTGGCAAACAGCGCCGAACAGATCAGTAAAGCGGTTAAAATTTTTCTCATAGGTACTCTTTTATCTTTTTTAAATCGCTGAAAAACAGCTCTTTTTTGCTTGGATTTTTCGCTACGACGGTCGGCGAATAGGTCGCCAGCAGGGCCGAGTGTTTAAATTTCATTATGTTTCCCCTTATTGTCTCAAAGCTTTGCGCGCTTTGTTTTATCATTTTGTAAAAGACCTCCTCGCCTAGCGCTACGATGAGCTTCGGCGCTACTAGGCGGGCTTCCGCGCTAAAATACGGCTCGCAAAGCTCGTAAGCGCTTGCCGGAGCTTTGGCGGCGGGCTTGCATTTTAGCAGGCTCGTGACGTAAATTTCGTCCTTTTTTAGTCCGGCCAGCTCATTTAAATTTTGTAAAAATTTATCGTCGCCTGCTAAAAACTTTCCACTCGCATCCTCGGCGGCGTTTGGCGCGTCAAATACGAAAACTACTTTGGCGCTTTTATCTCCAAGGCCCGTTAGTGCGTGTTTTGCGCTCTTGCAAAGCTCGCATAGATTGCACTCTTTGATGCTTGCATTTAGCTCGGCAAGGCTACTCGGCAAGGCTGCGGACGAAGGCGAAAAATCGGCAAATTTATATCCGAATGCCCTCAGATAGTAAAGCTCTCTTAAAATTTCGTTTGCGTAACTCATCGCGCGATGATATCCAAAAGGGCGTTAAAAACAGATAAATCAAAGCGCGAGTTTGCTTAAATTTTTGCCGTCCAAGCGGTAGTTTCGCCACTGCTCGGACTGGTTTTTCGCGCCCATTTTTCGTAAAATTTGATGCCAGGCTCGTTCCAGTGCAGGCACGCCCACTCGAGGCGTTGGAGGTTTTCGTCCTTGCAAATTTGAGCTAGACGCGTAAAAAACTCTTTTCCTATGCCTTTGTTGCGATACTCTTTTTGGACGTACAAATCCTCCAAATACATCCCGCCAAGCCCCAAAAAAGTGGAAAAGGTATAAAAATATATCGCGTAAGCTATGATTTTGCCTTCTGTTTCGCAGACTAAAATGCGGGCGTAGTTTTTCTCAAAAACAGACTCGGCAAAAATTTCCGGCGTAAATTTGACATCATCGCTCATTTTTTCGTATGCGGCTAGCTCTTTAACCAGCTCGCAAACGACCGGGACGTCGGCTCTAGAGGCTTTTCTAATAACGTAAGGCAAAATTTTCTCCTAAATTTTAATGAGCGATTATATTTTTATTATTTTAAAACGAAGTTTAAAAATTTATTAAAAGGATTTTAAGCGATTTGTTGATAAAATCACCGACTTATATCAAAATCACCATAAGGAAAAATTTATGAAAAGAACATACCAACCTCATAAAACCCCTAGAAAACGCACTCACGGGTTTCGCGTCCGTATGAAAACTAAAAACGGTCGCAAAGTGCTAAACGCAAGACGCGCAAAAGGCAGAGCAAGATTGGCCGTTTAAGCAAATTTAGCTCTATAAGCAGCCAAAAGGAGTTTTCAAGCGTCTACAAAGAGGCCATTAAATGGCACTGCGAGGAGGCGATAGTCTTTTTTAAGCCTTGCAATGAAAACAAATTAGCCGTCGTAGCCAGCAAAAAGGTGGGCAAAGCCATCGTTCGCAACCGTTGTAAGAGGCTTTTGCGAGCGGTCGTCGTCGAGATTTCAAGCGAGCTTGCAGACGGCATTTACGTGATAGTCGTTAAAAACGGGCTAGAGAAAAGCTCGTTTTTAAAGCTCAAAAAAAATATCTCTTGGGCTATGAAAAAACTCGGATGTATAAAATCAGGTATATGAAAATGATAAAACAAGCTATTTTATTTTTGATAAAAGCATATCAAGATTATATCTCCAAATTTACTCCGAAGTCTTGTAGATACTATCCCTCATGCTCGGAATTTGCCGTTTGGCAGTTTAAATTTAACGGCTTTTTCTCGGCGCTTTTTGCGGTTATTTTTAGAATTTTACGCTGTAATCAACTCTTTAAAGGCGGCATCGACTACCCCGTCATCAGTAAAAATTTCGACTCTTTTTTTATATCCAATCAAAATTTAAAATCACACATCGCATTTTGGTTCGTCCCGTATAAAAAAAATAAATTCTACGTTATTAAAAATTTCGACTTTCAAAAGGAAAAATAGTGTTAGACAATATGTCAGTTCAAAAACGCGTGATATTAGCGACCGTTTTATCTTTTATCTTTTTTATCGCTTACGATTATTTTTTTATTCCTAAAAATTTGCCGTTAGATCAAAATCAAACCGTAGCTGCGCAGCAAGCTAGCCATGCAAACGCCGCTCCGAGCGCAAATACCGCATCGGCCGCTAGCGCTCCGCAAGCCGTAGCGACGCAAAGCCGCGAGATCGCCGTGATAAAGGGCGAACACTTTGAGGCGCGCATCGACGAGCTTGGCAGGATTTCTAAATTTTATCTAAATGACGAAAAATATAAAAATGCCGATGGCGAGCGCATCGAGCTGGCAGGCGCTCAGCCGCTACCGCTTGAGGTTCGCTTTAGCGACAAGGCTTTAAACGAGCAGGCCTTCAAGGTAGCTTATGCTAGCGACGTTAGTGAGATAAATTTAACTAGCGAGCCAAAAAGCATAGTTTTAACGCAAAATTTGGAAGGCTCTAGCGTAACCAAGAAAATCACGTTTTATCCAAACGGAAGCTACGACCTAGATCTTAGCGTGAGCGCAGGCGAATACTACGTGACTCCGGGCTTTCGTCCAAACGTCGCTATCGACAGCTATACCGTCCACGGTGCGCTACTTAAGCATAACGACGGCAAGCTAACTATCATCGAAGACGGCGACGTAGACGCGACCGAGAGTTTTAATAACGTAAACATAGCCGCAGCTAGCGACAGATACTATACGGCTTTGTTTTTCAAATTTGACGGACTTTTAAATCCCGTAGTTTCAAAAGACGGCGCGGGCAATGCAGTGATATTTGTAAAAGGCGAGCAAAATTTTAAAGCCAAAGGTTACATCGGTGCTAAAGATCATGCGACTTTAAGCCAGATAAACGAGGAGCTCGTGGACGTCATCGAGTACGGCTGGTTTACCTTTATCGCAAAACCGATGTTTGCGTTTTTAAATTTGCTTTACGGCTACATCGGTAACTGGGGCTGGGCGATCGTGGTACTAACGCTGGTTATCAGGATCGTACTTTTCCCTCTTACATACAAAGGTATGTTATCGATGAACAAGCTCAAAGATCTAGCGCCGAAGGTAAAAGAGCTGCAAGCCAAATACAAAGGCGATCCGCAAAAGCTAAATATGCACATGATGGAGCTATATAAGAAAAACGGCGCGAACCCTATGGGAGGCTGCTTGCCGATACTTATGCAGATACCGATTTTCTTTGCGATTTACCGCGTACTATTAAACGCGATCGAGCTAAAAGCTGCGCCGTGGATACTATGGATACACGACCTTTCGGTGATGGATCCGTATTTCGTACTGCCTATTTTGATGGGTGCGACTATGTTCCTTCAGCAAAAGCTCACGCCGACCACGTTTAGCGACCCGATGCAAGAAAAGATAATGAAATTTTTACCGCTTATCTTTACGTTTTTCTTCGTGACCTTCCCTGCGGGACTTACGCTTTACTGGTTTGTAAACAACGTCTGCTCGGTCATTCAGCAAATTTTTGTAAACAAGCTCTTTGAAAAACATAAAAAAGCGGAGGTAAAGGCCTGATGCGAATAGAAGCCGAAAATCTACAAGAGGCCTTTCAAAAGGCTGCCGAGGAGCTAAACTGCTCCGTTACCGAGCTTGATATCAAGATTTTGCAAAATCCAAGCGCGGGTTTTTTGGGATTTTTCAAAAAAACGGCGATCATCGAAGCCGTAAAAGAGGGCGCGCATAAAGAAGCCAAAAAAGCTCCTCAAGCTACTCGCGAAAACGGTCATAAAGAAAACGGCGGCGAAAAAAAGAAGGAATTTAAGAAAAAAGAGAACTCCGGCGAAGAGCAAAATCACCGAAGCGAAAAGAAAAAAAATCATAAAAATCGCCACGATCATCATAAAAATCATGCGGCAAAGCAAAGCGAAACTAACGCGGCAAACGAGTCTAAAGTAGAAGAATCGCAACCGCAAAAAGAATCTCAAGTAAAAGAAAAAGAGTCGCATAAAAAAGAACAACCCAAAAAAGAGAGCGGCAAAAGCATCCTTGATCACTCGATCATCGATACCTTTAATAAAAACGACTTTTACGAGGGTGAGGAAAAAGCGGGAAGCAGCGAAAATTTAGGCTCGCAAGCTTCCGGCGGCGAGGCAAATTTGACGCAGACTGCGCCAAATTTGGCTAAAAAAGAAAAACAAGACTCTCGTGCCGACCGCGGCTTGGCTCAAAAACCAAAAGCCGACATCGATAAAGTATTGCCCGAGATAAAGCAGGGCGTAGAAAAGCTCTTTGGCGGAAATTTCTTTACGATAGATAAGATAGGCGTGCGCAAATTTGACGACGAGACCGTAATAATCGAGCTTGACGGCGAGGATGCGGCGCTACTCATCGGCAAAGAAGGCTACCGATACAAGGCGATCTCATATCTGCTCTATAACTGGATCAGCTCAAAATACGGCCTAGCGGTGCGCCTTGAGATCGCGCAGTTTTTGCAAAATCAAGAGGCTGCGATCGATCAGTATCTAAAAGGCATAATCGAGCGAGTGGAGGAGACTGGCAAAGCCAAAACCAAGTCTTTAGACGGCGTTTTGGTTAAGATTGCTCTTGAAAAACTGCGCGAAAAATTCCCCGACAAATACGTAAGCGTAAAGTCAAATAGCGACGGGCAGTTCGTAGTCGTGAACGACTTTATCAAAAAATGAACGAGACCATAGCCGCCGTTGCCACCGCGCACGGCGTAGGCTCGATCTCCATCATCAGACTAAGCGGCGCGGACGCCCTTAGTCTAGCTCTAAAACTCACCAAAATCACCTCTCTTGTCCCGCGTTATGCGACTCTAACTAAAATTTACGCCGAAGGCGAGCTTATCGACGAAGCCTTGCTTATTTACTTTAAGGCTCCACATAGCTTTACGGGCGAGGACGTAGTGGAGTTTCAGCTCCACGGCGGACTAGTGGTGGCAAATTTAATCCTGGGCGAGCTTATAAAAAACGGCGCCAGACTCGCGCGTGCAGGCGAGTTTAGTAAGCGAGCGCTCATAAACGGCAAGATGGATTTTAGCAAGATCGAGGCTATAAACTCGCTCATAAACGCAAAAAGCGAAGATAGCGTCAAAATCATCGCTCGCACGATGAGAGGCGATCTGGCTAAATTTGCAAATGAAATCCGCTCCGAACTTGTAAAAACTCTGGCATTCGTGGAGACTAGCATCGACTACGCCGATGATGATCTGCCCGCAGATTTGCTAGAGAGCATCAGTCAAATGCTAAAACAAAACAGCGCTAAACTAGATAAAATAGTCTCCATAAGCCAGAGCAGAAAAGGGCTGCTCGAGGGCTTTAAAATCGCGATAGTAGGTAAGCCAAACGTCGGCAAAAGCTCGATCTTAAACTCGCTTTTATCCTACGAGCGAGCGATCATCAGCGACGAGGCGGGCACGACTAGAGATAGTATTGAAGAAGCCCTAAAAATCGGCACTCACCTCGTGCGCATCATTGATACCGCAGGCATCCGCAAAAATGCGGGCAAGATCGAGCAAATCGGCATTTCGTATTCTCTGCGGGCTATCGAGGAGGCCGACGTCATTCTGGCTGTTTTTGACGCGTCGCAGGAGGCGGACGAGCAGGATAACGAGATCCTAGAGCTTTTAAAAAACTCGCAAAAAAAGATTTTTTACGTTCTAAATAAATGCGACCTCGGCGTTAAATTTACAAGTCCCGAAAATCCGATACAAATTTGCGCAAAGCAAGGAACGGACGAGATAATAAATAGCCTAAAAGCCTATCTCGATGCGCAGGAGACGAGTGAGATACTACTAAATTCCACTCGTCAAATTTCAAGCTGCGAGGCGGCGAGCGAGGCGATAAAAAGAGCGTTAAATTTGCTAGCGGGGTCCGAACTTGAGCTTTTTGCTTATGAGCTAAACGCGGCCATAGAGCAGATCTCGTCAATCACGAAGCCGTTTGAGAGAAGTGAAATTTTAGACGAAATGTTTAGCAACTTTTGCCTCGGCAAATAACGAAATTTACTCTATAAAAAAGGAAAAAATAGTGAAAAAAATCTTATCTATAGCTGCTCTAGCTGCGTTGTTAGGCGGTTGCATGCCTTCACAGGATCATCTGGCAAGTAGCGTAGTATCGCCTGAACCGGACTGGATCAAATATCTAGAAAATGACGGCACTGTCGGCGATGTCGCATTTTTCTCAGAAAATTTGAGCGCAACTTACGCGCAAAAAAACGGCGATATCATCGGTATGGCGCTCATAAAAAAAGACGGTCAAAACCTGAAACTTGGCGATATGTACGCGCAAAACGGTATTTCGTTTATAGTTTTGGAGCTTAACGATAAAGAAAAATTGGGCTATCAATATATAAATATGCGCGATAAAAACGAGCTTGCGACTCTAAGAAATGCTAAAAAGGTTAAATTTTATCAGTTTGGCGGCGGCATATTAGAGAGCGTAGTTTTTAGCGCGGACTCGGGCGAGGTGTGCGAGAGTTTTGCGGCGGGTAAGGCGGTAAAAGCTCATGCCGTGACTAATTATTATGATAAAGAAAGTGCCGACAATAGCGAATTTTTCGCGACTTTGATGGATATAGGAGTGAAAAAGGGCAAAAGCGCCGAGATCAAAAATCTAGACTTTAAATTTTTCGTTAGCGACGGCAAGCTAGCCAGCACTCAGACGCGGGCTCGATCAGCGGAATTTAGGAGCAAAGTCATAGACGCCGACGCTAAAAAACAGGAGCAAATCCTATCAAACATCGTTTGCGCCGCGCCTAAAAACTGATCGTTTTTATCAAATTTAAACGCGAGCGCGAGATGAAAAGTTTATTTCTAGCGGCTGTCGCAGCCTTGGCATTTAGCGGTTGCGCGGGCGTCACTAGCAGCGTAAACAAAGCAGAGCGCGACGTCTCAAATATCGACGTTCCGGAGGATGGCTGGACGAGATATCTGGGTACTGACGGCACCGTTAGGGAGGTCGCCTTTTTGACGGCGTTTTTCTCGCGTGATTTTTGTACTCAGCCTGAAGACGGCGAGACTACGGGCTTTGCTCTTACTAAAAAAGAGGGTGACAGGCTGCCTTTTAGGCTCGGCGCCGTCTACAGAAGCGGCGATAGAGCGTTTATGCTAAAGGATGCCGATACCGAGGCGGAGTTTGATCTAAAAGACGAAGCGAGCGCGACCGAGCTTTGGGACGCTCGGCGGATCAAATTTTACGAATTTAGCTCAAATTTGACGACGGTAGCGGTTTTTGAGGCGCCGATTTCGGTTTGCGAGGCGTTTAAAAAAGGCGGCGGCGTGAGCGTGAAGTCCGTATCTAGCTACTACGACGCGCAAAATTTAGAAAAGCGGCATTTCACGGCCGTTATAACGCAGGCAAAAATTTCATCCAAAAGCGGCGCGCTACTTTTAAAATCTCAGATAAAAAATTTTACAAATTCTGACGACTTGCGAGAAGTAGACGAAAAAACGCCTAAATTTGAGGAAAAAATCCAAAACGAGTTGCGCGGGTATGGGCCGAGGCTTAGTCAAATTTGCTCTTTGGGCGAGAAGTAAAGAGGATAAAATGAAAAATAAGATGATTTTTAAGACGGTAACGGCGGCTGTCGCGGCATTAGCGTTTAGCGGTTGTGCGGGTATTACCGGCGATATGGGCGGCGAGAAAGCGTGGCGTACGTATATGGAAAACGACGCTAGCATACAAGAGATCGGGTTTATAACCGAAACCACGGTTTATGAGACTGGCGGCGGCAAAACCGTGGAAAAATTCGGCGACTACATGGGTAGAGCCGAGGTAAAGGCGCCGGGCGAGAGCGACTCGGCGAGTAGGCAACTAGGCGCGGTTTATGCGAGCGGCGACGGCGTAAAAACTCTGATAGTGATTGATCTAGATGTCGGTAAAAACGTGATTTTGAGCAATAAAGGCGATATAAAGAAGCTGCAAAACTCAAAGAAATTTAAGTTTTATGAATTTGGCGGCGGGATCCTTGAGAGCGTGGTTTATAGCGCGCAAAAATCTCCCGTTTGTAAAGCGTTTTTTAGCGGTGAACCTATAAGCGCTAGAAGCGTGACAAACTACTACGTGGGCGCGTTTGACGAGTTTTTTGCCACCGTGATCGACGCGAAGATAGTCGGAAACAAAGGCTTTGAGATAAAAAATTTGGACTTTAAATTTCACCTGCCTAGCAGCAAGCTAGCCCAGACTAAAGAGCAGGCGACCTCTGCTAAATTTAGACAAGACGTCATCGAGCAAGACCTCAAAAAGCAAGGACGCATCCTACTAAACATACTTTGCTACGATAGTATGCCGAGTAAGTAGGTATTTGCGGCGGGAATTGCTCGCCGAATTTACGTAGTGTCGGACGCTCTTGCATCAAATTTATAACACAAACGCGTTTAAAATTTTGATTTCTATAGCTGCTTTAAATGCACTTTTTTACCTAAAATTTGAGCTATCCTCCGAGACCCGCACCCCAAAAATGCTAATTTTATTTGTCTAAATTTAGAGCCGAATTTATTTTTTAATTAAGAGTTGGGCGCTTTTAAATCGTTTGGTTTTGTAACGCGGCACAAATATTATAAAAAGGCGGTAGTATAATTTTGCATGCAGCGTCAAATTTCACCCGTCAAATTTGCCTCATTTTCGTCCCTTTGGTTTATCAAGTTTTTATGCGAATTTAAGTAAAATCAACCAAAATTTTTTAAAGGCTAAAAATGGACAAAGCTACCGTAAAAGCGCACAAAATCAGCGACCAAGAGTATGAGGAGATCCTAAAGATCCTAGGTAGAGAGCCTAATTTGCTCGAGCTTGGGATATTTTCCGCGATGTGGAGCGAGCACTGCAGCTACAAGTCGAGTAAAAAGTACCTAAACGGCTTCCCGACCAAGGCACCGTGGGTGATCCAGGGTCCCGGCGAGAACGCGGGCGTCATCGACGTCGGAGGCGGCGTCGCGGCGGTGTTTAAGATGGAGAGCCACAACCACCCGAGCTTCATCGAGCCTTTTCAGGGCGCGGCGACGGGCGTGGGCGGGATACTGCGCGACGTATTTACGATGGGCGCGCGGGTCGTGGCGAATATGAACTCGCTGAGATTCGGCGAGGTGCGCGGCGAGAGCGAAAACGCGAAAAAACAGCGCTATCTGCTAAAAGGCGCGGTCGCGGGTATCGCTCATTACGGCAACTGCATGGGCATACCTACTATCGGCGGCGAGACGACGTTTGATCCTAGCTTTAACGGCAACATCCTAGTAAACGCATTTGCGCTGGGGCTTTGTAAGAGCGACGAGATATTTTACGGAAGGGCCGAAGGTATCGGCAACCCCGTGATCTACGTCGGCTCAAAGACCGGTCGCGACGGGCTCGGAGGCGCGGTGATGGCGAGCGATAGCTTTAACGACGCGAACAAATCCCTGCGCCCTACCGTACAGGTGGGCGATCCGTTTGCCGAAAAGCTGCTGATGGAGGCGTGCTTGGAGTTATTTAAAACCGATTACGTCGTAGGTATCCAGGATATGGGCGCGGCGGGGCTTACTTCGAGCAGCTTTGAGATGGCCGGACGCAGCGGCAGCGGCATGAAGATGTATCTAGACCGCGTACCTATGCGCGAGACGGGCATGACGCCGTACGAGCTAATGCTGAGCGAATCTCAGGAGCGTATGCTCATCTGCGCAAAAAAGGGCTGCGAGCAAAAGATACTTGAGATATTTAAAAAATGGGATCTAGACGCCGAGATCATCGGCGAGGTAACAAACAGCGGCGTGATGGAGCTTTATTGGCACGGCGAGCTAGCGGGCGAGATACCGATAGCGCCGCTGAGCGAAGCATCCCCGGTGCTTGACCGACCGACAGCGCGCCCAAAATACCTAGACGAAATCAAAAATTTGCAAATCCCGGGGAACGCGGATAATAAAACCGCGTTTTGGAAGTTGCTTGGCGAGCCAGAGGTGCTAAACAAGTCGCTGATCTACGATCAATACGACGCAAATATCCAAACAAACACGATCAAACAGCCAGGACTCCTCGGAGCTGCGGTTATCCGCGTGAAAGAAACGGGTAGGGCGATCGCGATGGCGGCGCAGTGCGACCCGCGGGCGAATTTCGTCGATCCTAAAAACGGCGCGGCTAGAGCGGTTGCGGCGGCTGGACGAAAGGTCGCTATGAGCGGAGCGACGCCTCTAGCCATCACCGACTGCCTAAACTACGGCAATCCGCAAAAACCCGAGGTCATGTGGCAGTTCGCACAGGGCTGCGAGGGTATCAAAGAGGCTTGCCGCGAGCTAAATACGCCCGTCGTGAGCGGCAACGTGAGCCTATATAACGACACCGAGGGCGTGAGCGTCTATCCGACGCCCGCGATCGTGACGGTGGGCGTAAACGAGGATGCAAACGCGAGCCTTCCGAGCGTCTTTACGCGCGCCGGCACGGCGATATACGTGCTTGGCGAGACGAAGGGCGAATTTGCCGCGTCGCTTTACGCTAAGGCGCTATTTGACGCGGTGGGCGGCGAGCTATCCTCGGTGGACTATAAAAAAGAGCGCGCGCTGTGGGACTTGGTCATCGAGGCAAATAAATCGGGCGCACTAGAGTTTGCAAACAGCGTAGGCGTGGGCGGCGTAGCCATAACGCTAGCAAAAATGGCGTGCCTAAGCGGACTTGGCGCGGAGTGCAAATTTGACGTTAAAAAGCCCGATTTTATCTTTGATGAGAGCTTTTCGCGCGCGATCGTCGGCGTGAAAGACGAGGCTAAATTTGAATCTCTAGCCGCAAAACACGGCGTCAAATTTGAAAAAATCGGTAGCGTGGGCGGAGATAAATTTAAACTAAACGATATCGAGGAAAAGCTAAGCGACGTGAGCGAGGTTTATTTTAATAAATTTGCCGCAATCATCCGCCAGGAGGACTAAAATTTGACGCCCAATTTTGGCGCGGCAGGTTTAGCCGGGCTAAATTTGAGCGGCGTAAATTTGACGTTTGCTAAATTTAGCTTGCCTCGGCGATATTTATCCGCGAGCTTTGGCGTCAAATTTGATCAAATTTAATTAGCTCGCGATGATGATCTGATACCTCGCCGAGCTTGCAGGCGACCGTAAAAGTAAAATTTAACACGAATTTGAAAGGAAAGTAGATGTCTTGGAAGGACTTTTTAAACAACAAAGAAGAAGAACAGCCGCAAAAGGAGGGCAGAGGAATGGATCAAAAAAGCGTAGCTAAGCCGCCGGTGCTATTTAGCGAGACTCAGCAGGTACTAAAGGCGGTCGAGGCCAAACTGGGCGGAACGCTCATCACCTACTACAACTCAAACGCGGGTAGCGTCTGCGGCAACGACGCGAGCGCGATGTATGAAATTTTAAAGGGCAAAAAGATAGAAAATGCGTTTTTGTTTATCAAAAGCGACGGCGGCAGCGGTATAGCAGCGCTTCGCATCATCAGCACTCTTAGAAACTACTGCAAAAACATCACCGCGCTTATCCCTGCTAACTGCGCGTCGGCCGCGACGATGATGGCGCTTGGCGCAAACGAGATCGTGATGGGCCCGCTAGCGTATCTAACCGCCGTCGATACCTCGCTAAAGCACGCGATGAGCCCGATAGATAACGGCAACGAGCGCGTTAGCGTGTCGATGGACGAGCTAAACCGCGTGATAAAACTGTGGAAAATGCACGAAAAAGACAACGACGAAAACCCGTATAAATCGCTATACAACTACATCCATCCGCTGGTTTTCGGCGCAGTAGACCGCGCTAGCTCGCTCTCGCTAAAGATTTGCTGCGAGCTTTTGCGCTATCACATGAACGACGAGGCAAAGATCCAAAATATCTCCGAGCGCCTAAACAGCGACTATCCGGCGCATGATTATCCGATACTTTTCCGCGAGGCTGAGGAGATCGGACTGCATGTGCAAAAGATGGACAACGAGCTAAACGAGATGCTCCAAGAGCTTACGCTTCTTTACTCCGAGATGGGGCAGCGCGCGTTTACCGACTACGACGAGAACAGCTATCACGACAACAACATCGCAAACATCATCGAGGCAAACGGCAAGCAGATTTATTATCAGATCGACAAAGACTGGTTTTATCGCCCGGACGAGCGCCGCTGGAACGTGATGAACGACGAGAGCTCGTGGCGTAAAAACGAGCTAGTGGGCGGCAAACTCAAAAATACGATTTATCATTTATGGTGATATTTTGAATTTTATTTTTTGGTTTTTGATCTTTTGCGGGATTTACTATCTGGTCTCAAATTTCAGCCAAAATCCCGCAAATTTAGGCGGCTTGCGAAAAAAGGCGATGTTTGAGGAGGCTAAATTTCTAGTTAGCTTGCTCGCCAAAGTCGCCAAAAGCGACGGCAGGGTAAATGAGCTAGAAGCTCGCCTCATCAGCGAAACGCTCGATGATATCACGCTAAGGCTCGGTAACGATGCAGCGATGAGAGCAGAGCTAAAGCAGATCTATAACCGCGAAAAAGAGACGGTGCATAACGCCTATTTTATCGCGCGGCAGTACCGAGATCGCTTCCGTCTTAGCCAAGACGCTGCGGCTGCAAAGATATCATTTTTGTTAAATTTAGCCTACATAGACGGCGAATTTAGCAAAAGCGAGCGTAATATCATCGAGCAAATCGCCTCAGGATTTGGGCTTGACGAGGGTATTTTTGAAGCGATACTGTCGAGGTTTGAGGCATTTTACGATCAAAGGCAGGCGCGGCGAAATCCTTATGAGATGCGCACGAAAAGCCCGTATGTCGTGCTCGGGCTAAAAGAGGGCGCGCCGTTTGACGAGGTAAAAAAGCGCTACCGCGAACTGGTGAAAAAATATCATCCCGATATCCTTATGGGGCGCGGCGAGAGCGAGGAGATGATAGAAAAGAGTACCCGAAAACTGCAAGAGATAAATGAGGCGTATGAGACTATAAAACAAAAAAGCTAGCCTTTTGAGCGTCTTTAAATGAGTTTGAAAATTTGGGACTGCGGCAGACTATCTGTCTAGCCTTGCCCAAATTTTCTGCACAACATTTAAATCCATCTCAAAATTCTACGCTTTTGGGTTCTTAAAATTTAATCAAATTTCGGCGCGGCATTTTGCGATGATTTTAAATGTTGCGAAGAAATTTTCGACCGAAGATAGAACGTATAGTTCATCGAGGGAGGAAATTTCTAGCTCATTTAAAGGCGTGCAAAAGACAAACCGATAAAGAAAGGAATATAAATGAGAGCATTAATCAGCGTCAGCGATAAAGAGGGGGTTGTAGAGTTCGCAAAAGGACTCGAGCGACTAGGTTTTGAGATATTAAGCACGGGCGGCACGCACAAACTGCTAAAAGAGCAGGGCGTAAAAGCGGTCGAAGTGAGCGAATATACGGGCTCGCCCGAGATGTTTGAGGGGCGCGTAAAAACCCTACACCCAAAGATTCACGGTGGGATATTGCACAAGCGAAACGACGCAAGCCACGTAAGCCAAGCCGCGCAACACGGCATCGGCGGCATCGATCTGGTCTGCGTAAATTTATATCCGTTTAAGCAAACCACCATCCGCACAGATGATTTTGACGAGATCATCGAGAACATCGACATCGGCGGCCCTGCGATGGTGCGATCGGCGGCTAAAAATTTCGCTAGCGTTTATATCGTCACGAGTCCGCTTGACTATGACGAGGTTTTGCGCGTCATAGGTGGTGCGGACGAGAGCGAGAAGGCTACTTTTAGGCGAAATTTGATGATAAAAGCCTACGAGCACACCGCGGCATACGACTCGATGATCGCAAACTACATGAACGAGCGCTTTAACGACGGCTTTGGCGAGATGAAATTTATCGCCGGTAGCAAGGTTTTTGACGCGCGTTACGGCGAAAACCCGCACCAAAAGGGCGCGCTATACGAGTTTGATTATTTTTTTAGCAACAACTTCACCGCGCTAAAAGGCGAAGCTAGCTTCAATAACATCACCGATATAAACGCCGCTTTGGCACTTGCAAGCAGCTTTGACGCCGCTCCTGCGGTCGCCATCGTCAAGCACGCTAACGCTTGCGGTTTTGCCGTAAAATCAAATCTGCTAGAAAGCTACGTCGAAGCTCTAAAATGCGATCCCGTCAGCGCATACGGCGGCGTCGTGGCGATAAACGGCACGCTAGACCGCGCTTTGGCCGAGAAAATCAACGAAATCTACGTCGAGGTCATCATCGCCGCAAATGTGGATGAGGACGCGCTTGCGGTATTTGAAGCCAAAAAGCGTATCAAAATTTTCACTCAGGGCAATAAATTTTTACAGCGCGCAAACGACAAATACGACTTCAAGCACGTTGACGGCGGATTTGTCTATCAGCAAAGCGACGAGGTGAAAGCTAGCGAGCTAGAAAATATGAAACTACAAACCGAGCGCGCAGCTAGCGAGTCTGAACTAAAAGACCTTGAGATCGCGTGGAAAGTCGCGGCGCTCACGAAAAGCAACTGCGTCGTCTACGTGAAAAACAGCGCCGTGGTCGCCATCGGTATGGGTATGACTAGCCGCGTGGACGCCGCGCGTGCGGCCGTGGCTAAGGCGCGCGATATGGGGCTTGATTTGCGCGGTTGCGCGCTTGCTAGCGAGGCATTTTTCCCGTTCCGCGATAGCATCGATATCGCAAGCGAGGCAGGCGTGAAGGCCGTGATACAACCCGGCGGCAGCATCCGCGACGACGAGGTCGTGCAGGCGGCAAACGAGCACGGCATGGCGATGTATTTTACGGGCGTGCGCCACTTTTTACACTAAAATTTGACCTTTTGACGGCGAGGCGGCGTAAATTTGACTGCGCCGTTTTGCCGCATTGAATATTTAGCCCGCATATCGGACGGTAGCTTGACTCGTATTTGCCGATCTTATGCGAACGATATTTTCTCAAATTTGACTTGTCGGCTTTAAATTTGGACTGCGATTTGCTTGCGCTTTGTAGATTAAATTTAATTGAAAGCGATATATGAAGCAAATTTTGATTTTCTTGGTATTTCTGGCGGGGCTTTATGCGGCTAATATCTACGTAAACGGCGAAAAGGTCGGCGGCAGCGATCAAAACTCGACCTATAAAGGCGAGAGCAAAAACGAAATCCTAAAACAAGAGGGCAAAAAACAGCTCTGTAAAAAAGGATACAAGCAGTACTGCTAGGCGTTTTGCCTTAAATTTTATGCCATTTAAAGACACAAAATTTGCCCTTCGGCGGTCAAATTTACGCCGCCAAATTTATCTTATCTTAAATTTTTACGCCTTCAACGCTCGGGTTTTGCCGCTCAAATTTAACTCCGCGACCGCCAAATTTAAAATTTAACCCCTTAAGCAAGGTCAAGACGCCCGCGCGCAAAATAAGAGTATAATTATCCAAATTTAAAACAAGGATAAAAAATGAGCGATTTTTTCAAAGACGCAGAGCAATTTAACGCCGATGGCGCGACGGTTCCGTTTTATAAATACAGCCAAGGCGGCGTGGATTTCGTCGGTTTTGACAGCCGTCCGTGCGTGCCGCCCGAGCCTATGGTAAATGCGCTAGTAGCGATTAAATTTGCAAACCAAAACACCAAAATCGTGATGGTAAATCACAAATTCCCCGCCGGACTGATCCCTAAAATAAAGAAACAGTTTGACGTCGAGCGCGAGGATCTGGAGGGCGGGGCGGTGAAGATGACCTTTAGCCTAAAGCAGGGCGCGGACGTCAAGAACGTAGACACAAGCCTTTGCCACTGAGATAAGCTATGCTTTTAAACACCTTTGCGCCGCCTTTTAAGCTAGTAGGCGGTTATTTTATCGCAGGCATTTGCTTTTTAATCGCGAGCATTCCCGCCTTTTTCGCGGCGGATTTTGAGACGATCGCGGGGCTTGAGACGGCGGGATTTTTACACGTGTTTTTCGTCGGCTTTGTTATGAGCATCATCATCGGCGCGCTTTATCAGCTCACTTCGGTGATTTTAGAAAAGCCGTTTTCGACGATCAAGGGCGCGGTGGCAAATTTGGCCCTTTACTGCGCTGGCACGGCCTCGATGAGCTACGGGATGATCAGCGGCAAGACGGGCTTCATACACGGCGGCGGCATGGCGCTTTTTCTGGCGCTACTATTTTTCGGCACGACCTATATCGTTAGTTTTATGGACAATGAAAAAAAGAGCTTCGCGGCGTTTATGCTCTTTGTTTCGGCGATATTTTTACTCGCGGGCATCTCGCTTGGATTTTGCCTTTTGATGATACTTTCGGGCACTTTGCCGATGGATTTTATGTTCGCGCTTAAATTTCACGTCTATTTCGTGCTCGGGTTTGTTTTTTTCATCATCGTCGGCGTGGCGACCGTGCTGCTACCGATGTTTGCCCTGGCGCACGATCTAAAATTTACGCTTAGCAAATTTGCCTTCGGGTTTTACATTTTGGCGGGCGTTTTGCTCTTTTTTGGCGAGATTTATGCGTACTTTGCCTTTGGGGCGGCGATCATTTGCTTTGTCGCGGAGGCGCTACATATCCTAAAAAAGCGCGTTCGCAAGGCTTATGACTACTGGAATGTCAATATCGCTCTTTCGCTCGCGGCCTTCGTACTTTTTTGCGTATTGATTGCGGCGGATAGATACGATATGGCGGTATTTATGCTGATTTACGGCTTTTTGTTTGCCTTTATCGCGGCTCATCTTTACAAGATCGCGCCGTTTCTCATCTGGTACCACTACGTAGCGCCCTTTGTGGGCAAGACAAAAGTGCCGCTACTAGATCAGATGATCCTTAAAAAGCCCGCATATATCGGCATCGGCTTTAACGCCATTGGACTCGCGCTCTACGAGCTTGGAGTCTGGCTGGAGATAAAATCGCTCGCGCACTGCGGCGTGGCTAGCTTGCTCGTTAGTATCGTTTTGGTCGCGATAAATATGATAAATGTTTTTAAATTTACGAAATTTGGAGTAAAGGAAGAAAAATGAAAGAAAAAATCTATAACGCGCTCTCAAACATCGTCGATCCAGAGGTTGGCTTTGATATCGTGTCTTTGGGGTTGATTTACGACGTGGTTTGCGACGAGAACGGAAAGGCGAAGGTCACGATGACGCTATCTACGCGCTCATGCCCGCTGCATGAGATGATACTAAGCTGGGTAGAGACGGCGGTGCTGAATGTCGACGGCG
This sequence comes from Campylobacter showae, assembly GCF_963515975.1. Classification (GTDB taxonomy): domain Bacteria; phylum Campylobacterota; class Campylobacteria; order Campylobacterales; family Campylobacteraceae; genus Campylobacter_A; species Campylobacter_A showae_F. The sequence goes on from NZ_CAUPZM010000014.1 coordinate 31,792, forward strand.
TAAAAGATTGCGAGATAGACCTCGTATGGGAGCCTGCGTGGAGTATCGAGATGGCGAGCGACGAGGTGAGGGCGGCGCTAGGAGCGTGATTTTGGTGCTAGACGAGATCAAATTTTGCTTAGCTAACGGCTAAATTTGATACGATTTGATCTGTTTATAAGCTTGTCCGGGGCGCGTACTGTTTTATCCGGACAAGCTCGTCTTTGCGCCTTGATATGGCTCGCCTTCGCGTCCGTTCATGTTCTGGCGGTATAGATATGTCAATGGCAAAGTCGAGTTTTTTAAATGATCTGACTGACTCGCTGGGATTTGACGCCAATCGCCTAAAGTGCGCAAAATTTACCGAGTTTTTGATCTGTTTTTAATATTTTATTCTTTTAAACTTTTCGTACTTTTCTGCCAAGCTGCTTGTTTTAATCGGATCACTCGCTTTGCTTAGCAAATAGCGTAAAGCCCCAATACCCCGATACATATTTTAAATTAATAACTACTCATTCCTGAGCGTCTCAAGCACGTTTATCTGCGCGGCTTTTTTGGCCGGATAAAACGACGAAAACGCCACGATAACGACCGCCCCGACCAAAATCATAACAAGATCGATCAAAGATAACTCCATAGGAAGCTTCGCGCTGCCGTAGACGTCGGCCGGCAAATTTACGATATCAAAGCTACCGAGCAACCACACGCCAAAGAGTCCGAGCACGAGCCCAAACACTATCCCACCTCCGCCTATCGTGGCGCCGAGAGCAAAAAAGCTCTTTTTTATCTCGGCCTTGCTAGCACCGAGTGAGAGCAGTAGCGCGATCTCTTGGCGGCGGTTCATGACGGTCATGAGTAGCGAGCTTACGATATTTAGCGAGGCAACCAGGATGATGAGCATCAAAACGATGAAAAGCGCGCGCTTTTCGAGCGCCAAAGCAGAGAAAAAGTTGCCGTTTTGTTGCCACCAGCCGATAGCTTTTTGTCCTAGGCGTAGCTCGCGCGAGATCTTTTTGATGTCGGTAAACGGATCGTCTGAAAACACGTGTATACCGTCAAATTTGCCCTCATCGTACTCAAGTATCTTGCGTAGCGCCTCGACGCTCGTGTATAGATAGCTTTTATCGTAGGCCACTAGCCCCGAGCTAAACGAGCTCACGACATCAAAGCGCTTCATTTTAGGCGTTAGCGCAAAACCGCTCGGATCGTTTTTAGTAAAAATGAGCGTGAGTTTGTCGTTTTCGTTTATCATCATCTCGTTTTTGACGCCTTGACCTACGAGCAGGCCATATCCGTCTAGTTCTCGGTCCTCAAGACCTGCCGCCACGACAGAGTTTATCTGCTTTTCGTCGGCCGAATTTACGCCAAAAAGCAGTCCGCCCTCGAAGCTATTTGCCCCCTTTATGATAACTTGACTCATGATATATGGGCTAAATTTGAGATTCGGAAACTTTTGTTTTAGTTCGCTAACATCGCTCTCGTCGATGTTGCCGCGTATGGCGGAGAGGATCGTGATCGGGTAGTTCATGGTAAAAAGTTTGCGCTCAAACTCTTTGTCAAAGCCGTTCATGATCGCCATCGCGACGATGAGCACCATGAGCCCGACGCCGACGCCCAGAAAAGCCAAAAGCGCTGAAAGCATGATAAATGGCTGGGTTTTATCAAACCGTAGATATTTAAAAAGTAGATATTTGGTTAGGCTCATTTGATTTTCCGTTGTTTAAATTTGGGCTTTGGTTTGCTCGCTACTTTTGCGTCGCTCTGTCTTGTTTAAATTTGCGCCGAGGCGAGTTTAAAATTTAAATCGTCTATCTGCGCAAATTTGACGCCAAATTTTAAAACCGCTTGCAAAATCTAGGCGCTTTAAATTTACGACTTCGCGCCGCTATAAAAAACGGCGGCTAACTTAAATACTAAATTTAGCAAGCCGCCGCCAAAACTCCAAAGCTAAATTTTATCCCAATCCTCCGCAAAAGCTCCTTTTTTAGGGCCGCTTTTGCCATGGCAGTCTTTGTATTTTTTACCGCTTCCGCACGGGCACGGGTCATTTCTGGATACTTTTTTACCAGGCTTTTCTTCGCTCTCGGGCGCACTAGCAGCCTCAGTATCTTGCGCTTCATGCGGCACAGACTCGGTAGGCTCGGAGAAGCTTAGTCGCACGGCCGTTAGCAGCTTGATGCTTTCAAATTTGATGCGGCTAACGAGCTCCATAAATAGGTTAAAGCTCTCTTTTTTATATTCGGTGAGCGGATCTTTTTGGTTGTAGCCGCGCAGTCCGATGCCGGTTTTTAGGATATCCATCTGGTATAGATGCTCGCGCCACGCGGTGTCTAGCACTTGTAGGCAAAGCACCTTTTCTAGGTATTTGCGCTGACCCTCGCCTATTACGCCCATTTTTTCTTCGTAGTCGGCTTCAAATTTGGCCGTTATCTTCTCGGCAAGCTCGGCGTAGTCGAGATCTTTTAGATCATCTGGCTGCATAAACGCACCGTTTGAGATTATCACGGAGCTTAGTTTTTCGAGATTGTATTCGCTTTTTGGCTCGCCTGCGTAAATTTCAGCCTGAGCTAGTAGGTGCTCAACAAATTCGGCGCGATTTTGTTTGATCTTTTCGCCGACTTCAAAATTCGGATCAAGTAGCTCGTTTCTAAATTTATACACCGTTTTTCTCTGCTCATTTGCGACGTCGTCGTACTCGAGGATATGTTTTCGCGCTTCAAAATGCAGGCTCTCGACCTTTTTTTGTGCGTTTTCGACAGCTCTTGTGACCATTTTTGAGTCGATGCTTTCGCCCTCTTCGATACCAAGGCGCGTCATTATCGCCTTGATGCGGTCGCTGCCGAATATTCGAAGCAAATTATCCTCGAGGCTTAGATAAAAGCGGCTCACTCCAGGATCGCCCTGACGTCCAGAGCGGCCTCGAAGCTGGTTGTCGATACGGCGGCTTTCGTGCCTTTCGGTGCCGATGATGTATAGACCGCCTAAGTTTCGCACCTCGTCGTCGATGCGGATATCTACGCCGCGTCCAGCCATATTCGTCGCGATCGTAACCGCGCCGCGAGCGCCGGCCTGAGCGATGATCTCGGCCTCTTTTTCGTGGTTTTTGGCGTTTAGCACGGAGTGCGGGATTTTCTCTTTTACAAGCAGGTTATGCAGCTTTTCGCTCTTTTCGATCGAGGCGGTACCCACAAGTACGGGCTGACCGCGGTCGTGAGCCTTTTTGATCTCGTCGATCACGGCTTTAAATTTCTCGTTTTCGGTTTTATAGATGAGATCGTTGTTGTCTTTTCTTATTACCGGCACGTTTGTCGGGATCGAAACGACATCAAGCTTGTAAATTTGCGAAAACTCGGTTGCCTCCGTCTGCGCCGTACCCGTCATGCCCGATAGTTTTTTGTAAAGCCTAAAGTAGTTTTGAAATGTAATATCTGCTAGAGTTTGGCTCTCCTCTTGGATCTTTACGCCCTCTTTAGCCTCGAGCGCTTGGTGCAAGCCCTCGCTAAATCTTCGTCCTTCGCTAAGACGCCCCGTAAATTCGTCGACGATGACGACTTGGCCTTCGCGAACGACGTAGTGCACGTCTTTTTCAAAGAGATTGTGCGCTTTTAGAGCTTGGTCTAGGTGGTGGCTCAAAATCGCGTTTTCCATATCGTAAAGATTTGCCACACCAAAGAGCTTTTCGGCCTTTGAGATGCCCTCTTCGGTGATAGCTATCGTGCGGTTTTTCTCATCGACGGTAAAGTCGCCCGTAGCCTTTTCTTGCGGAGTCGTAGGCGGTTCGCCTCGCTTCATCTGGCGAGCGACTTCGTTTGCTTTGATGTAGCCGTCTAGCGTGCGATTCGTAGGACCCGAGATGATGAGCGGAGTCCTGGCCTCGTCGATGAGGATACTATCGACCTCATCCACGATGACGAAGTTATGCTCTCTTTGCACCTTATCTTTGAAATCCATTTTCATATTGTCGCGTAGGTAGTCAAAGCCAAATTCGTTATTCGTACCGTACGTTATGTCGCTATCGTATGCGGCTTTGCGCGCTGCGTCGTCGTATTCGCCGCCTAGTATCACGCCCACGCTAAGGCCTAGAAATTTATAAATTTCGCCCATTTGCATCGCGTCACGCTTAGCGAGGTAATCGTTTACGGTCACGACGTGTACGCCTTTGCCGCTCATCGCGTTTAGCACGACGGGTAGGCTTGCTACGAGGGTTTTGCCTTCGCCCGTTTTCATCTCGGCGATCTTACCGTCGTTTAGCACCATGCCGCCGATTAGTTGAACGTCGAAATGGCGCATATTTAGCGTCCTTTTACCTACCTCGCGCACGATGGCAAACACATCGTCTAGCAGATCGTCCTGGCTCTTTTCGCCGTTTTGCACCTGCGCTTTAAATTCGTTAAATTTAGCCTTCAGCTCATCGTCGCTCATCGCTTGATATTTGCTTTCAAGCGAGTTTATGTAGGCAACGCGTTTGAAATATTTTTTTACTTCCCTGTCGTTTTTCGTGCCGAATATCTTTTGCATAAACGCCGTTATCATTTCTAGCCTTTAAATTTTATTAAAGTTTGGATTTTAACATTTTATTATTTAAACTTAGCTAGAATTTTGCCCGGTAAAGGAAAATATATGAAGAAAATTTTAGCATTTTTACTATTTTGCGCCTCGGCTTTTGCGGCTACGTTAAATTTCGTCACGCTTCAAAGCGACTTCGTGCAAACCATCACGAGCGAGAGCGAAACGGTCGATTACTACGGTAAATTTTACGCAAAAAGCAACAACCGCGCCTACTGGATATACGAGCGCCCGACGCCTAAAAAAATCTACTTTGATAAAAACCGCGTCGTCGTGATCGAGGATGCGCTCGAGCAAGCTATAGTCTCTAAATTTGAAAAGGCGCCGAATTTAATCGACGTCGTTAGAAACGCGGTTAAGATCACCGATACGCTTTATAAGGCCAAATACGACGGCGTAGAGTATCTAATCACCGTCAAAAACTACATCCCCACAAGGATCGACTACGAGGATAAGCTCGGCAACAAGATCAAAATCACGCTGAGCAATACTAAGAAGGATTTTAAGATAAGCGATGATTTGCTGACGCCGGTGATACCGTCGTATTATGACGTCATAAACCAATAAATTTCTAGATTTGCGGCTTGTCTTTTGAGCGTCTTTGAATGAGTTTGCAAAAATATCGCTGCGACAACCTACGTGGTTAGCCTTGCTCATTTTTGCTTCACAACATTCAAATCCATCTCAAAATACGGCGCCTTATCGTCTTGCGTTCAAGTTTTAAAAACTCAAATTTAATCAAATTTGCAAATTTAACTTCAAATTTAAATGCAAAACGATAAGGCGAACTGTTTTTCGTCAGACGAGGCAGCCGCGATCGAGGCGAGGGATCGGACTAGCCGTCCGTGACCCAAGCCGACTGAACCGGTAACGAAGTATGGCGGAAAAAGACAAGCCGTTATTAAATTTACCGTTCCCCGAAGTCTTTGCCAAAATCATCTATCTGATTTAAATCCATCGGTTTTAGCTGATTTTTATTTCCTCTTAGTATATCCTCGACTTGCTCTTTTTGCGATCTTTTAGAGCCCGTGGTTTTGACGTTTTTTAGCGCTTCAAGTAGCTCTTCGATATTTGGTTCGCGCACAGTTTTTAGCGAGATGATTAGCACCTCGTCGATATCTATGGAGTGCTTTTTGGCGGTGTATTTCACCAGCGTATCTTTAAATTTTTCCTTGCCCAGCGAGGTTAGCAGATCCTCGACGTAAAAGCTACCTATAACGACGTTTAGCGCGTCAAGCACGTACGCTTCGTTATCTGCGACGTCTCGCCCCTCTAGACGCAGGCTCACGCTTACTTTTTTGATCGAGTTTTTGGCGTCTCTGGAGTATAGATCGGTTTCAAAATTATCGATATTTAGCGTCTCGGCAAAGGCCATAACCGCGGCAAAGGCTAGCGCAAAAATCTTTTTCATACGTCTTCCTTAATGTTTTCAAATTTGTTTTCAAGATAGAATTTCTCGACCTCTTCGTCTATTTTAACGACGCTTTGCAAATACTCTCTAAACGGCCGAGCTTTGCCGTAAAATATCCTCAATTTTTTCGGATCGATCGCCCGCGATAGCGCGACGTAGAGCTGCCCGTTGGCAAAGATGTGATTTAGGTCGCAAACTAAATTTTCGATACTCATGCCTTGGGATTTATGGATCGTGATCGCGTAGGCTAGCTTTAGCGGAAACTGCGTCAAAGACGCCCTCGCGCGCTCCTGCAAATGCTCGCCCTCCATCACAAACTCGCTCATATCAAATCTCGCTCGCTCCACCTCGACGATCTCGCCGTCAGCTTTTTGTACGATGACGCTTTTTATCTCGCCGCCTTCTTTTAAAATTTGCATTATCTGCCCACGCTCGCCGTTATAATACTCGCCCCATTTATTTACGGTAAATATAACTTTCGCGCCGATTTTTATGTTTAAGATTTCAGGCGCGTAGAGGTTTGCGATCCAACGATCCAGCGCGTCTTCGTTTAAATTTTTATCGTAAATTTCTACTAGCGCCTCGGCTCTTTCAAGCTGCGCGGGTAGTTTGGAAAGCATCTTGTTATTTAGCTCGTCCGCTTCGTAGTTTCGCCCAAAAAGCACGCTCGTATCGTCATCTACCTGCACGCTTGGCACGCGTAAATTTTCGATATAGGCAAACACCTCGGGGCTCAGCCGCCCGACGCGAAGCATGGATAAGATATCGTAAAATTTCTTATCCTTCGTGCGTTTTGAGACGACTAGCTCGATATTTTTAAATTCAAATTCATGCCACGAGCTAGAGTTAAAAGCGTAAAGAAATTTAAACAGCGAGTTGCCGTCATCGCCGTTTTTTCGCACGGGCGGCAGCTGATAAAAGTCGCCCACGAGCATCACGCGCCCGACGAAGCGCGAGCTCATCAAGCGGTAATAAATCATATCCATCAGCCCCGCGCTGATCATCGAGATCTCGTCTATCACGATGAGATCGCAGACGTCTAGTATCTTTTTTAGTTCGCCGAGCTTACCGCGCTGTTTACGGTCGTAGCCGCGCAGCTCCTCAAGGTTTGAGCAAATGCCGAATTTAAAAAAACTATGCACGCTCACTCCGCCGACGTTTACCGCTGCGATGCCGGTACTGCCCAGCACCACGACGTTTTTTAGCTCGCTTTTATAGTGCTTGATGACCGATTGCGTGAGGTGGCTTTTGCCAACGCCGCCGCGCCCGGTGAGAAAAACGTTTGATTTTTCTAATATTTCTAAGAGCTGATTTAGCACAAATTTCCCTAATTTTTTGTAAAATTATAGCTTATTTTTAAGGAGTGAGATTGAAATTTTACAAATTTATATTTTCCGTAGCGACGGCGTTAGCGATGCTAGGCGGTTGCGCGTCGTCAAAAGATACTCCGGGCGCGGTAAATTTACCTGATCAAGGCGCTAATGCGGCGTCAGCATACGACATGCCCGAGGAGAGCTCGGACGAAAATTTAGGCCACATCAGTTATCTAAAATTTGACGTCGATCAAAATGCAAATGCGCTACCGATACTGCCTTTTGAAGCGCAAAGTAGCGGCGAAGCCCTACTGCAAAAACGCTTTAGCGCGCTTGATCTAAAAGCGCCCTCAACCACTGCAAAAGACGCTTTTTGGGCGCTAGATTACTATAAAAACACGTCAAAAAGGCAGTATTATTTCTCAAATATGCGCAAAATCCCAAACGAATGGTTTGAAAAAGTGCGCAAAAACGCAAGCGTAGAGAGCTTCGGCAAGGTTTCGCTACCTGCGATAACGACGGCAAACGCGAGATTGCGAAACATACCTACCGATGAAGCCGTACTTTATAATCCTGTGCGCGCAGGCGAGGGACTACCATTTGACTACGCTCAGCTATCTTTCATCTCGATCGGTTATCCGCTGTACGTTTCGCACTTTTCGGCCGACGGCGCGTGGGCGTTCGTCGGTAGCGATAACGTCTGGGCCTGGATAAAATCGACTGAAATCAAAATTTTAAGCGCAGACGCCGTGCAGGAGCTAAAAAACTCTAAATTTTTAAGCATCGTCAAAGACGAAGAGCCCGTCTACGACAAAAACGGCAATTTTTTATTTTACGGACGCATAGGCGCGATTTTGCCGTTTCAAAGCGAGGATCAGTTTAAATTTTACGGTAAAATCCAAACCCAAAGCGGGCTAAAAAACTACGAGATCTCAAAACAAAGCGCAAGCCGCTTTCCGCTTAAATTTAGCGACGAAAACGTAAGAGCGCTGGCGTCATCGTTACTCGGGCAAAGCTACGGCTGGGGCGGATTCGGCGGCAAGCGCGACTGCTCGCTGTTTTTGCAGGATTTCCTAGGCAGCTTTGGTGTGTGGCTACCGCGAAACTCAAAGGCGCAAGGACAAATCGGCAAGGTCGTGAGCCTAGCAAATTTAAGCGCGGAAGAAAAACTGCACGTCATCAAAACGCAAGCCGTGCCATATAGAACGCTATTTCACATGAACGGGCACATCATGCTCTACGCTGGCCTGCGCGGCGATGAGCCGCTCGCCGTGCACGACGTCTGGGGCATCCGCACGAAAGATAATGGCAGAGCCATGATCGGCGGAGTGGCGATCACGACGCTAAAAATCGGCTCGGACGTAGCAGACATCGATCCAAAACGCTTGTTGGTTTCGCGGATAAATTCGATGAATACCTTTGAAGTGTCTGGCGGCGAAGAGGCTGTGCGCGCTAAAAAATCGGCGATCGAAAAAGCCTACGGCGTGAAAATCGTCGGCAACGAGGTGATTTTTGCAGACGGCGCTAAGATCAAATTTGACGACGGCGAGGCAAAGGACACGGCGCATCTGCTAAATCTAGCCGACGTCGAGGATACTTTTGCGCAGCCTTATCTGCTCTTTAAGCCTTTGGCTCTACCTAGCAATGACGCGGGCAGATACCGAAACTACGAGCTTTTAGATAAAATTTACGGCGCGAGCGAGGCGGAAGTGAAGGCAAATTTAACCGACGTCGTTTGGCTAAAAAATCACGGCGGCAAAACGTTTAAATTTAACTCTAAAAACGGCGCGGCAGCGGCTCTGCAAGCCGTCTCAAACGAGCTTGACGCGCTAGCCCTGCAAAAGCCCGAGCTGCTAAAATTTCTTGACAATCCGTCGGGTACGTTTAACTGGCGCGTGATCGAGGGCACCAAGCGCAAGAGCACGCACTCCTACGGCATCGCGATCGACATAAATACCGACAAGAGCGACTACTGGCGCTGGAGTAAGGACGGTAGCTACCGCAATCAAATCCCTGAGGAGATCGTGCGCGTTTTTGAAAAACACGGCTTCATCTGGGGCGGGCGCTGGGTTAGCTTTGATACGATGCACTTCGAGTATAGACCGGAATTTGGGCATCTAAGATAAATTTGACAGCGGTTTTAACGATAAATTTGGGCAAATTGGGCCCCAATTTATCGTTATGTTTTGGCTAGCAGTTAGGCGTCACTGTTTTTGTCGTCCGTTAAAATTTGGGTTCTAGCTGGCAATAGGCGGTTTGTAAATTTTAAATTTAATGCTAGCCTTACAGTAGCTCGCGTGTCAATTTTTTAGTTTAAGCAAATTTGACGAATTTGAGATTTTTTAAATTTCAAGCGGCAAAATTTCCAAAATCGCGCTAGAAATTTGATATGCCCAAATTTATGACGGTGTTTACGCCGCTCGCCATCAACCTGATTCTAGCTACTTAATTTTACCGCCTTATATTACCGCGATCTCGATGCTTTTACTTATAAACGCCCTTTGCAGCTTGCTTTCAAACATCCGCTTGATCCCGCTTCCAAATACGCAGTTACCCTTTTGCCAGGGGCGGCAGATCACGTTTCCTTCTTCGCCAGGGCTTAGGCAGACGCAGTTAAAATAACTCTTATCCGAAGCATTGTCCGAGACAAGGTAAACAAGCCCTCCATCAGGGATAAAATTTCCCTCCTCCAGCCCGCGCGGCGTGGACATTATCTTTATCGCCGCTCCGGCGTAAAATTTCGCGCCGTCCTTTATATCTTTAACGTTTATCCATTTGGCCATTTTGCGCTTCTTTTTCTAAATTTAGCTCCGCAAGCGCGCTCTCGCCGACGATGCGAACGCCTAGATTTTTTAGCGCCGCTGCGGTTAATCCGTCGCCGCTAACGAGCCGTCCCGTAAAGCTTCCGTCATATATCCCGCCGCTTCCGCAGCTTGGACTTCGCTCTTTTAAAATAGCGATTTTACAGCCGTTTTTGCTAGCGATATCGGCGCAAATTCGCGCACCTAAAAGAAACTCTCGAGTCACGTCGCGGCCGCTAAATTTGGTTAAAACCCGCCCGTTTGAGCAAATTTCGGCAGGTTCGCGCGGGGTCGTTAGTCCGCCCAGATACTCCGGGCAAACGGCGATTAGCTCGTAAATTTGCCTAAGTTTGGCAAGCTTGCCCACGCAAATCGCGTCTGCGTTATTGCCGCCGTTATATTTACAGTTTTCGCCGAGCAAACAGGCGCTGATTAAAATTTTGGGTTTATTTTTCATCGTTGGTTCCAAATTTAATAGTCCGGCAAGCGTTATTTCTGCTTAAATTTATTAACGCTTCGGACGACAAATTTAAATGCATTCGTCAAATTTAGCCGAATTTGAGCCGACCCGCACAAATGCAAAGCCGGCCCGAAACGTCAAATTTTAGCCTAAAGCCCGGCCTCTTTTTTAATCTTATCTATATACATTTGCCTTAGCATCGGCACGTATTTGCCGACTTTGCCGCAGTTTATCGGCTTGCCGTCGGCCTTGACGACGGGCAGTAGCGGTAGCGTCGCAGCTGAGATAAACACCTCGTCAGCTTCGTAAACGTCCTGCATCGTAAACGGTCGCTGTCTGATCTCTAGCCCCGCCTTCTGGGCAAAACCTAAGATCACTTTGCGGCGGATACCAGGCAAAATCTCGTTTGAGAGCGGTTTGGTTATCAGGACGTTATCTTTTATGATAAATGCCGACGAGCTAGTAGCCTCGGTCACAAAGCCGTTTTCGACCATAAAACCCTCGTAGGCGCCGGATTTTACGGCTTGTTCTTTAGCGTAGCACTGCGCCAAAAGCGAGATCGACTTGATGTCGCGGCGCTTCCAGCGGATATCCTCGACGCTAACGACCTCGATGCCGGTCGCGGCGTCAGGGTTTGCGACGATATCTTTTTCGTAGCAAAACACGAAACAAGTCGGCTTTAAGCCTTTTATAAATTTAAAATCCCTATCGGCGACGCCGCGGGTGATCTGCATATAAACGCCGCCTTCTTTTAGGTTGTTTCGCCAGACTACTTCCTCTAAAACTCCCTGAAAATCGCTCTTTGAAAGCGGCAAGCTTAGCTCGATCGCAGCCAAACTCCTCTCAAATCTCTCCCAAAAATCATCCCTATCCACGAGCCGTCCGTTTAGCACCGGTACGACCTCGTATATACCGTCGCCAAAGATAAATCCGCGGTCAAATGCGCTAACTTTAGCCGCCGCAGCGTCTATAAATTCGCCGTTTAGATATACTATTCCGTTCATTTTTTCTCCTTAAAATTTAAGTAATTTTAGCTCAAATACTCTTAAAAAAGCGTTGCCTTAAGTCCAAATTTTAGCTTGGATTACGAAGTTTTTGATATAATTGGGGCTAAATTTAAGGATAATCAGAAAAATGAAAAATAACGCACTAAAAAATTTAATCCTAGAAAATATCTTCGTTATCTCGAAGCAACCCGTGCTATTTCGCGATCTGCTCGAAGCAAACTGCCTTTTTAACGAAGGCATGCTAGTAGATCCTGCTAAGCTAAATTTTAAATTTCGCTACGCAAGAACTTACCTAGTTTACGGGCTTTTGTGCTTTGTCGTGTTTTTTATTTTACTGCTTTTGACACATCATATTTTTACTAAGCTTGACTTTCACCTCTCGATCGTTAGCGCAGTGGTGGGCACTTCGGCGGTTTTTATCGGCTTTGATATGTTTAAAATTTGGGCGAGAAAAGCCGTAAGCAAGGAGCTCATAAAAAAGGCTTGGAGCGTGCATTTTCCGTATTTTAGCTACGAAAAATACTCCACGAAAGTCGAGATGATCTACAACGAAGCGGTAAAAAACGAAATCCCGCGCAAGGACTTGGAGCAGTACGTCCTAGAGCGCTTAGTCGCGCAGTCGGAGGCTGGGATTTAGCTATTGCAGGATGAGCGGGTCTAAAATTTGATTTTTGTATTTCATTCTTTCAAGCTTTAGGCGAAGCTCTCTATTTTCTTCTAACAAGACGTCGCGTTTGCCGCTTAGATCGCCGATTTCGCGACTGATGTAATAAATTTGATTCGTGATGTAAATTTTAGGCAAAAACAAAGCAAGCGCGATAAAAAGCCCGAGATACGCCGTCGCTAGCGTTTTGTAGTCTAAATTTCGTTCCTTTTTTTGCTCGCCGCCGCTAAACTCTAAAACCTCGTTTTTATCTTGCATTTTTACCTCTTGAAATTTTAAAAATCCTCATTTTCGCGCAGCTTGAGCGCGGATTTGCCTTGATCTCGGCAGCGCTTGGCGTTACCGCTTTTTTGCTAACGGTTTTACCCAGCGCGTTATTCCCTCCGCACGTGCATTTTAGAGCTTGCGGCGGACAAATGCAGCTTTGCGCCCACTGCCTAAATTTATTTTTTACGATGCGATCTTCTAGCGAGTGAAAGCTGATTATCGCCACGACGCACTCGTCGATCTGCGAATCCTCGATGCTTTGGAGCAAATTTTGCAGCTCTCCAAGCTCGTTGTTTACCTCTATCCTTATCGCCTGAAAAGCTAACGTCGCCGCGCTAACGCTGCGTCCGTTTATGCCCTTTAGCCCGATTATTTGCGCGAGGCGTTCGGCGCTTTTTATCTCGCCGTTTTGCCTGGCTTCTATGATTTTAGCTGCAAATTTGGCTGGGTTTGGTAGCTCTCCGTAGTCCTCAAATATACGCTCCAGCTCGCGCGCGCTGTAAGAATTTACTACGTCGTAAGCCGAAAATCTAGCCTGCGAGTCCATGCGCATATCTAAATTTTCGCTTTTTAAGCCAAACCCTCGCTCGTTTTTATCCAGCTGTAACGACGAAACGCCGATGTCGGCTAGTATACCGCGAATTTGACCTTGCTCTACTTTGCCCAAAATTTCTGAAAATTTACTCTTAAAAATTTGCGCTCTTTGACCGAATTTTTTCAGTCTTTCGGAGCTAAATTTGATCGCTTCTTCATCTTGATCGCAGGCTATCAAATTTACGTTTTGATTTTGCTCTAAAATCGCGCCGGAATGCCCGCCGTATCCAAGCGTACAATCGACAATCGCGCCGCTTTTTATATCCGCAAAAGCTTGCAAAACTTCATCAAGTAGCACGGGAACGTGTGGGGAGTTCAAATTTAGCCTTTATTTTTTGTGTATAATAACAAAAAAAGTTTATAAAAGGTTAAAATGGACTTAAAATACTGCGCAAGCGAGATCAGTAACATCGCTCTTTCGATGTTTAGAAAAAACTTTTTCGGCGTCTTTCACGGCTCTATTTCGGCTAGAATTCAGCACGACTCTTTTTTGATAAATAAAAGAACGACGATTTTCGATAATCTCAAAGAAGAAGATCTCATAATGCTAAACTCAAAAAGGGATTACCGCTGGAACGATGCTAGCATAGACGCGGACATCCACCTAAATATATACAAAAATATAAATGAAGCCAAATATATCTGCTACGCCATGCCGCCATACCTAACGGCTTATACTTTGGGACATTCTTTTATTCGCCCGAGGGATTATTTCGGCTACATCAAACATCACGAGATCCCGATTTATGATCCAAAACAGTTTGATGACTGGTATGAACGCGCAGATACGGAAATTTATCGTTATATGTTAGAGAATAAAACTAACATAATGGTCATCAAAGGATACGGCGTATACGTGCATAGCAGGACCTCGTATCAGCTGGCAAAAGACGTCGCAATCCTTGAAAATACGTGCAAATTGCTAAGCGTAGCGCACCTTTACGAGTCGGAGCGCAACTAACGTTTTTAAGAATGTTAGTAAATTTTTTGAAATTTTATCGATAAAAAGCACGTTTTTAAGGTGATATTTACGAAATTTCAGTAAAATAATGCATAAAATTTTTATAAATTTGAAGGAACTAGATGATAACTTGGATGCAAAAGCATAGAAAATACCTCGTCGTGACGATCTGGGTGAGCACGATAGCCTTCGTCGGAGCGGGCTTCGTCGGATGGGGAGCATACGATCTAAACGCGAGCAGAGCTAGCTCGGTAGCTAAGGTCGGACATAGAAATATAAGTATCCAAGAGTTTCAAAACAGATACGGTCAGCTTCACGCATACTACAGCCAGCTTTTTGACGGACAGCTAAGCGACGAAAAAGCAAGCGAGCTAGGCATAGAAAATTTAGCATTAGAAGCGTTAGTAAACGACGCTATGCTTTTAAATTTTGCCGATGATTTAGGGCTTGGCGTAAACGACGAAGATATAGTAAAATACATCATCGCCGATCAAAACTTTCACTCAAACGGCAAATTTGACAAAGAGCTTTATAAAAATACCCTAAAAAGAGCTAGAATCACTGAAAGCGAATATGAAGAGGGTTTAAAAAACGTGATACTTTTAGACAAACTAAGACACGCTTTAAATTTGCCTGCAAATGCTCAAGATATAGATATGCTAACGGCTAGTTTTTTGATGCAGGATAAAATCTCGATGCAAGTCATAGAGGCTGGCTCTGACGAAATAAAAATAGATGAAGATGCGTTAAAAAAACTCTGGGAAGAGCACAAGAATGAATATAAAACTATGACCGAATTTAAGCTTGATACCAAATTTATCCCAGCTATATCAAGTGATGCAAATGCTAACGAGCTAACAGAATTTTACAACGAAAACAAAAACGAGTACAAAGGTAGCGACGACAAGATAAAAGAATTTGAAGCCGTCAAAGACGAAGTCCTAAAAGACTACAACCTAAAGCAAACTAAAAAAGTCGCTCTTGAAGAGTATCTAAAAATCAAAAAAGACGAAAAGCAAGCAGACGTTTTGATATCTACATTTGAAGATAATGCAAGCTTGCCGATGGATGAGCTAAAGCTAGCCAAAAAGGGCGACACGCTAAAGCCGTTTGAATACGAAGACGGCTATATGATAGTAAAAGTAAAAGAGATTGTGGCTCCAAGAGTAATGAGTTTTGACGAGGCGAGGGATCAAATTTTAGAACTTTACAAAGAGCAAAAAACCAAAGAAATCGTAGAAGCAAAGGCAAAAGAGTTGCTTGAAAAAGGATTTCAAGGTACCGATATAGGGTTTGTTAGTAGAGATACCGTAAAAGCTGAAGGCGGACTAAGCGAGGGCGAGTTTAATATCTTCGTCAATCGCCTGTTTGAAAAGGGCGGCAAAAAGGGCTATGTATTGCTTGGCGATAAGGCTGTAGTTTACGAGATAGCGGAACAAAAACTAACAAACAGCGAAAAAGAGAAAGAATATAAAGAAATAATAACGCAAAATGTAGGTTTCTTAAAAAATAACGAGCTTATTAGGGATTTGAGCGGTGCGCTTTCTAAGCGTTATAAAGTAGAATATTACGTTAGTAAAAAGTAAAATATTTTAAAAAGGTATTGAATTGGGTACTAAAATTTTAGGCATCGACGTAGGTTCCGTTCAAATTTGTGCAGTCATAGGGCAGCACGATGAGACAGGGCTTAAAATAATCGGAATAGGAACCGCAAAAACTCAGGGTATAAAAAAGGGCGTCATAACGAACATCGAACTAGCTTCAAAATCAATAAAAAGCGCTTTAATAGATGCTCAAAGGATAGCCGGCACCCGCTATGAAAAAGTAGTGGTGTCGATCTCGGGAGCTTACACGAAAAGCGTCGAAAGTAACGGCGTAGTAAACGTACCGACATACGAAATCGGCATAAAAGAGATCCACCGCTCAATGTCAGAGTCTGAGCGAAGGGCGCAAATCCATAGCGATTACGAGAAACTACACATACTTCCTTATAATTTCAAAGTAGACGACCAGGAGCATATAGAAGATCCTTTGGGTATGAACGGAAGCAGACTCGAGGTACAAACTCATATCATAATGGCGCAAAAATCATCTCTGAGCAACCTCAGGAAAGCGTTAAATTTGGCTGGGGTCGAGCCTGATAATATCGTGCTTTCGAGCTACGCTTCGGCTATCGCGACGCTAAATCAAGATGAAAAGGATTTGGGCGTAGCATTTATAGATATGGGCGGCGCCACATGCAATATGCTGGTTCATTCCGGAAATTCGATAAGATATAACGAATTTTTAGGTATCGGCTCGGCAAATATCACAAACGACCTTTCTGCTGCACTTCATACGCCTATTTTAAAGGCTGAGGAGATAAAGCTAAGCTACGGCTCTCTTATAAATAAAGCAAATGAGTTAGTAGAAATCCCTCCGATAAACGACGACGGAAAGACACAAGAAGTATCTCTTGACGTTATCTCAAACGTAATTTATGCAAGGGCCGAAGAGACCCTAATGATACTAGCCAAGATGCTCGAAGATAGCGGATATAAGGCCTCGATAGCGGTGGGCGTAGTGCTCACGGGCGGCATGACTAAGCTTGAGGGCATCAGGGAGCTTGCTTCGGTTATATTTGACAATATGCCGGTCCGTATAGCAAGACCAAAAGAGATGGAAGGGCTTTACGAGATTTTGCGAGATCCGGCAAATTCTTGCGCGATCGGACTTTGTATGTACGGCGCAGGCTACTTTACGCCTTACGAGATCGACTCCGAAAAGAAAATGCGCTTTAAAGACGAAGCTATCTTGAGAAATAAAAATTTAAAAAATATAGTGGACGATTCCAAATCCAAGAACAAAGACGACAGCAAAAAGCCCGACGAAAATGGAGAGAAAATTTTCAACGGAACGGTTTTAGACGACAACTATATAGATGATTTAAGAATAGACGATGAAAGAACTTTGCAAGACGAACTGAACGAAGATGAGAGCAAAAAAGAGAAAAAACCAAACGTATTTTCTCAAATTTGGAACAAACTAACACAACTATTTTAAAAGGAGACTGAGTTAAGATGGGTAACTTTATGGTAGAAGAGAAAAAACCTTCATACGGCGCTAAGATCAAAGTAGTAGGCGTAGGCGGCGGCGGCGGCAATATGATAAATCATATCATAAGAGAAAAAGGCGGCGAGATGGACATCGAGCTAATAGTCGCAAACACTGACGTAAAGGCTCTTGATAGCTCTTTGGCCTTTACAAAGCTTCAGCTCGGAGAAAAGATCACGAAAGGTCTTGGCGCAGGTATGAATCCTGACATAGGAAGCAAAGCTGCCCAGGAGAGCTACGAGGAGATCAAAACCGCTCTTGAGTATTCAGATATCGTATTTGTAGCATCCGGTCTTGGCGGCGGTACAGGTACGGGCGCAGCCCCTATCGTAGCGCAAGCTGCAAAAGAGATAGGCGCTCTAACGATAGCAGTCGTAACTATGCCGTTTGATTTCGAGGGTAAAAAGCGCTACAACCTAGCTCTAAAAGGCCTTGACGAGCTCAAAAAAGAGTCTGACTCTATAGTCGTAATACCAAACCAAAGACTAAAAGCGCTTATAGACAAAAAAGCGGGCATCAAAGAAAGTTTTAAAATAGTTGATAATGTTTTAGCTCGTGCCGTTAGCGGCATGTGTACCATCGTACTTGACTCAGGAAATAGCGATATAAACTCCGACTTTGCGGACGTCAAAAAGGTAATGGAGCACCGCGGTATGGCGCTACTTGGCATAGGCGAATCAGAGGGCGAAGGCGCAGCGCAAGAAGCCATCAAAAACGCCATCCAGTCTCCGCTTCTAAGCGACATCACTATAAACGGCGCCGTGGGCGTTCTAGTTCACTTTAAGTACCACCCGGATTCTCCTTTCAGCGACATCGAAGAGGCAATGTGCTTGATACAAAATTCAGTCGACGACGATGCCGATATCATATGGGGCACAACAAGCGACGAAAGCTTTGAGAACAACAGAGTTCAGGTTACCATCATCGCAACCGGCTTTCAGGGTAGAGAAGATGAAAATCCTACCGTAGCTACTCCTGCTCCTGCTACGATAAATTCTAAAAACTCGTTTCTAGATCAAAGAATAAGCAGACTAAAGGTCAGCGGCGGATACAACAGCGAAGAAGCATCGATAGTCCTTGAAACGCCATCTTACATCAGAAACCAAATGGATTAATAAAAAGGATTGGGTCTCCAATCCTTTTTAAATTTGACTGTATTGGTTTTTTAATATCTACAAGACTGTAGAAATTTACCAAGATTACTACTAAAATTTTTAACAATTAAAATTCAAATAGATATAAATCAAGATATATCAAAGAAATCATCATACCAAAGTTTAACATTTGCATTTAACTATGAAACTGCTTGATACCGATAGGCTGTAAAAACAATAAATTTCAGAAGGTGCTTTAGTAGGATTTTTATGCTCAAACTGTATAGCGTAGGTATCGCATAGTTTTTCGACGCGCCCTACGCGGCGCATCTGGCGAAGCACCATCCGACCTGGCGGCTTGAGGGCAGTGGGGTAGGGTATAAGCTCGGCGGGATTTTGTACGTATTTTGGTGCGAGCGGACGCGGACGAGCGGGTTTTCATGCAGTGTACGTGAGTGAAATTTTGGAAAGGCACAGTGAAAATTTGCTAAATGTATTGCTGTTAGAAAATGGTCGCAAAAACGATAAAAGAGATATTTGGCTAGCAAATTTCTAGCGAGATTGCTTGCCGGCAGGGTTAAATTTGCCGAGCCGGTCTTAAATTAAATATACTCTTTGGTGCGCTTTAGGTCGGTGATTAGCGGAGGATTGTCCTTGTGCATCATCTCTATGAGCCGTTCTACGCGCTGCGTAGTCGGGTCCTCGCGTAGCCAGTCTAGCTCGCGCTACGTGAGGACCCACCATCTGGAGGAGCTCGACTCTGCCGTTTGGTGTATCTATGCCGCCAAGTACCGGATCGGGCGCGAAGGCGACGCCTACGAGTTTCGTGTCCGTATTAAGGCGCAGGGGAGAATTGGTCGGTATGAAGTGGTAAGCCTCGAACCATTTTTTGCTTTTATAGACGTATTTGGCGAGATTTTGCATGAGGGATATCGTCCAAAAAGGCTCGTTTGGGACTACCTTGCTGCCAAAGGACTCTGAGTTAGGATCGTCCGCAAACGGCGCAACACACATTCTAAACTCAAAGCCCCAACCGCTAAATTCTTCCTGCGTGCTTTGCGGATCATAATAAAGCTCACTCATACCAAAGCTCACGACGTGGCGGTGCGGCTTGCCCTCGACGAAATCAAATATACTAACGCCTTCTACATAATCCTCACCGCCCAGGCTCGCATGTAGCCGCGACGGGTAGTGGCATTCGTTTGCGGGATCGTAGATATTTTCTAGCGCGCGTGCTATCGGAGTCCCAGCCGGGCGCGTCGTCCTCGCTAAATTTAGCCTCGTACTCTTGCGTCGTCATTTTTATGCCTTTTAGCGAGTTGCGTTAAGCGCGGGTACTATATATAAAATTTGCAAATTTAAGGAAATGGGGATAAATTAAAAAAAGCTAAAATTTACGCCTATAAGATTTAGGCGTAAATTTCATCCACGATAGTATCTACGAAATCGTGCGGGTCAAATTTGACTAGATCGTTCATCGTCTCGCCGGTGCCGATGTAGAGTATCGGCAGCTCCAGCTCGCGTGCAACGCCGAAAAGCGCTCCGCCCTTTGGCGTGCCGTCAAGTTTGGTGATGATGACGCCATCAAGCTTCACGATGTCGTTAAAGGCCTTTGCCTGCGCTAGGCCGGCGTTGCCCTGCGTGCCGTCGAGAATGAGGATCTTGCGGTGCGGCGCGCCTGCGTAGGCTCTGTCTGCGATGCGCACGATCTTGCTTAACTCGTTAGCTAAATTCGTCTGATTTTGCAGGCGGCCGGCGGTATCTAGGATGACGTTGTCTAGGTTTTTAGCCACGGCCGAGCTTATCGCGTCAAAGGCGACCGCGGATGGATCGTGGCCCTGCTGCGTAGCGACGATAGGCACGCCCGTTCGCTGCGCCCACTGACGTAGCTGCTCGATGGCTCCTGCTCTAAACGTATCGCAAGCGCCCAAAATCACGCTTTTGCCTTCATTTTTATATAAATTCGCAAGCTTTGCGATCGTGGTCGTCTTGCCTGCGCCGTTTACGCCCAAAATGAGCTCCACGAAAGGCTTTGCGCTTTTTACTTCGCGCTCGTTTTCGTATATAAAATAGGTATTTAAAAGCCGCTTTAGATCGTCTTTTTTGACCTCGTTTTGCGGCGGCAGATAGTAGAGGACTTCTTCGACGATCTCGTAGGTGATGTCGGCTTCTAGCAAGATCTCTTCTAAAATTTCCTTTGAGATTTTTTTATCGGCGGGCTTTGACGAGCGTATCGCCGTTAGCGTCTTATCAAGCCCTTTTTTTAAAAAACCAAACATCAGTCGATCACCTTATTTATATCGCTTTCTAGCATCTCTTCCGGCACGAGCCCGACGTAGTGCGTGGCGTATTCGCCGTTTGGCTTATAAAGCACCATGTATGGGATGCCTACGACGCCGCCTAGAGCTTTTGCGAAGAGGAAGTTATTTTCGCCGTAGCTAACGCCGAAATTTACTTTAAATTTCTTCATAAAAGCGTCTATTTCGTCTTTTGACTTATCTTCCATAAGTACGCTTACGATTTTTAGCTTGCCTTTAAATTTATCGCTTAGGTTGTTTAGGTGCGGGATTTCCGCCTTGCACGGCGGACACCAAGTGGCAAAAAAGTTAAACAAAATCGCCTCGTCGTTACCCTCGACCTTAAAGCCTTTGTCAAATTTTTGTAGCGTCATCTTGCTCTCGTCCATTAGCGTTAGCTCAAACGGCGCTTCCAGGCTTGCGCTTTGGTTTTGGCTCGGCGCGGAAGTAGTAGTTGGCGCGGCGTCGCTCGTCTTGGTCTGACTTGCGTCGTTTTTGTTTTCATCGCCGCAGCCGCTCAAAAGTAGCGCCAAAAATGGTATAATCAAAAGGTTTATTTTCATTGAATAATTCCTGTCTAAGATTGGTTTTAGGCTTGAATTATACATAAATTTTATGAAACGAGCGTTAAATTTGATAAAAGAAGAGTTTAGGCGTGACGCAAAACGGATTTTGAAAAAAGAGGTTCAAATTTCGGCGCGAGCGAAACACTACAAGATGTTTAAGCCGCTTTTAAATTTGCTAACCGAGCTTAAAGCGAAACGGATTTTGATATTTAATCCACTTTCTTATGAGCCAAATTGCTACATTTTGAGGCGCGAGCTAGCCAAAAAGTATGAAATTTTCGTTCCGTTTATGCTTGGTATTAGTTTAGAAATGGTAAAATCCAGGCTACCGCTTGTATCTCGGACGAAATTTGGCGTAAAAGAGCCGCTAAGTACCAAGATATTTAAAAAGCGTATAGACGTAGCTATAGTTCCGACTCTCGGGGTGGATGGAAATATGGCGCGAATAGGGCACGGTAAAGGTTTTTACGATAGATTTTTTGCAAATTTGCCTTACCGACCTACCTTGATATTCGTTGAAATTTTAGACAATTTTACAAATGAAATCATATCCGAAGATCACGATGTTACTTGTGATTTTTACCTGACCCCGAGCAAAATTTACGTAAAAAGAGGAATCTATGATAGAGATTTTAATCGGCTTAGGAACAGGTGCGGTGGGCGCTGGCGCAGGCTATCTCATTGCTAAAAAAATCAACGACGCGAACTACAATATATTTTTAGAGCAGGCTAAAGCAAAGGCTAAAGCGATAGAATTTGAGGCCGAGCGCACGCTAAAAGACGCTAAAATCCAAGTCCAAGAGGCCGAATTTGAAGCCAAGAAAAAATACGACGACAAAACCGTAAAACTACAAAAAGAGTACACGCTAAAATTTGAAGAGATAGGTAAAAAAGAGCAAACTCTGCTAAACGAGCAAGAAATTTTAAATGAAAGCAGGGCTGAGCTAGAAAAATCCCGAAATGAAGCAAAAAGCGTCTACGAGGAGGGGCTTGGGCTAAAAGCAAGCTATCAAGCCAAACTACAAGAGGCGCTAAAGGTGCTTGAGCACGCCGCCGGCCTAACGCAAGAAGAGGCACGCGAAGAGGTGCTAAAAAAAGTAGAGGAAAAAAGCCGTGCCGAGATCGCTCACATCGTACGAAAACACGAAGAAGAGGCTAAACGCGAGGCTAAAAAGCGCGTGAATTATATTTTGGCGCAGGCCACGTCGCGATTTGCGGGGGAATTTGCCGCTGAGCGCCTGATAAACGTCGTGGATATCAAAAACGATGAGCTAAAAGGCCGCATAATCGGCAAAGAGGGACGCAATATCAAGACCCTGGAAATGGTGCTTGGCGTAGATATTATCATCGACGATATGCCTCACGCCATAACGTTAAGCAGCTTTAATCTTTACCGAAGAGCGATCGCGACGCGCGTGATAGAGCTTTTGGTGCAAGACGGCCGCATACAGCCGGCAAGGATAGAAGATCTGCATAAAAAAGTATGCGAAGAATTTGAGACCTCGATCCTAGAGGAGGGCGAAAATATCGTCATCGATCTAGGTCTTAGCAAAATCCATCCAGAGATAATGAAACTAATCGGCAAGCTAAAATTTAGAGCCAGCTACGGACAAAACGCCCTTGCGCACAGCCTCGAGGTAGCCCATCTTGCCGGTATAATCGCAGCCGAAACCGGCGGAGACGAAAAGTTAGCCAAAAGAGCGGGCTTGCTGCACGATATCGGCAAGGCCTTGACGCATGAATTTGAGGGTAGCCACGTCGATCTGGGCGCTGAAATTTGCAAACGTTACAAAGAACACCCCGTCGTCATAAACGCCATCTACGCCCACCACGGACACGAGGAGGCAACTAGCGTAGAAAGCGCCGCCGTTTGCGCTGCGGACGCTCTAAGCGCGGCTCGCCCCGGAGCGCGTAGAGAGGTGCTTGAAAGCTTCCTAAAACGCGTCGAAGAGATAGAAAACATCGCAAAAAGCAAAGAGGGTATCAAACAGGCATACGCGATAAACGCCGGTCGCGAGATCCGCGTCATCGCAAACGCCAAGCTCATAAACGACGATGAAGCGGTGCTCGTTGCTAAAGAGATCGCTGCAGAGATCGAGAGCAAGGTGCAGTATCCGGGCGAGATCAAAGTAAACGTGATACGCGAAACTAGAGCCATAGAAATGGCGAAATAGGTCAAATTTAGGTAGAAAATGAGAAAAATTTTACTAGCGATTTTTTGCGTTTTAGTACTCGGCGCCAACGACGAACTCGTGCTAAACGCGTCAAATTCTTTTACGACGACGATGCGCAAGAACGCGGACGCGCCGGTTAAGGCCTTGCTTCAAAACGCAAAAGCGGTCGTCGTTTTTCCAAGCATTACTAAAGTCGGTTTCGTGCTGGGTGGTATGCACGGCAAAGGCGTGATGCTCGTGGGAAACCCGTACGCGCCCAGCGAAATGATAGTCGTGGATATCAGCGGCGGCAGTATCGGACTACAGGTGGGTTACGAAAATAGCTCGCTCGTGCTTTTTATCCTAAAAGATAGCCTAGTAGCCGACATAAAAGACGCCAAAATCACGATAAACGCCGACGCATCGTTTGCATTTGCCGATACGGGTAAATTTTATGGAAAAGTGAGCGATTTTAGCTTCACCAGCGATATTTATGCGTATACGGACAATGACGGGTTTTTCGCAGGGGCGAGCTTTGGCGGAGCGGTGCTGGCTAAAACTAGCGACGCGCCTCTAAGAATGGATAGCTACGGATACAACGCGCTAATGGGCGCTATCTCAAAATACTAAAGGCCGAATTTGCAAGAGATGCTAACCTCGCTATCGACCTACGGGTACGTGATAGTGTTTTTATATTCGCTTGGAGGTGGTATGGTCGCTATCATCGCGGCCGGCGTGCTTGCTCATCTGGGCAAGATGGACATAACCGTGAGTATCGTGCTGGCGGCGGCCGCCAATGCTATCGGCGATACTTTGCTTTTTTACGTCAGCAGGTATAACCGCGCGGCCGTGATGCCGTATCTGGCTAGGCATAAACGCAAGCTTGCCTTCTCTCAAATTTTATTTAAGCAGCACGGAAATAAAATAATATTTTTCAAAAAATTTATCTACGGACTAAAGACTCTCATCCCGCTTGCTATCGGACTTACGAAGTATTCGTTTGCTAAATTTAGCGTCATAAACGTTGTTAGCGCGGTAGCTTGGGCGATTTTGCTCGGACTAGGTAGCTTTTGGGCGGGTGAGGCGTTTGAGCGGGCGTGGGATTTTATGGGCGAAAACGGCTGGCTGATGCCGGTTGCGATGTTTTCGCTACTGGCGCTCATCTGGGTATATCTACAACAAGCGACTAAAAAGAAAGGAAGGTCGGAATGAAAAAGTTACTCATTGTATTGGTGATTATAGCCGGCGTGGTTTTTGGCGGGCTAAAATTTAATGCAAACAAGGTAGAGGAAAAGTATAACGAGGCTTTGAGCTTAATCAAAGCAAACGGTATGGAGGTCAAAAACAGCGTATTTGAGGGCGGTCTGCTAAAATCGCACGCAAACTACGACGTGGTTTTGTCTAAAAGCTACATAAACGAGCTCGTCTCTCTTGGCGAAGAGTACGGCGCGCCCGAGGATCTAGCGATAAAAATCGACATGAATATCTCGCATGGGTTTGATAGCCTGTTAGGTAAATTTGAGCTTGCGGGCGATGCCGAGTTTTTAAACGACCCGTATAAAAATTTCATCAAAGAGATATTTGATACGACGAGACCTATCAAATTTCACGCGGACGGCGCTTCGGGCGGAGATAAAAAATTCGTCTTTGAGCTAGTCGGAGTACAAAAAGAACAAGACGGCAATAAACTAAATCTCGCCAAATCGTTTTTAAATTTTGATATAAACGGCGAAAAGAAAATAACTGGAGTCTCTTTCGTAAACGATTTTATCGACTTTGCTAGCAAACAAGGCGTTGCTATAAAAATCAAAAATATCGACTACGACGTGAAGTACGAAACGCCGATCGAGCCTAATATGATCTCAAAAGCTCTCGTAAATAGCGCTTATAAATTTGAACTTGGCGGCATAGACGTGATTTCTGGCACCGAGGCTCTGCAAATCGGAAAGATAACGAGCGACTCCAAGCTAACCGTGCTAAGCGATACTCTAACGCAGGACGATACGAGCACGATAGAGAAGATAAAATATGCAAAATATGAATTTAAAGACTTTTTGATCAAAACGAAATTTACAAATTTAGATAAAGCCGCGTTTGAAGATATTATTAACGCCAAGGGAGAGCCTGAAGCTCAGCTTGCGGCTATAATGCAAGCACTTGATAAATTTATAAAAAGAGCGCCGAAGCTTACCTTTGAAAATTTAAATTTTAAAAATGCGGCCGGCAAGAGTTATGCCTCAAATTTTGAGTTTTCTATCGACCCGGACGGGGTAGATAGTCAAAATTTTCTTGACAATATCCCGACTGCTATAAATTTTAGCGGCAAAATTGAGCTTGATACGACGCCGGGAGAGTTTATATTCGGCAGCGGCGAGGAAAAAGAGGGAATAAATGCAATGCTCGTAAACGGCGGACTATTTAAAGAAAACGGCGGCAAATACGTAACTATTTTTAAATACAATAAAAGAACGCAAGATTTAATCTTTAACGAAAATTTATCTCTAAAATCTCTTTTTCAATAAAATTTAGCATGCTTAGACAAATTTTTATGTTTGTTTAAGCATGTTTTCTATATACTTCACTTTCCGCTTCACAGAAAGCGAGTTTTTTAAATTAACACTGTTAAACTAATTAGTCAATCTTTGAAATCTAAACAAGTGATCGATTG
>NZ_CAUPZM010000015.1:0-55114 GCF_963515975.1 Campylobacter showae
GGAAATTTAAACTCTTTATAAAAGTAGGGCACCGCGCCGATATGATCCTCGTGTGCGTGCGTGATGACGACGCCTTTTATCTTATCTTTTATCTTGCGCACGTAGTCAAAGTCGGGGATCAGGATATCCACGCCGTGCATGCTCTCGCTAGGAAAGCTCATGCCGATATCCACGATGATCGCGCTCGTGTCGGTCTCAAATATCGTCATATTTCCGCCGATTTCGCCTAGTCCGCCAAGAGGCGTGATGCGGATCCTATGATCGGTCGAGTTTAGGTATTTCATCGGTTCGAGGCGTAGTTCGTGGACGGCTTTGTTCGCTTCCATAGACGCGGCGATATCTTGCTGCCACTGCTCGTTTCCGTTTAGTTTGGCAGGTAAATTTTTCTTCGGCTTTCTCTGTTTTTTAGGCTTAGCTTCGGCTGTTTGATTTTCGGCGTTAGCGGCTTGCTTGTTAGCGTTTTTATTTTCGCTTTGCGCGCTATTTTGAGAGTTTTGTTTGTTGTTTTTACTGCGATTTTTTTTGCCGTTTTGTTTGTTAGCGTTAGGCTGTTCGCCGCCGTCAAAAGGCTCTAAAAAGAAATTATCTATCACACTTTGGCTGGCTTTTTGCTCGCCATTTTGCGCGTTTTGGTCCAAATTTTCTTGTTTATTTTTATTTCTCGGGCGAAATCTGCGCTTTTTATTGCTCTTGCCCTGAGAAACCACCGCTTTTTCTTCGTTCTTGTCGTTCATTATCTTCCTTTAAATTTTTAAATACTTCTAGATAAAGATCGACATTTAGCTCGTGCGGACGGATATTTGCGCTCAAATTTAGCAGGCTAAAAATTCGCTCGAGTTCAGACTTCTCGTAGCTTGAACTCAAATTTTTCATCAGCGTTTTTCTAGGCGCGCTAAAGGCGATTTTGAGGTAAGTTTTAAATTTTTCGTATTCAAATTTACTCTCAAATACACCGGTTTCGCCTATTAAATTTTTACTTTTTTGCAGTTTTATAACCGAGGAAGTCACCTTCGGCGGCGGGTTAAAGCAGCTCGCATCCACGTCAAAAAGCAGCTCGCAGCTACCTTGAAGCGAAGCCAAAATCGCCAAAGAGCTAAAATCTCTATCGCCGCTTTTTGCGCTAAATTTGAGCGCGACTTCCTTTTGTATCATCACGACCAGGCCGCGACATTTCTCGTCTTCGATTGCATTTAGGATCATCTTCGTAGCGACGTAATAGGGCAGGTTTGCCGCTAAAAAATACGGCTCATCGCTTAGGCCGTCTTCGCTCCATTGATCCAGCGCGTCTTTGCAAAAAAGTTTCAATCGTCCGTTTTGAATTTCGTTTGCGAATTTTTTCTGCAGCAGCGCAAAAAGCTCGGTATCTATCTCATAGCTAGTTACGCCGCAAATCCGCAAAATTCTAAATGTCAAATCACCTAAGCCAGGCCCAATTTCAACGATATTTTGCGTATCTTTGGGAATCGCTTGGATGATTTTGTTTAGCGTCGCTTCGTCGTGTAAAAAATTTTGCCCGAAGTATTTTTTTGCTTTAATATTTTCCATTTTTTTCCTAAATTTCGCCGATTTTACCCAAAAATATCTTATGTAATGATTAGATAAGTCAAATTTAGCTAAAATAAAGCCAAATTTTAGCTAAAGAAGAGCGATGAATCATTTTGCAAAACGCATAATCCCGTGCCTAGACGTCAAAGACGGACGCGTGGTAAAAGGCGTAAATTTCGTAGGTCTCGTGGATGCGGGCGATCCGGTCGAGATAGCCAAGCGCTACAACGAGGAGGGCGCGGACGAGCTGTGCTTCCTCGATATCACGGCGTCGCACCTTGAGCGCGATACGATCGTGGACGTCGTAGAGCGGGTCGCGCGCGAGCTTTTTATCCCGCTGACCGTGGGCGGCGGCATACGCACGATCGACGATATCTCGCGCCTGCTAAACGTCGGCTGCGACAAAATCAGCCTCAACTCAGCTGCGATAAAAAATCCAAATTTGATAGACGAAGCGGCGAATAAATTCGGCTCGCAATGCGTCGTAGTTGCGATCGACGCGAAGAAAACGGACGAGGGCTATAGCGTGTTTATAAACGGCGGCAGGCTAGATACCGGCAAAGACGCTCTAGCGTGGGCAAAAGAAGCGCAAGAGCGCGGTGCGGGCGAAATTTTACTCACATCGATGGACTGCGACGGCGTTAAAAACGGCTTTGAGTTAAATTTGACGCGTATTTTTAGCGAGCTTGGTATCCCCGTCATCGCAAGCGGCGGCGCGGGCAAAATGGAGCACTTTAAAGATGCGTTTTTAGCGGGTGCGGACGCGTGCTTGGCAGCCTCTATCTTTCACTTTAGAGAAATTGAGATAAAGGCACTTAAGACATATTTGCGGGAGCAAGGTATCGAGGTTAGGCTGTGAAATTTAAACTCAAATTTAGTGCACAAAAGGGTGTGGCATGATTATTTCAGCCGGACGAAATGAAGT
This sequence comes from Campylobacter showae, assembly GCF_963515975.1. Lineage (GTDB taxonomy): Bacteria > Campylobacterota > Campylobacteria > Campylobacterales > Campylobacteraceae > Campylobacter_A > Campylobacter_A showae_F. Next base: position 2,471 of record NZ_CAUPZM010000015.1, read on the forward strand.
ATTTGCATTCGCTCTACCTATGGGCGTGGGACTAGTGGATATGAGCATAAATTTGACGGCGCTTTTGCAAAAGCGAGCTATGGTTGATGGTTGCGGCAGATACGGGCAAAATTTGACGACTAGCCGGCAACTTGACGAGAGGCTAAATTTGATAGATTCGCCTATTTTGCAAAGCGCAAAAACTTCACAAAATCCGGATAAAATTTTAAACGCACTGCCGAGCGAAATCATTTTTGTAGGCTCGGCAGGACTTTACAAAGATGGCGAAGTTCTTGAAATTTACGAAAGCTCGGCCGCGGCAAACATCGAAATTTCAGGCCTTGAAAACAAGAGCTATTCACCTATAGAGAGTGAAATCGCTTCTGTTGTTCCACGTGGAACATACAAGGTTAATTCATCAAATTTCATCACGACCGATCAAAATTTGGCTCACAAGCTTTTCAATCGCGGATATTTTTTAGAAAATATGGAGTTTTTTGCCGTCCTTAAAGTTGCGCAAAAATTTCAAATCCCGGCTTATGGTATATTTGTAGCGACGAATTTTTGCGATAAAAACGCGCATGCCGATTTTATAAAAAACCACGAGCAAGCCAAAAGAGAGCTCGAAAAATATTTAAAACAAAAGGAAATCATTTGAAAAATTTGCTTGATTTTACATTAGACGAGCTAAAAGAACAGCTCTCGCCGCCGTTTCGCGCAAAGCAAATTTTCGAGTGGCTATACAAAAAAAACGCAACGAGTTTTGACGAGATGCTAAATTTGCCGAAGGATTTGCGCGCAAATTTGGCGCAGGAGTTTTACCTCGACCCGTTAAAATGCGTCAAATTTGAGCAGAGCAGCGACGGCTCGATCAAGTATCTTTTCGAGCTCAAAGATGGACTACGGATAGAAAGCGTGTTGCTGCCGATGAAAGAGGAGCTCAGCGATGAAAACGGCGAGGTGGCGCGCCACGCTCGTTATACGATCTGCGTTAGTTCGCAGGTTGGCTGCCGCATGGGCTGTTCGTTTTGCCTAACGGGTAAGAGCGGACTAACGAGAAACCTAACGCCGGGCGAGATCGTAGGGCAAATTTTGTGGATAAAAAGAGAAAATAAAATCCCCTACGAACGCCGCGTAAACGTCGTATATATGGGTATGGGCGAGCCTCTGGATAACCTAGAAAACGTTAGTAAGGCTATAAAAATTTTAAAAGAAAACGACGGGTTAGCTATCGCTCCGCGCCGCCAGACCGTTAGCACGAGCGGGCTAGGTAGCCAGATAAAAAAGCTCGGCGAGATGGATCTGGGCGTGTTGCTAGCGATATCTTTGCACGCCGTTACTAACGAGCTTCGCAGCAAACTGATGCCGATAAATAACGCCTACAAAATCGAGTCCGTTATGGAGGCTGTGAGGGGCTTTCCGATAGATATGCGCAAGCGAGTGATGTTTGAATATCTCGTCATAAAAGACATGAATGACGGTATAAAAGACGCTAAAAAGCTCATTTCGCTGCTGCACGGCATCAAGGCGAAGGTAAATTTGATCTACTTTAATCCGCACGAAGGCAGCGAATACGGACGCCCGAACACGGCCGATATGGAGGCATTTCAGACGTACCTACGCGATCACGGCGTGACCTGCACCATCAGGCAAAGCAAGGGCCTTGACATCAGCGCGGCGTGCGGTCAGCTAAAAGAGCGCGACAATCAAACAAGCGGCAAAACGATAGCCAAGACGGCAAAATGACGCTACTTGATATATGCCAGATAGTTTTTGTCTGCGTTGTGGTTTTTATAGGGCTCGGTCTAATCATAAAGACGGCTTTTTATGACGAACGAAACCGATGATATAGCATTTTTAAGAGAGCAAATAGACAGAAATAACGACGACTCGTTTTTCGTTTTGCTCTATGATTTTTGCTATTTCGATAAGAAAGTTTTTAAGAAAATCCTAAAAATTTGCCTAGAAACCGAGATAAAAGATAAAAATTTGCGTGCCGAAATTTTGGATATTTTACACTTTACGACCTATCTGATGCTCTATCATCGCGACAAAAAAGATGCGTATAAGATAAAAAATTTCAAAAAAGTAGAAGAAAAATTCGGAGATTATTTTTCAAACTATAAGGCAAATCAGTAGAAAATTTATAACACAATAGCGCTAAAAGTAAAACCCTAGATTTTATTAATTGTGGTTAAATTTTATTTTTTAATAAACATACAACACTCCGTCACCGTAGCTAAATTTATTCTGCCACCTTACGCTATCGCCCACAAATGTAATTGGGTTATAAGCCTCCCGGAGCTTTGGTACATTATGCTTCCAGCCGCAAGGAAGATAGCCTAAAATTAATATTTTTAGCAAATTTGTATTGAAATCAATGCGGAAATTCGGGCAAATTTTACGTATGCCGTACTCTTGAAACGCACGCAGAACAATCGGAAACACCGAATAATCATAAGTTTCAGCCGGCAAGCCGCACGCCCGGATATCTTGGATCAAATGATCTTTTTTAACCGATAAAATCTCCCTAGCCGCGCCTGCGAGCTCATCCATCAGCGAGTATTGCCGTAAAATTTGATCGCTAAAACGACAAATTTCGGCAAATATATCAAGGTCGATATTGTTCCATTCGTTTGATTTTAACAGCTTTGGTAGCTGCTCAAATTTTACAAATTTAACGCTAAACGGAGCGAAAATTTTATCGGCGTCTAACGAGTGCTTGCCAACGCTTTTAAACCAATTTTGCGTATTTAGTCCGCTTTCAAATTCTGATTTTAACTGCTTGATATCTAACTTCATTGCTTATCTTTTACTTTGACTTTACGAGGTTATAAAACTCGTTTCTAGCGTCAAATTTGGATTTTATTTTGTACTCTACGCCGTCAAATTTAAAGCAAATTTCATCCGAATGCAGCAGTAACCTCGGCGCGCCTGTTATCAAAATTCGCTCGCTTTCGCTCATCTCTTTATCTAAAATTTTTTCGATTTGTGGTCGCGAGAGACCATAGAGCGGTTCGCCTAAAATCTTATGTTCCACGTGGAACAAATGCAAACGAATTTGATGTTGTCTGCCCGTGAGAGGTACGGCTCGCACCAGAGTCGCATCAATATCAGCAAAATACTCTATCGGCGAAATCTCTGTCACAGCGCTTTTACCGTCCTCGCAAATTCGCATTCGCATTTTTACGTCGTCGTAGTCGTTTGCTAGATCCATATTTGCTTCGATACGCAAATTTTCGCTTATCTTTCCCTGCGCGAGCGCGACGTAGCTCTTATAAACCTGCCGATTTTCAAAAAGTTTTTTCAAATTTACGACCGCTTTTTTGTCTTTACCCACGACGATGAGTCCGCTCGTTTCGCAGTCTAGACGATGTGCGACTGACGCTTCGCGATCGTAGAGTGACCAAATTTCATCGTTTAACGAGTACTCGCAATGTCTACCGTTTGGGTGACTGAGCACGCCGCTAGGTTTATCAAAAACCGCAAATTTATTGCACTCAAAAATCGGCTTTAGCCCGCGCGGATTCGTCTCATACTCTATCAGACAAATTTCGCCGCTTAGCAAGGCATTTTTCTCGCTGACGACCATGCTGTCGCAGATGAGTCTACCTTTGTCAATTAGGCGCTGGGCTTCGCGCATTTTATAGCCGTTTTGCAGCAAAATTTCATACGCTTTTTGCCCTTCGGCATGCGCGATAAATTTATGAATATAAGGCAATTTTCACTCTTTAAATCTAAAATTTAAGGGCAAATTTAGCGGATACTAACCGCGATTTCAGCCCAGTTTTTATATAATCTTTTCTTAAAAAATTATACAAAAATTCACATAAAAAAGGCTAAAAATGGTAGAGAGATATTCGCGCGAACAGATGGCGCAAAAGTGGAATACGCAGGCAAAATACGGCGCATGGCTGGAGGTCGAAAGGGCTGCGGTCAAGGCATGGAATAAGCTAGGCTTCATCGGCGATGCGGACTGCGAGAAAATTTGCAAAAACGCAAAATTTGACGTCACGCGCATCGACGAGATCGAAAAGACGACCAAGCACGACGTGATCGCGTTTCTAACGAGCGTGAGCGAGAGTCTGGGCGACGAGAGCCGCTTCGTGCACTACGGCATGACTAGCTCAGATTGCATCGACACCGCCGTCGCGCTTCAGATCAAAAGCAGCATGGAGCTCATCATAGAGGACGTAAAAAGCCTAATGAGCGCGATCAAAACCAGAGCACAGGAGCACAAAAACACGATGATGGTCGGCCGCAGCCACGGCATCCACGGCGAGCCGATCACCTTCGGACTAGTTCTTGCGGTCTGGTACGACGAGGTCGCGCGCGCGCTAAAGCTACTGCAAGACGCCAAAGAGGTCGCCGCCTACGGCAAACTAAGCGGCGCGATGGGAAATTTCGCTCACGCACCGCTCGAGTTTGAGGAGCTAACCTGCGAGCAGCTCGGTCTAAAGCCCGCTCCAGCGTCAAATCAGGTCATCCAGCGCGATCGCTACGCCCACGTCATCAGCGCGATCGCCGTCCTGGCCGCCACCTGCGAAAAGATCGCCGTCGCCGTGCGCCACTTCCAAAGGACGGAAGTTTACGAGGCAGAGGAGTACTTTAGCCCCGGTCAAAAAGGCTCTAGCGCGATGCCGCACAAGCGCAATCCCGTGCTTAGCGAAAACATCACCGGCCTTTGCAGGATGCTGCGCTCATACGTGACGCCTGCGCTCGAAAACGTCGCACTCTGGCATGAACGCGATATTAGTCACAGCTCGGTCGAGCGATTTATCCTACCCGACGCCTTCATCACGGCTGATTTCATGCTCGCGCGCATTACGAATTTGATCGCAAATTTGGTAGTTTATCCGGAAAATATGATGAAAAATCTAAATTTGACCGGCGGGCTCGTCTTTTCTCAGCGCGTGCTTCTGCAGCTTCCACAACGCGGGATCTCTCGCGAGGACGCATATAAGATCGTGCAGCGCAACGCGATGAAGGTCTGGGCGGATCTACAAGAGGGCAAAAAAGCGATAAACGAAAACGGAGAGAGCCTATTTTTACAAAATTTGCTCGCCGACGAGGAGCTACGCGCAAGCCTGGGCGAAGCAGAGATAAAAGAGTGCTTTGATTATGCGTATTATGCCAGGCACGTGGACGGGATATTTAAAAGAGTATTCGGAAAGCAGGGCGAAATTTAATGAAAGTACTCAAACGAAACGGACGTACGGAAGAGCTTGACGTAAGCAAGATCAAAAAATACACGAGCGAGGCGGTCGCTGGGCTGGCAAACGTGAGCCTAAGCGAGCTTGAGGTGGATGCAAAAATTCAATTTCGCGATATGATAACGACCGAGGAGATACAACAAACCCTCATAAAAACAGCCGTCGAAAAGATCGACATCGACCGCCCGAACTGGACCTTCGTAGCGGCGAGGCTATTTCTGTACGACCTTTATCACAAGGTCACGGGCTTTAGCGGCTACAACCACCTACGCGACTATCTGCAAAAAGGCGAAAAAGCGGGCCGTATCATACCTGGACTAAAAGAAAAATACGACCTGGACGATCTAAATGACTACATAAGGCCCGAGCGCGACTTGCAGTTTGCATATCTAGGCATCAAGACGCTATACGACCGCTACCTGATCAAAGACCGCAGCGGCGCGCCGATCGAGCTTCCGCAGCAGATGTTTATGGCGATCGCAATGTTCCTCGCGCAAAACGAGCTAGACTGCCAAGGCTGGGCGAAGAAATTTTACGACCTCATATCTAAATTTGAAGTCATGCTCGCCACTCCGACGCTCTCAAACGCCCGCACGACGCGCCATCAGCTGAGCTCCTGCTACGTGGGAAGTACGCCCGATAATATCGAGGGAATTTTTGATAGCTACAAAGAGATGGCCTTACTAAGCAAATTTGGCGGCGGTATCGGCTGGGACTGGTGCAAGGTGCGCGCTATGGGCGGTAGCATCGACGGACATAAAAACGCAGCCGGCGGCATCATCCCGTTCCTAAAAGTAACCAACGACATCGCCGTCGCCGTCGATCAGCTAGGCACGAGAAAGGGCGCGATAGCCGTCTACGTCGAGCCGTGGCACATGGACGTGAGCGACTTCCTGGATCTGCGCAAAAACTCGGGCGAAGAGCGCCGCAGAGCGCACGAGCTATTCCCTGCGCTTTGGATAAACGACCTTTTCATGAAACGCGTAAAAGAAAACGCGCGCTGGAGCCTATTTGACCCCGCAGAGGTCGCCGATCTGTGCGATCTATACGGCGATGAGTTCGAGGCTCGCTATATAACATACGAAAACGACGAAAAGATCCAAAAAAACGTCGTCATGGCAAAAGAACTGTGGAAGAAAATTTTAACTAGCTATTTTGAATCGGGCATGCCGTTTTTGTGCTTTAAAGATAACGCAAACAAAGCCAATCCAAACGACCACGACGGCATAATCAGAAGCTCAAATTTATGCACCGAAATTTTCCAAAATACGCAACCAAACTATTACAAGATCAAGATCACGTTTGATAACGGCTCCGAGCGGCTATTTGACGAGGAAGAAGACGTCACCGTCGATAGCGGCATAACCAAAAAAGCCAAAAAGCTAAGCGCGCTAGATAGCATCGGCGGCGAGCAAATTTTCATCGTTGAAAAAGAAAGCGTCGAGGGCAAAACCGCCGTATGCAACCTCGCGAGTATAAATTTAAGCAAAATCAACAAAAAAGAGGACATCGAGCGCGTCGTGCCGATCGCCGTACGCATGCTAGACAACGTCATCGATCTAAATTTCTACCCGCACAAAAAGGTCAAACACACTAACCTAGCCTCCCGCTCGATCGGCCTTGGCGTCATGGGCGAGGCGCAGATGCTAGCCGAACGGGGTGTGAAATGGGGCAGCTACGAGCACCTAGCGCTAATCGATAGCGTGATGGAAAATATCAGCTACAACGCCATCTACGCCAGCTCAAATTTGGCGGTAGAAAAGGGCGTGTATCCGCTTTTTGAAGGCTCGAAGTGGAGTAGGGGAGTGATGCCTATCGACACGGCAAACGCAAACGCCAAAGCGCTTCTAAACGACAGAGGCGGGCTATTTGACGAGAATGCCTGCGACTGGGGCAAACTGCGCGAAAAGGTCAAAAAAGACGGTATGCGAAACGGCTATCTGATGGCGATCGCGCCGACGTCGAGCATCAGCATACTCGTAGGCACCACACAGACGATCGAGCCCGTGTATAAGCGCAAGTGGTTCGAGCACAACCTAAGCGGTATGATACCAAACGTCGTGCCAAATCTCAGCCCTGAGACGTGGCAGTTCTACACGCCTGCTTATGAGCTAGATCAGCGCGTGCTCGTGCGTGCCGGCGCCATCCGCCAAAAGTGGATCGACCAAGGACAGAGCCTAAATATTTTCATGAGTCTAGACAAGGCTAGCGGCGGATATCTAAGCGAAATTTACACGCTTGCGTGGGAGCTGGGACTAAAATCTACCTACTATCTACGCTCCGAAAGCCCTGATAGCGAGAAGCTAAACAACGTCGCCGATCGCTCGATCGAGTGTGAGGGGTGTCAGTAAAATTTAGACCAAATTTTACTGGCGAGTGCTTAAATTTGCTTGGATTTTTGGCAAATTTAAGCACGACTCGCTTTTACTGCATTTAAATTTACCTAACTTTTGCGCTGCTAAATCACAAGCACAAGCAAAGACGATTTTAATTTATGGATATGAGTTAAAATTTGAGACAAAAACTATCGCTATATTAAAAGATGAGAAGTAAATTTAAGCGTAAAAAATTAATAATTTATGCAGAAAAGACCGCTCTCGCGGCCTTTAAATGTAGCGGCTTACATGCACCCGCAGCCGCAACCTCCGCTTGATTTTATCGCGTCAAACACCGCGTCGTAGTTTGGCTCGTCCGTGATCTCAGGGACGATTTGTTTGTGGATGATAACGCCGTCTTTGATGACGAAAACGGCTCTGGCTAAAAGCCCAGCAAGCGGCCCTTCGCCGATGATTACGCCGTATTTTTCGCCGAACTCTTTAGCTCTAAAATCGCTGCCGACTTTTAAATTTTTGATACCCTCCGTGGAGCAAAATCTACCCATCGCAAACGGCAGATCCATCGAGATCACGCTTAGCTTGATCGCCGCTTTGGCTGCCATTTTTTCGTTAAATTTACGCGTTTCCGTCGCGCAAACGCCCGTATCTAGCGACGGAACGGCGACTAATATCTCGATGCCGTTGTTGCCGCCGACCTTAAACTCGCCTAGATCTTGTCCGACAAGTGCTACTTCGGGCGCATATGAGCCCACGAATACCTCTTCGCCTTTTAGCGCGATATCCGCGCCGTGAAATTTGACTTTCGTCATGTTTTTCCTTTGTTTTAAATTTAATCGTAACTCGGATATTACCATACTTTTAACAACGGCTGAAAAACAAAAGCATGCAGCGGAATTTAAGACGCTAGTTATCTACAAAGTGCTATACTATTTGACATCAATTATCAAGGAGTGACAAATGAGCGACAAAGAAATCCTAGCTTCGCTTGAGGCAAAGCGCACGAAATGCGTCGTTTACACCCGCGTGATGGGCTACCACCGCCCTGTAGAGAGCTTTAACCTCGGCAAAAAAGGCGAGCACAAAGAGCGCGTAAAATTTTGCGAACCAAAATCCCGCTAAACACCTGCGAGTAAAACGTGAAAGACGCTGATTTTCCGCTTTACTCGCTCACCCCATTTACGACCCTCGACTACCCCGACAAAACGGCCTGTATAGCGTGGTTTGCGGGCTGCAACATGCGCTGCGCCTACTGCTACAACGTTCCTATCGTCACGGGCGCCGGACAGATTAGCTGCGTAGAGTTTATCAAGTTTTTAGACAAGCGCAAAGGTAAGCTTAGCGGCGTGGTTTTTAGCGGCGGCGAATGCACGCTTAGCCCGGCATTTTTGCCGCTAGCTCGCGAAGTAAAGTCGCGCGGCTTTTCGCTCAAAGTCGATACTAACGGCTCAAATTTGACCGCGATTGGGCAGGCTATTTCGCTAAATTTGATCGACTACATCGCGCTTGATTTTAAAGCGACGAAGGAAAAATTTCTCAAGGTTGCGGGCTCAAATTTGTATAAAAACTTCTTGCAAACGCTTGAGTTTTTGTTGCAAACCGACTTTAAATTTGAGGTTAGAACTACGGTGCATGCGGACTTGCTAAACGAGGCCGATATCTCTGCCATGAGCGAAATTTTGTACGAGCACGGATATAGAGGCGTTTACTATCTACAAAATTTCCTCGACACGGGCGAAAATTTCGGAAATTTGACGCAGGCGAAGTCTAAATTTGATCCAAATTTGATCCATTCAAATTTAGAAATAGGACTTAGGAATTTTTAGTAAATTTAGTCAAATTTGACGTGCAAAATCTCTCAAATCATCATTTCCAGTTGTGATATCTGCTAATTTTAATAAACGTCATGATCTTTTTTAGCTCAGGCGCGTCGCTTACAGCCTGTACTTTTACGCTATATTCGCCTTTTTCGAGCTCTGCGCGGAGCAAAACTTTATCGTGCGCAAAGCCTCCGTTTGGCGCGCTGTACCATGAAGTCGCGCCGTATTTTGACAGATCAAAGCTTTCGGTTATGGCACTTAAATTTTGTTTTAGTTCGTTCGCCTCGCCGCCTTTTACGTAGCTTATTTTGCGGTTTTGTAGAGATTTGAGCATAACTTTTAGTAATATTTTTTCGCCCGTGCAGGCCTCTTTTTCCTCTTCGCTCGTGCCAATGGGCTCAGGGACGCCTTGCGTCGTATAACCGTAGTAGCCGGCTAGCTTAGCAGCTGTAGTTTTCTGGCAAAACCACTTCGTAAACTCGTCGCTGCCGTATCCCGGGAAGACCTCCTCGCTGAGCTTTTCTTCCTCTTTTTGCGTTTGCGGATCTTGCGCGTAGATGAAACTTATCTCGTAGATACCGGCCTTTTTAACGGTAAAATTTATATCGGTCGCGCTGCCGGCCTCCGACATATCGACCTCTTTGTAAATGCCGTCATTAAGCACATCTTCGGCAAAAAAATCAGATACGCAATAAAAAGCCGTATAAAAAACGCCGCAAAAAAGCAGCAAAAATAGGCAAAATTTGACCTTAAAATTTGAAGTTTTATCTATTTGGCGCGTAGGTTTTTACCTCGTATAACAAGAAATCATACACGCGCTGCTGCACTAGACCTTCGTATTCGTCGGCGTCTATGAGCCTGCGCAGGTGCTCAAAGTCGATCTTTAGCGCGTAGTTTTTGTTCGCTCTGATGGCCTGGTCGATCGCCAAGAGCAAGCTATCAAGCGTCATAGGGTCTTTGCGTTTGATACGGGAGACGTATTCTTTGGTGGTTTCTATAAGTACGCGTTTGCGGTTCTCGTCGCCGCCGTAAATTTCGCTCGAGATATCGTATAAATTTTCAAAATCGTCCTCTTCGGGATTGAGTTTGGCCGAGATGATAGCCGCAAAGACCTTCGCACGAAACTCCAGCGAGCGGTGGTGATAGACCAAAAACTCCCTAAACAACGACAAAAATTTACATTTTATATCAAATCCCATGTTGCCGCCTAAAATATATTTAAGTAAAATTTGAGTAAAATCGCTCTTGCCCTTTCTTAGACCTGTGCAATGTCTTTTCTAGGCACCGCTTCAGGGTGGGAACACAGCAGAGCACTTAGGCTAGGCGTGTGCCGCAGTCATCTGAGAGAGGGTTTTTAAACCTGCAAAAGCGAAAAATGCTCCTTAAAATCATCGCAAACTTTTAAAAAATTCACTCCGTCCAAGCTCTGATTTTTCTGAAAAAATTTATCCATATTATTAAAGCCTTCGGTTAGTTCGTTTGACTTTACGCCGTAGCTGATCGAGATCCCCGCCTCGAAAAACGCCGCGAGTTTATCGCAAAATTTAAGAGCTTTTCCATCTATGGCGTTAAATTTATCCTCATTTACGTTTTCCATCGTACCCTCGTGATGCAAAGGCTTTTTCTCACAGATCCTGTTTTCAAACTCGTTTTTGATAAATTTGCCGCCTTCCATACGGATGCCCAGGATATAGCTAAACTCGTCTCTAAAATTTTCAGGTACAAAAGGCAAAATTTTCTCGTCTATCAGGCGCATTTCGTATTCGCTGATTATCTCGTTTAGCCCTTCGATACCGTATTTTACGGGGCTGATTATATCGCGCGTTAGCGACTCTGGCAGATCGTGAAAGAGCGCGCAAAAGAAGTTATTTTCTAGCCTTGATTTGCAGGCCTTAACCTCAAGCGAATAAAAATAACTCAAAATCGCCACGACTAACATGTGACCAAGCACTGCCGTTTCAGGGATGCGCGGCGTCTGCGCCCAGCGCTTTTGAAAGCGCAGTCTGCCGGCTAGATCGACTAGCTTAGCTAGCTTTTGATTCATCACGATTTTGCGCACGCCTATTAGCTCGTAGTAATCCTCCAGCTCCTCCTCCACGCGCGCTTTTAGCTCGTCTATGTCGCTTAAAAATTTGCTCGTTTGATAAACGATCGAAAACTCCCAGCGCGTTGCTAGGTAGCTAGAAGCCTTTAGGATCAGGCGCTCTTTGGCGTGAGCTTTGTCTTTGTGCGTGAGATAGCGGCGCATCCGCTCTAAAAATTTACCGCCCTCGACGTCTTTTACAAGCCCTTCTAGGATCGTTAGGACCCAGGCGTTGATTTGCTCGTTTTTGGTTTTTTGCATCTGATGAAACACGTCCGGGCGTATATCCGTAACCACGACGCGCGCGAGAAACTCGAAAATACCAGCCTCGATGATGTAGTTCATATCGGCATTATGCTCGAGTTTTGCGATAAAATACGCGATGATAAATTTATGCGCTTGCTTATCAAGCTCGACTAAATTCGTCATCTTCGGATAGTCGTTCCAGCGCGAGATGGACGCGGCTTTAAAGATGTGCTCGATCAGCTGCGCGCTTATCATTTATCTTCCGATGATTTTTTCACGACGCGAGCGCGCTTTTCGCCGGCAAATTCAGGCTTTTTAAAGCCTTCTTTACTGCCCGTTCTTCGCGGTTTATCGTCAAATTTATCTTTACTCGCACGAGGTTTTCTATCGCCGGTTTTTGTATCTCTTCTATCGGCTCCGAAACTCTTACCGCGAGAGCCGTCTTTGCTAAATTTAGACTCGCGTCCGCCGTAACCGCCTCTATCGAAACTTCGATCGCTATCTCGCGTAAATTTCTCAAATTTAGACGATTCAAAGCTTTGTTCTTGCGTTTTTTTGATTATCTCGTCCGAGCAAATTTCGATCACCGTATGGACGTTGCCTCGCGGGTTAAAGTCGCCTGTGATCTTCATCCATTTTGGCGCCAGTTTTCGCTCTAAAACTTCGTAAATTTCATTTATGCTATCTTCATGGCTGATGTTTCGCGTCATGAAGCTATTGACGTAGAGTTTGATCGCCTTTAGCTCGACGACGAATTTAGCAGGCACGTACTCAAGATATATCGTCGCAAAGTCTGGATACCCAGAGCGCGGGCATAAGCAACAAAACTCCGGCAGCGTGATCTTGATCTTATAGTCGCGCTCGTGCTTGTTTTCCCAGATTTCCAGGTCTTTTTCTACGTCAAATTCGTTTATTATTTTCTCGCCGTATTTTGGCTCTACGACCTCATTTTCTTGCATTTTTTTCCTTTAAATTTCTTTTGGCTTCTCTATGAAAAAGCCCTGCGCGAAGTCGGTCTGATAACGCTCCGCGATGTTGTAAAACTCGTCGTCCTCCACAAATCTCACGATAGATTTTACGCCTACTCTTTTTGCGGTCAAATTTAGATTTTCAAACAGCGTTTTAAATTTGTCGTTTTTGATATTTTTGTTAAATTCGATGTCGTAAATAACAAAATCTATCGGCAAATATTTAAAATATTCAAAGCCCGCGTTGTTACCGCCGAATTTATTAAGCGCAAAGCGAAAACCAAGGTTTTTATACTCCGTCAAAATTTCTCTAAATCTATTTATCTCATCATAAACTAGCTTCTCGCTAAACTCGAAAATAACGCGATTTGGATCGATTTTACCTAGCTGCACGAACTCTTTTATAAAATTAGTAAATTTTAAATTTCTAATCGAAACCGACGAAATTTCAATCACGATCGGATCTTCGTCTTTAAATTTAAGCTCGGATAGCTTTTTGATAACGTTTATGTCAAAAAGCACCTCATAGCCGTTTTTATTCGCGATATTTTGCACCTTTGCTTTTGAGACGAGCCCTTGTTTATCGGTATAGACTTTTACGATGATATTTTTTAAATTTTGCCCGAAGCGAAGGCTTTTTACGAGCTGAGTTTGGAAGATAAATCTTTGCATATCGATGCAGTTACAGACGTCTTTTTCAAGATCGTCGGTAATATCTACTTTATCCTCGTTATCGCTCTCGTTTAGCTTTTGGATGAGATATGAGACCGAGTTTTTGAGGCTTGCGGAGTGATTTATGTCGATAGCGTCAAATTTGATCTTTAGCTCGATATTATAGATTCCGTCGCTTAAAATGCTCTTTTCAAAAACGTTTAAAAGGTGGATGAGCTCGGTACTTTTACTCTCGCAAAATATTAGAAAATACTCATTTGAATATCTACCGATGAGAGTGTTTTTAGACACTTTTTCGTTTAGAAATTTCTCCAGCCGCTCGACTAGTCGTTTTAGCAAAATATCGGTGCTAACAAAGCTGTAACGTTCGTTTAGATCGTTTAAATTTTCGATCTTTAGTATTAGCATATTGCCGCCGCTTTTGCCTTTAAATTTGAAGGCTTGCTTTGATAAAAGTCTTAAAATTTCATCTCTATTATAGGCTTTTGTTACTTGATCAAGTACGCTTGTTTTAAAGCTCTGATAAATTTTATAAGCCGTAAAATAAACCTGACACAAAACCAAAATCGCAATCAAAATAATATCGTCGGTACCAAAATCTATATCGTCTTTTTTAATAAAAATATACACCAAAATGATAATGGTTAAGATAAAAATCGAGGACACCTCGAGCGCGGTTTTAAACCTGTTTGATCGTTCTTTTAGTTCTGATTTTAGCATTTTACACGTCCAAATGTTTCACGTCTTTTGCGTGTTCTTGTATATAGTTTCTTCGCGGCTCGACCTCGTCGCCCATGAAGAGATTAAACGTATCCGACGCGCTTACGGCATCGTTTATGTTTATTTTTAGCAAACGGCGGTTTTCAGGGTTCATCGTCGTCTCCCACAGCTGCTCGGGATTCATCTCGCCAAGGCCTTTATAGCGCTGTATGTAGGCACCTTTTTTGGCATTTTTTTCGATCTCGTCTAGCACGTCTATCACGTCGCCTTTTAGCTCGATGCCGCGCTCTTTTATCTTTTGGCTGATATAAAGCGCCTCTTCGTAAAGCGGATTTGTAAATAAATTTTCATTTACTAAAAGCTCTTCCAAACCGCTTTCAGTTTGTACGTAAATTCTAGCTTCTTCTTCGCTGACGTATGAGTTTAGGATATTGTGTCCCTGCACTTCTAAATAATTTTTCAAAATTTCATAAATTTCGCCGTAGCTTTTTGAAACTATATCTGGATTTTCGATCATATATCTAACCGCAGAGATCACGCTAAAGCGTTTTTCAAGCTCTTTTAATACGCTTCTGTAAGCCGCGACTATCTTTAAAAAGTCTATAAGATCAGCATTTCCTATACCTTCAAACTCGACCCCTTCGATGCCAGTTTCGATTAGAAATTCATTCAGCGCTCTTTCGTCTTTTAGATAAATTTCTTTTTTACCCTTTTTATAGCGGTAAAGCGGTGGCTGAGCTAGATAGATGTGACCGTTTTCTACGACTTTATGCAAAAATCTGAAGAAAAACGTTAAAAGCAGCGTCTGGATATGACTACCGTCGACGTCGGCATCGGTCATGATTATGATCTTGTGGTAGCGAAGCCTTTCGGCGTCAAATTCGTCGCCGATACCGCAACCTAGCGCGGTTATCATATTTTTTATTTCGTCCGATTTTAAAATTTTATCTAAGCGCGATTTCTCGACGTTTAAAATTTTACCTTTTAACGGCAAAATCGCCTGAAATACTCTATCGCGTCCTTGTTTGGCCGAGCCGCCCGCTGAGTCGCCCTCCACCAGATAAAGCTCGCTGATAGTAGGATCTTTACTCTGACAGTCGGCTAGTTTACCAGGTAGAGTTCCTATGCTTAGACCCTCTTTTTTACGCGTTAGATCGCGAGCTTTTTTGGCAGCCTCGCGTCCGCGCGCCGCCATCAGCGCTTTTTCCATTATCGCGCGAGCTTCTATCGGATTTTCTTCAAAATACTTGCTAAGTACCTCAAAAACCATCTTTTGAACGATCGGTTTTACGTAGCTTGAGCCTAGTTTTCCTTTCGTTTGGCCTTCAAACTGTGGCTCTGGTACCTTTACGCTTATAACTGCGATTAGACCTTCGCGGATATCTTCGCCCGTGATTTTCGTGTCTTTTTCGCGTGCTGCGGCGTTTGCTGCGATATAGTTTATTATCACGCGAGTTAGACCCGCGCGAAATCCCGCCTCGTGCGTACCGCCGTCAGGGGTTTTGATGTTATTTACGAAGCTTAGTAAATTTTCGCTATAAGTATCGTTGTACATCAGCGCAAAATCGACTAAAACGTCCTCTTCTCCGCCGCTAAACGATACGGCTTTACTTACGGCTTCGTTTTTATTTAAATCGGTTACAAAACTCTCAAGTCCGCCCTCGTAGTGAAAACTCTCGTTTCTACCGTTTCTTTGATCCTTAAAATTTATAGTGATTTTCGGGTTTAGATAGGCTAGCTCTCTAAAGCGTTTAGTTAAAATTTCATCGTCAAATTCCGTAACTTCAAAAATGCTATCATCTGGCCAAAACTCAACCTGAGTTCCCGTTCTATTGGTCGTTTTTATGATCTCTAGGTCGCTTTGCGGTATACCTTTTGAAAACTCTTGTCTATGTAGTTTGCCGTCGCGTTTGATATTTACGACCAGTTTTTTTGAAAGCGCGTTTACGACGCTAACGCCGACGCCGTGCAGACCGCCTGAAACCTTATAAGTATCTTTATCAAATTTACCGCCTGCGTGAAGTACCGTTAAAACGACCGTTGCGGCTGAAATTTTCTCCGTAGGGTGCATATCGACGGGTATACCGCGTCCGTTATCGCTGATGATCGCCGAGCCTTCGCGGGTTAGCTCGATATCAATCGTATCGCAGTAGCCCGCCATCGCCTCGTCTATGGAGTTATCGACGACCTCGTAGATCATGTGATGTAGGCCGCTTATGTTAGTGTCTCCGATATACATGCCGGGGCGTTTTCTAACCGCTTCGAGCCCTTTTAAAACTTTAATATTTTCCGCGCCGTAATTTTGCTGCATTATTTACCTTTTTATTTTTATAAATTTATCGGCATGATTACCGTTTTTAGCTCGTTTGAGCTCACCGTAAAGGCTAAATTCGAGTCATTAAATCCAAATTCGAAATGTTCCTCTTCGATGCTTTGTAAGAAATCAAGCAAGTATCTATTTTTCACGCCGACGTAGATCTCTTCTTCTAGTCCGGTTGCAAATTCTATCGTTGTTTTAGCTTCCGAGTTATCTTCGACGATACTTTCAAAGCTTATGGTTTGAGGAGCAAATACGATTTTCGTGCTCTCGGAGATGATTGAGACGGTTTTGATGCCCTCTATCATTTTATCCCTGCTTAGTCTTAGTCTTCTTTTTATCTCTTGCGGTATTACTCTGTTATAGTCTGGGAATCTGCCGTTTATCAGCTTTGTAAAAAACTCGAAATTTGCGCTTTGAGCGATCAGAGTCGTATCGTCGTAGTAAATTTCGATCTTATCAAAAAATAGTTTTTGTATCTCGCTGATGGCTTTTTTTGGGATTATTAGCGAAAATTCGCTCTGAGTTGGCGTTTCAAATCTAAATACGCTAAGCCTTTTCGTGTCGGTACCGACGATATTTATGTAATTTTGTTTGATATCTATAAATGCGCCGTTTAGCTCAAATTTAGGGTTGTTATTATCGATGCTTGGGAAAATTTTTTTTAAACTTCTTCCAAGCATTACTGCGTCGATTTCAAATTTATTTTTATTTTCTATCGTTGGAAAATTTGGAAAATCCTCAAATTTATACATCGGAAGTTTATATTTTGAGTTTTTTTGTTTTATGTAGAGATAGTTATTTAGTGTCTCTAGCGTTACTTCCTCGTCTTTTAGGCTTCTTATAATATCAAGCAGCTTTTTACCGTTTGCGGTAGCGTTTCCTTCGTCCATGATTTTGACGTTTGAGAGTTTATAGGCTAGGCCGATCTCGTGGTCGGTTGCTTTGATATTTAGGATACCGTCTTTAGCTCCGATAAATATATGCGAGGTTATAGCGCTTAGATCCTTTTTTTCTAAGTAAGGATTGGTATTTGTTACGATGCTTTCTAAAGCATTTTTGTTAATTGCGACTTTCATTTTTTTCCTTTGTTTTTAAATTTCTTTTAGTAGCATTAGTAGGTGGCGTGAAAAGTTTAAAACAGCTCTTATTTGCTTTAAATAGGACATTTTCGTCGTTAAAAAAACGGTTTATTTTTTCACTTTTATTCACGTTTTTACTCTTTGGTTAAAATTTTATTCTTTAGTTCTTCGACGCGAACTTTAAAATATTCATTAGTTTCTATTAGTTCGTTTATTTTTTTTATACTGTGGCTTACGGCCGAGTGATCTTTCATGTTGAAAAACTGCGCGATTTGCGGCATCGAATTTGGCGTCAAATTTTTAGCAAGATATATCACGATACGTCTAGCCTCGACGATATTTTTCGAGCGCGATTTGCTTTTCATCTCGCTTGGTTTTACGTTTAGCTCTTTGCTTACGATTTCAACGATATTTTCTAGGTTTATATTTTCGCGTTTCTCTTTTATCTGATCGCGCAGGATGTTTTTAGCAAATTCTAGCGTGATCTCCTGCCTCATCAGCCTTGCGTAAGCGTTTAAATTTATTATCGCGCTTTCGATTTCTCGGATGTTGTCGCCCATGTTTGTAGCGATATAGTTTATGACGTCGGTACCAAGATAAATTTTATCAAATTCGCACTTTTTCTTGATGATTGCGATTTTGGTATCGAGCTCTGGCGGCGTGATATCGGCGATGATACCCCACTCAAAACGCGTTCTTAGCCTATCTTCAAAGCCTTTTAGCAGCTTTGGTTGGCGGTCCGAGGTCATCACTATCTGTCCGTTTTTAGCGTGAAGCTCGTTAAACGTATGGAAAAACTCCTCTTGGATTTTATCCGTTTTACCTAAAAACTGCACGTCGTCGATGAGTAAAACATCACAGTTTCGGTACTTTTCGCGAAATCGCTCCATCGAGTGGTTGTTGAGGTTATAAGTAAAATCCGTGATAAACTGCTCGCTCGTGACGCAAATAACCATTTTGCCGCTGTTTAAGCAAAAATTTCCGACCGATTGTAAAAGGTGAGTTTTACCAAGTCCCGTCGGGCCGTAGATGAAAAGGGGATTGTAAATTTTACCCAGTTGCTCGGATACGGCTTTCGCGCTTAAAAATGCGAATTGATTCGAGTCGCCGACGACGAAATTTTCAAAAGTGTAGCTTGGATTTAGCAGACTGCTTTGTGCTTTTATCTCTTTGACGTCCACTTTTTTAGCCGGTTTGCTTTGCATTTTGGTCGCGGCTAGGACGTTGATTACGGGCTTTTGTCCGGTTTTTACTTCAAAAAGATGAGCGATTTTGGAGGCGTATTTGGTCTGGATAAATTTGGCGATAATCTCGTTTGGCGCGTTAAATACGACGTTCGTCGAATTTGAGCTTTTTTCGTTAAATTTAAGCTGCTTGATGTAGCATTCAAATTCCGATGGTAAAATTTCTTTGGAAAGTAGCTCCAAAACCTCGTTTGCGACCAAATTTTTGCCTTTAAGATTAATTCGCTAGATTTTATCTTAAATTTGTTAAAATGGCGTTGAAATTCGTTTTTCACGCCGTGAAAAAAGCGTGAAAAACCGTTGAAAAGGACGAGATGAAAATTTTAGGAATCGATCCGGGATCGCGAAATTGCGGCTATGCGATCGTCGAAAAGACGCCCGTGAAAACTGTTTTGATCGAGGCGGGACTAATCAAAATAAAATCGAATTCTTTGCAGTATCAAATCACCGAACTTTGCGAGGGACTTGACCTGATTTTTAAAAATCATAAATTTGACGAAGTGGCGATCGAGGACATATTTTTCGCTTATAATCCAAAAACGGTTTTGAAGCTTGCGCAGTTTCGAGGGGCGCTGAGTCTTAAAATTTTGCAGCTTCACGGAGATTTTGCCGAGTACACGCCGCTTCAGGTTAAAAAAACCGTCACCGGCAAAGCTAAGGCAGATAAAGAGCAGGTGGCCTTTATGGTTAAGAAAATTCTCGGTATCACGAAGGAGATCAAGCCTCTTGACATCACCGATGCCATCGCTATCGCGCTAACGCATGCGAATAATTTATGCTTAAAATAAGTTTAATTTTTTGCTTGTTATTTAGTAAAATTTGAAGTCAAATTTTGCCCTTTTTTAGCTCAAAATTTGATGGCTTAAATTTTATTTTCGCACTTAATCAATTACCGTAATCCCCGCATCTGCGCAAACTTTTCGCGCCTTTTTGGATATGCCGATGCCGGTCGTTTCGATTTTTTTAAGATTAACGAATGGCGCAAGCTCGGCGGCGTCAATGTTTTTAATGTCGAAAAGCTCGTCCTCGCCGTCCCAATCAGGCGCGATTTGCAGGTAAATTTCGTTTCCTCCGTCAAGATAGAGCTCACTCACCTGCTCCGCCAAATTTGCGGGAACCGGATAGTCCTTGAACCACTTTTTGGCTTGCGGCAGGGCACCAAAATCCGCATACGGATCGATGCCGCGCTCCTCGCAGTACTCAAACACGTCAAATTTGGGCTGTAACAGGGATTTTTCATACATCAGCTCATTCATCACGGCGATTTTGAAATTGAAATTTTTAAACGCTAGCGTCTCGCCGGCCGCGCGCGGAAGCTTAAATTTATCGCTCGGCTTTCGTTTTGTCTTTTTCTCTTTTTGATTAATGCAGACGCGCCCTATCGGCATTTTCGTAGCTCGCACGATATCTGCGATCTCGTCGGTGTCGCGCTTAGCGAAGCGCTCGGCGAAGTCCATCGCGCCTATGCGCTCCTGCACGGCCTGCGCGAGAGCTAGCGATACTTCAAATTTGCCTAGGCTAAGCTCCAAAAATATATATGCGCCGCGCAGCTCTTGCTCAGGCACAGCTTCAAGCGGCGATCTGCCATCTATCGTGAACGCGCCGCCGTATAGCTTGCGCGGAACCTCGTGCTGCACGCCCTTTGCGACCTCAAGCATCAAATTTATCTCGGCAATCTTCGGTTCTGTGAGCTCGCCTGCGCGCACAAAGGCGAAAATCCCCGCCTCATCCCAAAAATAGCGGCTTTTGCCCTCTCCGTCATCGATCACGCGCGGCTGTCCCAAGGCTTCGTTAAATTTAGCCAGATCAAACTCACAGTTTACGCCACCGATGAAAACGCCGTCCGAGCGCACATCGACGTCAAATTTATCCTTTTTAAAAATATCAAATAGCCCCATTTTATCGCTCCTGATTTTGTCTCAAATTTTCCAAAAATACGTAAAATTTACACGCGGCATTGTTTGTATCTTGTTGGTAGCGCAAAGCGCTTTATTATTCCTGATTTACGTGATCCTCGAATATAAATTTATGCTCCTGCGGCAGCGACTCGTAAAGCTTTAGCGAGAGATTTCTGATCTCCCAAAGCGCCGATTTTGAGCTGCGAAGCGAGAGGAAATTTTGCAAACTGCGCGCGTTTACGCTCCACGTGAGCTCGGTTTTGTAGCACTCTGGCAGGCAGTATTTGACGATGTCGAGGCTTTTTGTGGTGTTTGCGAGGATTTCGCGCAGGTTTTCTAGCGCTTTGACGCTTGCGTTATCGACCGTTTCGTCGCCCGTTAATACAATAAATCTCGCCGCTCGATCAAAATCGCCAAGCTCAAATTTAGCCTCTTTTTTTAGCTCTTTTAGCGTGTAGCGCGTTGATTTGACGCTGAGGCTCGCTACGCGGTGACGGGCTAGCTCTTGTAGCAGGGCGCGCGAGATGCCTTGGATGTAGAAGTTGTAGGAGAGGTGTTCAAGCGTGCTAGCGTGTTTAAATTTATTGCCGACGCGTTCGATGAGCTCGACATCTTTTTCGCCGCCGTTGTCGCCTTTTTCAAAGCTTTGCCAGCATGTGCGGATAGCATGCGAGCAGATGTTTAGCGGGGTGTAGTTTAGAAGCGTTACTTGCATTTTTGACTCTTTTAGTTAAATTTAGCGGTAAATTTAGCTAAAAATCAATAAAAAGGGCTTTAGACGAAACTAAAGCCCGAAGAAATAAATTATTTTAGTTGAAGTAGCGTGTTTAGCATTTCGTCGCTAGTTGTGATCGTCTTTGAGTTGGCTTGGAAGCCGCGCTGTACGACGATGAGCTGAGTTAGCGAGCGAGATAGATCGACGTTACTCATCTCAAGGCTCGAGGCCGAGATCTTGCCGCGTCCAGCCGTCTGAGCCGCGCCAATGATCGGATCGCCGGAGTTTGCCGTGCGAGAAAATAAATTTCCGCCCTCGCTAGCCAATCCCTCGTTGTTGGCAAATTTAGCCACGCCCACTTGCGCTAGTCCTAGGCTTCGGCCGTTCGTAAACGAGCCAACTAGGGTTCCGCTTTGATCTATCCTGATGCCGTTTAGCTCGCCGCTAGCGTAGCCGTCCTGGCTGATATCGGCGGTGCTTGAGTCGTTATCGGTGCTGGCTAGACCGTCCATCTGAGCCGTAGTTCCTAGTTTTAGCTCGATATGTTGGCCGTCGGCCGAGCCGTTTTGCGCGCCGAAGGTAATGCTAGCCGGGCTATAGGTCGCGAGCGAGCCGTCCGGGTTAAATCTCACGTAGCCCGTTATCACGTTTGCAGGCTCGCCGTTTTGATTAATGCGGTTTGGTTCGGCTACTTGGATAACCATCGTCCACTCGGTTCCGCCGTTTGGCGTGTAGCCGCGTTTTACAAAGTCCATTTTGATGTTGTGCTTAGTACCTAAGCTATCGAAAAGATCGGTGCTAGAGCTATGAGCGGCCATGTTTAGGCTATCTGTTACCCTTGCGGCGTTACCCGGGCTTATAGAACCTGAAAGCGGCGCCATAGATGCCGTAAATTTGACGTTTTCGGTTATGTTGTTTGCAGCATTACTAAGACCCGTGATTGTTAAATTCATATTGTGGTCGTTGGGATCGGTGTTTGTGTTGGCTGTGCCTGCATTGCCGGTAGTATCGTCTGTATCGTCGCCGTCGTCAGAGTTAAATGCGTCGCCGGATGGATTTTTGATCTGAAACTGTCCGTGCTCGTTTACGGTTACCTCTACGCCGTCGTTTTTGTTATCGTTTAAAGCACCCGTAAAAGTTCCTTGATTAGGAGTTATGTTAGGAGGCGTTCCAGCATTTCCTACGACTGTTCCGGTGTAGTTCGTCCAGAGTCTCGCGTCTCTTTGCATAGCTTCGCGAAGGTCTTCGGTAGTCGTTACCTCTCTAGCCATAGAGTCATTATAAGTATGAGTGGCATTGACTTGAGTTTTGTTATAGGTATATTGATACGCCGTGATGATATTAGTCGTTACGAAGTCGTTTCCTATGTTATTTGCGCCGTTTACAGTCATCTTTATATTTTTAGTATTAACGGTCGTTCCTAAATTATTTCTATTCGTTAATACGAGCTGATTACCGTTGATAACGCTTGCTTCTACGCCTGTTTTAGTGTATTTTTCGTTTATAGCCGATGCTAGTTCGCTGACGCTAGTTACGCTTGCGACTATCTTTTCGCCGTTTAGCGTGATATCAAGCTGCTTTGTCCCGCCAAATCTTCCGTCCGGCTGAGCGCCTACGTTTAGAGCCTTGGTTTTAGCATCTGCATAGCTGGCCCAGATACCTTGACCGGTGCGGAGGTTATATGCGTCGCCATTGTTGTTAAATAATACTCCAAGATCTGCGCCGCGCTCCGTCATCTTTTGTTCGCCGTTTTTGTTCACGTAAAATCTATTTTCTCCGACGTTGTTTTCCTCGTGCTTTTCTGCGTCAACTTTTATGCCGTCTTTGCCCGTATCGGCCCAGTTGTGGTATTGATCGAGTTGGTAGATAGGGATTTTTTTAGCGCCAACGTCGTTACCGCTATCTAAATTTCCTTTTAGTGTGATATTTGTCGTGGCGCGAGCCGGAACGGTTAGGCCTGCAGGGATATTTATATCGCTGATAGGTCTAGTCGGATCGATTTCCCCGGTTTCTTCGTCTCTCATCCATCCTTGCACGATGTTGCCGCCGTTATCGACGAAATTTCCTACGCTATCTCTTGAAAAGTCGCCGTTTCTGGTGTAGTAGGTCGTCTTGCCGCCGTCCGGGCTAACCATGAAAAATCCGTCGCCTTGAAGCGCGATGTCGGTTTGTTTGTCGGTAGTTTGCAGGGAGCCTTGTTTAAAAATTTTAGTCGTCGAGTTTATCTGCGTACCGAGGCCAACTTGCATGCTATTTACGCCGCCGTGACGATTTTGCGGGCCGGTAGCGATGCGTGAAGTTTGGTAGATAAGGTCGTCGAAATTTGCGCGGCTGTATTTAAATCCGACTGTGTTGACGTTGGCGATGTTGTTGCCCTCGACGTCCATAGCGATCTGGTGGGCTTGAAGTCCGGTAACGCCCGACCAAAGTGATCTCATCATAGCTTTATCCTTTTTGAAAAGTAAATTTTGAGATCACTTAAGCAAAAGACGTTCCAAATTTTAGATTTGATTTTAGTTTAGTATTTGCGAAGATAGCGGCGAAAAAGAGTATATCAGTCAAATTTGTAAATTTGGCTTCAAATTTAAGTAAAAAAAGTTAAGGCGAAGTATTTTGAGATGATTTTTGGGGCTGTGCGGCTAAAATTTTGCATAGGCTAGACATGTAGTCTGCCGAGCAAAATTTTAGCAAACTCTGCAAAAAGCACTCAAAAGACGAGACTAGATCAGAGAATCATCGCGCCTATAACGCCGCCGATTAACAGCGGTATATTAAAGAATATGAAAGTCGGTACGCACGTATCGTAAATATGATTGTGCTGTCCGTCGGCATTTAGACCGCTCGTAGGCCCTAGCGTGCTATCGCTAGCAGGACTGCCCGCATCGCCCAGAGCCGCCGCGATACCAACTAGCAAGATGATCGCTGCCGGAGAAAAACCCAGCGATAGCGAAAACGGCACGTAGATCGCCGCGATGATCGGTATCGTGCCAAAGCTCGTGCCGATGCCCATAGTAACGAGCAAACCGATAGCTAACATCAGTATCGCGCCGCCCATTTTGCCGCCGGCG
Organism: Campylobacter showae; assembly: GCF_963515975.1. Lineage (GTDB taxonomy): Bacteria > Campylobacterota > Campylobacteria > Campylobacterales > Campylobacteraceae > Campylobacter_A > Campylobacter_A showae_F. The sequence goes on from NZ_CAUPZM010000015.1 coordinate 26,829, forward strand.
ACCGCGCTAGCAAAGCTCACCAGCTGTTCGATACCGCCGCTCTCGCGCAAAACCGAGCCAAAGCCCGCGGCAACGAGCATGATAAATGCGATAAAGCCCATCATCGCTAGGCCGCTGTCCATGATTTTGTCGATTTTTCGGTACTCGATACCGCCGAAAACCACCATAACTAGTAGTCCTAAAAGCGCGCCAAGCGGCATGCTTTCTGTGTAAATTTGCACTCCAAACGCCGCTACCGCGCCGCCTAGCACCGCCCACTCTTTTTTCGTCATTTTTAGGCTTGCGGCCATCTGTACCTCTTGTTCCTCGCTCGTTTCAAATTTGGTATGCGCGTAGTCGCGTCTTTTGCGGTAAAAGACGAAAACCGCTAAAAGCAAGCCCACTAGCATAGAAAGGCCGCCGATCCACATCACGCTTGAGATCTCGCTCATCTGCACCTCTACGCCGTTGTTTGCAAGCTCTTTTTTGATAATGCCGTGAAAGATAAGACCAAAGCCCACGCTAAGGCTCACGTACGGCGCCTTTAGTCCGAAAGTAAGAGCGCACGCGACGGCTCGGCGGTCGATACCTAGGCGGTTCATCAGCGGCAAAAGCGGCGGGATGAGAATCGGGATGAAAGCGATGTGAACCGGGATCAAATTTTGCGAGAAACACGCGATGGAGGCGATTATCAAAGCAAAATAGGTGCTGGTTTTTGCTAGAGCCTTGCTAACGGCGTTTATGAGGATCGCGGTTAGGTTCGTGTTGGCTATCGCGGCTGCGAGAGCGCCTAGCAAGATATAGCTGAGTGAGGTTTCTAGGTTGCCTTTCATGCCGGTTATCAGCGTAGAGGTGGTGGCCGTTAATGCGCCAAAAAAGGCCCCTACGCCGGTAAATCCGCCGTGATAGATGAGTCCCGCGACTAGGGCGGAGACGAGGATGGAAAGCAGGATGTTAAATCGCAGCAAACAAAGCGCGGTCATCACTAGGATACTTATCACGACGGGGTTGGTTAGCATTATTTTCCTTTTTGTAAATCAAATTCGTAAATCAAATTTCGCCGCCGGCCAAATTTAACGACTAGCGGCGAACGGGCGTCAAATTTATCTAACGCGGATACCTAGTCTCGGCTTGTTATTATAGTATTCGTTGTCTCGGTCGTTATATCCGTCATCGTATCCGTCATTATAACCTCTATTATAACCCCTATCTCCGTCGTCGTATCTGTCATATCTGCCGATACCGTTTTGTCTCATGTATTGATCGGTGATTTCCCTGCGGTAATCTTTTCTTTTATAGTTTCTTCTGTATCCATCGTCGTAACGGTCGTCTAGCATCAAAATAACGTCGGAATTTGAAAGCATATCGTTGCAATATCCATCTTTGCAGCGTTTTTTATTATAAGCTTTTCCGTTTGGTACGATAATTAAAGATTCGTTTGAATATCTGTCGTAAGCGTCTGCAAAGTTTATAAAAAGAGCAACGATAAGACCTATTAAAGCAAACTTCTTCATGAAAAATCCTTTCTAGTTAATTTTTAATCATTTTATAATATAAAATTTAAAGTAAAGTAAATTTTTAGCGCAAATATAATACAATCTCTCGAAATTTTTTCAAGGAGTAAGTAATGATAAAATCGCTTTTTGGCGCGTCGAAGATTGCGGCTTTGGCTTTGCCTTTTCTTTTGACGGGTTGTATGTCATCGATGAATATGGGCTCAAGCAGCGCCAAAACGACTGCTACGGGCTCTGCAGGCGGTTCAAATTCTCAAAACGCAAACGCTCAACTTCAAAAATGTTCTCAATCTTTAGGCACCATGGTGATTTACGAAGATAGAGATTCTGACTGGTATACCGTACTTACAAGAGATTATAGGCTTCCTTCCACCGTTCCGGTTCTTAGGCTTTTAGCGCAACAATCAAACTGCTTTGTCGTCGTCGAGCGCGGTAAGGCATTTAACCAAATGATGGAAGAGCGCGCCTTGATGCAGTCGGGCGAACTTAGAAAGACTTCAAATTTTAAAAAAGGTCAGATGGTTGCCGCAGACTACACTTTAACGCCTTCGATAACTTTTAGCGCAAGCGATACTAGCGGTATCGGTGGCGTAGTCGGTGCATTTTTTGGCGGCGTAGCCGGCGCGGTAGCCGGGGGATTTAGCACGAGTGATGCCAGTACGATGCTAACTCTCATCGAAAACCGCTCCGGCGTACAGTTAGCGGCAGCCGAGGGAAGCGCTAGAAATACTGATTTTGCAGGACTTGGCGGACTATTCGGCGGTAGAGCAGGCGGATCTCTAGGTGCATATGCTAACACTCCTGAGGGTAAAGTCATCGTCGCGGCCTTCACCGACTCGATGAATAACCTAATAGATGCCGTCAGAAACTACAAAATGCAAACCGTAAAAGGCGGTCTTGGTGCAGGCGGCACGATGAAAGTAGCGGATTGATTTTATCTTCGCTAGACTAGAGCGACTAAAATCGCTCTAGCTATTTTATAAGCGCGAGGCAAGCTCCGCTTTGCGCTTAAATTTGAGCTTTCGGGCTCAAATTTTCTCACGATAAAACGTAAATTTTAGTTATTGTACATATGATTGCCGTGCCGTGTACGCCCTTTCAAATTTTTATACTTATGTAATTAAATAATTGATAAAATCGACTAAATTCCACTAAAAGGATCAAATTTGAGAAGCGACATCATCAAAAAAGGCTATACGCGCGCACCGCACAGAAGCTTGCTAAGAGCGACCGGACTAAAGGACGAGGACTTTGAAAAGCCCTTCATCGGCGTAGCAAATAGCTTCATCGAGATCATTCCGGGGCACTTTTTCCTTAACAAATACTCCGAAATTTTAAAAGACGAGATCCGTAAAAACGGCTGCGTGCCCTTTGAGTTTAACTGCATCGGCGTGGACGACGGCATCGCGATGGGACACAGCGGTATGCTCTATAGCTTGCCTAGCCGCGAGCTGATCGCAAATTCGATCGAAACGGTGATGAACGCGCATGCCCTGGACGCTCTCGTATGTATACCAAACTGCGATAAAATCGTGCCAGGCATGGTGATGGGCGCGCTTCGCGTAAACGTACCGACGGTTTTCGTTAGCGGTGGCCCGATGAAAAAGGGCTACACTAAAAAAGGCGAGCCGATCGACCTTGCGACTGCGTTTGAGGCGGTGGGTAAATTTGAAACCAAAGAGATCAGCGCCGAGGAGCTAAGAGAGATTGAGTGCGCCGCCTGTCCGAGCGGAGGTAGCTGCTCTGGGATGTTTACGGCAAACTCGATGAATACGCTGTGCGAAGCGATGGGCATCGCGCTAAAAGGCAACGGCACCGTGCCGGCGCTCACGCCCGAGCGCGAGGAGCTCATCAGGCAGGCGGGGCGACGAATTTGCCAAATCGCGCTGGATAAAAAATATAAAATCCGCAACATCGTGAACGAAAAATCGATCCAAAACGCCCTAGTCGTCGATATGGCGATGGGCGGCAGCAGCAACACCGTGCTGCACATCCTGGCTATCGCGCGCGAAGCGGGGGTAAATTTACAGATCGCAGGACTCAACGAGATCAGCCGCAAGATCGCGCACATCGCCAAAATCAGCCCGAGCCTGCCAAACGTGCATATGGAGGACATCGACCGCGCGGGCGGACTAAGCGCCGTGATAAACGAAATTTCGCGCCGCGATAACGGACTACTGGGTCTAGATGCGCTAACGGTAAGCGGCGAAAGCCTGGGCGAGCGCGTCGGAGCTAGCGCCATAAAAGATGAATCGGTCATCCGCAAGGTCGAAAACGCCTACTCGCAGGTCGGCGGGCTGGCGATTTTGTTTGGAAATTTAGCCGAGCAAGGCTGCGTCATCAAGACCGCGGGCATCATCGGCGAGCGTAAATTTAGCGGCAAGGCGGTCTGCTTTAACAGCCAAGACGAGGCGATAGAGGGGATCTCAAGCGGCAAGGTAAACAAGGGCGACGTGGTCGTCATCCGCTACGAAGGGCCGCGCGGAGGTCCCGGCATGCAGGAGATGCTAAGTCCAACGAGCCTAATCATGGGGCGAGGGCTTGGCGCAGACGTGGCGCTAATCACGGACGGCAGATTTAGCGGCGCGACGAGGGGGCTAAGCGTCGGGCATGTGAGCCCCGAGGCTGCCGAGGGCGGCATGATCGGATTGCTAGAGGACGGCGATATAATCGACATCGACGTGGATACGTACGCGATCAACGTGCGTCTAAGTGAAGCCGAAATCGCTGAACGCAGAGCTAAATTTAAGCCGATCGAAAAACCGCTGCCGTATCGCTGGTTGCGAATGTATCGCAAGCTGGTAACGAATGCGAGCAACGGAGCGATTTTGGAGGCGTGATGCGCCTTAAATTTTAAATATGCCACCGTAAATTTGACTAAATTTGCGGCGGTTTTGTTAAATTTACGCGCGATTTTATCGTTAAGAGCCTCAAATTTACGCCGCAATATTACGATAGCGAGTGTTTGCGGGCCGTTGCTAGCACACTATTTTTTCGTTACCTCCGCTTATCTTTTTACGCGCCGAGCGATAGCGTAGTAAAAATCAAATCGTAAATTTACGAACATTTTGCAAAGGTAGCAGTCGGCAAATTTGATCAAATATATTTTCTCAAATTTACTTCGCCAGCTCAAAAATCTCTTTGATATTTTCCTTCGTATAGAGCTTATCTTTACGCCAGTTTGCCGCATAGTCGTAGGCTAAATTTATGACCTCGTCTAGCGTCTCGCCCTCTATGCCGACGGCTTTTAGGCTAACCGGAGCGCCGATTTTACTAAGCCATGCTTTAAAGGCGGCGATACCCTCATCGGCCGAGTTTACGCCGAAAATTTCCCGCGCAAAACGCTCGAATGCGCCCAAATTTCGGTTCTTATACCACTTCATCCACGCAGGCATTATGACTGCTAGACCTGCTCCGTGCGCGCAGTTTACGACCGCACTCATGGCGTGCTCGAGCATGTGGTTGGGGTAGGAGTAGTCGTGCGTACCGACGTATGTTAGGCCGTTTAGCGCCATCGTCGCCGCCCAGGAAAACTCGGCTCTAGCATCGTAGTTGTCGGGGTCAGCTAGTAAAATTTCAGTCGTTTTTATCACGGTTTTGATGTTGGCTTCGATGTAGAGATTGATGATGCCAGGCTGTACGCTTGCGGTGAAGTACCCCTCTATGCTATGCGCTATGACGTCGGCGGCGGAGTATGCTAGGTACTCGCGGCTTACGCTCTTTTGTAGTTGCGGATTTACGACCGAGACTAGCGGATATAGGACGTCGCCGTGGATGGAGAATTTTTGCTTCGTAGCTTCGTTTGTCACGACTGCGCCCGAGTTCATCTCGCTGCCGGTTGCCGCAAGGGTGATGACGTCAAAAATTTTTAGCGCGCGGCTTGGATCCTTGCCCGTGAAAAAGTCCCACACGTCGCCCTCGTATAGCGCGCCCGCAGCGATGGCTTTGGCGCTATCTAGACAGGAGCCTCCGCCTACGCTTAGCACGCTATCGGCGTTAAATTTCCTAGCTAGCTCGATTCCTTCGTAAACTTTGCTTAGCACGGGGTTGCTGATTATTCCGCCAAGCTCTATAAACTCTATGTCGTTTTCTTTTAGGCTTGCCGTGACCTTGTCAAAGAGTCCGTCTTTTTTGATGCGGTCGCTGCCGTAGATCAGTAGGGTTCTTTTAGCGTCAAATTCGCGCATATAAAGCCCGATATTTCGCTCTTTACCTCTGCCGAATCGTATTTTTGTGGGGTTGTGAAAAGTGAAGTCAAACATCTCGTTCTCCTTAAAATTTTAGCTTCATTATAGCGACAAAAGCTAAAATTTAAGTAGAACGAGATTTATGGATCAGCGCTTATTCGCGCAAATTTCCAAAGTATTTGTCGTCGTTTTTCTCGACGTGCTTGATGTTAAAATGGACGAATTTATATCCGCCAAAAAGCGCCAAAACCCAAAGAAAAAGAAAAACTATCGCTTCTATCATTTTTATCCTTAATATGCGTGATGATCGTGCTTGATCTCATCGGCCGTAATCTTTTTGCTATCCATCGCGCGCCAAACGACGAAAATATAGCCCAAAACAAACGGCACTAGCAGGCTCACGTAGGCCATGACGTTTAGCGTGTAGTGGCTAGAGCTTGCGTTTTTGATCGTGAGCGAGCTTTGTAAATTTGAAAACGACGGATAAAACGCCGTGTCCGCAAGGCCTGATATCAAAAATAGTCCCGTAACCGTTAGCACTACGCCCGCGCCGTAAGGCACTACGCCGTAGATGCTTGTCGTAAACGCGCCCTTAAATATACCAAAAAGCACGAGTCCGACGCCTATAACTATCATCGCAGCCACAAGCGGCATCTGGAGTAAATTTAGAGCGTATTTAAAGCCAACTAAGCTCACTACGCCGCTCTCGTCGTAGGCAAAACCGGCTTTGGTAAATATCCAAGCGATGAAGATTAAAAAGAACGGTAAAAAGAAAATAGTATTTTTTAGCGCCGCTTTTCTAGCATTGGCTCTTATCTCCGCATCGTCGATGTTATTGATGAGGTAGAGCGCTCCACCTACGCGAGCTAGGAAAAACATCGCTATGCCTAGCGGATAGAGCATGATGTTGCCCAGCGCTTCAAGACCGCGAAACGGCGTGCGCCACTGTACGAAGTTGTGCTCGTTTAGTAGAAAATCGCTGCCCGAAAAAAACGTGCTAACGGCCATGCCGATCAGTATAACGCCTAAAGAGCCGTTTATGAAAAGGAAAATTTCATAGGTTTTTTGACCTAGGAAGTTATCCGGTTTTTTGCGGTATTCGTAACTAACGGCTTGAAGGATAAAGCAAAACAAAATCGCCAGCCACACCCAGTACGCGCCGCCGAAGCTTGTCGCGTAAAACAGCGGAAATGCCGCAAAGCACGCACCGCCGAACATTACGAGCGTAGTAAAAGTAAGCTCCCATTTGCGCCCGATAGAATTTATCACCATGTCCTTTTGAAGCTCGTTTTTGCAAAGCCCAAAAAGCAGAGTCTGCCCGCCCTGAACGAACATCATAAACACTAGCAAACCGCCTAGCAAGCTAACTACGCACCACCAGTAAATTTGTAAAAATTCTAAACTAAGCATGGTTTTCAAATCCTATTTTTATCTGTTTTAGCATGATTTTTATCTCGGCTATCAAAAGCGCCGTAAATAAAACGGCAAATAGCCAGAACGAAATTTTGACGTTGGTGTCGGCTAAATTCGTCGCTCCTACGCCCACCGTCATGAGGTCTTGCACGACCCACGGCTGACGCCCTACTTCGGCTACTATCCAGCCCGCCTCGATTGCGACTAGCCCTAGCGGGATACTAAATACGCACGCCCACAGCAGCTTTTTGAAATTTTCGATATTGTTCGCCATGCAAAGATAAAGCACGACGAAAAATAGCGCTAAAAAGTAAGTGCCAAGAGCAACCATCACGTGGAAGCTATAAAATGTTAGGCCAACGGGCGGCACGGCGTCGGCAGGCTTTTCAAGATAGCCGTAGCCTAGAAATTTCATATTTTGAGCTAGAGTTTGCTCGGCTTGCTCCATCGCGGCTTTATCGCCTGATTTTTTAGCGGCGTTATAGGTTGTTAGCGCGCTAACGGCTAACGAGCCTTTGGCCATCTTACTTGCGACGCCTTCTATACCGTGAGTTTCATTGCCGTGCACTAGGTCGTCGATACCGGGCGTAAAGTTGTTAAAACCTCTCGTAGCCATAACTCCGAGCGCGTAAGGAAATTTTATCTCGAATAAAAACGGATCTTTGTCGTCGCCTACTTTTTTAGACGGATCAAGCACGCCCATCGCGACTAGGCCGGCGTTTGTTTCGCCTTTATGAAGGCCTTCCATAGCGGCTAGTTTCATCGGCTGAGTGCGTGCGACCTGATATGCGCTCTCGTCGCCGCTAAACATCAAAAATAGCGACGTAACGAGACCGAAGCTTCCCGCTACGATGATGGATTTTTTAGCCATGATCAGGTGGCGTCCTTTTAGGATAAACCACGCTGAAATTCCTATTACGAAAAGCGCGCTAGCGACGTAGCCGCTAGTTACGGTGTGTAAAAATTTGATGATACCTACCGGGCTAAGCGCTACTTCAAAGAAATTTTCCATTTCCATTCTGGCGGTTGCGGGGTTAAATTTCATACCTATCGGATACTGCATCCAGCCGTTTGCGATGAGGATCCAAAGTGCGCTCAAATTTGAACCGATAGCGACAAGCCAGGTCGAGATGAGGTGAAATTTCTTGCTAACCTTATCCCAACCAAAAAACATAACCGCAAAGAAAGTCGCCTCCATAAAGAACGCGAGTATGCCCTCGATAGCTAGCGGTGCGCCGAATATGTCGCCTACGAACCAGCTGTAGTTCGCCCAGTTTGTGCCGAACTCAAATTCCATTATGATACCGGTTGCTACGCCGATGGCGAAGTTTATACCGAAGAGTTTGAGCCAAAATTTGGTGATTTTTATCCACTGCTCGCTGCCGGTTTTGACGTAGATACTCTCCATAATGGCGATGATAAAGCTAAGTCCCAGCGTGAGCGGAACAAACAAAAAGTGGTATATGGCGGTGAGCGCAAACTGAGCTCTAGACCAATCGACCGAAGCGATTTCAGACATTTTATTCCTTTGTCAAATTTGAAATGACGAAGTTCGCTTTAGCCTCGTCGCTCTCAAATTTCGAATTTAAACTTTCATTAAATATAAATACTTTTAAAATCCCGAACATTATAAGCAGCTTGATGGCTATCACGAGCCACAGGCTCTTTCCAAGCTTCATGTTCCTAAAGCCGTCGATATACAAAGACGAGATGTTTTTAATATATTTTTTAATCATAACTTAACATACTACAGAAATTTAACTTAAAATATCATTTTAAAGTTTTAGACTTGCAAAATTATTTATGTTCACAAGCGTTTATAAATTTTAAATAAGGTATAATCTCGCTAAAAATTTAAAAGGCGCGATATGCAAAAAAATCCAAACGAAACAAAGTATATTTTCATAACGGGCGGCGTGCTAAGCTCGCTAGGCAAGGGCATCGCGGCGGCTTCTATCGCCACGCTTCTTAAAAATACCGGCCTAAAAGTAAGCATGCTAAAAGCAGATCCCTACATCAACGTGGATCCGGGTACTATGAGCCCGCTCGAGCACGGCGAGGTTTTCGTCACCGACGACGGCGCGGAGACCGATCTGGATCTTGGACACTACGAGAGGTTTTTAGACGAGAGCCTAAGCCAAGATAACAACTTCACGACCGGCCGCGTTTATAGCTCCGTCATCGAAAAAGAGCGCAGAGGCGACTATCTGGGCAAAACGATCCAAGTCATCCCGCACATCGTGGGCGAGATCGTTGATCGCATTAAAAAGGCGGGAGAAGGTCGCGACATACTGATCGTCGAGATCGGTGGCACGGTAGGCGACATCGAGGGCTTGCCGTTTTTGGAGGCTATCCGAGCCCTTCGCGTCGAGGTAGGCCGCAAACGCGCGATGAATATCCACCTAACCCTCGTTCCGTTTATCAAGGTTGCGGGCGAGCTAAAAACCAAGCCTACTCAGCACAGCGTCGGCGAGCTGCGCCGTATCGGCATTAGCCCCGATATGATCATCTGCCGCGCCGAGCAGCCGCTAAACCGCGAGCTAAAAGATAAAATCGCTGCCAGCTGCGGCGTAGAGCGCAACTGCGTCATCGAGAGTATCGACTCGGCCAGCATCTATCAGGTGCCGCTCGCGTTTTATAACCAAGATGTTTTAACCCCGATCGCCGAAATTTTAAATTTGGGCGAACTAAAGCTTGATATGCGCAACTGGGACAGCCTAGTTAAGCGCATCATCGCTCCGACAAAAGAAACCACGATAGCATTTGTGGGCAAATACGTCGATCTAAAAGAGAGCTACAAGAGCCTAACCGAGAGCATCATCCACGCGGGCGCGAGCCTTGATGCGAGAGTAAATTTAAAGTGGATAGATAGCGAAAAAATCGAGCCTTCAAACGTCGATGAACTACTAAAAGACGTGGGCGGCGTGCTTGTCGCGGGAGGTTTTGGCGAGCGCGGCGTGAGCGGTAAGATCGAAGCGATAAAATACGCCCGCGAAAACGGCGTGCCGTATCTTGGCATTTGTCTGGGCATGCAGCTAGCGCTCATCGAGTTTGCTCGCAACGTGCTAAAGCTAGAGGACGCAAATTCGGTCGAATTTAAGCCAGAGTGCGTAAATCCTATCATCTACCTCATCGATAGTTTCATCGACGCGCACGGACGGGCGCAGATACGCACGCACCAAAGCCCGATCGGCGGCACGATGAGGCTTGGCGCTTACGCCTGCGACGTGAAGCCAGGCTCATTGCTAAGCCAAATTTACGGCGGCGCTAAATGTATCAAAGAACGCCACCGCCACCGCTACGAGGCAAATCCGAAATATAGAGCCGAATTTGAAGCAAACGGCCTGATAGTTAGCGGCGAGAGCGACGGACTGATTGAGGCTGTCGAGCTTAGCTCGCCTGCAGCAGGCGCCAAAAACTCGCATCCGTGGTTCGTCGGCGTGCAGTTTCATCCGGAGTTCACCAGTCGCCTAACAAACCCAAATCCCGTAGTTTTGGGTTTTATCAAAGCTAGTCTGGAAAAATCAAAATAATCAAATTTAGAGCCGCACGGCTCTAAATTTCTTTCATAAATTTACTTCCATTAAATTTAAAATTTTACGCTTGCGTTCACCTTTTTAAAAACGTTAAATTTGTAAAGAGTATCAATTCTACAAAGCTCTTAAACCCGCATCAGACCTGTAATTTCGCCGCTTTGTTTACAATTATAAGAAATTAAATTTCAAAAAGCTATAATTTGCGCATTAGAAAATAAAAAAGAAGGAAAAAGATGAAATTTGAACCAAAATTTAGCCTTTTTTGCGGCGCGACAGGGGTAAATTTGACCCCCGAGGCGAGCAAAAATTTAGGCAAAAACGGTAGTAAGGCGGCGAAATTTGACGGCGAGGCTTACGCAAAAGCCCGTCAAAACGATGTTAAATAAGGAAAAGATAAAGGAATTACTGAGCCAAAGATTTGAAAATGACATTCACAAAAAACTTTCAGAAATTCCTACGCCCGATGCGTTAAAGGATGTATTTAAGGGTGCCGAGCGTATAAAACGCGCGATCGAGCAAAACGAAAAGATCGTCATCGTCGGCGACTACGACGTGGACGGCGTGATCGCCAGCGTCATAATGGCCGAGTTTTTCGACGATTTAGGCGTTAGCGAGTATTTCGTGCGTATCCCAAATCGCTTTAGCGACGGCTACGGGCTAAATCCGCAAATCGTCGAGGAGATCGCAGACGCCAGCCTCATCGTGACCGTAGATAACGGCATCTCGGCAAACGACGCGGCTCAAATTTGCAAGCAAAAGGGCATCGATCTCATCATCACCGATCACCACATGCCCCCTGATGTCCTGCCCGAGGCCTATGCGATCATAAATCCGAAGCAAAAGGATTGCCACTTTCCAAACGTCGAAATCTGCGGCGCTCAGGTGGCGTGGTATCTAGTCGGCGCACTAAAAGACGTGTGCCGCATCAACTACGATATGGGTAAATTTCTCGACCTCCTGGCTATCGCGATAATCGCCGATATGATGGAGCTTCGCGACCTAAACCGCATCCTGGTTAAGCTTGGCGTAAACCGCCTAAATAGCTCGCGCAGGCCCGCATTTACCGCGATAAAGCAGCTCTACGGCAAGGATAAATTCGAGTGCGACGACATCAGCTTCCTCATCGCGCCGCTCATCAACTCCTCGGGCCGTATGGACGATGCGAGCGTTTCTTTTGAGTTTTTGCGCGCCAAAAATTTAGACCGAGCTTGCGAGTGCCTCGACACCATCGTGAGCTTTAACAACTCGCGTAAGGAGGAGGAGCGCACGCTTTTTGAGTGCTCGCTAAAGGACGTGCGCGAGGACGAGCATATTATCGTGACGTGGGGCAGGGGCTGGCACGAGGGCGTCATCGGTATTGTCGCATCGCGTCTTGCAAAGCAGTTTAAAAAGCCCGCCATCGTCTTTAGCATCGACGAAAACCGCGCCAAAGGCAGCGCTAGAAGCGTGGGCAAGCTAGACATCCTCTCGCTCATCGCTAGCCACGAAAATTTGCTCGCGGGCTACGGCGGACACAAGGGGGCAGCCGGTATCGTGATAGATCCGGCAAATTTAGAAGCGTTTAAAAACGCGATAAATAGCTCGTGCATGCTGATGGATTTGCACGAATTTAGCGCGTTTGACGAGCCGTTAGGCGAGATAGAAGCCGGCGAAGTGGACTTTGAGCTGCTTGAAATTTTAGAGCATTTTGAGCCCTACGGACAGAAAAATCCGCGCCCGCTCTTTGAGATCAAATCCGCCGTCGTCAAAAATAAAAAACTAATCGGCAGGGAGCAAAATCACCTAAAACTCATCCTGCAAAAAGATGGCAAGTGCCTTGAAGCGCTGTTTTTTAACTTCACTCGCGAGCCGCATGCGGGCGAGAGCATAGACCTAGTTTTTTCGGTATCGAAAAACTCATTTCGCGGACTCGTCACGCCGCAGCTACTGGTAAAAGAGATTTTGTAAATTTAATCTCGGTTTCGTTAAACTCAAATTTGATGAAACCGAGATTACTTAAATTTATAATTCTAATCCGTTGAAGTTACTTTTCTATACACTTAACGCAAACGACTGAAATATCAGAGTTTGAGCTAAATTTCACACAAAATAATTAACATTACATAAATATTCATACTTTATTTAAGTCGATTTTTGCTTCAATTTCAATATTAAATATTAATTTTGCAGGAGCGAAAATGAAAATTTCTTACGTTTTGGCGCTGACCATGGCGTCAAATTTGATACTTAGCGCCGAGGAAGCGGTAAGCCTGAGTCCCGTTACCGTCTCGTCAAAAATGCAAAAATCAGCCCTCGACGAGCCGACTAATGCGCAAATAGTCGGCAAGGACGCGATACTGGAAAACAGTGACATCGCCAAATCGCTTTCAAATTTGAACGGCTTTACGATGGAGCGTAAGGGCGGAGGCGGTAGCGAGGTTTATTATCGTTCGCAGACGGCGGCTAGGCTGCCGGTGTTGATCGACGGTAGCACGCTAAACGGCGGCTGCGGCATGCGTATGGATACGCCCATCACCTACATCTCGGCGCAAAACTACAGCTCGGTTCGTATCGTAAAAGGCCCGCAAGACGTCAGATACGGCGCGCTCATTAGCGGCGGTATATTTTTCGATAGAGAGATAGCAAGGCTGTCAAAACCGAGCTTCGGAGGAAACGTAAGCGTGCTGGGCGGCAGTTTTAAGCGGTTTGAAACTACCGCGGACGTAGCAGCCGGTAACGAGCTAGGCAGCATAGAGGTTTCCGGCGGACACTACGAAAGCGGCGATTATAAAAGCGGCGGCGGGCAGAAAATGCATACGCACTATAAACGCAACAGCGTCTCGCTCGTGGGTACGCTAACGCCCACGGAAACTACCGCATTGCAGTTAAGTGCGGATCTGGGGGAGGGCGAAGCGGCGTATGCCGATAGGATGAGGGACGGCATACAGTTTGACCGTAAATCTTTCGGGCTCAAATTTGAACAAGACGTCGGCGAGCACAAGATCAGGCTAAGCTCGTATTATCATCAAATCGACCATATAATGGACAACTTCACCATGCGTCCGGTGGTGCCGGGTACGGGGCCCGGCAAGGGATATAGCATCAGTCATCCGATACGCGATATGTACGGCTTTAAGCTAGAAGGCGAGTTAAATTTCGATAATCTAACCAGCTTCATCGGCGCGGGTTATTCGCAAGACTCCTTTAAATGGCGAGGCGCCGGAACGGGCGGAGCCGGCGTATCTAAAGCCGAAATGGACGCCGCCGTATCAAAGCCGCACGTAAAAGAGCGTAAGGTAACGTATAAAACGATATACACTCAAAACGAATACGTCCTTGAAAACGACTACGGGCTTTTTGGCGGACTTAGGCTGGACGCGGGCGAGAGAAAACTGTTAAAAACGCATAAGAGTAGGAAAGAAAATTTATTCTCAGGCTTTTTTAGATACGAAAAATATCTGCAAAATTTAACGCTTTATGCGGGATTAGGACACGCGCAAAGGATGCCCGATCACTGGGAAACGAACAAGGACGCAAACCTAGCGCTACATAAGGAAAGAAACACGCAGCTGGATTTTGGCGCAGTGCTAAAAGATAAAAACTACGAACTAAACGCGAATTTCTTCGTCTCAAAGATGGATGATTATATCATGCTAAAATATAATACTATGGGCATGTCCTCAGACGCCTTTAATACCGACGCCTTGCTATACGGCGGCGAGATAGAGGGCACTACGCTGCTAGCCGATATGTTTAGGCTGGTGGCGGGCGTATCCTACGTCTACGGCAAGGTGACTAAAAACGCGGGCGGCCTAAAAGACGGCGACGCGCTGCCTAAGGTTTCGCCTCTAGCGTTTAAACTAAGCGCCGGCTTAGAAAAGCCAGACTGGTTCGTCAAAGCCGACTTCTACGCTAATGCGTCGCAAAACCGCGCGCAAAAAGGCTACGGCGACGTGGGCGGCATGGACCTGGGCAAGAGCGATAGCTTTTGGACGCTGGGGCTAAGCGCGGGCTATAAATACAAAAATTATCAATTCTTGCTAGCGGCGGAAAATCTAAACGACGCCAAATACGCCTATCATAACTCAAAAGGCGGCTACGGCGGCGGTATCGCAGGCTACGAGACTATCCCGAACGGCACGAGGCTTTATGAGCCGGGCAGAAGCTTTTGGGCAAAATTTAAGGTACATTTTTAGGGCGTAGCTCGGTTAAATTCGGCGCGGTTTTGGCTTTATGCTTTGTTTTTAAGCCGCTCCGAATTTATACTAACGTCAAATTTGACGCGCCAGGCTTTTATGGATCTTGCCGGTTTTGGGGTTTGCAAATTTGCGTGCGTTTTTTGCCGCTTGGCAATCAAATTTGAAGTTAAATTTTGAGAATGTAAATTTGAAAACGAGAAAATAGTATAAGTATTTAAAAAGCGGGAAATTTGAATAGAAATTTCGGGGAAATCCCCCGAAATTTAAGCTCTTTTATTCTCTAGGCGATTTAAAACGGGTTTTAAAAACTCGTCAAATTCATCTTGCGTTAGCACTCTTTTGCCTAGTTTTTCCTTACACTCTTTACCGAGCTCGCAAAGTACCTCGCGGTTTGCGATGCTTTGAGCCTTGCCGTGTCTTGCTAGCACCGTGTTTAGCTCGTGTTCCTCTGAGAAATTAACCAACTCGCAATCTGTTGCCATTTTAGCTCCTTTGTTAAGAATTTGTGCGATGATTATACAGTTTTAGGTTTAACGTATGGCTAAATTTACGTGATAAACGAGTTTGCGTAGTTAAATTTAAAGGCGGCGCTCGTAAAGTAACGGCGTCAAATTTGACGCTCCGCGCTACTCTACCCCGCCCAAAAGCGGTACGAATAAGCACTCGTCAAGCGCTTTTTGCGTTATCTCGCCGCGAGCATCCTTTGTAAATTTGACGATAAACTGCTTGCCGTCTTTTTTGATAGGAGCTACTAAAATGCCGCCGTTTTTTAGCTGGTTAAAAAGCGTCTGCGGCACCTGCTGCGCTGCGGCTGAAAGCAAGATCCTGTCGTAGGGCGCGTAGCTTTTCCAGCCGACGTTTCCGTCGTCAAAGCGCACGTGGACGTTGTGGATTTTAAGTACCTCAAAGCGTTTTTTGGCTTCGCTTGCGAGCTTTTCGATGCGCTCGACGCTAAAAACCCTGTGTGCCAAATGCGATAAAATCGCCGCCTGATAACCGCTACCGCAGCCGATCTCTAGGGCGTTGTCGATATCTTCGGCCTCAAGCGCCAGCGTCATTTTGGCTACCGTTAGAGGCGAGCTGATCCATTGATTTCCGCCGATAGGCTGAGCGTCTAGGCTGTACGCGTGGCGAGTGACGGGCGCAAAGATCTCGCGCGGAGTGTCGCAAAGAGCCTTATAAAGCGAGGGCGTCAGAGTGAGTATATCGCCGATCTCGTCGGCCATGTTTGTGCATTTTGATTTTTCAAGAGCGGTCATAAAAGCCCCAAATTCCGTTTGGTTTCAAGGATCAAATTTGAGTCAAATTGAGCCTCTTTTGCAAATTCGCCGCTCGGCAAAAATACTCCTGAAAACTCCAAATCAAGCGAGCTTGCGGCTACGACGTAGCAGCTATTGGCAATCGCTAGAGCCTTGCAAAGCGTAAGATATGCGTCCTCGCGCGCCTTTCCCCACATCGCGGGCACGAGGATGATATCGCAGCCCTTTAGCTGCTGCCAAAGATGGGCAAATCTAAGCTCAAAGCAAATTAAAACGCCGATTTTTAGCCCTTTAAAATCAAACGGCTTTATCGTCCCGTCGTCACCCGCAGCAAAAATTTCGTGCTCTAAATTTGGGCGAAAAAGCTTTGATTTATTTTGCGTATAAAAGACGTTTTGGCTGTTTAGCAGGATAAATTCGTTGTAAATTTCGTTTTTTTGCGCCTGCGTGATCGAAATTTGCGCGAGTCCTTTGGCGCGGTTTAGGCTCGTTAGGTGCGTTAGTCCGAGGAGTTTATCGGGACTTAGCGCTTCTTGAAGAGCCTCAAAAAGTATAGCATCAAAGCTACCGATAGAACCGCCCAGCATTGCTCGGTTTGCCCCGCTAAAAAATCCGTCGAAATCATACCCGCTCACGCACAGCTCGCTAGCTAGGATAACCGAATTTTCGGGTGCGGCGGCGATTTTTTCTAGTAGTTCGTCCTGTCTTTGCCGGCAAGTCGGCGCAGTTAGGACGATAGGGCATAAATTTGGACTAAAAGTCGTCAAAACTGATGCTTCCTTTGCTGTAGTTTGTCACCTTTGCTTCAAAGAAATTTGACTTCTGGTCGTTAAATTTAGCAAAATCATCGACCCATTTGATCGGGTGAGGGACGTTGTAGCGGCGTTTCAGTCCGATGGCGACTAGGCGCTGATCGATGAGGTAGCGGATGTATTGCTCGATGATGTCGTCAGTAAAGCCCATGATCTGGTTTTGCGTGATGTATTTGCCCCATTTGATCTCAAGCTCGCCCGCGCGCTCGAACATGTCGTAAATTTTAGCTTCCGTCTCAGGCGTGAAAAGATCGGGACGCTCGGTGCGGACGCTATTTATCATGTTTTGAAATAGCAACAGATGCGTGATCTCGTCGCGCTGGATAAAGCGGATCATCTGCGCGCTGCCTAGCATCTTGCCCGCACGCGCCAGAGCATAAATCGCCGTAAAACCGCTGTAAAAATAAATGCCCTCTAAAATTTGATTCGCCACCATGGCTAGCAGTAGCTTTTCGTCCGTTACTTCGCCCGCTAGCTCCTCGTAAACGCTTGAGATGTAGTCGTTTTTCTCGCGCAAAACCTCGTCGTGCTTTTCCATCTCGTAGATCAGGTCGGTGTTGTCGCAGATAGCCTCGACCATGACGGCGTAGGACTTGGAGTGATTAGCCTCCTCGTAGGCTTGGCGCGCTAGGCAGGCGTTGATCTCGGGCGCGGTGATGTACGGGTTGATGTTGTCGGCTAGGTTGTTTGTCTGGAAGCTATCCATCGAGATGAGCTGGCTCCAAACTAGATCGTACATGCGCTTTTCGGCCTGCGTGAGGTTGTAGGCGTAGTCGCGTACGTCGTCGGTGGTGTCGACCTCTTTTGGAAACCACGTGTTAGCCTCCATCAGGTCCCAGAGCTTGAGCGCCCACTGGTATTTTGCCTTGGTGAAATTTAAAATGCCGTGCGGATTGCCGTTAAATACGCGGCGATCGGTCAAATTTTCGTTTGAGCTTGGGTTGTAGATTCGTTTTCGGTTCATGTCTTTTCTTTGTTTTGTAAAATTTGGGGCTGATTTTAGCTAAAAATTTATTTAGATATCTTGAAGCAAGCTATTTGATCGCGTTAAATTTGGCTTTTACGGTTAAGACTAAATTTAACCCGCGTCAAATTCGCGGGTTAAATTTAGCGCTTTAGCTCGATTGCGCGCTGGAGCATTTCGTTGCTAGTCGTTATGCTCTTGGCATTAGCGTCGTAGGCTTTTTGCGTGACGATGATCTCCGTTAGGGCCTGCGCTAGATCGACGTTTGACTGCTCGAGCGTACGACTGGCGATTTGGGCGCCGTAGATGCTTTTGCCGCCTGCATCTTTGTAGAAAAACGCCGCGCCAGAATTCGCGCTTTGCGAATAGATATTATCGCCCATTTTTGCAAGGCCTTGCTCGTTTTGGAAGTGATAGAGCGCGACTTTGCCGACGGAGCGGACTTGGCCGTTTGTAAACTGCGCCAAGATATTGCCCGAATTATTAGTGTGATAATCCTTTAAAATGCCCTCTGGTACGCCGTCTTGGGCGATCGAGATGCTTTTTGCTTGCGCAGTACTGGTGACTCCTGAGTAAATTTGACCCGCAGCCACGGGAGTGCCGAAGTCTAGCTCGATTTGAGAGCCGCTACTATCTATCGAAGCCAGGGTTGTGCTAACCAATCTGCCCTCGTGATCGAAATTTAACTCGCCGTTAGAGTTTGAGATCACTGCGCCGCTTGCGTCTTTTACGGTGGCTACCGCGTCCCAAACTGTACCGTTGGCGCCCTGAGGTATGCGTTTTGTTAGCGTTAGTTCAAGTTTATTTTTCGTGCCGTCCGCATTTAAAAGCTCGGTTGCGTATTTTTCCTGATTTGCTACTTCTTTGGTTGTGTTTATCTTGGCTGTTAAATTTGGCGCTGTGGCTAGGTCAAAATCATTTTCAAATTTTTGACTTATGCTCCAGTTGCCGTTTTCGTCGATCGGAGCGCTAAATTCAGCCGTTTTGCCGTTTGCGTCGGTTGCCGTTACGGTGATTAGATCGCCTTTTCTTGGGCGAGTTATCGTAGCATCAGCCGTGACTCGTCCTCGTAAATTTATGGTTCTAGAGGTGTTATCTATGTTGCTATTGTAGGTTGCCGCATCGACTGGCAATGTGATAGGCTCGGTTTTAAAAGATGAGTCGAGATTGCCTTTAAAAGTTAGCTTTGAGGTCGGTTTGGTCGGTAGATACAAAAACTCCGGTAGGCGAATCTTGCCCTGAGAGCCGATGTCGCCAAGGTCAAGGTCGGTCGTGTCAATGCTTGGCGTGTAGGCCTGCGTGACTGCAGCCGTGCCGTTTACTCTACCAAAAGCCTCTATCGCGCCCGGACTAGGAGCGACCTGGGTTAGCGCGTTTTGGGTACCTAGGACGTAGTTGCCCTGATTTGTTACGAGATATCTGTCTTTATCTACGCCAAAGCTACCGGCGCGCGTATAGTAGGTGCCTGAGCCGTTCGTTACGCCGAAAAATCCTTTGCCACCGATCGCCATATCTAGGTCGTTATCGGTTTTCATAAACGGGCCTTGCTTATAAAAGCTAAGCGCCGTCGTCATGCCCGTAGCGCCAAGGCCGACTTGGTCCTGCGTCGGGTTATTGCCCGCGGCGATGGAGGTTTGATAAAAGATGCTTTTAAATTCGGGTATCGAAGCGGTGAAGCCGACGTTATTTATGTTGGAGACGTTGTTTGCCCACACGTCCATACCAAACCCCTGCGTTCTGACGCCGCTAACGCCGTTATATAGGCTTCTTACCATGGATTTATCCTTTTGACGGCTCGGTAAATTCTTTGACTTTGTCGATGCTGACGTATTGTCCGCCGACCTTTACTTGCGCGATGCCGTCGATAAATTTAACGCCCTCTACGAGATAGTTGCCTACGCCACCGCTTTTGGCTTTACCCGCGAGATCTACGTAGTTTATCTCTACCGAGTAGGTGCCTGCTTTTGCGTCGTTACCTGCGCTATCTTTGCCGTCCCACTCGAAGTTGTTTGCGCCGGCTTTTGCTTCGCCAAACTCTAGCGTTCTTACGAGTTTGCCGTTATTGTCTCTTATGTTTATCGTGCCGCCTTTTGCTGCACTTTCTAAAAACCCTGCAAATTTGACGCCCGCGCCTTCTTCTTTTACGATGCCGCTGTCGCCGATTTTAGCCATCTTGCCGAGCACTCCGACGGCGTACATATTTGTGCTATTTTTTAGCTGGTCGGCTAGCTTTTGCATCATTTTGTTTGTGTTTTCTTGCATTTCAAGCGAGGCTAGCTGGCTAGTTTGGGTTAGCATTTTTTCCGTGTCCATAGGACTTGTCGGGTCTTGATACTGAAGCTCGGTCAAAAGAAGTTTCATAAAAGCGTCCTTGTCTAGCTGGGCGTTTGGATTGGTGCCTGCGGCCTTTTGTAGGGCGTCCGCTGATTTTTTGGCGGCCTGGTTGTTTACCGTAAAGTTATTGGTCTCTAGTCCGTTTGCCATCTTTTATCCTTTAAATTTTTATATCTCAAGCAAATTTGATTCCAAATTTACACGTAGCGTGGAACGACGAGCTCTAAACGAGGCGCAGTCGGTTCGCCTTGCTCGGCGTCGTCTGAGCTAAATTTGGAGCCTTTGTAGCTCTTTTGCCCTTGCTCTTTTTTAGGATGATTTTGATCGCTAAAGTTCATCTCAAGCTCGGTAAAGCCCATGTTTACGAGGCTGTTTTTAAACTCGGCCTGATTTTGTAAAAACAGGTTCATCGTCTGCGTATTTGAGTTGAAATTTATGTGCAGATTGTTGCCACGATTTACCATCGTGATCTCAACTTCGCCCAAATTTAGCGGATTTAGCGTGATGTTAAAGCGCATAAACGGCGATTTGTAGGCCGCGACTTGCTCTTTTAAATTTGAGCTAAAGTTATCAAACGTTTCGCGCACGGCTTGGAAATTTCTAGTTTGAGCCTTTGCGTTTGAGATCACGTCTTTTACCATCGCGTTTAGTTCGCTATCGCTATTTTGATTGCTATTTTGTTCGGTCTGCTCGCCTTGATCTTGCTCTCTTTCCGGATACAAAAGAGACTGCAAATTTACCCGTTTTTCTTCTTTTTTATCGGCTTTTAAAATTTCATCCGCCGCACTATTGTTCTCCGGCTTTTCTTTTACGTTCTTGGCGTTTAGCGCGCTTATATTTTCTTCGCTTACCTCTTCTACTTTGTTTACGGTCGTTGTTTCATTGCTCTGGGTTTTTGGTTTAGAAACTTCTTGCAGTAGCTTATTTAGCGTATCTTTTGGCTCTGGCTCGTTTGCGTTTATGGCCTCTTCGACCTTGTTTTTTAGCTCGCTAAATGCAAAATTTTTCTTAGGAGTTACGGGTTCAAAGAAATCTTTTTTCGCCAAACTCGGAAATTTCTCGCCTAGCTCGTCGGCCTGAACCTGCGTCACTTCGATATTTTCCAGACCCAAATTTAGCTTATTTGCAATCTCTATTAGCTCGTTTAGATTTTTAGCTCCCCTTAGCTCGTTTAGAGTCGTTTCGTTTGATAGCGCTTTGGCTAGGCGATTTTCGAAATTTGGAAATTTGCTGATTTTCTCGCCGCCGCTAAGCATCTCTAAAATTTGCAAAAGCTGCATAAAGGTCGCATTTTCAAACAAATTTTCCGCCGCTTCCTCGCCTAAAATTTCTTTTACGTCCGTGCTTTGGATGGGCGCTTTAGTTTGCTGATTTTGAGCCGTTTGGGTGGATAAATTTACCGCTTTTGCCATCTCTTTTAGATCTTTTTCGCTTAAATTTTCGCCCTTTTTAGCGGCCGCATCTAGCACCATAGAGAGAAACTCGCCGTCCTCTTTGCCGCCTTTTTGCGCATTTTTGCTCTGTTTTTTCACGCCGCCTTTGATGCTCGCGTCAAATGATAAAATATCGTTTTGAGTAGTCTGCATAAAAACCCTTTAAATTTAACTTTCATGAGCCATGCAAGAAACGTTCCAAAATAGCTTTATTATTTTTATAAGGAAAATTTGGCTAAAATCAGCCCTATTTTAATAACGGAGAAAAATTTTGGAAAAGATACGAAACATCGCCGTCATCGCTCACGTCGATCACGGCAAAACTACGATGGTTGACGAGCTTTTGAAACAATCGGGTACTTTTAACGAGCACCAAGCCGTCGGCGAACGCGTGATGGATAGCAACGACATCGAGCGCGAGCGCGGCATCACGATCCTCTCGAAAAACACCGCGATCCGCTACAAAGACACCAAAATCAACATCATCGACACCCCGGGCCACGCCGATTTTGGCGGCGAGGTAGAGCGCGTGCTAAAGATGGTCGACGGCGTTTTGCTGCTCGTAGACGCGCAAGAAGGCGTAATGCCGCAGACTAAATTCGTCGTGAAAAAGGCGCTCTCGCTCGGCCTTCGCCCGATCGTCGTCGTAAATAAAATCGACAAACCCGCAGCCGATCCGGATCGCGTGATAAACGAGATTTTCGACCTTTTCGTAGCGCTTGAGGCAAACGACGAGCAGCTAGAGTTTCCCGTCGTTTACGCGGCGGCTAGAAACGGCTACGCGAAGTTAAATTTAGCCGACGAAAACGTAAATATGCAGCCGCTTTTTGAGACGATTTTGTCTCACGTTCCGGCTCCTAGCGGCGATATAAACAACCCTTTGCAGCTTCAGGTTTTCACGCTTGATTACGACAACTACGTCGGTAAAATCGGCATCGCGCGTATCTTTAACGGTAAAATTTCTAAAAACCAAAACGTGATGCTCGCTAAAGCCGACGGCACGAAAACGACGGGTAGGATTTCAAAGCTCATCGGCTTTTTGGGTCTTGAGCGCCGCGATATAGACGAGGCGCAGGTGGGCGATATCGTGGCGATAGCGGGCTTTGAGGCGCTGGACGTCGGCGATAGCGTCGTAGATCCAAACTCCCCTATGCCGCTTGATCCGCTAAAAATCGAGGAGCCTACGCTTAGCGTCGTATTTAGCGTAAACGACAGTCCGCTAGCAGGTACCGAGGGCAAGCACGTAACCTCGAACAAGATCGACGAGCGACTATCCGGCGAGATGAAAACAAACATCGCGATGCGCTACGAAAACATCGGCGAAGGTAAATTTAAGGTTAGCGGCCGCGGCGAGCTACAGATAACGATTTTGGCCGAAAATATGCGCCGCGAGGGCTTTGAGTTTTGTCTCGGACGTCCGGAAGTTATTGTCAAAGAGATCGAGGGCGTGCGCTGCGAGCCGTTTGAGCTACTAGTGTGCGACGTACCGGACGAGTTTAGCGGCACCGTGATCGAAAAGCTCGGACGCAGAAAGGCCGAGATGGTCTCGATGCACCCGACCGGCGACGGGCAGACGAGGATCGAGTTTGAGATCCCTGCGCGCGGTCTCATCGGCTTTAGAAGCCAGTTTTTGACCGATACGAAAGGCGAGGGTATCATGAACCACAGCTTCCTCGAGTTTCGCCCGCTCATCGGTAGCGTCGAGCACCGCAGCAACGGTGCTCTAGTGTCGATGGAAAACGGCGTGACGCTAGCGTATAGCCTCTGGAACTTGCAAGATCGCGGCATCCTTTTTGTCGATCCGCAAACCAAGACCTACGTAGGCATGATCATCGGCGAGCACAGCCGTCCAAACGATCTGGACGTAAACCCGATCAAAGGCAAAAACCTAACCAACGTACGCGCTAGCGGCTCTGACGACGCTATCAAGCTCGTACCGCCTAGAAAGCTCAGTCTAGAGCGCGCTCTGGAGTGGATCGAGGAGGACGAGCTAGTCGAAGTCACGCCTTCAAACATACGCGTGCGCAAACGCTATCTAGATCCGACTATGCGCCGCAGAATGGCAAAAACAAAAGAATAAATTTTATAAATTTAGCCTGCAAGTTATGCTTTTTGCGGGCTAAATTCCCCTCTTGATTTTCCCGCAATATTTTTCCATCCGCTTTAAATCAGCTAAAATTTGACGTCAAATTTTAGTTTTAAATATAAGAAAAAAGTAAATTATATTACATTTTAATATAAATAAAAATAATAAATATATAAGAAATATAGTGATACAATTTCACATCAAATATTATTTTCAAGGAGCGATGATGAAGAAAATTTTACTTTTGGCGGCGATTTGCGGCGCTGTTTTTGCGGAGCAAACCTATGAACTAAACGTGCCGAATATGAACTGCGGCGGCTGCGCTAAGAAAATCGAAGATGCCGCAAAGGGCGTCAAAGGAGTCACCGGAGTGAGCTTTGATCTAAAAAGCAAAGACGTAAACATCACCGCAGATAGCGGCGTGAATGTGATGGATATCGTGCATGCGATCCAAGCCAAAAAATACAAAGTCGGTATCAAAGAATGAAAAAGCTAGCTCTAGCGCTGGCGCTTTGCGCGGCGGCATTTGCGGACAAGACTTTGGTTTACGAGATCCCCAATATGGCCTGCGTGAGCTGCTACGAGGTCATCACGCAGACGCTAAATACGCTTAACGGCGTGAAGAAATTCGAGGTAAATTTGGAGGCTAAAACGGCCGACATCGTCGTCCAGGACGATTTTGCGGAAAATACGGTCGTAGAGGCGCTCAAAAAACAAGGCTATCAGGCGATTTTAAAATCCGCTAAATAGCATTCATCGGTCGTATCTGAGGCTAAATTTACGATTTTGATCTCGGATACGGCTTTTTGAAAACGTAAAATTTATCTGCGAATTTTATACGATACCCTCTTTAAAACATTGCATCGCTTCAATGGGGTAAATTTTAGCATTTAATTCACTCAAGCAATTTTCTCGAAAATTAGTTTCAAACTCCAACGGAGTAAATTTTAACAACACATACTTGGGCTATGGACTCAACACTTGGAAGTTTCAAACTCCAACGGAGTAAATTTTAACAAGAGAGCGAGGGGGCAAGTGTAAAAACACACCAACGTTTCAAACTCCAACGGAGTAAATTTTAACTGAGATTTTCCACCAGGTAAAGAAATTTGCTTTTGTTTCAAACTCCAACGGAGTAAATTTTAACTAAAAAGCCCCCTAAAATACGGGCCAAAAACGCACGGTTTCAAACTCCAACGGAGTAAATTTTAACTTTATCGGTCTTTTTTTCTATCTTATAAGCATTAGTTTCAAACTCCAACGGAGTAAATTTTAACCATTTGAATTTGTGGTATAGGGCGAAGTAATTAAAGTTTCAAACTCCAACGGAGTAAATTTTAACGATTTTTTGGTTGTATGGTAGTTGTTGGCGGGTAGGTTTCAAACTCCAACGGAGTAAATTTTAACCGTCTTTATACAAAGCCGAAACCGCTATCATAGAGGTTTCAAACTCCAACGGAGTAAATTTTAACATTTATATGGACCAAGCTATACTTACTATTGTTAATGTTTCAAACTCCAACGGAGTAAATTTTAACAACTCGGTTTTCACGACAAAAAACTCGGTTTATCAAGTTTCAAACTCCAACGGAGTAAATTTTAACAAGAGGGCGTAGAATTTGATGTAGTCAATCGCGAGTTTCAAACTCCAACGGAGTAAATTTTAACTTCATCGACTTCTTGTTTCGTTACGGTTTCTGCAGTTTCAAACTCCAACGGAGTAAATTTTAACTTCAACCCAACCCTCTTCCGGTTCGGAAGGATCAGTTTCAAACTCCAACGGAGTAAATTTTAACTCATTGCCGTTGATTTCTTCTTGAGCTTTTCTATTTTGTTTCAAACTCCAACGGAGTAAATTTTAACAAAAACGGCATTTGCGTTTTTAAAATGTTTGCAAGTTTGTTTCAAACTCCAACGGAGTAAATTTTAACCATTAGCTCTAGCCGCAACGCCGATTGTGGGATTCGGTTTCAAACTCCAACGGAGTAAATTTTAACGGTCATATTTTGTTCAAACAAACTCCCATCTTTGTTTCAAACTCCAACGGAGTAAATTTTAACTAGAAAGGGTTAAGCTCGTATCGTGCTGGTAGATGAAAGTTTCAAACTCCAACGGAGTAAATTTTAACCTTGCAAAGCTTAAGGTTATTTTTAAACTCGCGTGTTTCAAACTCCAACGGAGTAAATTTTAACGCGTCCGAAACATTGAAAAATACGTCATCGTTTCTAACGGTTTCAAACTCCAACGGAGTAAATTTTAACACGGTATGAGATAAAATCCTAGCATCGTGAGTTCGTTTCAAACTCCAACGGAGTAAATTTTAACTAGTCCTGGTCACGGTGACGGCTCTGGCTTTTACGGTGTTTCAAACTCCAACGGAGTAAATTTTAACATTAAAAATAGTATCGGGAGTCCGAATTTCTCAGCCATGTTTCAAACTCCAACGGAGTAAATTTTAACGAAAAATCTAATCAGTTTTCTATATCTTACGCTAGTTTCAAACTCCAACGGAGTAAATTTTAACAAATAGTAACCGTCGTAAAAAGCAGGTATTGGTTCAGTTTCAAACTCCAACGGAGTAAATTTTAACAGCACCAAAATATACATTTTTAGGGCTATTAAAACTCAAAGTCTATATTTTTACGCCTTAAATTTGCATAAAAAGCAAAATAGTATCGATACGAAATACCCTAAATTTCGTTATTTATAAAATCTTAGAAAAAGCTTCATCGAGATGATTTAGATTTTAAAAATGACGCATAGAAATCAAATGGCCCGCTGCGATAAGGTAACTCAACAACCCCAATCCGCCCGCAACGACAAAAGCAAATTTTATAAGTTGGGCGCATTTTGTATTTTACCACAAACATCCAAAGCAAAATCGCAAACGCCATTTTAACGTAAAACAAACACCGTAGCAAGGGTGCAAAAGTCAAATTTGACTTTAAAATGACGCCCCTACCAACAAAATATCAAATTTACCCCCACCTAAATCCCTCATAAGGCGCATCTTCGCAGATACATTTCTTGATCTGATTAGCCTCGCGGCGGATCACCTGCCGCCATGTGAGATTTTGCCCGCCCAGCGAAACCGTTTCGCCAAGCCTCGCGATCATTTTTAGCTCGATCTTTTGCACGGCGTCGTTGCTAAATTTTATCCGCCCGGCGTCGGTTTGAAAGTCCTTTGCCGTGATCTCCTTTTTATTTAGCATGCTAAAAATCAGCGTATCGCCCAAAATCGGCTTAAAAATCTCCGCAAGATCTAGGTGCAGGCTCAGCGCGCGGTAGTTTGGCTCGTGCAAAAAGCCGATACGCGGATCAAGCTCGGTTTTGTAAATTTCGCTAAGGCAGACGTTATAAATGCGCGTATTTACGTAGCTTATGAAGCTGTTGATTTTATCGGCGGGCGGGCGCTTGGAGCGGACGGTAAATTTAAAGCTTTTTTGATCCGCGATTATCTCATTCCACTTTTCGTAGTAGAGCTTTTGAAACGCCCCTTCTACCGCCATTATCGCAGGCACGTCCGCGGCGGCGTTTAGCGCCTCTATATGGGGCGAGACGTCAAATTTTACGCCGTGTCTTTTACAGTTTGCCGCGTCGTTTAGGATGTGCGCGCGAGTGATCTCGCGGGCGATGTAGGCGCGCTTAATGGGATCGTCAAAGGCGCGAACCTGATTTAGTAGCACAAAGCCGCTTTTATTGACCGAGTTTGAGGTGTTTGGATAAAAGTTGCCGCGAAAGCTCTGATATGAGCTAAAAACGTGCAAAAGGACGTTGTTATCCGCCAGAAACGCCATAGTGTAGGTGTCGATCTGCACTTTTGCCAGCACGTAAATTTCATCGATCGCGTTTATCGGCAAAATTTTACTAGCGACGACCGCGCCCGTATCGTCAAATTTGTCAAAATAGATATTGTTATCTTGCCTACGAAGCCTGCCTGCACTCAAAATAAAATGCGTCCTGTCGCTTTTTTGCATCTTTTTTCCTTAAATTTAGCCGGGATTTCAAGCGCCGTCAAATTCGGCAAATTTACGCGAGCAAATTTAACTAAACAGCGCGCCGCTTTTATCCTGTCCGATTACGATACGCTTGGAATACTTCAGCGAATTAAACGTGTAAATCACGATAGAATCGAGCTCGCTAGCGCACTCTTTTTGTAAAATCGCGGTTAGTTTTTTAAAATCGCTCTCACGAATCTCGCCTTCAAAAACGGAAAACTGCACGCGCGGCAAAAACTTCTCGACCGCCTTTCTGATGCGGTTTGCGTTGTTTTTCTCTTTTTGCTCGGCGCCGGCGATGTCGTAAAATAAAATGGCGTACATCAAATCTAACTCACGCAATATCCGCTATAAGCGCAGTTTGCGCAAAATTTGCCCTGCGTAAATTTCGGCGGTCGCTCTAGATTTACGAGTGCCGTTATCTCGCTTAAAATTTGCTCGATTAGAGCGAAATTTTCGCTGCTATCCTCCACTAAAATCACCTTTTTACCGCTGATTAGTTTGCCTTTTACCTCTTTTAAATTTAAGCCAGTTTTTAAAAGATAGATGTAAAAAAGTAGCTGCATCTTGCCCGCAAGCTCGTTTTTTAGGCT
>NZ_CAUPZM010000016.1:0-52480 GCF_963515975.1 Campylobacter showae
TGCGCTCCTTTATTAAACTTTATTCAAGTATTTTTAGGAGAAAATGCTAAATTAAAATTATTTGGAGTATCATGAGTATTTACGAGCTAAAACCCAAATTTCAAAACCTGCTTCGTCCGTTAGTAAAGCATCTTTATAATGCCGGTATTACGGCAAATCAAGTTACGCTTATAGCCTGCATTATCTCCATTTTATTAGGTGCGCTACTTGCTAAATTTTCCGATATTTCAGCGTTATTTTTTCTGCTACCTATTTGGATGTTTTTACGCATGGCGTTAAATGCTATTGATGGTATGCTGGCCCGTGAGTTTAATCAAAAAACCCCGCTTGGAGGCTATCTGAATGAAGCTACTGACGTTATTTCTGACGCCGCGCTTTATTTGCCGTTTGCTTTCGTGGCACCATTTGGATGGGGCATTATCGCGTTCGTTATCTTTTTAGCCTTTATGAGCGAGTTCTTAGGCGTTCTAGGGCAGGTGCAGGGTAGCGGTAGGCGTTATGACGGCCCTATGGGCAAGAGCGACCGCGCATTTGTGTTCGGGCTTATAGGCACTATATATGCAGTATTTGGTCAGCTACCCTCATGGTTTAGTTGGGCGCTTTATGCGGTGGCGCTTTTGCTTGCGCTTACCTGCATAAATCGCATCAGAATGGGTTTAAAAAGCTAGTCTAATAAAATACGCGGCATAAATTTGAGAAATGAACTAAAAATAGGATGACATTTTTTTGCAAATTTATGCCTAGACTCCCATAAATCAAACGATATAAATCCCAAAACAATATTCCACTGCAATGCTATAACACTTGGCGTAGTTTACGGTTGCGGGTAAATTTGTTTAAAAGTTTTATAAAGCGCTAGCATGGGTTTAGTAGGCAAGCAATAAATCGCAATCCGCACTCAGATAAATTATTTAAAAATAGCCAAAAAATGTAGCATAGTCATGGAAAAACTTTATCAAAAAGATAGCCAAATTTACGGACGACGCAAGCTAGTCAAATTTAAAATAAGAGCTTGCGATAGCCGTACAAAAAACTAAATTTGGCGAGCATGTCAAATTTATAAACTCGGTTTTTGCTAAAGTTATCTTATTGCTAAGGCAAACGCGTTTATGGAATTTAAAGCAGAGGAGCGAGCGGGTATTTTTGTTTGGGTGTAGGTCTGGTTAAGATGCTTTTTAATAAGCAAAGACCACGTAGCACTCGTGTTGTAAAACGAAATTTGCCGCCGGCCGAAATTTTAAATTTTAGCGAGCGCAAGCGGATTTACAAGCGCGAACGGCGGCGAAACGGGCGCGCAGAATTTCTCACGCGCCCGAAAAGATTGCCCGAGCGATAGTTATTCGCCCAGGAAGTATTTCAAATCCGCCTGTGCGTCGCTGCTGATTAGGCGAAGGCCGAAATTTTGCACCAAAAAGCCCAAAATTTCATCGTTGAAAAACTCAGGCACCGTAGGGCCCACGTTGATATTCTTAACGCCTAGGCTAAACAGCGCAAGCAGGATGATGACCGCCTTTTGCTCCATCCACATCAGCACGATCGAGACCGGCAGGTCGTTTACCGCGATGCCCGTAGCCTCGCTAAGCGCAAGGGCGATCTTGACCGCGCCGTTGCTGTCGTTGCACTGGCCAAGGTCGATATAGCGCGGAAGCTCGGTGCCGGGCACGTTTCCGAAATCCACGTCGTTGAAGCGGAATTTGCCGCAGCTGGAGGTCAAAATCACGCAGTCCTTCGGCAGGCTAAGCGCTAGCTCGCGGTAATACTCGCGTCCTTTGCCCGGCGCGTCGCAGCCGGCGATGACGAAAAAGCGGCGGATTTTGCCTGACTTGATCGCGTCTAAAATTTGCGGCGCAAGGCTTAAAATCGTCTTGTAGTGTCCGCCCGTCATCAAGCTCTCGTCGCTATCCATGCTCACGTCGCCGCACGCAAGCGCGCACTCGATGAGCGGCGTAAAATCGTCGTTTTGGATATGTTTGATCCCGTCTGTGCCAGCGATAGAGTAGCCAAACAGCCTGCCTGCGTAGCTACAGGACGAGCGAAGCGGCACGATGCAGTTAGTAGTCATCAAAATAGCGCCTTTAAATTCGTTAAAAAGCTTGGTCTGATCGAACCACGCCTTGCCGACGTTGCCCTTTAGGTGCGGATACTTGCGAAGCTGCGGATAGCCGTGCGCAGGAAGCATCTCGGAGTGGGTGTAGATATTGATGCCTTTGCCCTCGGTCGCTTTTAGTAGCGCCTCAAGAGCGTGAAGGTTGTGTCCGCTAACCAAAATCGCCTTGCCTTCGACTTTGTTTTGGCTTACCTTAACCGGGGTCGGTACGCCGAATTTTGCGGTATGCGCCTCGCTTAAGATATCCATCATCTGCACGCCCGCACCTCCGACGGCCATCAGCTGCGCGATATGCTCGTCAAAGTTAAAATTTGAGTTCGTCAGCGTGAAATACAGCGTATCCGCCATAACGGTATCGACCGCGCTAGTATCGGCGCCGAGCTCGTGCGCGTGGTGGCGGTAGGCGCTAAGGCCCTTAAGTCCGAAAACCATAGCGTCTTGAAGCAACGCCAGCGTGGAGGTTTTACCGCAGGTGCCGCGGTCTTGGCCTTTGGCGCCGCAGCCCTCGGGCGCGCTCATTTGACACTGATGGCAGAACATCTCTTGATTGTAACTCATAGAAAACCCTTTATAAAAAATTAGTTATGGATTTTAAGATTTTATTTATAATAACGACTTGATCGCTGTCAAGAAACGGCGAAAATTTATCAAAATTATTTATAAAATGAGAATTTAAATTTTACGAGCCAAATTTGAGTTCTTGCGGCGGCTGGGGCATTATCAAATTTGAGTCAAATTTTAAAATTCCAACGACAAAATCGCGAGCGGCACGGTCTATAACTCGGATAGTAAAATCGCTCAGCAAACGAGCCGACGCTATGGCGCGATGGCAATCTTGACGGCTCTACGAAGTCAGGGTGGTTGCGGGAGATCGGCGGGCTGTGTAGCCAAACTCGCTAACGCGCAAAACGATCAAGAAACATGGGTCGGCAAATTTAAGGGTATTTCTCCAAGGCGTAGCAACCGTAGGGGCAAGGAGACAATTGCTTGCTTCGCTTAAAGAATACGAATTTTAGGTATAATACCGCAAAAATACAAAACAATCGAAGCGATATTTCTATAAAAGAAATTTATCATATTTTTAAAATCGATAAGGGGTTTTGTAGACGGCAAGCTAGAGTCGCAGCTAAATCTGCCTAAGTTTCGTTAAGCTTATATTTGGAGTATCATGAGCGTCTACGAGTTAAAATCCCGAGCTTCAAAACCGCTTCGTTCGCAAGCAATTGTCGCCGCAAATCTGCGCTACTCGTCAAATTTGACGCGCAAACAAGGCAAATTTAACAAAAAGGACGAAAGATGAAAGAGTTTTTAGCGGCCGCGCTTGATTTTATCCTTTGCCGTATCACTATATTTATCACGGGCGTACGGCCGCCGCAGGAGCTTTTAAATATCGGCGAGGGTACTAAAATTTACTACGCCAACCACGCTAGCCACGGCGATTTTTTACTGATTTTCGTCTCACTACCTTACCGTGTGAGAAAGCGCGTGCGTCCAGTTGCGGCGGCGGAGTACTGGGAGAGCGGGCCGGTGCGCAGGTTTCTTGCTAAAAACGTGTTTAATATGGTGCTAATCAGCCGTCACAAAGATCCGCTAGAGGCGCTAGCGCAAATGAGCGAGGCGCTAAAAACGCACTCTCTCATCATCTTTCCCGAGGGTACGCGCAAGACGGACGACGATCTCGCGCTACAGCCGTTTAAAAGCGGGATCTTCCGTCTGGCGCAGCAGTGTCCCGCCGTCTCGTTCGTGCCCGTATGGATCAAAAACGCGAGAAACGTCCTGCCTAAGGGTTTTTTCGTGCCTATTCCGCTACTTTGCGAGCTGATAGTGGGCGAGGAGATAACCTACGGCGGCGAGAGCAAGGGCGAGTTTTTACAAAAGGCGCAGGACGCGCTGCTAGCGATGAGCGATGCACAAAATGATAGAACGAAAGCATAGCGCGGCGGCTTCGGCCAGAGCGGTAAATTTGAACCCCGCAAACCCGTCAAGCGCGCGAGAAAATTCGGCCAATATTTTTTGCGACGACTTGGGGCTTGGAGATAAAATTTGCAGCACTCGCCCTAAAGAATTTGAGCGCGAGATGAAGCGGTCAAACGAGCGAGGTAAATTTGCGACCGATTTTTACGGCAAATTTGACGGCGAGTCTTTGAGAGCGGCGGCTAAAAGCGTCAAATTTAAAAACAAAACCCAGGCTAAAACGCTCGCCTCGCCGCAAATCAAATTTGGCCCAAGCACGAGCCAAAAGCGCGAGCTTTTTTCGCTAACAAATTTAACCACCCAAACCTCCCGCACGGCAAACCAAGCGCGCGTAAATTCGGCCAGCTCGGAGCGCTTCAAAACATACGTCAAATTTAGCTTTAAATTTAACCAAAAGGCACTAAAATGAACCCGCAAAATCATATATTAAATCTATTTTTAGGACTCATCGCGGTGCTAGTCGTCTCTAGCGCCGTTGCCTTTATGCTAAAGGCGAAATTCGGCGCCGAGAACAAAACCATTGCAAATTTGACCTCGCGCATAAACGCCTGGTGGGCGATGATTTTGGTTATTTTCGCGTTTACGTATATGGGCAAAAACGCCGTGATATTTTTGTTTTTGCTCGTGTCTTTTGCCGCATTGCGCGAGTTTTTGTCGCTCATCTACATCCGCAGGGGCGATCACATCGCGCTCGTGGCGTGCTTTTACGTGATTTTGCCCGCGCAGTATATATTTATATATGCTGATTGGTACGCGATGGCGATGATATTTATCCCGGTTTACGGATTTTTGTTTTTACCGATTTTGGCGGCTATTTGCGGCGATGCGGCATATTTTTTGGAGCGCTCGACGAAGATCCAGTGGGCGCTGATGATCTGCGTGTTTTGTATTTCGCACATCCCCGCGCTTCTTTTGCTGGATCTTAAGCAAGGTAGCGGCATGGAGCTGATGCTGTTTTTGATCCTGGTCGTGCAGTCTAGCGACGTGCTGCAGTACGTCTGGGGCAAGCTTTTTGGCAAACGCAAGATCGCGCCTAGCATCAGTCCGTCTAAGACGGTGGTCGGCTTTGCGGGAGGGGTTCTTAGCGCTAGCGCACTGGCTGCGTGTCTGCATCATCTTACGCCTTTTGGCGCGGTAGGAGCATTTTTCATCGGGCTTGCCGTTTGTATGATGGGCTTTTTAGGAGGGCTCGTTATGTCTGCGATCAAGCGCGATCTAGGCGTCAAGGACTGGGGTTATATGATCAGCGGGCACGGCGGGATGCTTGACCGTATGGACTCGCTGTGCTTTGCGGCGCCGATATTTTTTCACATAGTTAGATATTTTTACGCGTGAGGTTTTGATGAAAATTTGGAGCAAAATTTTACTTTTAGCGCTGGCGGCGAATTTTGCCTTTACATTTTCGGCCGAAAAGCTCGTACAAGACGCTAGAGCGCAGGTCGGACGGACGCTGTTTTACGATCCTTCGTACTCAAGGCTAGCCTATCCGATGGGCGACGTGGATATGATAAAGGGCGTTTGCACCGACGTCGTAGTTAGGGCGCTGCGCGGACAGGATATCGATCTGCAGCGGCTCATCCACGAGGACATGAGCGCAAATTTTAGCACCTATCCAAAAAACTGGGGCGCGAAAAAGACCGACAAAAATATCGATCATCGCCGCGTGCCAAACATCGCGACCTATCTAAAACGCAAGGGCTACGAGGCGAAAGGCGAGTTTAAAGCCGGCGATATCGTGACGTGGCGGCTGGATAACGGCAGGCCGCACATCGGCATAGTTTCGGATAAATTTGCCGCCGACAAAACTCCGCTCGTGATCCACAACATCGGGCTTGGCGCGCAGGAAGAGGACGTGCTAAAGAGTTACGAGATAACGGGGCATTTTAGGATAAAATAAGTAAAAAAATCGATAAATTTAAGCAAGAAAGGCGAAAAATGGAGTTTAAAGAGAGCTATTTTATAACCAGCGACGGGGCGAGGATATTTTACAGATATCGCCTTGCTAGCGACGTAGCGTGCGAAAACCCGGGCGCAAATGAAGTAAATTTGAGCGAAGATAGTAAATTTAACGGATCAAATTTGGGCGTCCAAACTGCAAACGAAATGTCAAATTTGACTAGCGAGCAAGCAGGCGGCTCGAATGAAAATGCGGAGCTAAATTTAAGCGGCGAAGATAAACCCGGCGAGCAAAATTTACCAAACGGCGGCGAAAACTCGGACTCAAATTTAAACGAAACCGGCAAATGCGCTGCGTCAAATTTGAGCGAGACGCCTAGCGAAAACGCCGAGCAAAATCTCAAATTCAAAGCCGCGCCAAACGCCAAAGCCGTAGCGATATTTCACCGCGGGCACGAGCACTCGGGTAGGACGACGCACGTAGCCGAGGGGCTAGCGGACGAGAGTTTGAGCTATTTTGCGTGGGATCAGCGCGGACACGGCAGGAGCGACGGAGAGCGGGGCGACGCGCCGAGTATCGGCCGCCTCATCGCCGACGTGGACGAGTTTGTGGCGCACATCGAGCAGAGATTTGGCTTTGAGACGCAAAATCTAGCCGTGATAGCCCAGAGCGTGGGCGCGGTGCTGGTCTCGGCGTGGCTGCACGACTACGCTGTGCGCGTTCGCTGCGCGGTGCTGGCTAGTCCGGCGTTTAGCGTGAAGCTTTACGTACCGTTTGCGAGAGCGGGTCTAAAGGCGATCTACCGCGCTCGCGGAAATTTTTTCGTAAACAGCTACGTCAAGGCCCACTATCTCACGCACGACAAACAGCGTCAGGCCAGCTACGACGCCGATGCGCTCATCACTCGCGCGATCTCGGTGCGCATACTACTGGGGCTTTACGAAGCGGCACGGCGCGTGGTTTCGGACGCCGCCGCGATCACGACGCCTACGCTACTGCTAATCTCGGGCGATGATTGGGTCGTGGAGCACGCCCCGCAGCACGAGTTTTACAACTCTCTTGGCGCGCACGTAAAAAGGCGCGAGATTTTAGACGGATTTTACCACGATACGCTGGGCGAGAGCGAGCGGGAGAGGGCGTTTGAGATCGTGCGCGAGTTCGTCGGTGAGCGCTTTAGAGCGCCTTTTAGCGAGGTGGACTGCACGCATGCGGACGAATACGGCTTTAGCCGCGAGGAGGCCGATAGGCTGGCTACGCCGCTACCGAGATTTAGCCTGAAAAATTTGCGGTTTAAATTTCAGCGGATATTTATGCAGGCGGTTTCGCCGTGGGTCGGCGGGCTAAAGATCGGCGAAAATACCGGCTACGATAGCGGCAGTACGCTTGACTACGTATACCGAAACGAGCCGCAAGGGGCGAATAAATTTTTTAAATTTATCGACAAATTTTACCTAAACGCCATCGGCTGGCGCGGCATCAGAGAGCGCAAACGAAATATCAAGCTAGCTATCGATCAAGCCGTGGCAAAGCTACAGGAGCGAGACGAGCCGCTACGACTGCTCGATATCGCCTCGGGTCACGGCAGATACATACTAGACGCCGCGCAGGGGCATAAATTTGAGCGCATAACGCTGCGCGACTATAGCGACATAAACGTAAAAGCCGGTAGCGAAATGATAAAGGAGCGCGGGCTAGAGGACATCGCGAGCTTTACGCAGGCAAACGCCTTTGATGCCGCTAGCTACGAGGGCCTGCAGGACGCATATACGCTAGGCGTCGTGTCGGGGCTGTTTGAGCTCTTTCCGGATAACTCAGTCGTGCGCACCGCGCTACAAGGCTTTGCAAGCAGCGTAAAAAGCGGCGGCTACCTCATCTACACCAATCAGCCGTGGCACCCGCAGCTTGAGATGATCGCGCGCGCTCTATCTAGCCACAGGCAGGGTGCGGCATGGATCATGCGCCGCCGTAGCCAGGCCGAGATGGATCAGCTCGTGGCAAAGGCGGGATTTAAAAAGGTGAAAGAGTGGATAGATGGGGATGGGATATTTAGTGTGAGTTTGGCCGTTAAAATTTAGCCTTTTGCGGCTTGTCTTTTGAGCGTCTTTGAATGAGCTAGAAATTTTCTCCCTCGATGAACCAAATGTTCTATCTTCGGTCGAAAATTTTCTTCGCAACATTCAAATCCATCTCAAAATACTTCGCCTTAACTTTTTATGTTCAAATTTGAAGTCAAATTTTGCTCGCCGAGACCCGCACCCCAAAAATGCTAAACTAAAAAACGTGCGGCGCGACAGCGCCACATAAACCTGCACGCAGTGCAGCAACATCTCACGTCGTAGGGGTTGGGGGATCGTTAAGGGGGAAGGGAGCTCTTTTGCTTCGGCTTTGCCTCGCAACTGCTAGCAGAGCGTAATTCAAGCCCCTTCCCCCTTAACAAGAAAGACTAAAATCCAAATTTGACAAAACCAAATTTAGCATTTTTGCGGTGCGGGTCTCGGCGGCTAAAATTTACGCCAACCGAGCGATATCGGCGATTAAGCCGTAAAAGCGCAAATCCACTAAAATTTGATAGAATTAGCAAAAAGGCAAAAATGAAAACGAAATTGTTTTTATCGCAGCTGGCCGCACTAGTCGTCGTTGCGGCAATATTTTACGCTAGCTACGGTGCCACGAACGCCCTCGCGAGCGCTCGCGCAAACGTGCCCGAGATTTATTTCGCGTGGGAGCGCGTGGTGCCGTTTTGGGCGTGGAGTATCGTGCTGTATTGGTCGCTAAATTTGCTCTACGCGCTTGGATTCTTCCTCTGCCGTGACGCCAGGGAGCTCGCGCGCTACGTTACGCAGCTGCTGGCCGCGCAGATGATCGCGACGCTGTTTTTTATCGCTTTTCCTCTGCAAATGTCGTGGGAAAAGCCCGCGGTTTCGGGCCTTAGCGGCTTTTTGTTCTCAAGCCTCGCCGTCTTTGACCTCCCGTTTAATCAAGCTCCGTCGCTGCACATCATACTTTGCGTCGTGGTGGGCGCATTTTACCTTCGCAAGGCGCGCGCGGTTTGGCTTAAGGCGGCGCTTGTCGCGTGGTTTGCGCTCATCGGCCTTAGCGTGCTGACCACGTATCAGCACCATTTTATCGACATTCCGACGGGGCTGGCTGCGGGCTGCCTCGTGCTACTGATTCGCCCGCTGGAGGGCGCGCCGCTTAGTTTTGCTATAGCTAGGGAGCTCACGCGCTACAAATGGGCGGCGCTATATATGGGACTCGCGTTTTTGACGCTTTTTGCGGCGATTTTGGGAGCTAAAATTTGGGGCGCGTGGATGCTGTGGCTATCGTGGGCGAGCCTTAGTTTTGCGCTGGTTGCTTGCGGTTACGCGTTTTTAGGCGCGGGAGTTTTTGCTAAAAACGAGCAAGGCCGTCATGCCGCCGCGGCTAAAGCTTTACTGTTTCCCTATCTTTGCGTCGCGCGGTTAAATGCGCTTTTTTGGCTGCGCGGACGCCGGCTTTCAGACGAGATTTTGCCCGGGCTGTATCTGGGCTCGGTTAAGCAGGCGGGCAAATTTGACGCGGTGCTAGATCTCGCGGCTGAGTTTGAGTGCCCTGGCGGCGCGCAAATTTACGCAAGCGTGCCTATGCTAGATATGATAACGCCCGGCGCGGACGAGCTAAAACTCGGCGCGGACGAGCTTGAACGGCTCGTAAAAAGGGCTCTTTGCGGCGGCGAAAATTTACCGCAAATGGTGGCGGAGATAGGATCAAATTTTAGCTCCGAAGCAAACTACGCGCACGGGCGAGATTTTAAATTTCACAGGCAAGCGAGCTCGCGGCTAAATTTGCTAGCGCGCGTCGCGGCAAACGAAGGCGAGGAGCAAACTCTCACGGACTCAAACGAACGAGCCGCCGAAGCAAACGATAAAAAGGTGCTGGTCTGCTGCGCGCTTGGCTACGGCAGGAGCGCGTCGGTGCTGCTTGCTTGGCTGGTGATTTACGCGGGACTGGGCTTTGACGAGGCGCTAAATTTGCTAAAATCTCGCCGCGAAAAGATCGCGGTCGCTAGCTCGCTGCGCGATCGGATAGCGCGGCTGGCTGCAGAAGTCCGCGAAATTTGAAAGCGGACTAAAAATCGGCTAAATTCGCAAAAGCAAGCGCGGCAAATTTAAGCGCGAAATAGACGCAGGCCAAATTTGATCAAGTCCGGTTTGGGGGATCAAATTTAAAAATCTGAAGGCTAGAAACAAGCGGCATTGTAAATTTCTCGGCAAAAACGAACGGAAATTTAACCAAACGCCCAAAATGAGGAGAGAAAATGACGAATGCGGAGCAAAACGAAAAATCGGCGCAAGGCGGGGAGCAGGAATGCTGCCAAAGGACGGACGATGGGGCTTTGGCGCTGGTTACGGCTAGATTTTTAGCGACGCACAGGCTGTTTTTCTTGTTAAATTTACTTCAGCTAGCCGTCTGCCTTACGATTTTTACGCATTTTGCCGTTATTGCGGGCTTTTTGACGGCTTTTGCGGCTCTGTTTTATCTGCACGTTAGGTTGCATTTTGATGCGCTGATTTTTAGAGATTTTGCGGACGGGAGGCTTTGTTGCGGTAAATTTGACGCGGCGCTTGCGGAGCTAAATTTAGCTAGCAAGCCGCCCAAAATCCGCGATATGAAAAATCGCTGCGCCGGAGCTTTGCGGCTATATAAATTAACGGCCGCGCTTACTCTCATCGCCATCGTCGCGGCTTTGGCGGGCTACTATTTGGGCTAGGTTTAGGAGACAAATTTGACCGCAAAATTTGACTTCCGCGGCCCGTAGATTTATGGGGTTAAAAGATAAATTTAGGCGCAAACGGTTAAATTTGCGCCCGAGGTTTATTTGATATTTTCTAGCGTGCTGCAGCTCTGAGCCGAGCCTAGATCGCAACCTTTTTTGAAGTAAATTTTAGCCTTTTCAAGATCTTTTTCGACTCCGCTTTGGGCCGGCGGCATGTAGTATGTGTAGCCCACAAACAGACATGACTCGACTAGGCCTTGCTCGCAGCCTTTGTCAAAATACTCCGCGGCTTTGGCAAACTGCTTTTCTTGATAGTACGCAGATCCTGCGTATTCGCATCCGAGAGCGATCTTTGCTTCGCAAGCTTTTGCGGCGTTGTCTTTATCTTTTACGTATTTTCCGGAGGCTTCATGCTCTTTTTTCGTGAAGGCCAGGAGATAGTACTCGTACGCTTTTGCTTCGTCTTTTTTGCCGTAGGTATCGTCTTGGTAGATTTCGCCTAGCTTCGCGCATCCGTCAAACCTTTCGCCTTGGCAAATTTGGCTTAGGATTTCGACGGCTTTGTCTATATTTTTCTCCACGCCTTTGCCGTCTCTGTAGCCCATCGCTACAAATTTACAACCGTCGTCGTAGCCGCTACTGCAAAGTTTTGAAAATATCTCAAAGCCCTTTTTAGGATCGTGCTCGGCGCCGTTTTTGCCCTCGGTGTACGAGTAGCCCGTCCATAGGCATCCTAAATTTTAGCCCAGATCGCAAGCTTTTTGGTGGTATTTGACGTCTTGTTTTTCGTAAGCGTAATCTATACAAGCCGCCGCGTCGTTATTTTCGCAACCTTTTTCAGCGCTTACTGTCGTTTTGTCTTTTACTTTGTCGCAGCAGTTGCTTCTCTTGCCGAACGATATCTCGCAGCACTTTTCATAGGCCTGCTTTGCGAGGCCGGAGTCTTTTTTGACGTCGGAACCCTTGCCAAACTCATAAAGCTGCCCAAGCTCCTTGCAAGAAGAATCAACCTTTTCTTTATAGCAGCCTAGCTTAAAGTAGTTCTCCGCGTCCTTCCACTGGCCTTTTGATTTTGCGGCCAGGCCGTCGTTGTGATTCGGTCCGGCCTGTGCTACCGACAGGTAACAAAATGCTAAAAACAAGGTTAAAGCTAACTTTTTCATAAGGCCCTCCTTGCGAGTAATCTTAAGCATTTAGCCTGTTTGCTATGTTTTTAACCTAAATCACGACCACTTCGGTTTTTAGCTGGATGTCAAATTTTTCTAAAACGCGCTCGCGGGCTAAATTTATGAGTCCCGTCACGTCCGCAAAGGTCGCGGCATTAAAATTTACGATGAAATTTGCGTGTTGTTTGCTAAATCTAGCTCCGCCTATCGCGTATCCCTTTAGCCCTGCCGCTTCGATTAGTCTGCCCGCGTAGTCGCCGGGCGGATTTACAAAACAACTGCCAAAGCTAGCGCCCTTTGGTTGATTTGCGCGCTTGGCGGCAAAATCGGCGGCGAGCGCCGCGTCAAATTCGCGCGAAATTTTAAACTTGGCGCCGAAAATCGGCTCATCTATCCCGCTTTTTCGGTAGCTAAAGCTTATCCTCTCGCGCTCTACCCAGCCGCGTCCCAGCCGCACAGCAAGCAGGTCGTCGCTGATACTAACGCCGCAAAGCCCCGCGTTCATTTTGGCGAGACCTCCAAGCGTGCCTGGGATATTTTGCAAAAACTCAAATCCGCCGATGTTATGCTTTTTGGCGAAGTTATAAATTTTGCCCGACTTCGTCGCAGCGCCGATACCAAGCACGTCGCCGCTCAAATTTATATAATCAAACGCGCCGCCTAACATCATCATCGCGGGCGGGTTTGGCGATACGAGCAGGTTGTTCGCGCCGCCTATCATCACGCGGCCGGCAAATTCAGGCTTTAGCGCGTCTTCAATGCTTTCTAGCACCGCCACCTCGTGCACGCCGCCCACTCGCACCGAGCTAAATTTGGAAAAGTCTATAAGCTGCGTCATTGCACGAAATTCGGGATAAACTCTATCATGCGCGTCGTGAAATCGACCATCATCGAGACCATCCACGGCATCAAAAATATAATCACGACGACGACGAGGATGATTTTGGGCACGAAGCTTAGCGTCATCTCGTTTATCTGCGTCGTAGCCTGAAATATACTGATGATAAGGCCCGCCGATAGGCCCGCTAGCAGCATCGGGAAGCTTAGATAAAGCGCTATCTTAAAGGTTTCGATACCGAGTTCTATGAGCGTTGATTGCATTAGCTAAACCTTATATCGTTGTACTCGGTCGGCACGAGGTAGTTTTTCGCATCGATAGGCAGCGGGTAAAATCCGCGCTCGTAGCCAAGCGCAAAAAGCCTATCTACCGCCTTTAGCTGCGTTTCGTTCATCGAGACGGAGCTGTCGTTTGCGTAGAGATTTAGGTAGGTTTTTAGCTTTTCTTTATCGACGCGGATGAGATTTCGCTCCATTAGCATGTGCGACAAAAAGGGCTTATGCGCGGTGGCGATACGCACGCCTTCGGTTAGCACGCGCTCGCACTCGATGGCGTCCGTTATCGGCAGGCTGCGACGAACCGCCATACCTCCTAGCGGCAGCGGCAGATTTTCGCCCGCTAGCTCGCTCCAGATATCCCAGATCTCGCGCTCCACGCAAAGCTCGTCCGAAAAGTCAAGAATGCTCTCGTGTATCAGCACGCCTGCGTCCACTTCGCCGCTTAAGACCGCGCCCTCGATGTCGAGAAAATTTTTATAAACTATGCGCGCCTGCGGGTATGCCATGCGAAAAAGTAGGGCGTTTGTCGTGTGTTTGCCGCTGAGCGCGACTTTGAAATTTCGCTTTAAGACCGCGCCCTTTTTCTTAACTAGCTTTGGTCCGTAGCCCTCGCCAAAGCTCACCGCCGTGCGTAAAAGCGCGTATTCGTCGCAGATAAGCGGATATAGCGCGAAGCTAATCGCCGTGGCCTCGTAAGTGCCCTTTAGCGCCTCGTCGTTTAGCGTCTGGATATCAAGCGCGGTGGCGCTAAATTTTAGATTTTTGGAGCTCACCCAACCAAAATCAATCGCCTTATACATAAAAATATCATCCGCATCGGGCGAGTGGGCGACGTTTATATGCTTAAAAATCTTCAAATTTTATCCTTTTTGCTCCGCTTTAAATTTCGCGCGCGGCTAGATTGCGAAATTATAGTAAATTTTTGCTACAATCCCCATAAAAATGCGGAATTTATAAAGAAAAATATGGAAAATCAGGCGTATTTAAAAGAGCAAATTTTAACTTATCTTGGCAACAAACGCTCGCTTTTAGGCTTCATCGAACAAGGCGTAAATATCGCAAAAGAGGCGCTTGGTAAAGAAAAACTAAGCTGCTGCGACCTTTTTAGCGGCAGCGGTATCGTGTCGCGGTTTTTAAAATCCCACGCAAGCTTCATCATCGCAAACGACCTGGAGCTTTATAGCCGCGTAACAAACGAGTGCTACCTCGCAAACGCGGACGCGGGATTTAAAAAAGAGCTTGATTTTTGGCATGAAAAACTAACGCGCGAAATCGGCGCAAATTTGCGTGAGGGCTTTATCTGCGAGCTTTACGCGCCAAAAGACGAGGCAAATATCTCGGCGAGGGACCGCGTCTTTTACACTAGAAAAAACGCCGCCTACATTGACACTGCGCGCCAGATTATCGAAGCGCTAGTGCCGCAGCAGCTGCGCGTTTTTTTCGTCGCTCCGCTGCTGTATTCAGCTAGCGTGCACGCTAACACCAGCGGCATTTTCAAGGGTTTTCACAAAAACAAGGATGGCCTTGGGCAGTTTGGCGGACGCGGCAAACACGCGCTATCTCGCATCACGGCAGACATCAGCCTGCTTAAGCCCGTTTTTTCAAATTTTAACGTCGAATTTGACGTGCAAAGACGAGGCGCCCAGGAGCTTGCCGCCGAGCTTCCGCCGCTTGATTTAGTCTATCTTGATCCGCCTTATAACCAGCACCCCTACGGCTCGAACTACTTTATGCTAAATTTGATCGCTAGCTACGAGCGTCCGAGCGAAATCTCGCGAGTTTCGGGCATCGCTAGAGGCTGGAACCGCTCGGTGTTTAATCAAAAATCAGCCGCCGCGCCGGCATTTTTCGAGCTGGTCTCAAAGCTCAAAGCTAAATTCGTGCTCATCTCGTTTAACTCCGAGGGCTTCATCGCGCGCGAGGAATTTAGCCAAAATTTAGCCGGGCTTGGCGAAGTGCGAATTTTGGAGAAAAAATACAACGCCTTTCGCGGAAGCAGAAATCTAGCCAGCCGCCCGACGCACGTGAGCGAGCTGCT
Organism: Campylobacter showae; assembly: GCF_963515975.1. GTDB lineage: Bacteria > Campylobacterota > Campylobacteria > Campylobacterales > Campylobacteraceae > Campylobacter_A > Campylobacter_A showae_F. Next base: position 15,055 of record NZ_CAUPZM010000016.1, read on the forward strand.
TTATATTTTAAAAAAAGCGTAAATTTAGAGCAAATTTGACCATACTCAAACCCGTCTCAAATTTACGCGAATAATCAAAAATTCATCTCAAATTTGATAAAATCAGCACGATTATTTTAAATTTAAGGAAGCCGATGGCAAAAGAAAAAGAAGAGAAAAAGATAGTCCCGCCGACAAACGATTCGGACAAGAAAAAGGCCTTAGACGCGGCTTTAAAGCAGATAGACAAAGCATTTGGCAAAGGTACGCTGATCCGCCTTGGCGACAAACAAGTCGAGGCGATAGATAGCATCTCGACCGGCTCGCTAGGACTTGACCTAGCCCTTGGTATAGGCGGTATCCCAAAGGGTCGTATCATCGAGATTTACGGACCTGAGAGCTCTGGTAAAACGACTCTGACGCTACACATCATCGCCGAAGCGCAAAAGACCGGAGCCACGTGCGCCTTTATCGACGCCGAGCACGCTCTAGACGTGAAATACGCGGCAAATTTGGGCGTAGATACCGAAAATCTCTACGTTAGCCAGCCCGATTTTGGCGAACAGGCGCTTGAGATCGTAGAAAACCTCGCTAGAAGCGGCGCGGTCGAGCTTATAGTCGTCGATAGCGTCGCAGCTCTAACGCCAAAAAGCGAGATCGAGGGCGACATGGGCGATCAGCACGTAGGCTTACAAGCGCGACTTATGAGCCAAGCGCTGCGCAAACTCGCGGGCGTCGTGCACAAGATGAACACGACCGTGATATTTATCAACCAAATTCGTATGAAGATCGGCGCGATGGGCTACGGTACGCCTGAGACCACTACGGGCGGTAACGCGCTTAAATTTTACGCCTCGGTGCGCCTAGACGTGCGAAAAATCGCCACGCTAAAACAAAACGAAGAGCCTATCGGCAACCGCACGAAGGTAAAAGTCGTAAAAAACAAGGTCGCGCCTCCGTTTAAAACGGCGGAATTTGACATAATGTTCGGCGAGGGTATCAGCCGCGACGGCGAGATCATCGACTACGGCGTGAAGCTCGATATCATCGACAAAAGCGGCGCGTGGTTTAGCTACAAAGCCGCCAAAATCGGCCAAGGCCGCGAAAACGCAAAAGCCTATCTCAAAGAGCACCCCGAGATATCAGACGAGATCGTAGCGACGATAAAAAACTCGATCGGCCTAGATAAGCTAATAAGCGGCGCGGGCGGCAAAGATAGCGACGACGAAAGCGAAAGCATAGAAGAAAATACGGAGGAATAAAAAAATGGTATTTATAGAAGACGTAACCGCGATAGAAGTACTTGACAGTCGCGGCAACCCGACCGTGAAAGCGACCGTGGCTCTAAGCGACGGCACCGTAGCAAGCGCGATAGTCCCAAGCGGCGCAAGCACGGGCAAACGCGAGGCGCTGGAGCTTCGCGACGGGGGCGAGAGATACTGCGGCAAGGGCGTACTAAAGGCCGTTGAAAACGTAAATTCGCAGATCGCGGAGGCTGTGATCGGGCTGGATGCATTTGATCAAAAGGCGCTTGATGATGAGATGAGAGAGCTTGACGGCACCGATAACTACTCAAATTTAGGCGCGAACGCCGTGCTTGGCGTATCTATGGCGGTAGCGCGGGCAGCGGCCAAAAGCCTTGACGTGCCTTTGTATCGCTACCTGGGCGGCGCAAACGCTAGCGTACTGCCGGTGCCGATGTTTAATATCATCAACGGCGGCGCGCACGCGAACAACAGCGTGGATTTTCAAGAATTTATGATTATGCCGTTTGGATTTGATAAATTTAGCGACGCGCTGCGAGCGGCGAGCGAAATTTACCACACGCTAAAAGGCCTACTAAACGCGGCGGGTCACAGCACGGCAGTGGGCGACGAGGGCGGATTTGCGCCGAATTTAAACGATAACGAAGAGCCGATCAAACTCATCATGCAAGCCATCGAAAAAGCAGGCTACAAAGCAGGCGAGCAGATCAAACTAGCCCTTGACGTCGCAGCTAGCGAGCTGTACGAAAACGGCAAATATAAGCTTGAAGGCAAGGAATTTAGCAGCGAAGAGCTGATCGAGAGATACGCGCAGCTTTGCGAGAAGTATCCGATATTTTCGATCGAAGACGGCCTAAGCGAGGACGACTGGGCGGGCTGGGCGAAGCTAACGGCGAGGCTTGGCTCTAAAGTGCAGCTCGTGGGCGACGATCTATTTGTAACGAACGAGAAAATTTTACGCGAAGGTATCGCCAAAGGCGTAGGCAACGCGATCCTAATAAAACCAAATCAAATCGGCACGGTTAGCCAAACCATGCAGACGATCCGCCTAGCTCAGCGCAAAGGCTACCGCTGCGTGATGAGCCACAGAAGCGGCGAGAGCGAGGATAGCTTTATCGCGGACTTCGCCGTCGCGATGAATACGGGCCAAATCAAAACGGGCGCGACCTCAAGAAGCGAACGCAACGCAAAATACAACCGCCTGCTTGAGATCGAGCGCGAGACGGACGAGTTTTTGGGAAATCAAATTTGAGCGAAGTCCTAGACGAATACGTCGAGAAAAAGCCTTTTGATTTCAGGCTTTTTCTCAGATTCACGCTTATAGCGTTTTGCGTGATATGTTTTGGTATCTACGTGGGCAATATAATCTTTGGCAAGCGCTCGCTAGACGTGATGCTAAGCCTGCAAGAGCAAAAAACGCAGCTAGAACGCGACGTCGAAACGCTAAAAAAACAAAATGCCCAGCTGCAAAAGGCGTATTTCGAGCTAAAAGAGCTTGAGCCTAGCAGCGGCGGGTAAATTTAGCTTTATAAATTTAAAAACGGGGGAGTTATGAAAATCGGTAAAATTTGGCTTTTGGCGCTGGCCTGCGGGCTGGCTTTTGGCAGAGAAAATCCTTTTGCGCCCTCGGGCGATGTAAACGCGAGCATGGCTAGCAGCAACGTCGTGGAAAATTTGCCGCCTTTTGAGAAGCAAAATTTCAAATTTCCCGCCGACGCTAGAAACTTCATCTCCGTCACGCTAAAATACAAAAGCTTAGACGGCAGTATCAAGGAAAAAACCGTCGATATAAACAAAAGCATCTCGTGGCAGGATGAGTTTTTGCTAAGCAAGATCGCAGTGCCCGTCGTCGTAGAAAAGCCCGACGTCTCGGTCACTAAAGAGGAGCCAAAAGCCGCCGCGATAGACGTCGCGCCAAAGCCTACCGAGCGCAACATGACCACGCAGGAGCCGCTAAAAGACATCGTCATCAAGCCGCTTGAAAAGCCGCAACCGCAAAAGCAAATCGTCTATAAGCAGACGAAATTCGAGATCTATCCGATGCAGATCAAGATCCTCACGACCGACGAGAAGCTAAAGGACTATTCTATCAGCAAAGGCACCAAAGTCGTGATCGACTTCGCTTCGCAAACGGACGTAAACACGAGAAAAGACGAGCTTGACTGCGGCGCGTTTAAAACGGCTCTTTTTGGCTCTCACGGTAAATTTTACCGCGTAGTTTTTGATCTCGACGGCAGCTACAAACACGAGATCGAAAAGACGCAGGACGGATATCTGCTAAAGCTTTCTAGATAAATTTGATTTTTACGCGCCGAGCTTTCGGCGTGTAAATTTGCACCGATAATTTCTCGCGGTGAGGGTTAAATTTGAGCCTTCGCCGCTCTTTTTTAAATTCGGCTTTTAAATTTAGCCGAATTTGTCTTTATTTAAATTTCACCTCATTTTTCAAATTTACCGCCCCCAAATTCACTCAAATTTAACCGCCCTTTGGCTAAGATTTCGCAAATTTAACGAAGCAAAAAGGATCAAATTTGCACGCCTTGCTAAAAATATTTAAAACCGTTTTATACGCCGCGCTATTTTTAGGACTTTATCTTTTGGCGGATAAGTACGGCTTGTTTGCTAAATTTTAGTTTTCATTGCTGTGGCGGAGGCTATCGGTAATCCCGCAAATACCGTCATTAATCTTCTTAAACAAATCGCCGCTGATTCGTCAAACTCGGTCTTTATTATATAAAATAAAACTAAAATTTCAAATCTAATTTAGATATTTTAAAAACAAATTTCGGTAATATTGCATTAGGCAAAAATTTTATCCGAAAGGAGCTGTTATGAGCGGTATTGCTCTCATCGTCTGCTTCGTCATCGCGGTCGTCGTTATGATCGTGCTGATTTCTAAGTTCGGGGTTCACCCCTTTATAGCGATCATGCTCGTCTCGCTAGCTCTAGCCGTCGTCGCGGGTATCGACCTGGTCAAGGTTCCCGCGATCATCGGAGAGGGATTTAGCGGGATATTTAAAAGCATAGGCATCGTCATCATCCTGGGCGCGCTCATCGGTATGGCGCTAGAAAAGACGGGCGCGGCGCTAAAGCTAGCCGATATGGTCGTGCGCTGCGTAGGCGACAAGCGCCCCGAGCTAGCCATGCTCATCATGGGCTGGATCGTGGGTATCCCGGTCTTTTGCGATAGTGGCTTTGTGGTGCTAGATCCGATCCGCCGCGCTATAAAGGAAAAAATCGGCGCCAACCCCGTAGCTATGGCCGTCGCGCTCTCGTGCGGCCTATACACCTCGCACGTGTTTATACCGCCGACGCCGGGCCCGATAGCGGCTGCCGGACTCGTGGGCGTGGGGCACAACCTGCTGCTAGTCATCGCCGTGGGCGCGGTCGTTTCGATACCGGTTCTCATCGCGGGCTATCTTTTTGCTAAGACTGTCGGTGCAAAAGTGAGCCTAAAAGAGGATCTCGCAGACGTGGGCAAGAGCTACGACGAGATCATCAAAGAGCATGGCAAGCTGCCTTGCGCGTTTTTGAGCTTGGCGCCGATTTTTATGCCGATTTTGCTGATGGCGCTGGGTTCGGTCGTCTCGATACTAAAGCTAAAAGGCTCGTTTGCAAATTTCGTTTTATTTTTGGGCAACCCGATCATCGCGCTTGGCGTCGGCGTGCTATTTGCCGTTATTCTGCTAGCTAAGACGGGCAAGCTGGGCGAATTTAACTTCATGACCAACGAAACGCTAAAAATCGTCGGACCGATCCTTTTCATCACGGCTGCGGGCGGCGTGCTAGGTAACGTCATCGCTAAGGCGGGCTTTGTCGAGTTTATGAAGGCAAACGCCCATCTTATCGGCACCGTGGGTATATTTTTCCCGTTTGTTATCTCGGCTATCATCAAGACCGCTCAGGGCAGCTCGACCGTGGCGCTTACGACGACGGCCTCTATCATGGGGCTTTTCACCGATAGCGGCTCGATGATGAGCGCGCTGGGGCTAACTAGCGAGATGGGCGCGGTACTAACGGTTATGGCGATCGCTGCGGGCGCGATGACGGTTTCGCACGCTAACGATAGCTACTTCTGGGTCGTTACGAACTTTAGCAAGATGTCGCCGGAGCAGGGCTACAAGACTCAGACGATGCTTACATTTATAATGGGTATCGTGGGTATGGCGACGGTTTGGGTGGCGTCGCTGATTTTGCTGTAAATTTGACGGCTAAATTTGAGTGCGGTTTTGGCGTGACGAGACTGCACTCTTTACGGTATGAATGGTAAATTTTCAAATTTGTCCGCCCAGACCCGCATCTTGAAAATGCTGAATTTTGATTTAGTAAAATTTGGCATTACGTGCTAAGCTTTTTTGTTAAGGGGGAAGGGGCTTAAATTACGCTCTGCTTTGCAGTTGCGAAGCGTAGCTGAAGCAAAAGAGCTCCCTTCCCCCTTAACAATCCCCCAACCCCTACGACGTGAGAGGTTGCTGCACTGCGTGCAGGTTTGTCTGGCGCTAATGCGCCGCGCGTTTTTAAATTGACAATGAAGCTAAATTTGGCTCGCGATTTAAAACTAAATTTGATAAAATCTGACCGTAAAATTTAAGGCGAAGTATTTTTTCTTTAGACGAGGCGGAAATGAGTCGAGCGAGGGCGCATACATATAGTATGTAACCGAGCTTCGGCGAAATTTCTAACGAAGTATAAAGGAAAAAGACGAGCCGCTAACAAAAAAGGAAAATAGATGAAAGTATTAATAGCAATCGACTCATTTAAGGGCTCCCTCAGCTCCCTCGAGGCCGGCAACGCCGTAAAAGAGGGTATCGAAGCTTTAGCCGGTGAGATAGATGAGGTGACGGTTAAGCCCATCGCGGACGGCGGCGAGGGTAGCGTGGTGGCGCTAGCGGACGCGTTAGATGGCGAGTTTATCGATGTCATCGTGCAAAATCCTCTCGGCGAAAAGATCCCCGCCAGATACGCGCTAGCAGGCGAGCTGGGTATCCTTGAGATGGCGTCTTCTAGTGGGCTCATGCTGGTGGAAAAAGAGCGCCGAAATCCGATGAAAACGAGCACTTACGGCTTTGGGCAGATGATTTTGCATGCTATTGGCAAGGGTGCGCGTAAATTTATCGTCGGTATCGGCGGCAGCGCGACGAACGACGCGGGCACGGGTATGCTAAGCGCGCTGGGATACGAGTTTTTTGACGAAAACGGCGAGCTGCTCGAGGGCAAAGGCGAAAACCTCATAAAAATCACGAAAATCTCAAACAAAAACGTAGTGCCCGAGCTGCAAGAGTGCGAATTCCTCGTGGCTTGCGACGTGGATAACCCACTCTTTGGCAAAAACGGCGCGGCCTACGTCTACGGCCCGCAAAAGGGCGCGGACGAGCAGATGGTAAAGGATCTAGACGCTGGGCTTATCAGCTTTGCGAGTGCGACGAGCGAGCACTTTTCAAGCGAATTTTGGAACTTCAAGGGCGCGGGCGCGGCAGGCGGGCTAGGGTACGGGTTTGTGAGCTACCTAAACGCCAAACTAAAGCCCGGCATCGACATCATCATGGAGGAAATCCGCCTCGAAGAGGACGTGAAAAACGCCGATCTAATCATCACCGGCGAAGGGCGACTGGACTTTCAAAGCTCGATGGGCAAGACACCGACCGGAGTGGCGAAGATCGCCAAAAAATACGGCAAACCCGTCATCGCGCTAGCCGGTAGCGTGTCGCCGTGCGCGGGCGGCTGTAACGAGAACGGCATCGATGCGTTTTTTAGCGTATTAAACGAGCCTGTGAGCCTAGAAGAGGCGATGGATAAGCAAACCGCGACGCGCAACCTAAAAATGACCGCCCAGCAGGCATTGAGGCTATATTTGCTAGGACGTAAGGGGTAAATTTACGCTTTGTTGCGGTGACGGGGCCGGCGAATTTATCTATTTGCCGGCTTGAGCTTTGTTTGCTCGGTATGATTAGCGAGCCTGAGCGGATGCTTTGTATTTTGCCGCAAATTTGCCTTTCGGCGCGGCAGTTTTGCGTATTTTTAAATTTGCAAATTGATCTAGTAAATAAGTAAAATTTGCGGCGTTAAAATCAAATTTTACGTTTGAGTTTTTAGCGCGGCGGTTTCGCTCTGAGTCGTAATGCGCGACCGAATTTACAAAAACCTAGGCTAAACTAAAATTTAACAAGCTAAAGCCCGAAAGCAGGCTTTAGGCTTATTTTGGAGTTATTTTTCTTTAGCTTCGACTTCGATCTCTAGCTCGACTTTGTCAGATAGCGTGATCTCAGAGGTATCTAGCCCGATCTCAAAGAGCTTGCGTTTGGTTTCGCCCTCTAGGCTAAAGCCGATTTTTTCCTTACCGTTTTTATCCGCTGTAAAGCCGCCAAGCTCGAATTTTAGCACCACGGGCTTAGTTACGCCGTGCATCGTGAGCGTGCCCACGACCTTGCCTTCCGTGTCGCTTTCTTTCTCAAATTTGACCATTTTGTAAGTGATTTTGTCGAATTTTGCCGCGTTAAAAAAATCCGCGCTTCGCAAGTGCTCGTCGCGCTTCTCGTTTTGCGTATTTACCGAGGCGGTCTCGATGGTGGCCTCGAGTGCTTTTAGCTCCTTGGAGTTTTTGTCGTAGTCGATCATGGCGTCAAATTTGCCGAAATTTCCGCTTACTTTTGAGATGCTTAGATGCTTGATCTTAAAGCCGACGCTGCTGTGCGACTGGTCGATCTCATAGACTGCGGCGTTTGCGAAGCTCGCTGCTAGCGCTGCGACTAGCGAAAATTTGATTAGTTTTTTCATTTTTTCTCCTTGCGATTTTGGTTTGAAAGTGTATTTTAAAAAAGTAAATATATAACCTTTTCGCAACATTTTGAGATAAATTTGAGTTACTTGGCTTGCCGTTTTAAGATCGTGCGATAAAAAATCAGGCTAAATTTAGCCCAAAATCTCCCCGATGAAAAACAGCGCCGACATCGCAAACGTGCAGAGCGCGACGACCTTTAGCTGTCCGTCGAAATCGCGACACTCCCGCACTTTCGAGATAAAAAATAGGTGCCAAACAAGCGGCGCAAAGCTAACTGCGTAGAGTAGTTTTACGCTCGGCTCGCCGTGTAAAAACGAGTAGCAAAGCATCAGACCCGCTCCGCCCGCGATCAGCGCGTAGTGGTAGCGCTTAGCCGCGCGCAGTCCGATACGAACGGGGATTGTGCGCTTTCCCTTGAGTGCGTCGTTTTGGATGTCGCGCATATTGTTTAGATTTAGTACGGCCGTGCTAAGCATACCGCATGCGCACGCAGGTAGCAGCAGCGCCGCATCGAGCGATTGCGCGTATAAAAAGTACGAGCCCAGCACGCTCAAAAGCCCAAAAAACAAAAACACGAAAACGTCGCCAAGCCCCTTGTAGCCGTATGCGTCCACACCCACGGTGTAGCGGATCGCGGCATATATCGACGCGCCGCCTAGCGCCAAAAATAGCAGTACGAGATAAAATCGCTCGCCGAATGCCAAAACGCTTAGCGTTAGGCTCGAAAATGCCGAAAGCAGCGCCGTAGCGACGATGACGCGCTTCATCTCGGCCGCGCTCATCTGTCCCATTTGTATCGCGCGGCGCGGTCCCAGTCTGCCATCGTCGTCGGTGCCCTTTACCGCGTCGCCGTAGTCGTTGGCGTAGTCGCTTAGCACCTGAAACAGCAGCGTCGTAAGCAGCGCTAGCGCAAAAATATCCGCCCTAAACGCGCCCGCACCGTATGCCGCGCCGCTGCCGAGCAACACGCCCGAGACGCTAAGAGGTAGCGATCTAAGGCGAGCGGATGCGTAAAGAGCTTTTGCAGTTATCATTTTTTGCCTTTTTTGATTTTTAAGTGCCGAATTTACGGCAAATTTGAGCTCAAATTTAGCACCCGAATGCAAAAAATAATATAAATTTGACCCGGTTTTCGGGTAAAATTTGTAAATTTGACGGTAGTTTGGCGGTTTAGGATATTTGACGTTTTTGGCTTATCAAGGCGATTTAAATTATAAAACTAATAATTACTTTAAGTTTTTTTGGGATAAAATTAAATTCGTAAATATTACCGATAAGGAGAAAAGATGGAATTTTTACAGCTTTTATTAGTTTTGGTGGCCGTGGTAATCATCATAGCCAAACCGCAAAAAGAAAAGATCGCATTCGGTTTGGTCGTGGTCGCATGGCTGTTTATGGCGTACTTATACGTAGGGCACAAGTCGGGCAATCTGCTCACGGCAATCAATCTATAAGGAGCGCGGCATGAACGAAATCAAAAAAGCAAAATTTTTCTATGCGCTCATGTGCCTAGCTGGATTTTTGATTATCCTTTTGCCGGTAGGTATAGCAAACCTGATTTTCGGTTACGTGCTAAAAGATAGCCCGTGCACGTTGTGTTGGGGGCAGCGCGAGGCTATGATTTTTATCGGCGTGATGGCTCTTTTTATCGTTAGATACGGGCTAAAGGCTAAATACTTAGCTATGCTGCTAGTGATGACGGGATTTGGACTATGGCAGTCCTTTGCGCACTTCGGCATTCACGCGCACAGAGATCTCGATCAGGGCTTTGGGCTCGCGGTTTTCGGTATCCATACGTATTTTTGGGCCGAGGTGGTGTTTTGGGCGGTGGTAGTGCTGCTTGGGGCTATATTTTTCTTTGCGCCTAAATTTAGCGCGCTTGAAGAGGAGATGGGCGGCGATACGATTAGAAAATTCAGCTCTTTTACTCGCGCGGTCTTTATAGTTTGCGCATTTATAATCGCCTCAAACGTGTTTCAAGCTTTCGTTAGTACCGGCATCCCGCCTTATTACGGGCAGGGCGATCCGGTGCGCTTTACGCTTGATCCGAAATATATTATTTGGGACGATAGCGGCTATAAAAACCACTGGAAAAAAGTGTCGTTTTTGGGTAAAAGAGACGTCGCCGCGCCTGATTACGCCTTTGCCCCGGCCGGCGAGAAGCTGGGAGTGAAATTTGACAACGATCCAAACAACGCTCCGCTAAAAGCCGATGAGAGCTTAACTATCGCGTCTAAAAAAGAGATCGATTTTGCTAAGCCTATAAATTCTCTTGATTTTATAAACGGCGAATTCGTCGCTAGCTCAAAATGGGAAGTCTTTTTCATGGATGAAAATTTCAAGGTCGCGAGCGATTTTGAGATCGATCCGTACTTTTCGGCGACGGTCGATCCGATCATCGGCGTGATACCGTTTATGGGCGATAAATACATGCTCATGGGCTCAAACAAGACGCTTTTGAGATTTGCAAAAAATCCTAAGGCTGACGAGGCGCTACAGTATGCCGACTTTATGCGCGGTAATGATAAATTTGAAGGGCAAGGCAAAGGACTTGGACGCGGCAGAATCGACACCGTCAGAGCTAAATTTAACCACGTAGCAAGCATCGCTACCGATGGGACGTATTTTTATCTAGCCACCGTACCTAACAACAAAGACGCGCAGAAGTTCGTCATATCTAAAATTTTACTGAGCGACCGTACGCTTTCGGGCGAATTTACGCCAAAAGCCGCACTCAAAGATGGCGAGAGCCTGGGCGATCTTTACGTCACGTCGATGGCTTACAAAGACGGCCTACTCTACGCGCTTAGCAAAAATCATAACGTTATCGCGATCATCGATCCAAAAAACGAGGAGATCGTAAAGACGCTTGCTTATCCGAGCGAGATAACAAACGCTAGAAGTATATTCTTTAAAGACGGCGCGATGAATATTTTATCCTATCAGGACGGCAAAAATACGCTTTATCAGCTAAACTAAATTTGGCTGTAAAGTTAAGCGTTTTGGGGCGATTTTTACGATGGATCGCTCCGTCTCCGTTACAGCGTCTGTGCTTAATTTTTAGCGCAAAAATCCTAGCGTTAGGCGTTAAATTTATCAAATTTCCACTATTTCTCGCCAAAACTCAATTGCATTATCATCGCCGGTTTGGACGAATTTAGCTATTTCTTCCGCGCTCGGTACGGCGTTTTTGCTTAGTCGCGCGATACCTATACTAGCAAGCGCTCTAAAAAATCTCTCAAAATCGCTAGCGACGCGCCTGCCGCAAAGCTCTTCGTCTCCAATTAGCCACGCATAAATCGAACCGTCAGCGCAATCAAGCAAAAAAATCCACGGGTCGCCCACGGCAAAAACTATCAAATTTGCAGGACGCGCCCCGCCTGTCCACCATTTGCCGCCGTATTCGTCGGTGCCGTTTAGCCGCACAAGCTCGCCCGCGTAGTCGCCGCCGATACCAAAGCGTACGTTGCAAACTTCAAATTCGCCCAAGTCAAATTTACAAACCAGGCGCAAAAACGCAAGCGGAAATTTGACGCCGAGAGTTTCTTGCGCTTTTTCTAGCACCCGCATAGGCGCGTTAGAGTCGCATTGCGGCGACAGTCTCATGCCCGTTATGCCCTCTTGCTCCAGAGGTAGGTAGATCTCGTCTAGCTCGCGAGCGATTTGGTCTAGTTCTAAAAACATGTCTTTTCCCGCATCTAGTTTATCTGAGATTTTTTGTTTCGGTTTTTATGATTTCGCCGTTTTCGCCGTAAAATTTCGTAGTCGCCGCGCCCGCTTTTGCGTCGGTTACGACCTCTTTTACGAGCTCGCCTTTTTCGTTAAATTCTTTTTGTATTTTAACTGCTTCGTTTAGCGGCTTGCCGACCGATAGGCGCTGGTCTATCACGCTTTTTAGCTTATCGTTTGGGTAGAAAAACTCAAAAAGCAGCGGGTCGCCGCCTAGCTGGTATGTGCGGCTATTTAGGCGTCCGCTGTCGTCGTATTTTTCAAAAGTCGTTTCTTTTCTGCCCGTTTGGACGCTAATGAATTCCTTATACGACGGTTTGCCGTCTTTGCGATATTCGGCTATGTTATTTTCGGTAAAAAAGCCCAAATTTGCGTCGAAGCGTTTTGTTTTTCGGTACAGTTTTAGCGCCTCGCCCGCATCAAAATCCTCCAGTAGCTCTTTTTCTAGCCCGCTCCACAGGCACCTTTCGGCCGTGAACGCAGGCGCGTTTCGGTGCTCTTTTGAGTACACTTCAAGTAGCACCCAGCGCTCGTTTTTGCGGACGACGAGCGAGATTTTTAGCTTCGTAGAGGGATCATCGGGGATCTTGCGCTTGTACTTCTCGTCCGCTTCGTCGATGACGTAGCGATTTAACTGCGTGCCGCTCGCGTCTAGCCAGGTGATGTAGAGCCTGTTGCGTATTTTGCCGTTTTCGTCCTTTTTGCCGTTGCGTAGGTCGTATTTAAAAAATATCTCATAGGTTGCGATTTGCTCGTTGTTTTGCTGCCGGGACTCGTAGTTGCCGCCTGCTTGTAGCGAAGTCGCGCAGGTCAAAACGATAAAAAACCTTAATAAATTTTTCATCTATCTCCTTAGGTTTTGCGCTTATGTTGCGGCGGCGACCTTGCGTAAAATTTTGCTATACGTATATTGCCCGCTCGTCAAATTTGCCGCGCTTGTCTGTGTGGGCAAATTTGACTTATCGCTTTTGGCCGTTTTGCCGCGATTTTTACCTTGCCTGCGCCGCTTGAGCGCGCTAGCCTTTTACTTTAAAATCGCAAAGCCGATACCGACTTTATCGGTGTGGCGGTTGTAGTCAATGAGGCTCTCGCCGTATCCCGTGAAGTACTTCACGTAGCCGTAAACGCCGCTTTTCCCAAACGGAAACAGCCATCCAAGCTCGCCTGCGCCGCGGTTTGTTTTATCAAAATGCAGGTTGTTTCGCACCATCGCCGTAAAGATGTGTCCGCGGTAAGGCAGGGCGAAATTTATATCCATGTTGCCGAGGTATTTTTCGATGTCTGGGTTATCGTCGCTACCCTTGCTCTCAGGGATGCGCGCCCACGCTCGCGGGATCACGACGAGGCTACCGGCGTAAAGTTTGGCCTCGAGATAGACGCGGTTCCACGAGCGCGACTTCTCGCCGCCCTGGCCGTTACTCTCGTGCAAAAGTCCAGCGCGCAGGTAGTCAAGGCTCGGTAGCGCCTCAAATCTCATCGGGACGGTCACGAAAATCTCGGGGCGGTAGTTTGTCTCGCGAAACGGCGTAGAGGATTTAGCCGTCTGCCACCACGAGCTTTGCGAGTAGCCGGCCGAGATCGTTTCGTTCATGTCAAACACGTCGTAAAAAAGCGGCTTTTGCAAGCTGATCTGAAAAGCGGTCTCAAATCTACGCCTACCCTCAACGTCGTTAAACGCGTAGGTTGCCGGCAAGAGGTAGTTTAGGTGGTGCATTTTTAGGCCCAAAATTTCATCCACGTCGTATGCCTCGCCGCTTTCAAATTTCGCTTTCGGGCGCTCTTTAGAGGCGATCTTTTGCTCCTCTACGGGCGCGTCAGCTACGCTATCTGAGGGCGCTATCACGGAGCGCTCCATGGCGGCCGTTTCGCCGTCCTCGTCCGTAAATATCGCCTTTTTAGCCGCTAGTTTATAAAGCTGAAGGGCTCTTGTTTTGTCGCCTTCGTATTCGAGCTTTGCGGCTGCTTCGTAGAGGCGCTTGGCTTCGTCTTTAGCGGTCGGCTCGGTTAAATTTTTAGCTGCATTTTCAGGCTGGCCGGCTAAATTTTGCTTCGCCGTTTCCGCCTGGGCGGCTAGGGCTAAATTTAGCAAAATAGCCAGCAAAACGATAATTTTTTTCATATTTTTCCTTCTTTTAAGGCTTGTTTGTAATCTGCCTGGTAGTTAATGTTAAAAAACTCGTCTTCGCGCACGAATTTTACGATCTTGCAGCAGCAGCGGCTACGCAAAAGCCCGATCTTGTGCTCGCCCGCGGCAAAAAGCTCGCCCGCGGCGTTCGCTAAATCCCCGCTAAAAAACCCGCAAAGCGAGTGCGTATGCGACTCGTCCGCAGCGATGACCATATCGTATTCGCGGGTAAATTTATATAGTTCGCGCACGCACTCTTCGCTAACAAAGGGCATGTCGGCCGGGACGATAAAGACGCTTTCGTTTGGGAAATTTTTAAGGATACTATAAAGCGCCAGCATCGGAGAAAAGGCGTCCGCGCTTAAATTTGCCGTATCTTGCGAGCAAATTTGAGCAAAGCTTGCCTCTGCGCCCTCTTTGTCGCTCGCCTCGGTCAAATTTGACCGCGAGAACTCCTCTGGGCTAGCGTCTTTTATGAGCGGTAGGGGCGGGTTAAATTTGTCAAATTTGGAGCTAACGAATACGCGCTCGAAAATCCGCCCGAATTTATGCGCTCCGTAGTGCGTGAGCGTCGCAAATCCGCCAAAAGGCAGCAGCGTTTTGTCGCGGCCCATTCGCGAGCTTTTGCCTCCGGCTAAGATGACGCATGTTTTCATTTTTTTCCTTAAGCAAAATTATAAGGCTAACTTTAGCTAAAAACGGCTTTGATTTACCAAAATGCGCCTGCCGCACGCCAAAAAATAGTATAATGCGGATTTTAAAGGAGAAAAAATGAGCGAGAAAAATTTACAAATTTTAGGCTGGATAGGCACGTGCCTGTCGGTCATTATGTATATTTCCTACATCCCGCAGATAATGGGCAATCTTGAGGGCAACAAGACGCCTTTTATCCAGCCTCTAGCCGCAGCGATAAACTGTACGATCTGGACTAGCTACGGCCTGCTAAAGGCAAAAAGGGACTACCCGCTAGCGGCTGCGAATTTGCCTGGGATAATTTTCGGACTTTTGGCGACGATAACGGCGTTTTAAAGGGTAAAAGCCGCTAAATTTACCGATACGGCGAAGTTAAATTTGATATTTTTTGACGCAGGTTTCGGCGAATCAAATTTGCAAATTTGACTTCAAAGTTTGAATGCAATTTTTTGTATCGTTTTGCCGCTACAAAAGATCGTAAATTTAAATTTTAGTTTCTTTTTGCTGTATTTTTAATATCTTTATTTTCTTGTTAAAGGGGAAGGGGCTTAAATTGCGCTCTGCTTTGTAGTTGTGAAGCGTAGCTGAAGCAAAAGAGCTCCCTTTTGTATCCACCTTTCTCTTTTTCTTGGGTGGCGGAAGGGGTTTTACTTCGCCTACGGCTCGTAACTGCAAGCAGACCTACTTACGGTCTGCTTGCAGTTACGAGTGAAGTAGAGGGTCGCCCCTTCCGCCACCCAAACCCCCACCCACCCCACTGCACGTGAGTTGTTGCTGCACTGCGTGCAGGTCTAAATTTGGGGCTGTCGCGCCTCACGTTTTTAAATTTACGTTTTCAAAGTGCGGGTCTCGGTAACTCAAATTTACAAATTTGAAGTCAAATTTAAATGCAAAAAGTTAAGGCGTAGTATTTTTTCTTTTTACTTCGCGCAAACACTCGTAACGCTCTGCTTGCAGTAGCGAACGCAGTGAAGCTAAACTTCGCTACGAGGAGACGAGGCGAAAACGACGGAGGCGAGGGAGCGGACTAGTAGTCCGTAACCAAAGCCAACCGAGTTTCTAACGAGGTATAAAGGAAAAAGACAAGCCGCTAAATTCTAAAGATCGCGCGGATCGGCAATTTTGCCTGCGACGGCGCTAGCTGCAGCGACAGCCGAGTTTGCCAGATACACCTCGCTCGTGCGATCGCCCATGCGGCCGACGAAGTTTCTATTCGTCGTGCTCACGCAGCGTTCCCCAACGCCTAAAATCCCCATATATCCGCCCAGGCACGCGCCGCAGGTCGGGTTGCTAACAACCGCGCCAGCCTCGGCAAATATATCCATCAGCCCCTCTTTTTGCGCTTGCAGGGCGATTTTTTGCGTCGCAGGCGTGATGATGAGGCGGGTTTTGCGCGCTACCTTGCGGCCTTTTAGGATTTCAGCCGCGATGCGTAGATCGCTTAGCCTGCCGTTCGTGCAGCTACCGATAAAGGCCTGATCGATGGCGATGTCGTCTTTCACCGCTTCGCGCACGCTCTTGCCGTTGCTAGGCAAAAACGGATAGGCGATCACGGGATCGAGCTTGCTAACGTCGATTTCTAAAATTTGCTCGTAGCTCGCGCCTTCGTCGGAGTAGTGCAGCTTCGGCTCGGCGCGTAAATTTTTACCTTTTAAAAACTCTTTCGTAGTTTCATCGACCGCGATGATGCCGCTTTTGCCACCGGCCTCGATCGCCATGTTGCACATGCTAAAGCGCCCGTCCATATCGAGGCTATCTATCGTCTCGCCCGTAAACTCCAGCGCTTTATACAGCGCGCCGTCCACGCCGATGCGGCGGATGATCTCTAGGATGAGGTCCTTGCCGTAGACGTGGCGGTCGAGTTTGCCGCGAAAGATCACTTTGATAGTCGGCGGTACCTTAAACCAGTTTTTGCCGGTTATCATCGCATAGGCTAGATCGGTGCTGCCCATACCCGTGGCAAAGGCTCCCAGTGCGCCGTGCGTACAGGTGTGGCTATCGGCGCCGATGATGACGTCGCCAGGGACTACGAGGCCTTTTTCGGGCAGTAGCGCATGCTCGATGCCCATGTCCTTTTCGTCGAAATAATTTTTCAAATCGTGCTTATACGCAAAATCGCGGCTGATTTTGGCTTGGTTGGCGCTTAGGATGTCTTTTGCCGGGATATAGTGGTCCATCACGACGCTAAAGCCGTTGGGATTAGCTAGCCTTGTCGCGCCGCTTCGCTCAAACTGCTTGATGGAGATAGGAGTCGTGATGTCGTTGCCGATGACCATGTCGATGTCGCTTTCGATGATCTCGCCCGCGAAAACCTCGCGCCCTACGTGCTCGCTGAAAATCTTTTCGGTGATGGTTTGCTTTGAGTTTTGCATAAATTTTCCTTTTTTGCGGATGCCGCGCGTTTTTAAAATTTAGCGATTTTAGCGAAAAATGGATAAAAAGAGATTGAGATTAAAATTTGAGCGCCGCAAATACGAACTCGGTTTGGCTAAATAGCGCAGTGCGCCGCGGATTTAAAACCGAATTCGGCGTTTTTAGGATACGGGTTTGGGCGAGTCAAATTTGAAGCGTAAATTTGCAAATTTGATTAAATTTGACTTCAAATTCGAGCGTAAAACGATAAGGCGAAGTTTAAATTTGAACAAAAAGGGTCCAGCGGAAATATCGCACGGCTAGGCTAGGCGGTTTTAAAATTTAAGCGTGCGCTAGGCACATAGCCTGCGGAGCGCCAAATTTTAAAACCCTCTGCTCGCAGTTGCGACCAGAGGAAAGCAAAGCGACGTATAGTTGGGCGAGATAACGCGTTAAATTTTAAAATTTAACGCTAGCAGTCAGCATAAACTGCCTCGCATACCCCGGCTGTATCGGTATGATATTAGCCTGCGTGCCGGTCGATGAGGACGTATAATAAAGCTTGTCGGTCAAGTTTTTGACGTTAAACGAGAAATTTGTCTCGTAGCCCGCGATCTTGGTGTCGTAGCTGATAAATGCGTCGTAAACGACCGCGTCGTCCATCTTAAAGCCTGTTCCTGCCGGCACGGCCGGTAGATTCGTCCTCATGTAGTAGGTGTACCATGAGCCAAAGTACCTCGCTCCGCCGCCGATCCTTAGGCCTTTTGCGCCTAGATGGCTAAAGTCGTAGTTAGCAAAGAGGCTGGCTTGGTGCTTAGGCGTGGCTTCTAGCGGTTTGCCTACTAGCACGGCAAACGCGCCGCTATCCTTGCGCACCTCGGTTTTAGTGTATGCGTAGCTAGCGCCCACGCTTAGCCCTTGCGTCACGCGGCCGTTAAAGTCAAACTCAAATCCTCTCGAGCGCGCCTCGCCCACGGGCGTACTTACGCTATTTACGGTGCGCATGATGTTTTTCTTATCGATGTTAAAGACCGCCGCGCTAGCCGTTATGCTATCGTTTTGAAATTTAGTTCCAAGCTCTATGCTTTTGCCTTCTTCGGGTTTTATGTCGCCGATGTCGCCGTTCATAGCCATTTGCGGGTTAAAGCTTTGCGCGTAGTTGGCGTAAACGGACCACTCGGGCGTTAGCAGGTATAAAAGCCCCGTCTGCCACGTAAATTTGCCGTCTTTTTGGTCGGTGGAGTTTGGGCCGCTAACCGTTCCGCGCGCGATTTGCCTGTAAAATTCATACCTCGCGCCCAAAGAGTAGATCAAATTTTCGGTCAAATTTATGCTATCTTGCGCGTAAAATCCGATCGTTTTTAGCGTTTGATACTGGATGCCTGACTCCCTTACTGTCGGCAACCCGACTCTGCCGTAGATTGGATTATAGATATTGATATTTAGGTGGGTGCCCGTGTCTCTTAGACCGCCCGGTCGGTAGCGATAGTAGCTTTTAGCGTCGATGCCAAAGAGCAAGTTATGCTCTATCTCGCCCGTTTGCGCGTAGCCGTTTAGCGTGAGCGAGCCCGCGTGCGTGCGGTGGATGAAGCCGTCGTAGTATTCGTTTCGCCTAGTCGCCGTGCCCGTGTTTAAATTTACGTTCATTAGCCTGATGTGGCCGTATTCGTGCTTTGAGCGCGAAAATGCGTAAGCGCCGCGCAGTAGCCAGTCCTCGCCGATATTTTTCTCAAAATTTACATCCACCGTATCAAGCGTCGTTTTTAGTTTATTAAACGGCTCGTCAAGGCGTCTTTTCTTGTCTATCGGCAGTAGCTTGCCCGTGCTTGGGATGAGGTACATACCGCGATCGATCGGATCGATTGATTTAGAGTGAGCGTAGGCGAAATTTATGCGGTAATCATCGCCTTTATACGAAAGAGAGGGCGCGAAAAGCTCGTTTTCTACGCTGCCAAACTCCCTCCAGTAGCGCTTTTTGCTTTTGTCGAATATAAATCTATACGCAAAGCCGCTCTCAGCAATCGGCCCCGTGGCGTCAAAGCCCGCGTTCCAGTAGGCATGGTTGCCGATACCCGCCCAAATTTCGTTTGAAAAGTCGTATTTTGGCTTTTTAGTGACCATATTTATGATACCGCCGGGCTCTTGCGCGCCGTAGAGCAAGCTAGAGGGGCCTTTTAGCACCTCGACGCTTTCTACGGTTTTGTTAAAGCTATGCATGACGCTAGCAGGCACGCCGTTTCGCATGATCGAGCCGTCGCGTCCGCCGCCAAAGCCTCGCTTAATGATCGAGTCAAAGATGCCGCCAGTGGTGTTTCCGTAGCTAACGCCGCTCACGTTTTGAAGGCTCTCGGCTAGAGTCTCGGGTTTTTTATCTTTTAACTGCTGCTGGGTTACGACATTTACCGTCTGCGGGATCTCTAAAATAGGCGTATTCGTTTTGCCTACTTCGCTGGTTTTAGCGCGGTATCCGTCGTCCGCTCTCTCGCTAACTTCGACGCCTTGCAATGCTACGTCGGCGGCGAAAATTTGAGTTAAAAGCAGCGACGAGGCCGCTAAACTTAGGCTAAATCTGTTCATTTATTTTTTCTCCGTTTTAAAATACATTATCATTATATTATTCTTACGCTTAAAATTCGGCCTTATTTTAGGCTATAATTTCGGCTATGAAATACGCAAATTTAAAACAAATACAATCTTTTCTAGGCAAATTTAAAAAAATAACCGCAATCAGACGCGCGGGCGATATGGCGATATTTATCGAATTTGACGGCGAGCTCGGGCTGTTTTTCGACCTTAGCAAGTCTGACTCTGCGATCTACGCAAATCCTGATTTTCTAAACGTAAAAGAGTACAAAGCGCCCTTTGACGTCGCGCTTAAAAAGAGGTTCTGGGGGGCGAAAATTTTAAATTTAAGCGTGCCCGAGGGAAATAGAATTTTAAAGCTGGAGTGCGAATTCCAAGGCTCGTATAAGAGCCTAGCCTCAAGCCTGTTTTTGGAGTTTACGGGGCGCTTTACCAATGCGATCATCACGGACGAAAAGGGTGTCATCGTTGAGGCTTTGCGCCATATAGATAATAATTTTCGCGTGATAAAACCGGGGCGCGAGCTGCTTGAGCTGCCGCCTGCAACGATAAAAGAGCGAGAAATGCCGCCGATAACAGATTTTGAGCGGTATTTTAGCGAGGAATTTAAGCGGGTAAATAACGCAAAGCTAGAAAATCTTCGCGCCGTAAAATCGGCCGCGATAGAGCGAAAAATGCAAAATTTAAGCGAGATTTTATCGGGGCTTGAAAACGAAGCGGATCTAAATGCGCAAAGCGAAATTTTAAGCAAAAACGCGGGGCTGATCTTATCAAATTTACACGCGTTAAGGGACTACGAACGCGAGGTAACGCTAAATGATTTCGAGCGAGGCGAGGTGAGGCTCGTGCTGGATGATAGCCCCAAAATCGCCGCAAACGCGATGTTTGCCAAAGCAAAAAGGCTAAAGCAAAAGGCGGCGGGCTTAATCATCGAGCGGCAAAATTTGACCGAAAAGCTGGAGTTTTTATCAAATTTACAAACGCTCGTAAATGAAGCGAAAAGCGCAGAAGAGCTAGAGATCCTAGCGCCTAAAAAAGCCCGCGCCGTAAAGCAAAAAGAGCAAAATCAAAACGTCGAGGATTTTTATATCGAAGGCTATAAAATCAGTATCGGACGCAACGAAAAAGGCAATGTCTGGCTGCTAAAAAACTCGAAAAAAGACGACGTCTGGATGCATCTAAAAGACCTACCGTCCGCGCACGTCATCATCAAAACCGCAAAAAGCGCTCCCAGCGAGGAAATTTTGAGATTTGCGGCAAAAATTTGCGTAAATTTTAGCGTCAAAGGCGGCGGGACGTACGAGGTTGATTTTACCAAACGTAACAACGTCAAAATTACGAGCGGCGCAAATGTAAATTATATTAATTTTAAGACGATATTAGTAACAAAGCACGACTAAAAGGAGGCGAAAATGGCTGTAACACCCCTTGGCAACACGATTTTTATCAATCAAAACGTAAATATGGTCTCAAACAAGGTCGCCGACGTCCAAAATAGATTTGACTTGCAAAACCTCGCCGCCGCATCGCTAGCAAGCGACGAAAAACAAGAGGTCTCCGAAGTGCGACCGACCGAGGAAACCTACAAAATCGACCCCAAAAACGAGCACGAAAAGCAAAAAGGCAGGCAGGAGCAAGGCGAGCTCGCCTCGGAGCAAAAAGGCGAAAATTCTGACGACGAAGACTCCGAAGAGCACGTCGCGGCTAACGACTTTCCGCAGGCGTCGCAGCTTTTTCATCATCTTGATCTTAAAATTTAAGCTTGCGGGCTTAAATTTGCCGCCTCGCTCGGTAAAATTTAACCCAAATCCGCCAAATTTGTTGGCTTTTTTTAATCAAAAATAAAATTTAATACAAAACCTTCAAATTTAACCGTCCTCCAAAGCCCGCAAAGGTAAATTCGCCTCAAATTTCAGCGCTTTTAAGCGAAAATTTTATACAATTTTACTCAAAAAAGGAAAAATCATGAAAACGCGTATAATCACCGGCATCGCGCTATTTGCGGTAGTTTTGGTCATCTTTTTCGTCGATAGTTATCTGTTAAATTTCGCCATTTTAGGCTTCGTGCTTTACGCGGCCTTTAGCGAAGCGCAAAAGCTTTACGGCCTGCAAGGAAACTCCCTTGCGCTCGTGGCGGTTATTTTTTATATGCTTACGCCCTTTTCAAACCCCGCATTTATCGCTATTTTAGCGGTCTTGCTCGTGGTTAGTTTCCTCGCGCACTTTAAGAGCGAAAATTTAACGCCCGTGCTGCCGTTTTTGTATCCGATGACGCCTATTTTTCTCATCTGGATGCTTTATTCGCTTTATGGCGTCGGCTACTTAGCGTGGCTGATTTTAACGGTCGTGGCGTGCGATAGCGGGGCGTTTTTCGTCGGTAAATTTTGCGGCAAGCACGCCTTTAGCCAGACTTCGCCGAACAAAACCTGGGAAGGCGTCGCAGGCGGTATCGCCGTGGCTACGGTCTTTGGCGCGGGCTTTGGCTGGGTGCTGACCGATAGCTTTTGGCACAGCCTCATCACGGCATTTTTGGTTGCGACTTTCGGCGTTTGGGGCGATCTTTTTGAGAGCTACTTAAAGCGCCGCGCGGGCGTCAAAGATAGCGGTACGCTGCTGCCGGGTCACGGCGGTATGCTTGACCGCATCGACGGCTATCTTTTCGGCGTTGCCGCGATGCTCTGGACGCTATCGTGGTAGTGTTGGGCTCGACGGGCTCGATCGGGACGAATACCCTAAATCTAGCCCGCAAATTCGGCCTTAGCGTCGAGGCGATGAGCTGCGCGTCAAACTACGAGCTTTTAAACGAACAAATCGCCGAATTTAAGCCTAAATTCGTCTGTATCGCCGAGTCCAAATTCGCGAAATTCGTAAAGCACAAACGCGTTTTTACGGGCGCACAGGGCATCTGCGATATGCTAAAAGAGTGCGAGAGCGAGCGCGTCGTAAACTCTCTGGTCGGCTTTGTGGGCCTTGCTCCGAGCCTGGCCGCGCAAAAGCTGGGCAAAAAGCTGGCGCTTGCTAATAAAGAAAGCCTCGTCGCGGGCGGCAAATTTTTAGACAGGGGCGCGATAAATCCGGTAGACAGCGAGCATTTCGGGCTTAAATTCTTGCTCGCCAACAAAACCCCGGTCGCTAGGCTAGTCATCACGGCCTCGGGCGGCGCCTTTTACAAAACCCCGCTAAAAGCCCTAAAAGACGCCCGCGCAGCTGACGCGCTAAAGCACCCGAACTGGAGCATGGGCGCAAAGATCACGATCGACAGCGCGACGATGGCGAACAAGCTTTTTGAGGTGCTGGAAGCCTTTTGGCTCTACGGCGTGCGGGATATCGAGGCGCTCATCGAGCGCACGTCCACGGTGCACGCGCTGGTGGAGTTTGCCGACGGCTCGACTACGGCGCATCTATCCAAAACCGATATGATTTTAGCCATCGCGCATGCGATTTTGGGCGAGGGCGGAGCGCTAAATTTGAGCGCCGCCGATGTGCAAATCGTGCCGAATTTGGACCTAAAAACATTGAAAAATATAAAATTCGGCGAGATAAATTTAAAAAAATATCCTATCTTTTCGCTAAAAGACCAAGCTTTGCAAAACCCGGATCTCGGCGTTGCGATAAACGCCGCAAACGAAGTCGCCGTGTATAAATTTTTGCGCGGCGAATGCGGATTTTTGGACATCTCGCGAACGGTTTTAGCTGCTGCAAAGAGGTTTGAAAACGAGAAGATAGAGAGCGAGAGCGGGTTATTTGAAGTGGATTTGGAAGTGAGAGCGTGGGCGGAAAACTCGCTTAAATAGCGGCTTGTCTCGCGAGCGCTTTTCCGAGATTTTGCAAAATTTTCGCTCCGCAGGCTATATGCCTAGCGCACGCTCAATTTTGCTTCAAAACTCGAAAAATTATCTCACGATACTTCGCCTTGACTCTTTTACGTTCAAATTTGAAGTCAAATTTTTAAATTTTGTATTCAAATTTTACTCACCGAGACCCGCACCCTGAAAATGTCAAATTTAAATTTTCGGCGCGACAGCGCCAAATAAACCTGCACGAAATGTAGCAACTTCTCACGTGCAGTGGGGTTAGAGAGGGCTTCTGCGTTGCTTCGCTAGCAGCTGCAAGCAGACGGGAGAGGGTCTGCCTTTGACAGTTATAAGCGCAAAGTGCGAAGTAAAGCCCCTTCTTCTCCCGAAAAAAAGAAAAAGGGAGTTCTTTTGCTTCAGCTACGCTTCGCCTTGTGCTTAGCCGCACTTTGTTTGCTACTGTTAGGACGCACTCTCTTTGAGAGCTGCTGGCAGAGCGTAATTCAAGCCCCCCTTCCCTTAACAAGAAAGATTAAATTGCGCAAAAACTCTAATTTATAACGCTAAATTTAACCAGGCTAAATTTGGCATCTTAAAGGTGCAGGTCTCGGTGGGTAAATTTAAAATTCACTTGAAAAATTTGCTTAAAACGACACTTTTTCGTCGCCGTAATCCTTGCTAATATGTTATAATTTTGCGAATTCTAAAATCGCTTTGTGTTTAAATTTGGCTGCAAAACAAGACAAATGCCGCAAATTTCAAGAATCAAAAAATAAGCCGTAAAATAAAAAGAGGGAAAAATGGAAAAATACGAAGGCTACAATCTAAGGTTCAAAGACGCTCTCGTCGGCGTGCAGTTTCTATTCGTCGCGTTTGGCGCGCTCGTGCTGGTGCCGATATTAACGGGGCTTGATACGTCCGTGGCGCTGTTTACGGCGGGCATTGGCACGCTGCTGTTTCAGCTAATCACGTGCAAAAACGTCCCGCCGATCTTTCTCGCATCTAGCTTCGCGTTCATCGCGCCGCTTAGCTTTGGCGTGAAGGAGTGGGGCATCGCCGCGACGATGGGCGGAGTGATCGCGGCAGGGCTTTTTTACGTGGCTTTGAGCCTGCTCATTAGGCTCAAAGGCGAGGGCTTTTTGCATAAAATTTTACCGCCCGTGGTCGTCGGCCCCGTCATTATGACGATCGGCCTCATCCTCTCGCCCGCAGCCGTAAATATGGTCATGGGCAAGGGCAAAGAGGCGCTCTATACGCAAGGCCAGTCGCTAACCATCGCGCTCATCTCGCTCTCGGCCGTTATCGTCGTTATGATGTTTGGCCGCGGCATGCTGCGCCTCGTACCGATACTTTGCGGTATCGCGGCTGGATACTGCGCGTCGCTGTTTGCCGGCATCGTGGATTTTACGCCGATTCTAAATGCGCCGTGGTTTGCGCTGCCAAATTTCACCGCGCCGGTTTTTAAGCTCGAAGCGGTGATCTACATGGTGCCTATCGCTATCGCGCCCGCGATCGAGCACATCGGCGATATGCTTGCGATCAGCAACGTCACGAAGGAAAATTTCCTCAAAAATCCGGGGCTTAAAAGCACGCTGCTGGGCGATGGGCTTGCGACATCGCTAGCAGGCTGCTTTGGCGGACCGCCAAACACCACTTACTCGGAGGTCACGGGCGCGGTCAGTATCACGAAGGCCTACAACCCCGCCATCATGACCTTTGCTGCGCTTGCGGCGATACTACTCGCCTTCGTGGGCAAGCTCGGCGCCGCGCTCTCGACGATCCCAGCTCCCGTCATCGGCGGCATCATGCTGCTGCTTTTCGGTATCATCGCTAGCGTGGGCATGGAGACCCTGATCAAAAACAGCGTAGACCTAGCCGAGCCGCGCAATATGATCATCGTCGCGCTCATCTTCGTCTGCGCGATCGGCGGCATGGTGCTGGATTTTGGCGCGATGAGCTTTAGCGGCGTGGGGCTCGGCGCACTCATCGGTATCACGCTAAATTTGGTGCTGCCAAAGACCAAGCATTTTGACGGGTACTAAGTTAAATTTGCGCGGAGCTTGCGTGGTTTCGCGCGGTTGCGGGTAAATTTGAGCTTAAATTTCGGCGCCAAATTTACCCGCGGCTTTTCGCCGTCAAATTTACCGCAGCCTAAATTTTAAAATTTTCCCCGCAAACGCTTTTAAATTTCTAACGTTTTAAACTAGCAAGATATATAATTGCCTTATGAAAAAGGCGAATAATTTAAGCAAATTTGATAAAAAGGCGCTAAAGCTGCTCTTTGCGGTACTTTTCGCGCCGCTCTTCGTCTCGCTCGTTTTTATCTATGAACTATCGGCGTATGATAGCTCGCGCGAGCTGCCCGCAGGCGCGCAAAAGATCGGTAGCAGCGATTACTACAACATCGGCGGCAAAATTTATCTACGCTCTTGGAACCTCGCTCCTTACGAGCTAGAGGGCGGCGCGGACGCGGCGAGCTTTCGCGCGCTTGATACCGGCAGATACTCCTACGCAAACGTCGGTATGGACGCTAGTAACGTATTTTGCGGCGCTCGCAAGATGACGGGGCTAGATCCCGCTCGCACGCAAAAGATCGGCTCTCGCTACTACAGCGACGGACGCGTGAGCTACTTCTGCTCGGACGTCACGCAGCGCATGGGCGGCGCGATAAGCTACATTTATAAAGTGTTTTTCCATGCGTTTGGGCTCTCCAAGTGGCCGCAGGAGTACAACTATCCCTACGCTAGACTTGATACTAGCGCGCCTATATCGCCGCTGACCGAGAGCCCTTACGTCGCCACGGACGGCGAGCGGGTCTTTTACGAGGGTAAAATTTTAGCGGGCGCGGATGCAAAAAATCTAAAACAGATAAGGCTAAAAATCATACACGAAGACGGCTCCGGTTCGCCCGCGCACTTTCGCCAGGTCGATCGGTGGCTGAGCGACGGACGCAGCGTTTATGCGGACGGCGAGAGGCTAAATTTCACCCCTAGCGAGCAGATGTATCTCGTGGAGCCAAACGCTGGCATAGAGTTTCTTTACGATCCGAAGGCGGGCGCGGTGCTAATGAACGGCGAGAGATTTGACTCCGCAAACGAGCCCTATACGCCGCTAAATTTTCAGAGCGGGCATCAAGAATACATGCTGTTTGCGAGCAAAAACGGCATATTTTATCTAAGCAAGGATAAAATTTTAAATCGTCCGCGCGGCAGCGGCGCCAAGGGCCGGCTCAAAGACGCGTTTTGGTACGCGTATTATAAATTCGGCACAGACGCCAGCCGGCTAAGCGCGCTAAAAAGGGCGGGCGACAATCCGTTTAAAGGCGCCGTGCGGCAGATTTCGGAGAAGCTTTTGAAGGACGACGCGGGATTTTACTATCTAAATTTCTACTCGCATAGCGTTTACGTCACGGGCCGCAGCGGCAGGCATCTGGATAAGCGGACAAATTTCATCGAGCTGCGAAAGATCACGCTAGACGTGCATGATGATGAGGTGATGACGCAGATCGCGGACGAGGCGGCGCGAAACCCCGAAATGTCGCGGCAGGTCTTTACCGCGCAGGACGTGGAGTATGAAAACGGCGCGGCCTTTTATATGTATTGCCTCGCGGCGGTTTTATTGCTCGGAGCTTGGATTTACAGCTACCTTAAAAAGCGCAGCTTGCGACGCGGTTAAATTTACCTCAAATTCGCTCTAAATTTCCGGCTCCTTTACCGATTTATTACGATTTCAGGCTAAAATCGCAGTGAAAAAAATCAAAAGGAAATCCAATGGAAAACAAAATCATAAATAGCGTCAGAGGCGGCTTTTGGACGAAGCCGGTTATTATATTCGTCTTGCTTTTGCTGCTACTTATCCCGCTAGGTTTCATCAGCTCGATGATCTCTGACCGCGCCTACGTCAAGCGAAGCGCCGAGGAGTCCATCATGCAGCCAGTCGGCGGCGAGCTTAGGATCGAGGGTGTTTTGATCTCGGTGCCGTATAAAAAGCAAGCGGCGATCTACAACGAAAACGGCGTAGCGGCGGTATCGCAGACAACCGAGCAGATCATGATAGCACCGCAGTCTTATGAGCTATCGACCCAGCTAAATCCTCAGTATCTAAAGCGCGGTATCTTTAGCGTGCCCGTTTTTAACGGCGACGTTGCGCTAAAAGCCAAATTTGCCCCGCTAAATTTCGAGCAGCTAAATATCAAAGAAAGCGACGTTTTGCTAGGCGAGGCGACGCTGATTTTAGGCGTGGGCAGCAAAAAGACCTTTACCGCGTTTCCCGCACTAAAAGCAAACGGACAGGATCTCGCGCAGTCTTTTGCGCCGCCTAAATACTCGCCCTTTGCCCAAAGCGTCCACTACAAACTACCCGCAAATTTAGCAAACGGCGGCTTTGAGCTAGCGGGCGCGCTATCTATGCAGGGCGGGCAGAGCGCGAGCTTCGTTCCCGTCGGGCAGGATAATAAATTTGACGTAAAATCCTCGTGGAGCTCGCCGTCTTTTAGCGGCGGCTGGCTGCCTAAATCGCGTGAAGTTACTAGCAGCGGCTTTAACGCGCAGTGGGAGATTTCGGGCCTTAGCACCGGCGTCCCGCAGGCGTGGATCATGGACGGCAGGCGCGAGATGGGGCTAGAGAGCGTCGAGGCTAGCTTCATCAGCCCCGTAAACAACTACTCGCTCATCGCGCGCTGCGTGACCTACGCGATCTTGTTTTTAGCGGTGCCGTTTTTGGCAATCTTTTTGTGCGAAATTTACAGCCGCGCCCGCATCCATCCGATCCAGTACCTACTCATCGGAGCAGCCGACGTGCTGTTTTACCTGCTCGTGCTTTCGTTTTCCGAGCATATCAGCTTCCTAGCCAGCTACCTCATCGCGGCCGCAGCCGTCTGCGCGACGATACTTTTTTACGGCTCGGCGATCTTTCGGGCGCGCAAATGGGGCGTATTTATCGCGCTCGTACACGCCGTTAGCTACTGCTTGCTCTACGGCATCTTGCAGTCCGAGGACTACGCGCTTTTAATGGGCAGCGTTATGATATTTGCGGTGATAGCGCTGGTGATGTATTTGACCAGGAAGATAGATTGGTACGAAAACGGGCTGAAAATTTAGCTCTTTGCGGCTTGTCTTTTTGGTTTATACTTTGTTGGATTTGAATTTTGCTCGGTCACTACCGACGAGGTAGCTCCCGTCGCAAAATTTCAAATCCGCCTCGTCTAAACGCAAAAATACTTCACCCCGACTTCCCTTGCTCAAATTTGTAAATTTGAGTCACCGAGACCCGCACCTTGAAAATGTAAATTCGTTACACTCAAATTTAACTAAAAACCCGCGACGCTTTGCGTCAGCAAAGCTGTGTCGCCACCTCTCACGTGCAGTGGGGTTGGTGGGGGTTTGGGGGCGGAATGGGCGACGCTTCGTAAGTAGAAACCCCTTCCGCCACCCAAGAAAAAGAAAAACTAAAAAAAATTTAGAGAATCTTAAATTTGACAAAACTAAAATTTAGCACCTTAAAGATGCAGGTCTCGGCAAGTAAAATTTAAAAAATTATACAAATTTAACGCTATAATCACGCTCGTTTTAAAGACGCAAAAATTTAAAGGATAAAAATGAAAAATTTTCTTGCGCTATTTTTAGCGCTTAGCTTCGCCGCTTCGTCGCAGGCATTTGGCGGCGAAAAGCAGAGCTCTGCGAAGCAAAACGCTCAAATTTTACCCCCGAGCGAGCTAAAATTTACCCCGCGACCAAAGCTAAAAGGCAAACAAACGGGCGAGCTGGAGATGAGGTTTAGCTACGACGTAGAAAGGACGGGCGAGTATGATCCGGAAAGCCGCCTAGAGCTAAACAGTGTCTATGAGCGCATCTATACGCCTGAGGGCGAGACGCTGTTTTACGGTAGGCTATACGGCTATATCAAGCCGCCCTTGCATCACCCGCAAAAGCAGATCGTCAAATTTATCAAAAGCGGCCAAGAGCGCTGGATTGAGATAGATTTTTATCATGCGGACGGCATGCATAGTGGCACGCTGCAGCTGTGCTTGTGGGACGATATAAACGTCGAAGTCAAGGAGGCTTTTGACGAAGGCAACGTCGCGGGACTATATAAATCGAGCAATAAATTCGATGTGATGCTGGGTATCTTTTCTGATAACAATAACTTCTCCTACGCTAGCGACGGCAAACCCCGCCAAAAGCACTTTATCACGGTGCGCTCGGGGCCTAAAGAGGATTACTACGAAAACTACGACGAAAACGGCGCAATCGACAACACGAGCTACCAAAAAGACACGGTATTTATCTGGGTAAAGACGTTTTATCCAAACGGCCGACTAAAGTCGCTTAACGACTATGAAAATAAGATAGAGCGGGAGTATGATGAGAGGGGGAAAATAATAAGAGACGAGAAATTTTGAGTTTTACGGCTTGTCTTTTTGGTTTATACGTCGTTGGATTTAAATTTTACTCAGTCACTACCGACTAGGTAGCTCCCATCGTAAAATTTAAATCCGCCTCGTCTAAACGCAAAAATCCTTCGCCTTATCATTTTATGCTCAAATTTGACATTAAATTTATAAATTTGAGTTGCCGAGACCCGCATCTTGAAAATCTCAAATTTGGGTCCGTCGCAAATTTACGGCAAGCGATTTGCGCGCGTATTTTGCCGCCTTTGCTAGGAAGCGGGCCGAATTTATAACCGCAAAAGCAAAAAGCGGTAAAATGCGCTAAAAAAGGAAAATTTATAAAATGAGCGAAAATTTACAACATAGCAGTGCGGGCGGGCTGATTTTGGGTATAGAAAGCAGCTGCGACGACAGCTCGGTAGCGCTGCTCGATATCGAGACGCTGGAGCTAAAATTTCACAAAAAAATCTCGCAAGACGCCGAGCACTGCGCATTTGGCGGAGTGGTACCGGAGCTAGCCGCGCGCTTGCATACGGCTGCGCTTCCTAAAATTTTAGAGCAGATCAAAGCAGAACTACCCCGCGTCAAAGCCGTCGCCGTCACGAACGAGCCCGGGCTATCCGTGAGCCTAGTGGGCGGCGTCGCGATGGCAAAGGCGCTCGCCTCGTCGCTGCGCGTGCCGCTAATCGCCGTAAATCACCTCGCCGGGCACGTGTATTCGCTATTTTTGTCGCAGGAGGCGCGGCTGCCCACGGGCGTGCTGCTAGTTAGCGGCGGGCACACGATGGTGCTAGATATCGGCGCGGACGGGGCTGTCGGCGTGCTGGCTGCCACGATGGACGATAGCTTCGGCGAGAGCTTTGACAAGGTCGCAAAGATGCTGGGGCTTGGGTATCCGGGCGGCGTAGCGGTCGAAAATGCGGCAAAGAGCGGGCGCGAGAGGTTTAAATTTACCGTGCCGCTGCTTGGCGACGCGCGCACGGCGTATAGCTTCTCGGGGCTAAAAAATCAGGTTCGCGTCGAAACCCAAAAGCTCGCCGAAAGCGGAAATCTCGGCGCACAGGACGTTGCCGACATCTGTTTTGCCTTTGAAAATACGGCTTGCAAGCATATTTTAAACAAGCTGGAAAAGATCTTTGCCCAGCGTAAATTTGAGCGTTTTGGCGTCGTGGGCGGAGCGAGCGCGAACCTAAATCTGCGCTCCCGTTTGCAAGCTCTGTGCGATAAATACGGCTGTGAGCTCATCTGCGCGCCGCTGGAGTTTTGCTCCGATAACGCCGCGATGATCGCGCGCGCCGGACGCGAAAAATACCTGCGCGGCGAGTTTGCGGGGCTTGATCTGCAGGCTAGTCCTAGAAGCGAGCTAAAGAGGATTTAGATTCGGCTTTTGGCTGAAATTTGCTTTTTGGCTCAAATTCGGCGATTATTACCCCAAATTTAGCTTTTTGTGGCGCTGTTGCGAGCGAGCGAGTATAAAGCACGGCAAATCTAAATTTGGCATGATGAGCTAAAAGCGCCAAATTTATAGAATCTAAAATCGTTTCACTAAAAAAATACCGCGACAATCGCCGCAAACGCTAAGACTGAATAAATTAAGATTTTGACTATGCTTGTTTTTGCGCCGGCTTTTCGCTCGTAAAATACGCTTAATTTGTATTCTGAGCTCTTAAGCGTGCGCCATGCCGCAAAAATCGCCATCACCAAAAGTAACGAGCAAAATTCTCGCGACGGCAAGCCTCTAAAATCCTCCAAAAATAAAATGCTCGCAAGAAGCGTCGCCAAGCAAAACAGCATAAAAAATATCCAGCTCAAAGCGAAGAAAAATACGGCGTCCATTTTGCAATCTATGCCGTGATTTTTATATGCTGCGACCCTAAAGCCTATATAAACGGCAAGCAATGCGCAAGATAGTATCGTGAGCGGGTTAAATAGCGCAGAAAGCGTTATTTGGCTCGTCTGCGCGCCCAAGATAGACGCCATGGGTGCAAAAGTAACGAAGGCGCAAAAGTAAAAAAGGATAAATAAAATTCTAGCCTGGAAAATGACGCTAAGAACTGATTTTATGATTTTTAACAATTGTTTCCTTTAAATGTTTGGCGACTTGGGGCTTGAAATTTGACTACGATTTTAGCTAAATTTTAAATGAAATTTATCGACTCTCGTCTAGCGGGTCTTAAATTCGGCGTTGCTATACAATGTACTTACTTGAGCCGTTTAAATTTGCAATGCGGCGAGCCGCCTTTTGGTTTATAAATTTAGCTCTTTTATCGCTCGTAAAATTTCATCCTCATCACGGGCTAGAAAATCCTTTGCGATGACGATAAATTCGTTATTTTTTAGCGAGGCGGCGTCGTAGATCGGGGCTTTGAGCGTCGCTAGATCGATCATCTTTGCGCCCGCGCCCGCAGCGATCATCTCGCCCGCGGCGTTGTCCCAGATAGAGCTTGGCGAGTAGCGCATGTAAGCGCCCGCGAGATTTTCGGCGATACGGCAGTATTTGATCGCCGAGCTTAGCCGCGCGATGTCCAAATTTAGGGCGGTTGCGAGCTTGCCGGCCGTTACGTTTTTGCCGCGTTTGCCGCTGATTATCGTTTGCGGTGCATGTTCTTTTGCGGCTAAAATTTGCGGGATAAACGCGCCGTTTTTATAAAGCTCTTTTTGCGTTCGTTCGCTTTTTGCCGCGCTATAAATTTCGCCGGTAACGGGCACGTAGATGACGCCAAGAACCGGGCGCCCGTCCTCTATGAGCGCGATACAGACGCAAAACTCGCCGCTACCCTCGATAAAATCCTTCGTGCCGTCTAGCGGATCGATGAGCCAAAACGTTCGCGCGGACTCGCCCAAAATCTTTTCCTCCGAGCAAATTTGGATTTGCGAGCTTTTTAGTGTTTCAAATATCGTAGCGTTTGCCGCGAGATCGGCCGAGGTCACGGGCGAATGATCGGTTTTTAAATTTACCTCGAAATCCCGGCAGTTTTGGCTGCGTGCGCTTTCGGGCAAAGTTGAGCGAGCCGCTAAAATCTCGTCGTCAAAGCCCTTGTGAGCGTAAAATTTCATTATCTCGTCGCCTGCTTTTAGAGCTGCAAGCTTGGCTAGACACAATAATTCGTTTAAATTTTGCATTTTTGTTTCTTTTAAAAAGGCTTGTCTTTTGAGTGCCTTTAAATAAGCTAGAAATTTTCTCCCTCGACGAACTATATGTTCTATCTTTGGTCGAAAATTTCGTCGCAACATTTAAATTCATCGCAAGATACTTCGCCTTATCGTTTTGTGTTCAAATTTAAAGTCAAATTTGTAAATTTGAGTTGCCCAGACCCGCACCTTGAAAATATAAATTTTTACCTTAGTTTAAATAGTCAAGGCGCCGTATTTTTTCTTTAGACGAGGCAGAAATGAGCCGAGCGAGGGCGCGTATATGAAATACGTAACCGAGCTTCGGCGAAATTTCTAACGACGTATAAAGGAAAAAGACAAGCCGCCAAATTTAAAATTATTTCGGCGTCCTGTTCGTCTCGCCCACGTATAGCTGCCTCGGCCTCACGATCTTTATACTCTCCTGCTCTTTTAGCTCTATCCACTGACTGATCCAGCCCGGGATCCTGCCGATGACGAAAATAACCGCAAACATATCGTTTGGTATGCTAAGCGCCTTTAAAATCAGTCCCGAGTAAAAATCGACGTTCGGGTAGAGGTTGCGCGAGATGAAATACTCGTCGTTTAGCGCGATTTCCTCGATCTTTTTGGCGATTTTTAGAAGCTCGGTGTTTATGCCGATCTCGTCAAATAGCTTATCGCACATAGATTTTAGCACCTTGGCGCGCGGATCGAAGTTTTTATACACGCGGTGACCAAAGCCCATCAGCCTAAACGGATCGTTTTTGTCTTTGGCACGGGCGATGTATTTATCTACGTTTTCGACCGAGCCGATCTGCTCTAACTGGCGGATAACGCCTTCGTTTGCGCCCCCGTGAGCCCAGCCCCACAGCGCGCCTATACCAGCGGCGATACATGCGTACGGATGCGCGTGCGTCGAGCCTACGGTGCGAACGGTCGTCGTGGAGGCGTTTTGCTCGTGATCGGCGTGCAGCATAAAGACCGTATCAAGAGCCTTGACCTCGATCGGGCGCAAATTTACGTGCTCGTACGGATAGCTCCTCATCATGTAGAGGAAATTTTCCGTAAAGCCGCGGTCTAAATTTGGATAAATGATCGGTAGTCCGCGCGAAAATCTATAAGAAAACGCCGCGATGGTCGGGATCTTGGCGATTATTCGCATCGCCATTTCGTGGTACTCTTCTGGCTTGTCCATGTTTAGATGGTCGGAGTAAAACGCAGAAAGCGCCGCTACCGCCGCCTGCAGGATCGCCATCGGGTGCGCCTTGTCCGGAAAGGCGTCAAATAGTTTCATCATGCCTTCGTGGATGAAGCTACGCTTTTTAAGCTCGAGTTTAAATTCGTCGTATTGCTTTTTGTTCGGCAGCTCTTTATTTAGCAGCAGATACGCCACATCGATGAAGGTCTTGTGCTCAGCGAGATAGGCGATGTCGTAGCCGCGGTACATCAGCTCGCCTTTTAGTCCGTCGATGTAGGTTATCGTGCTCTTGCACATCGCAGTCGAGGTGTAGCCGCGGTCAAACGTAAACATCCCCGTATCGCTAAAAAAGGTCGAGATATCGATGACGTCGGGCCCCATGGTGCCATGAAGTATCGGGAAGTCGTAGCTTTTGCCGTTTCTGTTGTCGGTTAACGTAACCGTATCGCTCATTTTAGCTCCTTTTGCAAATTTTTATTTTCGTAGCTCATTAAAATTTTAATACATATCGTGACTATTATAGCCTGAGTTAGGCTTGCTAGTATGAAAGAGAAGTAAAAATTTTCATTTATACCGCCTGATTTGTAGGCTATGGTAGCAACGGCGATTAGAAGCGTTAGGGGCATCGAGTGCGAAAGCGCGAAAAGGACGGTATTTTTTAGCCCCAAGATGTTTAAAAACACCGTGCTAGCTGCGAGTCTAAAGCTTATCATGACGCCCGTTATCAGCGCCGCGTCGCGCACGACCCCGTCTATCATAAAGGCGTTAAGCTTAAACGTCGAGCCGATGTGGACGAAAAAGGTCGGCACCAAAAAGCCGAAACCAAAGCTTGCAAGCTTGTGCGGGAGGTCTTTTTTGTGATCGAAAAACGTCGCGATAAAAGTCCCCGCCACAAACGCGCCGAACGCAATTTCTAAATTTAGATAAAGCATAAGCGCGATGATGCCGAAAAACAGCGCCATACACAGGCGGATGTCTTTTTCGGAGTTGTCGTAGTGGGGCATCAGGATGACGCGCAGCTGCGGATACCACCAAAACAGCACGTTTAGCGTCTTGTACCCGATCACCGCCGCGGCTAAAAATCCGCTAAGATATATGATCGAAAACGCTAGCTCGCTACCCGCGCCAAATTTCATATACGCGCCGACGAAGGTTAGCAGCGTGATGCTCATGACCTCGCCGATCGAGGCGATGAGCATGCCGATGTTTAGCCACTCCTCGTTTTTGCCGTACTCCTTAAATAGCGTAAATATCATACCCACGGCCATCAGCGGCACGATGAGGATAAAAAGGCGGTTTAGATCAAACGAAAACGTCAGCAGCGCCGAGAGCAGGTAAAGTATCGCCAGATAGATGACGCCCGTTTTTAGGATCTTTTTATCTATCGTGAAAAATAGCTTGAGATCGACCTCCGTGCCCGCTAAAAACATGAGGTAGAAAAAGCCTACTTCGCTCACGATTTTAAACATTTCGTTGTGCCCGATAAAGCCGAAATACCCCGCCAATGAGCCCAAAATAATCTCCACGGGCGCGATAGGAATGCGTAAAATTTTAGAAAAATACGGCGACGTAAAGATGATAAAAGCTAGCGCGATGAGGATACTTAGTCCGTTTGCCTGCAAGAAAGTCCTTTGTAAATGAGGGATTATAACCTAAGGTTTTTTATTCTTTGATAAATTTGACTTGCTTGGGCTTGTCTTTTGAGCGTCTTTGAATGAGTTTGAAATTTTAAGTCTGCGGCAGACTACTTGTCTAGCCTTGACTTAAAATTTCTGCACAACATTCAAATTCATCTCAAAACAAGCGTAGCGTTTTTGCGAAGCAAAATGTTTCTATAAAATACTTCGCCTTATCGTTTTACGTTCAAATTTGAAGTCAAATTTGTAAATTTGGGTCGCCGAGACCCGCATCTTGAAAACTCAAATTTAAAACTTGCGACGCTTTGCGTTAGAAAAGCTATGTCGCCACTTCTAACGTGCAGTGGTGTTAGAGAGGGCTTGGGAGAGGAAGGGGTCACGCTTCGTAAGTAGAATCCCCTTCCTCTCCCAAAGAAAAGAAAAAAGGGACTCTTTTGCTTCAGCTACACTTCGCAACTGCTAGCAGAGCGTAATTCAAGCCCCTTCCCCCTAACAAGAAAGATTAAATTTAATGCGCAATGCTAAATTTAACCAATCTAAATTTAGCGTTTTAAAGATTCGGGTCTCGGCGAGTAAAATTTAGAATTTGGGCAAATCGCGGCGCCTAAACAGTAAAAACCCAAAATACTAAAATGCGTTTAAAATGCAGGCTAAATTTGGTGGTTGTCCGCCAAAAATCGCGCTCGTAAATTTGCATCAGTGGCAAAGCGTCGCGAAGCTAAATCCTCGCGCCTTAAACTCGGCGATATCGCGGCTAGCGACCTCGCCCTTGGTCGTGAGGTAGTCGCCGATGACGACGGCGGAGACGCCGTGATCGAAGATCTCGTATTGGCGTTCGCCTAAAATTTTCTCGCGACCGCCCGCGATCATCACGCGAGCGCTAGGCAGCGCGCGGACGGTGTCGTCGATGATTTTTAGCGCCTCGTCCGCTCCCATAGGCGGCCGCTTGACGCGTAGTGCGTCGTTTGGGATAAAGAAATTTATCGGGCTAGAAAACGGATCAAGCTCTTTTAGGCTAGCTTGCAGGCTCGCGCGGTCGGCCTCGCTCTCGCCAAGGCCGTAAATGCCGCCCGTACAGAGCATTAGCCCCGCTTCTTTGGCGTCGATGTTGGTCTGCCAGCGCTCGTCCCAGCTATGCGTCGAGCAAATTTGCTGGAAAAACTCGCGCGAGGTTTCTAGGTTGTGGTTGTAGCTAAACACGCCCGCGCTTTTGAGCTCTTTTAGCTGCGGTAGCGTCGCCATGCCGTTGCAAGCGATCAGCATGAGGTTTGGGACTTCTTTGTTTACGGCGCGCGCGAGGCGGGCGATCTCCTCGGTCTTTTTGTCCGTGAGTCTTGCGCCGCTGGTGACTAGGCAAAAGCCCAGTGCGTGGTTTGCCGCCGCGATCTTAGCCTCGGCGACTACCTGCTCGGCGGTTTTCATTTTGTATTTTTCGATGCCGGCATTTATACCTGCGCTTTGCGTGCAGTAGCCGCAGTCCTCGGAGCAGTTGCCGGAACTGACCGAGCAAATAGCGCATAACATAATAGTTTTCATATTTTTCCTTTTTTGTTGAAGGCTTGTCTTTTGAGCGCTTTTTGCGGAGCTTGATAAAATTTAGCTCGGCAGACTACATGTCTAACCTACGCTAAATTTTATCTGCGCAACCCCAAAAATCATCTCAAAATACTTCGACTTGTAAATTTGGCGGTCAAATTTACAAATTATAGATTAGTTTCAAATTTGAGCGAAAATCAATAAGGCGACGTATTTTTGCGTTTAGACGAGGCGCTTTGAAATTTGGCGACGGGA